>CAWJXU010000013.1:0-94158 GCA_963846865.1 uncultured Thermoleophilaceae bacterium | reverse complement strand
CGCTGAAGCTGTCCAGGTGGATGCGCCAGTCGTGCTCGACCTCGTCCATGTCGCGGGCGAAGGCAAGCTCGATCGCGTTGCGCGCCTGCCAGCTGTGCTCGACCTTCGCCAGCTCGACGCACGCCTCGCGGCCGGCGGCGCGTCGCCAGCAGGCTGAACACGGTCCCGCCGAGTAGCTGGGCGTCGGCCGCGGACGGAGGGAACGACGGTTTCTTACCCTCGCGCATCCGGCGCGCGATCGCGGGCCGGAGATGCTGCGTCTGCCCAGCGAGGTAGGTGGCCGCTCCCTCGCACACCCAAGCGAGCTCGAGGTACTTGCGGAAGGTCTTGATGTTGAACGGCGGCGGTAGCGCGGGGTTGTGCTCGGCCAGCACGAGGTGGGCGTACTCGTGCTGCGGCGAGCGCGCGAGCGCCTGGCGCGATCCGGGCACGCGCGACGCACGGGCCGCGAGAGCGTCGGGCGCGAGGACATGGATCTCGCCGCGGGCGAACCATCCGGCGAAGTAGCGCCGGCTCGCCGGTGCGGCGAACATCCGCGCGAGCGGGAGCCAGGGGTGCGCCAGTGCGAGCTCGGTCGGGCTCGGGTGGATCACGACTGCGACATCCCACGGCGTGCCCCCGAAGACGCCCTCCATCTCCGCGCGGAACTCCTCCAGACGCTCGAGGACCTCGGCGGCAGCGTCGGCGTGGCGCGTCTCGTGGCGCGCGGAGAACGACATCGACTGCGACTCGACCCAGGCCACGGCTCTATCTTTCGCCGCGTGCGAGGGGGTACCTACGCCGCGACGGTGGCCGCTGTAGCGGTGCTCGTCCTGCCAGGGGCGGCATTTGCCCAGGACACCGCGGTCGAGAGCTTCGACTTCGGCGGGTTCCGGAACGTGCTGCCCGGCGGGCAGGGCGAGACCGTCAACGCGCCGGAGTTCGCCGCGTTCCAGGCCGGTGGCGAGCGGCCGACGACCTTCGTCGACCAGCTCCCGCTCTACGAGGACCTGATCCAGGCGGCGCCGAGTCTCACCGCGTCGGACCTCGACAAGTACTTCAAGAGCGCCGACTTCGGCACAGACAGCACGCAGCTCGAGTCGACGCCGCGACCTGGCGTTCAGATCTATCGCGGCGCCTACAACGTTCCGAAGGTGTTCGGCGCGACGCGCTCGGACTCGATGTTCGGCGCCGGCTACGTGTCCGCGCAGGACCGGCTCTTCCTGATGGACGTCCTGCGCCACACGGCCCGGGCCACGCTGAGCGAGCTCGCCGGCCCCGCGAACCTCGAGATGGACGCGGCGCAGCTCCTGATCGCCGACTACGACGAGGAAGAGCTGCAGCAGATGATGGACCGGAGCGCCGCCGAGGCCGGCCCGGAGGGCGCACAGATGAAGCAGGACCTGCTCGATTTCGTCGACGGCATCAATACCTTCATCGCCGAGGCGCGCAACGACCCGGACAAGATGCCCGTGGAGTACGCGGCGCTCGGCAAGGAGATCGAGGACTGGAAGCCGACCGACACGGTCGCGATCGCGTCGCTGATCGGCGGGATCTTCGGCAAGGGTGGCGGTGAGGAGGCGCGCGTGTCGCTCGCCTACCAGGCGATCCTCGAGCGGTTCGGGCGCCGCGCCGGCAAGCGCGTCTACCAGGACTTCCGCGACTTCGACGACCCGGAGGCGCCCACCACGGCGCACAGGCGGTTCCCCTACCCGCATCCGGGTACGCCGAGGCGCCGCGGGCGGGCGATGATCGACCCCGGCTCCTTCGAGGAGGCGAACCCGATCGTCTCGGGTGAGGCTCCCTCGCGAGAGCGCGAGCGCCGCTCGTCCGTCTCCTCCAGCGGCGCGAGGCGTCGAACGTCCTGCTGGTCGGAGGGCGGGAGTCGAAGTCGGGCACGCCGATCGCGGTGATGGGCCCGCAGGTTGGCTACTACTCGCCGCAGATCCTGATGGAGATGGAGATCCACGGGCCCGACGGGCTGCACGCGCGCGGTGCGACCTTCCCCGGGATCAGCCTCTACGTGCTGCTGGGGCGTGGCCAGGACTTCGCGTGGAGCGCGACGACGGCCAACACCGACGTCGTGGACCAGTTCGTCGAGAAGCTCTGCGAGCCGGATGGCTCGGATCCGACGATCGACTCCGACCACTACCTGTACAAGGGCGAGTGCATCCCGTTCAAGGTTTCCGAGCGCCAGTTCGAGACCTCGAAGGCGGTCACGGACCTGATTCCTCCGCCGGACCTCTCGCCGCCGCAGCAGGTCCACCTGCGCGTGCACCGCAGCGTCCACGGCCCGATCCAGGCGCGCGCGACAGTGAAGGGTCAGCCGGTCGCGATCGCCGAGGCGCGCTCGACGTACTTCCACGAGCTCGAGTCGGCGATCGCGTTCAAGCGACTCAACTTCAACGAGATCGACAGCGCGCGGAGCTTCCAGCGGACGATGCGCGACATCAACTTCGCGTTCAACTGGTTCTACGCAGACGATCGCGACATCGCCTGGACGCTGTCCGGCTGGTATCCGCGGCGCGCGAAGGGAACCCATCCCGACTTCCCGGCGTGGGGTACGGGCGAGTGGGACTGGCAGGGGTTCGACAGCTCGGATTACAGCTCGAGGCGCATCTCCGTCCACCAAGCTTCCGCGGTCGCTGAATCCGGCGCCAGGGCTATCTCGTCAACTGGAACAACAAGCAGGCGCCGGGCTGGCGCGCGGCCGACGACTACTGGAACTACGGCTCGATCCACCGCATGACGCGGCTCGAGGACCGGATGCGCCGAGGGATCCGCGGGCGGCGCAAGCTCGACCTGGCGGGGCTGACGCGCGCGATGCAGCTCGGCGCGACGACCGACCTGCGCGGCTGGGAGATCTACCGCTGGCTGCGCCGCGTCACCGGACGCGGGAACACCGCCGAGACGCGCGAGGCGATCGGGCTGCTCGACCGCTGGGTTCGCGAGGGCTCACACCGGCGCGACGTGGACGACGACAACGTCGTCGAGCACGGGCCCGCGATCGCGGTGATGGACGACTGGTGGCCGCTGATCGCGCGCGGCGTGTTCCGAGCCGGCGCTCGGCGAGACCGTCTTCGACGCGATCCTCGACGTCCATAGCTTCGGCAGCCCGCCGCCCGACGACGGCAGCGCCTTCGGCAGCGGCTGGTGGTCGGAGGTCCACACCGACCTGCGCAGCCTCGTCGGCGCGCGCGTGGGCGACCCGCTCTCGCGGCCGTACTGCGGCGGCGGGAGGCGGCGGGCATGCCGCCGGGTGCTCCTCTCCGCGCTGACCGAGGCGATCGCGAACGCGAAGGAGCGCTACGGCGTGGACGCGCTCGCCGACATCGAGATGCAGGCGGTCTGCGACGACGGCGACGCTCTGCGACGAGATCGTCGTTCACGACCGCGGGCGCCGTCGGCATGCCGGACATGCACTGGCAGGACCGGCCGACCTTCCAGCAGATCGTCGAAGTTCAGGGCCACCGGCCCCGCTGATCCGCCGCATCAGCCGACCGACCGACGCAGCGGATCGTCTGATCGTCATTTGTCTGGACGAATGTCACTGGCAATTGTGAAAACCGGGCCTACATTGGACGCATGGCCCACATCAGCGTCGGAAATCGCGCGGTCGTTGCCGTCAACGCGCGTGCGTCCGGCCTGCGCGACCCGGAGGTCGTGCTCGACGCGATCCTCGCGGCAACTGACGGGCGCGGGGGTCGATGTCAGCGGGGTCGTCACCGACGGAGAGGACGACCTGCGCGATGCGATCGACGCCGCCGAGGGCGGTCGGCTGATCCTCGCGGGCGGCGACGGCAGCGTCCATTTCGCGCTCAATGCCGCCCCGGGTCCGATCGAGATCGGGCTCGTGCCGATGGGGCGCGCCAACAACATCGCGCGGTCGCTGGGACTGCCCGCGCGACGTGCCTCGCGCCGCGCGCGTTCGCCGTGACCGCCGCAGCAAAGCCGGTTGACGTGCTGCGCGTCGAGACGCCCGAGCGCAGCCTGATCGGGATCGAGGGCGTGAGCGCGGGGCTGCACGCCGCCGCGCGCATGCGCTACGACGCACCGGACTCGAGCCACCTGCTCGAGGGCGTGAGCGCCTTCGCGGGCGCGCTTGCGTCGCTACGAGCCGTGGCACCTCGAGCTGGAGCTCGACGGCAGGCTCGCCTACGAGGGAGACGCCGCCGGCGTGTTCCTGTCGAACTTCCCGCTGTTCGCGTACGGATTCAAGATCGACCCGCTGGCCGACGTCGCGGACGGGCGGCTCGCCGCCGTCATCCTCGAGGCCGAGAGCCGCCACCGGGTCGCGCGGCTCGTGCTCTCCGCCTACCGCGGGACGCTGCGCGCGACGCCGCAACGTCACCGTCACGCCGGCGCACGAGGCGGTCCTCACGACGCCCGTGCCGATGGTCTGCGACTCGGAGGTGCTCGGAACGACGACCGCGTCGGTCCGGGTGGAACAGGGGCTTCTGAAGATCGCGGCGTGAGCCGGCTGGCGCGCACATCGTTCGCGTTCCTCGCCGCATTCGGCCTCGCCGAGGTGGGCGTCGGGCTCGCCCGCGCTGCGACGACCACGTACGTCCCGGTCCTGCTCGACCGGATCTCGCATTCGCCCGCGCTCATCGGCGCGGTCATGCTCGTGAACGCCGCGGCCGGCTTCGCCGTTCCGCTCGCCGTGGGCCTGTGGAGCGACCGCCGGTCGCGCCGGCGGCCTCGGGCCGGCGGACGCCCGTTCGTGATCGGCGGCGTCGCGGTGACGAGCGCCGGCCTGCTCGCGGTCGCCGCGGGCGCCGAGACCTCCTATCCGGTGCTCGGCCTCGCCGCCGGATGCGTCTACCTCGGCCTCAACGCCACCGCGACGGCGCATCGGGCGGTCGTGGTCGAGCGCTTCGAGGACGGCCGCCGGCCCGCGGCGACGAGCTCCCAGGAGCTCGCGATGCTCGATCGGCGGCCTGCTCGGGCTGGCGGTCGGCGGCGCGCTGATCGCGGAGCAACGCCGCGCTCGTCTTCGTGGTCGCCGCGGTCGTGGCGCCGCTGCTCGCGGTGCCCACCGCCATCCTGCTGATCCGGATGGAGCGGCGGCCCGCTGGTCGGCGCCGCGCGCCGGAGAAGGCGCGCGATGCGTCGCTGCGCGCGGCGCTGCGGCACCCGGGCGCGCGCGAGGTGCTGCTCGCGCAGATCCTGTGGGTCGCGGGCTACGTCGCGCTGCCGGTCTTCTTCGTGCTCTACGCGGACCGCGTGCTCGACCTGGGCGCCGGCGCGGCGGCCGGGATGCTCGCCGCCTTCGGCATCCTCACCGGCGCCGCGATGGTCGTCGCCGGCCGAGCGCGGCCGGAGCGCGTCTTCCCGCTGCTCGTGCTGGGCGCGGCGCTGCTGGGCGGCGGCCTCGTGGCCGCGGCTCCCGCCGGCTCGGCGGCTGCGGCCGCGCTGCCGTTCGCGTGCGCCGCGGTCGGCGCGGGCCTCGTGACGGCGCTCGGCTTCCCGTACTTCGCGCGGTTCGTGCCGCAGGCCGAGGCGGGGAGCTACAGCGGCCTCTACTTCTCGGTCAGGGCGATCGCCGCCACCGTCGCCGTGCCGCTGGCGGGCGTGCTGATCGAGCTGACCGGCTCGTACCGGGCGCTGATGGCGCAGGGCGCGTTCGCGCTGCTCGCGCTCGCGCCGCTGGCGCTCGCGCGCGCCGCGGCGCGCCGCCCGCGCACGGCGCGTCACGGCCGCTCCCGGAGCGCGTCGCGGCGGTGGTGCCGTGCCACAGCGCCGAGGGTGCCGAGGCGGTCGTGCACCGCGTCCTTCCGCACGTCGACGAGGTCGTCCTGGTGGACGACGGCGCGCCCGAGGCCGATGCCGCGGTGCTCGCGTGCGATCGGCGACTGGCCGCGGGTCCGGCTGCGTGCGGCTCGCCGCGAACGCGGGCAAGGGCGACGCCGTCGCCGCCGGCGCGGCCGTCCTCTGACGCGCGACGCGCCCGCGCCGGCCGCCCGACGCGCTGATCGTCGTGGACGCCGACGGCCAGCACCCGCCGGACCGAATCCCAGAGTTCGTCGAGGCCGTCGGCCGAGTTCGACGTCGTGATCGGCGACCGGCGCGGCGACCGCGAGTGCGATGCCGTGGACGCGGCGCTGCACGAACGCGATCTCGAGCGCGCTCCTGACGCTCGTCACCGGACGCCGGATGCTCGACTCGCAGTGCGGGATGCGGCTCTACCGGACCGAGGCGCTCGAGCGCGCGCCGCTGCCGCCTGGCCGCTACGAGGCGGAGACGCGCCATCTGCGCGCGGCGCTGCGCGCCGGCCTGGCAGTCGGCTGGGTGCCGATCCCCGCGATCTACGACGGCGAGAAGAGCGCCGTTCCGGCCGGTCCGCGACACGTGGCGCGTGCTCGCCTCGATCCTCGGGCCGAACCGCCGGCAGCCGTGCGCGTCCCCGGGCCGCACGCGGAGTTCGCCCGCCGCTGGGCGATCAGGTTCGCGCTGCTCGTGGCCGGCACGCTCGGGCTTGGGCGCGGTGATGCCGCTGCTCCAGCCGCTCGACGAGCGCCTCTTCCTCGAGGTGAACGCGCTGGGCGCCGGGCCCGAGTGGCTGCGAGACGCGCTCGACCCGCACACGCGCAACTACATCCTGCTGTGCCTCGCGGCGACCATCGGCGCCGCGCTTCTACGGCCGCCGCGCTGCGATCGGCGCGGCGCTCGCCACGACGATCGCCGCGCTCTGGTCGGACGTGCTCGTCCAGCTCGTCTACATGCTGTACGTGCGCGACAGGCCGGAGGAGGTGCTGGGCGCCCAGGCGCTCTTGGTCGAGGGAGGCCACTGGGCGCACATCGCGTCGTTCCCCAGCGGCCACATGGTCGTCACGACCGCGATCGTCGTCGCCGGGATCGCGGCGGTCCCGTGGCTGCGCGTGCCGTTCTGGATCTACTGCGGCGTGATCGGCCTGACCCGGATCACGTTCGGCGCGCACTTCCCGCTCGACGTCGTCGCGGGCATGGCGTTCGGCTACCCGGTCGGCCTGTTCGCGTGGGAGCTGGTCTGCGCGCTTCGGCCTCGCGGGACCCGGCGCGACACGCTGGCTGGAGACGTCGCCGGTCCGGAGACGCGCCTGCTCAGCCGCATGATGCCGGCAGACGACCGCGGCCTACGCGTAAACGAGGTCGCGGCCCGGGATCACCGGGACGGCCTCGGCGGCGATGTCCTCGATCTCCGCCTCGACGCGCGCGAACTCTTCGTCCGAGAGCACGGGCGTGCCCTCGAACGGCAGCTCGCGCTGTAGCTCGAGCCACGAGTGGCAGCCGACGTACTCGTCGCTGCACCTTGACCGTGACCGGTCGCGGGATGCGGTAGGTGCGCAGCAGGATCACGTGGAGCGGGTGGCGCGGCTTCCAGCGCAGCCGGTCGCGCATGTACTCCTCGTTCCACACGTAGTACGGGCGAGAGCGCGTCGACGCAGCGCGGATCGGTGATCAGGTAGCTCGCGGCGACCTCGGCCCAGGCGCGGATCCGCACCCGGTCGGGCTGGGGGATCCCGCCGTCACGCGAGAAGCCCGCGCGGCGAGGGCTCGCCGTCCGACCACACGCCCTCCTCGAGGGCGCGCGGCAGCTCGGGCTGGTGCGCCTCCTTGACGAGGTCGTTGCGCTGGTGGTCGAAGGTGGGGTAGAGGAAGAACCGGTCGTGCTCGATCTCGAAGTGCCGGTTCTCCTCGCGGATGCCGCCCTTGCGGAGGGTGAGCAGCTGCTCGCCCTCGGCGAGCGCGCGCACGGTCACGGCCCATTCTTTGAAAGCGACTGGCATTCGGAAGGAATCTCGCTCGCGCCGGGCTGGCTGTCGGTGGACTTGGCCCTTCGCGGCGCGGCGGCGATTCTATGAAAATTGACTCGCAAGTCAACCCCGGTTTTCCCGCTTTCCAAACCGATCTCGGCCCTTTGCAGGGGAAATCGGTCGAGACTAAATTGTGCGGTCGTGACACTTGTGACTTGTCACATGGCGCGGCGCCGCTAGAGGTTGCGCACGAACCGGTGGACGAACTCGTCGCGCTGGTAGCCGAGCGCCCGCCAGAGGCGGTGCGCGGCGCCCTCCTCGCCGCCCGACGAGCGCGGTGACGCGGTGCGCGCCCTGGGCGCGCAGCCGCTCGTGGCCGGCCTCGACGAGCTGGCGCGCGATGCCCTGCCGGCGGTGCGACGGGAGCACGGCCAGGCGGTAGACGTTGCCGCGCCAGCCGTCCCAGCCGGCGATCAGCACGCCGACGACCTCGCCGCCGACCTCGGCCACGAGCAGCGCGCCGGGGTCGCGCTCGAGCAGCCGCTGCGACGGACCTCCGGGTCGTCCGGCGTCCGCGCCGCCGCGCTGCGCGCCTCCGCCCACACCGCGAGCACCGCGTCGATGTCGGCGGCCGTGGCCGCCCGTGATCTGCGGCGCTCATTCGCGTCTGCTCCGCGACGGCCGCGAAGTCGTCGTCGTAGTGGCCGGCGTCGTCGGCCGCGGCGTACAGCCGCTCGGCCGCGGAGGCGACGTGCATGTCCACGCCGAGCGCCTTCGCCTCCGCGAGGCAGTGCCGCACGTCCTTGAGCATGTGGCCGAGCTTGAAGAGCGGCTCGTAGTCGCGCTCGATGATCGGCCGCGCCTTCAGGTCCAGCATCGCGGAGGCGCCCGATCCGGCGGCGATCACCTCGAGCAGCTTGTCGAGGTCGAGCCCCGCGCGGCGGCCGAGCGGCGATCCCCTCGGCGACCGCAGCCGTGTTCACCGCCGCGGTCGTGTTGTTGATCAGCTTCACCATCGAGCCGTGTCCCTGCGGGCCGACGTGGAGCACGAGCTTGCCCATCGCCTCGAACAGGGGCCGCGCGCGCTCGAAGTCCGCGGCCTCGCCGCCCACCATGATCGTGAGCGTTCCGTCCTCGGCTTTCGGTTTCGATCCTGTTACCGGGGCGTCGAGAAAGGCGATCCCGCGCTCCCGCAGGCGGTCGCCGATCGCGCGGCTGGCGCTCGGGGCGATCGTCGACATGTCGATCGCGAGCCCGCCCTCGCCGAGCCCCTCCGCGGCGCCGTCCGGGCCGAACAGCACCGCCTCGACCTCCGGCGAGTCGACCACCATCGTGATCGCGATGCCCGGCCGCCGGCGGCGGCCTGCGCGGGCGTGTCCGCGACCGATGGCGCCGTGCGCCGCGGCGAGCTCCTCGGCTCGCGCGCCGCGTGCGGTTCCAGGCGTGCACCTCGAAGCCGGCCCGGCACAGGTTCGCCGCCATCCGCGAGCCCATGATCCCGAGCCCCAGGAACGCGACCTTCTCAGGCCTCTCCATGTCCGCCTCCTCCCGGGGTCTCGATTCGCAGCCTGTCTCCGGCGCGCAGGCTACCCGCCGCCTTCGGCGGCAGCTCTTCGCCGTTCAGCAGGTTGCGCCCCGGCGCTCCCGGCTCGCCTCCCGCGGCTCCCGGTGGAGCGTGCCGGCGCCGCTCGGTGATCAGCGAGTAGTCCATCGGCTCGAGCGCCTCGAGCTCGCGCACGACGCCGTCGCCGCCGCGTCGCCTTCCGGCTCCGCCCGAGCCGCGCCGGACGGCGTACTCGACCGCGCGCAGCGGGAACTCCAGCTCGAGCGCCTCGATCGGCGTGTTCAGCGTGTTGCTCATCGCGACGTGGACGGCGCTCGGGCCGTCGCGCGTCCGGGCACGCGCCCTGGCCGCCGCCGAGCGTCTCGTAGTAGGTGAAGCGCGTCGTTGCCGAGCGTCAGGTTGTTCATCGTGCCCTGGCCGAGCGCGTGGCCGAAGGCGGCGAGGACGAGGTCCGCGACGCGCGAGGAGGTCTCGACGTTTCCCGCCGCGACCGCCGCCGGCGGACGGGCGTTCAGCAGCGATCCCTCCGGCGCGCGGACCGTGACCGGGCGCCATGCGCCCGCGCTCGGCGGGACGTCCGGGTCGGCCAGCACGCGCACCGCGAAGTAGCACGCCGACAGCGTCACGGCGAGCGGGCAGTTCAGGTTGCCGTCGTGCTGCTCGGCGCTGCCCGTGAAGTCGAGCTCGAGCTCGTCGCCCGCGACGGTCGCACGCAGCCGCAGGCCGAGGTCGCCGTCGTGCCACTTCGAGCACGTCCTCCGCGCGGCGTGCTCGCCGTCCGGCAGCTCGGCGATCCGCGCGCGCGTGCGCCGCTCGGCGTAGTCGAGCGTCTGCGTTCATCGCGTCGCGCAGGACGTCGATGCCGTGGCTCTCGGCGAGCGCCTGCGAGCCGCGCCGCGCCGGTTCGGTTCGCCGCGAGCTGCGCGCGCAGGTCGGCACGCCGCTGCGCCGGATTGCGCATCCGGCCCGTCAGCTCCGCGAGCAGGTCGTCGTCGAGTCGCGACGGAGGGATCACGACGCCCTCCTCGTCGAGCGTGCGCGAGTCGGCGGGCATGCTGCCCGGCGTGCGGCCGCCGACGTCGGCGTGGTGCGCGCGGTTCGCCGCGAAGCCGATCAGCTCGGTCGCCGGTGAAGACGGGCGAGATCAGCGTGATGTCGGGCAGGTGCGTGCCGCCGCGGTAGGGGTCGTTGAGGATCCACGTGTCGCCGGGGCGGTGCTCCTCGCCGAGCACCGCGGCGACGGCGCTCGGCATCGCGCCGAGGTGGACCGGGATGTGCTCGGCCTGCATGACCATCCGGCCCTCCGGGTCGAACAGCGCGGTCGAGGAGTCCCGCCGCTCCTTGATGTTCGCCGAGTGCGCCGAGCGCACGAGCACCGCTCCCATCTCGTCGCACGCCGAGCGCAGCGCGCCGAGCATCACCTGGAGCGTCACCGGGTCCATCACGCCTCCCGCTCGAGCAGCCACGCGCCGCCGCGATCGCGAACGGCGGACCAGCCGGCGGGGACGACGAGCGTCGCCTCGTCGAGCGGGATCGTCGCCGGCCCGGCCATCCGCTCGCCCTGCTCGACCCGCGCGCCTACGCGCGCCTCGGCGCCCGGAAGCGCGACTGTCACGCGGACCGTGACGAGCTCGATGTCGGCGTCGCGGTTCGTCGTACCCGTAGCGCTCCTCGTGCGCGCTGGTCGAACGCGCGCCGAAGCTCCTCCGGCGACGTGCGCGGTCCGCACCGTCAGCTCGAAAGCCTGGCCTGCGTAACGGAGGTCGAACGACGCTCGTACCTCACCGCCTTCGGTGCCCAGCTCGGTCGCGCGCGCGGTCGACGAGACGGGCGACCACGCCGTCGATCGCCTCGTCGGTCAGGTCGCCGCCGGAGAGCAGGACGCTGTCCACCAGGTCGACGCGGCGCTCGGACACGACCATCCCGAGCGCCGACAGGACGCCGGACGCGGCGGGCACGATCACGCGGCGCATCCCCAGCTCCTCGGCCACGGCGGCTCCGTGCATCGGCCCCGCGCCGCCGAACGCGAGGAGCGCCAGCTCGCGCGGGTCGACGCCGCGCTCGACCGTCATCACCCGCGACGGCGGCGGCCATCTCGGCGTTCGCAACGCGGAGGATTCCCTCCGCCGTCTCGCGCGACGCCCAGGCCCAGCTCGTCGGCGAGCGCGGCGACCGCGCGCTCGGCGGCCGCGCGGTCGAGACGCACGTCGCCCGCGAGCGGCACGGCCGGGTCGAGGTGGCTCGAGCAGCAGGTTCGCGTCGGTCACCGTCGGCTCCGTGCCGCCGCGTCCGTAACACGCCGGCCCGGGCACCGCGCCCGCCGACTGCGGGCCGACGCGCAGCGCGCCGCCGGCGTCGCGCCAGGCGATGCTGCCGCCGCCCGCGCCGACCGTATGCACGTCCACCATCGGGAGTGCGAGCGCGCGCCCGGCTACCTCGCGGCCGCCGCTCTCGCGCGCGCGGCCGCCGCGACACGACGCTCACGTCGGAGGACGTGCCTCCCATGTCGAGGCAGACCGCCTCGGGCGCACCCGTCTCGCGCGCGGCGGCCGCCGCGCCCACGGCGCCGCCCGCCGGGCCGGAGAGCACGGTCCACGACCCGTGCTTGGCCGCGACCGCCGCCGGGCGCGACGCCGCCGCCCGACAGCATGATCTCGGGCACCGGCAGGCCGGCTGCCACGGCGCGCGTCGGCGAGCCGCTCGAGGTAGCGGCGCAGCAGCGGCGACAGGGCGGCGTCGACGATGGTGGTCGCGCAGCGCTCGTACTCGCGGAAGACGCCGGCCGCCTCGTGCGACAGCGAGACGTGGACGTCGTCGCCCGAGCGCGTCGCCGCAGGCGACCTCGTGCTCGGGGTGGCGGAAGCCCCACAGGAGGCACACCGCCGCGGCGTCGAACGTCGCCGGCGGCGTCGATGCGCGCGCGCAGCTCGCCGTCGTCGAGCGCCCGCAGCACGCCCGTCGGGCCCGCAGCGCTCCGGGACGGCGACGCGCAGCTCCGGCGGGACGAGCGGCGGAGGGTGGCCGGCGCAGAGGCGGTACAGCTCGGCGCGCGCCTGGCGGCCGAGCTCCTCGATGTCGGTGAAGCCCTCGGTCGCGAGCAGCGCGGTGCGCGCGACCTTCCCCTCGAGCAGCGCGTTCGTCCCCACGGTCATTCCGTGGACGAACCGCTCGACGTCCTCCGTCGCGCGCGTCCGCGCGGGCGAGCGCCGCGTGGACCGCGTCGAGCACTCCCTCCGACTGGTCGTCGGGAGTCGTCGGTGCCTTTGCCGTGACGAGCCGGTCCGCGCGTGGCGAGCACCGCGTCCGTGAAAGTGCCGCCGACGTCTACGCCAAGGACCACACGGCGGACGCTAACTCAGGCGGCCACGACCTCCGGTGCCGTGTCGAACTCTTCCTCGAGATGCTGGTGCGACGGGCAGTACTTGCTCCCCGGCAGCGGCACGCGCTGGCATGCGGTGCCCTTGCGGGTGGTCGCGTGACAGCAGAGCGGGCTGCCGTCGAAGGTCACGCCCGCGCGGGCATGCTCGTCGACGTATCCGATCGCGAGCTTGATGTGGCGCTGCACGACCGTCAGCACGCGCAGCTGGCTCTTGATCGGAAAGAAGACCCGGATCTCGTTGAACAGCGACCGCGCCGGGCGCGCGAAGTAGTACCTGTCGGTCGCGAGACGCTCCATCGCCGACTCGCACGACCGCAGCACTCGCTGGCGGTTCTCATAAAGCTCGACCTGGTCCGCGCCTGTTACCTCGCCTGCGAGCTCGCGGTAGATCGAGCGGCTGAATTGGTACACGTGGGTGGCCCTCCTCCTTGGCCTTTCGTCGTCATCCCCCTCGACGACAGAACGCGCAGTATCCCCGAGAGCTTTTGGGACGCAAGAATCCACTGTTAAGGTCGTTTTAATTCCAGGGCGAACTAGAGGAGACGCATGGCCACGCTGCTCGAGCTCACGCAACAGGTCGATCCCGGCACGGTCGCCGACGAGGGCAAGCTCGGGCGCGACATCCAGCTCATGACCCCGCAGCAGCTCTACGAGCTGTGGGAGCGCCAGCACTGGGCTTCGCAGGACGATCGATCTCAGCCGCGACCCCGATGACTGGGCCGCCCTCGACGAGGCCGACCGCGAGGAATGCCTCTGGGGCCTGTCGTCGTTCTTCGTCGGCGAGGAGCGCGTCGCGACGCAGTTCTCCGGGTCTCGTGATGGCGTACGAGGACGAGCAGGAGGAGGCGTTCCTCACGACGCAGCAGGTCGACGAGGCGCGGCACATGCAGTTCTTCGACCGCTGGTACCGCGAGGTGCCGGAATACGGCGACGCGTCGATCTCGGGCCGGCTCGAGCTTGCGCGCCGCGACGTCAGCGACGCGTTCCTCGAGCTGTTCGACGGCGTGCTCGTCGACTCCGGCAAGCGCCTGATCGACGACCCGCAGAACATCGACGCGAAGGTCGACTACATCGTCACCTACCACCTGCTGATCGAGGGAGTGCTCGCACTGACGGGGCAGCACTTCATGACGAAGTTCTTCGAGACGCGCGGGATCCTCCCCGGCTTCGTCGAAGGCTTCACGAAGATCTCGCGCGACGAGCATCGCCACGTCGCGTACGGCACGTGGTTCCTCCAGCAGAAGGCGCGCGAGGAGCGTTACGCGAAGCGGATCCAGGACCGCATCGCCGAGCTGCTGCCCATCACCGCAGGCGTGCTCGTGCCGGCGGGCAAGTCGCTCGGCGACGACTACACGTTCATGGGCTACACGAGCCAGGAGCAGGCCGAGTGGTCGTTCGCCGCGCTCACGCGCCGGTTGAAGGTGATCGGCGTCGGCCTGCCCGTGCCTGCCTGAACGCATAAAGCACCGCGCACTCGGGTAGGGCAAAGGGGAACCCGAATTTTGAAGACGGAGGATTCCCCAGTGGCTAAGGAGCTGAACGCACGAGACCTGAAGCTCGTGCAGTACCTGAACGAGGCGTACGGCAAGGAGAAGCAACTCGAGACCGCGCTCACCGCGGACATCTCGATGACCACGGACAAGACGTACCGCAAGCGCCTGCAGGACCACCTGAAGGAGACGCGCAACCACGCGCGGCGCGTGAAGAGCCGGATCAAGGCGCTCGGCGGCAACGCCGAGGAGGTGCCCGTGCCGGGGCCGGACGCGGTCAAGGACGTCGCGAGCGGTGCGGTCAACCTCGCGAACCGCGCGGTCGCCGCGGCGAAGGGCCCGGCGCACATGCTGCGCGGCACCGGCGAGCAGGAGAAGCTCCTGAAGAACGCCAAGACGCAGTACTGGAACGAGTTCGAGGAGATCGCCACCTACTACGCGATCGAGACGCTCGCGGACGTCGTCGGCGACAAGGAGACGCACAAGCTCGCGAAGCAGATCCGCCGCGAGGAGGAGCGCATGGCGCGCTTCCTCGAGCGGCTGATCCCGAAGCTGGCGCGCGAGCACCGCGCGCGAGGAGATCCCGGCGGCGCTGCGCAACGGCAGCAGCGGGCGCAAGCGGTCATCGAGCAAGCGTTCGCGGAGTACGAAGAGCCGTTCGCGGACCACGAGCAAGAGTCGCTCGCGGAGCACGAGCAAGAGCCGTTCGCGCAGCACGAAGAGCCGCGCGCGGAGCACCGCTCGCAAGACCAAGAAGCGCGCGCGGTCGACCGCCAAGACGGCCAAGTCGGCCGCGAAGACCGCGCGCACGAGCGCGCGGGCGGCAAAGACCTCGGCGAAGCGCAGCCGGGCCGGCGCGAAGGGCGGCCGCAAGCGCGCGAAGAGCGGCTCCCGCTAGCCCGCTAGTCCCACCGTTCGAATCGCGGCACGCCGTCGCCTCGCGCGACGGCGTGCATGCGATCGAAGCGCGCGTCGGTCTCCGGGAAGTCCGAGCGCTGATGCGCGCCACGGCTCTCCTCGCGCGCGAGCGCCGACGCGGCGATGATCCGCGCGAGCGGGAACGGGTCGTCGAGCAGCCCGCGCAGCGCTTCCGGCCTCGCGCTCGATCCCGGCCAGCCGCCATAGCGCCGAGCGCGTTTCGCGCGGCGGCACGGGGTTCGGCCCGTCGGCCGGCGGCGCGCCGGGATCGCTCGGCGGGTCGGGCTCGGCGAGCCCGGCCAGCGCCGCGCGCCGGCCGAACACGAAGCACTCCGCGAGCGAGTTCGACGCCAGCCGGTTCGCGCCGTGCAGCCCGTTGCACGCGCACTCGCCGACGGCGTACAGGCCGCGTAGCGACGACCCGCCGTCGAGGTCGGTCGCGATTCCGCCCATCGTGTAGTGCGCGGCCGGGGCGACGGGCACACGCTCGCGATACGGGTCGATGCCGACCTCGTTGAGCGTGTTGACGACGTTCGGGAACCGGCCGCGCTGGACCATCGTCATGTCGAGCTCGACCCGGTCGCCTGCGTCGAGCTTTCGCTTCACCGCGAGCGCGACCTCGTCGCGCGGCGCGAGCTCGTCCACGAACCGCTCGCCCGAGCCGTCGTAGAGCAGCGCGCCCTCGCCGCGCACTGCCTCGGTGATCAGGAAGCCGTCGCGTTCGCCTCCCGACGCGAGCGCCGTCGGGTGGAACTGGATCATCTCCATGTCGGCGAGCGCCGCTCCGGCGGCGTGCGCGAGGGTCATGCCGGCACCGATCGCGCCGCGCGGGTTCGTCGTGCGCTCCCACAGCGCCGCCGCCCCGCCCGTGGCGAGCAGCGTCGCGCGCGCGACGACCGCGCGGCTGCCGTTCTCCGGATGGTCGGCGCGAACGCCGATACAGCGGCCGTCGAGCGTCCAGATCACCCCGGCGGTCGCGCCCTCGAGCACCTCGATCCGGTCGTCGCGGGCAGCGATCGCCGACAGCTCGCGCGTGATCCGGCGGCCGGTCGCGCTGCCCCCGGCGTGGACCACCCGGCGCACGGAGTGACCGCCCTCGAGTCCGAGTGCGAGGGCGCCGTGGCGATCGGCGTCGAAGCGGACGCCCGAGCGACTCGAGGTCGCGCACGCGCGCGGGCGCCTCGCGGCAGAGGACGCGGGCAGCGCTCTCACGTGTCGTGCCGCGGCCGGCGGCCAGCGTGTCCGCGAGGTGGCGGTCGGGGGAGTCGTCGGCTGCGATCGCGGCCGCGATGCCGCCCTGGGCCCAGTAGCTCGCCGACTGCGCGAGTGGGGAACGCGACACGAGCACGACGCGCGCACCCTCGCGGGCCGCGGCGAGCGCCGCATAGATCCCCGCGGCACCCGCGCCGACCACGGCGATGTCGGCTCGGATGGGCTCGGTGCGCGACTCCGCCATCAGGGGCGGATTACCGTACCGGGATCGGTTCGCCGCTCTACTTCCACCACGCGAGCTCGCTGGAGCACGACACCGGGCCGCACCCGGAGAACAAGGCCCGGATCCCGGCGATCGAGAAGGAGCTCGAGGCGCGGGGCTGGCTCGGCCTCGAGCGGCGCGAGGCGCCCGAGGCCGATGTCGCGGCCGTGACTGCGGTCCACCCGCAGGAGTACGTCGACGCGATCCGCGCGGCCGCGGAGGCGGGCGGGGGAGCGCTCGACGCGGACACGATCATGAGCGCCGGCTCCTATCGGGCGGCGATGCACGCCGCCGGGGGTGCGTGCGCGATGGTCGACGAGCTGCTGGCCGGGCGGGCCCCGTTCGCCTTCTGCGGCATGCGCCCGCCGGGGCATCACGCCGAGCGCGCGACCGCGATGGGCTTCTGCCTCTTCAACAACGTGGCGATCGCCGCCCAGCACGCGCTCGAGAGCGGCGCGGAGCGCGTGCTCGTGCTCGACTGGGACGTGCACCACGGAAACGGGACGAACGACATCTTCCACACCCGCGACGACGTGCTGTTCGCGAGCATCCACCAGTCGCCGCTGTATCCCGGGACAGGCCCGCTGAGCGACGTCGGCGCGGGCTCGGGGGAGGGGTTCTCGCTCAACCTGCCCGTGCCGCCCGGCTCCGGCGGCGACACGTTCCTGTCGCTGGTGCAGCACGTGGTCGCGCCGGCGGCACGCGAGTTTCGGCCTCAGCTCGTGCTGGTCTCGGCGGGCTATGACGCCCACCGGGAGGACCCGCTCGCGTCGTGCGAGCTCGAGGACGACTCGTACGCCGCGCTTGCGGCATGCGTGCGCGAGCTCGCAGCCGAGCTCTCGGCGCCGGTCGGCGTCGTGCTCGAGGGCGGCTACGCGCTCGGCGCGCTCGCTCGCTCGGTGGCCGCGACGATCGCGGCGCTCGGCAGCGACGTCACCGCGCCCGCGGTCGAGCCGGATCCGGTCACCGCGCGCGCGGCCGAGCACCTCAGCCGCTGGTGGCCGCTCATGGCCGAGACCGGCTAGCCGCCCGGCTCGCTGCTGTCGCTGACGAACGCCACCTGGGCTTCGGGGAAGCCTGCGGTCGCGTAGCGCGCCGCCTCCTCGCGCGGCCTCGGTCTCCGTGTCGAAGCGGCCTGTGAAGAGCACCCAGGCTCCCGGCTCGAGCGTCGCGTACGCGTCGGAGTCGAGCACGCCCGCGGGGATGCCCGCGCCGACCGCGGCGGTCGCGCGTGCGCGCGCGATGCTCTCGTCGGGCATGCGCGCGAGCGACGACGGTGTACGCAGCGGTGCCGTCCGGCCAGGCAGCGACGTCGGTGGGCTTCTCCTCGCTCCCGGGCGGCTGAGGCCGCTCGACGACGATCGCCGGCTTCGTGGCCTCGCGTTCGGCGTCCGACTCGACCTGGTCGAGGGCGAACAGCACTCCGCCGACCGCGATCAGCGGCGATCGCGGCGATGATCACGGCGGGCGTCGTCCAGCTCTGGCGCGGCTCCGGCTCGGGGACGAGCCTGGCTCCGCACTGGAGGCAGAAGGCCTCGTCTCCGTCTAGTGGCGTGTTGCACGTGGGGCAGGCAGGCACAGCTTCGTAACAGTCTTGCGGGCGAGGGCGTTGCGGCGCGCGTTGAGCTGTGCGCCTCCGGTGCGCACGATCGGCCGCTCGTGCAAACCAAACCTCGGGAGGTCCCGATGTACCGCGCATTCGGCTACGCCCACGCCACCCTCTACCGCACCCTGCGCGAGGCGCGCGGGCAGGGGACGGTCGAGTACGTCGCCCTGATCCTGCTGGTCGCGCTCGTGATGGCGGGCGTCGTGGCGGCGATGAAGGGCTTCAAGACGGACGAGGGCCAGGCGCTCGGCGACGTGATCCTGTCGAAGATCAAGCAGGCGGTTCGGAAGGTGCAGTTCTAGGGGACGCAGGCGCGCCCGGTGCCCATGGCAACATGGGCGCCGTGGCGCATCCGCACGCAGAGCTTCCGATCGCCGTCTTCGACTCGGGTGTCGGCGGGCTGACCGTCCTGCACGAATGCCTCGTGTCGCTCCCGCACGAGGACTTCGTCTACCTGGGCGACACGGCGCGCTTTCCCTACGGACCCCGCTCCCGGGAGGAGCTCGAGGCGTTCGCGCTCGAGCTGGCGCGGATCCTGCTCGCCGACGGCGCGAAGCTGCTCGTCGTCGCGTGCAACTCGGCCACAGCCGCCGCACTGCCCTCGCTCCGGCGAGAGCTGGGTGCCGAGGTGGGGATCGTGTCGGTGGTCGGGCCCGAGTCTCGGCTCGCGGCGCGGGCCACGCGCAATGGCGAGGTGGGCCTGCTCGCCACCGAGGCCACCGTCGCGAGCGGCGCGTACGAGGAGGCGCTCGCGGAGGCCAGCCGGGACGCTCGGCTCCATCCGGTCGCGTGCCCCGAGCTCGCGCCGTTGATCCAGGCGGGCGGCGAGGTCGACGACCGCGTGGTCGCTCAGGTCGAGGCGTACTGCGATCCGCTGCGGGACGCCGACGTCGACACGGTCATCCTCGGCTGCACGCACTACCCGCTTGTCCGGCCGATGCTCCAGCGATGCCTCGGCCGCGGGGTCAAGGTCGTCACCTCGGGCCAGGCGATCGCCGACGAGGTCGAGGTCGCGCTTCGCCAGCGCGGCCTCGAGCGCGACGAGGGCCGCCGTGGCGAGTACCGCTTCCTCTGCTCCGCCGACCCCGAGTCGTTCCGTGCCGTCGGCACGCGTTTCCTCCAGCTTCCGATGGGGGAGGTCCGGCACGTGGACGTGACGCCCGCTCCGAAGGCGGCCGCCGCATGAGCGGCGATCGGCGCGACGGCCGCCGTGCCCGACGAGCTGCGGCCGCTCACGATCGAGCCGGACTACATGCGGACCGCGACCGGGTCCGCGCTCATCTCGATGGGCGGCACGCGCGTGATCTGCACCGCGTCGGTCGAGGAGTCCGTCCCGAAGTGGATGGCCGGGAAGGGCCGCGGCTGGGTGACGGCCGAGTACGGGATGCTGCCCGCCTCCACGGGCGATCGCAAGCAGCGCGACGTCTCGAAGGGGCGCGCGGACGGCCGTACCGTCGAGATCCAGAGGCTGATCGGCCGGTCGCTGCGCGGCGTCGTCGACTTCGCGGCGCTCGGCGAGCGGACGGTCTGGATCGACTGCGACGTGCTCGAGGCCGACGGCGGCACTCGCACCGCCGCCATCAGCGGCGGCTACGTGGCGCTTCAGCTCGCCCTGAACTCCCTGATCGAGAAGGGGAAGCTCGAGCGCCTGCCGCTCACCGGCTCGATCGCGGCGGTCTCGTGCGGGGTCGTGGACGGACGCGCCCTGCTCGACCTCGACTACCCGGAGGACTCCACCGCCGAGGTCGACGCGAACGTGGTGATGGCCGGCGACGGCGGCCTGGTGGAGGTCCAGGCCACGGCCGAGCGAACCCCGCTCTCGCGCGCGTCGCTGGACGAGCTCCTGGCTCTGGCCGCGGGAGGCATCGAGCAGATTCGCGCCGCCCAGGCCGCGGTCGCAGGGGAGCTGCCGGACCCGCAGCCGGCGTGAGGCTCGTCCTCGCCACCCGCAACGAGCACAAGCTGCGCGAGTTCCGTGTCCTGCTCGAGCCGCACGAGGTCGTCCCGCTCCCCGACGAGGTGGCGCTCCCGCCGGAGACCGGCGAGACGTTCGCGGAGAACGCGCGCGCGAAGGCTGTGGCGGCCGCGGAGGCGACCGGCATGCCGGCCGTGGCCGACGACTCCGGGATCGAGGCGGCGGCGCTCGGCGGCCGCCCCGGCGTGAGGTCGGCCCGGTTCGCCGGCGAGCACGCGACCGACGAGGAGAACCTCGCGAAGCTGCTCGCCGAGGTGGCGGACGACGGCGACCGCGGCGTCGCGTACGTGTGCGCGCTGGCGTACGCCGAGCCCGCGCGCCGAGCCGCAGCATCTTCATCGAGCGCTGCGAGGGCGAGCTGGCGAAGGAGCCGCGCGGCGACGGCGGCTTCGGCTACGACCCCGCGTTCGTGCCTGCGGACACGGCCGACGGCCGGACGATGGCCGAGCTCAGCGTCGCGGAGAAGGACGCGATCAGCCACCGCGGCCGGGCCGCGCGCGCATTCCTCGACTGGTTCGGAGACCGCGCGTGACGCGCGGCCCCGCCGGGGTGCTGAACCCGACGCCGCCTCGCAAGACGCGTGCGGCCGCGATCTCGATCGCGTCGAACTGCACGCTGATCGCGCTCAAGCTCGTCGCGGGCGCGATAACCGGGTCGATCGCGATCATCACGGAGGCGATCCACTCGGGCATCGACCTGGTGGCGTCGCTGGTCGCCTACTTCTCGGTGCGCAAGGCCGACGAGCCGCCCGACGAGTCGCACCCGTACGGCCACGAGAAGGTCGAGAACGTCGCGGCCGGGATCGAGGGGATGCTGATCCTCGTCGGCGCCGGGATCATCATCTACGAGGCCGTCCGCCGGCTCGTCGATCACGCCGGCGTCGAGAACCTCGGCTTCGGCATCGCGGTGATCGGCTTCTCGATGGTCGCGAACTTCGTCGTGTCGGGCTACCTGTACCGGCAGGCGCGGCTCACCGACTCGCCCGCCCTCGAGGGCGACGCGGCGCACCTGCGTACCGACGCGTTCACCTCGGGCGGGGTGCTCGTCGCCCTGGTGCTGGTCGAGATCACCGGCATCGAGGAGCTCGATGCGATCACGGCGCTCATCGTGGCCGTCGCGATCGTGTGGGCGGGCATTCAGATCCTCAGCCGCTCGAGCCGCGTGCTCGTCGACGAAGCCCTGCCGGAGGAGGAGCTCGCGGCGGTGAGAGCCGCGATCGACGGGTTCGGCTCGAACGAGGTGATCGGGTTCCACAAGCTGCGCGCGCGCCGCGCGGGATCGCGCCGCTACGTGGACCTGCACGTCCAGTTCAGGTCGGGCACGACCCTCGAGCGGGCGCACGAGCTCGCGCACGCGCTTCAACGGGAGATCCGCGGCCGCCTCCGCGGCGCGGACGTCCTGATCCACCTGGAGCCCGAAGAGAGCGCGCGCGACTAGCCGCGGCCGAGGGCGAGCTCCCGCGCGACGGTGCGCGAGTTGCCTCTGTCGTCCACAGCCCGCACGACCAGCTCGGCCGTCGCCTTGCGGCGGCTGCCGAGGCGCTCGACCGCGCGGTTGCCGGCCTTCAGCCGCACCTTCTTGGATTTTGCGCGCTCCGCAGTTACACGCTTGCGCGCGAGCCTGACCGGTCGCCTTCCAGGCACACGCAGCGTCGCCGTGACCGTGCACGGCTCGTCAGCGATCAGCTCAATCGATATGCCGCGCTTTCGCAGCCGGCCGACGGTCGCGCGCTCGGGCGCCTCGACGCGCAGCGTGGGCTCGCGAAGATCGGTCTTCTCGCGCCGGAACGGCCCGGTGACCTCGTACAACGCGCCGAACCCGAAGCTGCGCTGGGCGGCGAAGTACATCCGCGTGCCGGACGGGTCGAATACGACGCCCGTGGTCTCGTTCCCGAACACCGGCGGTGGGGTGTGGTCGCGGCCCTCGAGCTGTAGGAACGGCGACACCGTGCGGCCGTCGGCGGACAGGATGCTGACGCGCAGCAGCCCCTGGTCCTCGCAGACGAAGATCTCGCCGCCTTCGGAGTGGGTCAGCTGATCCGACGTCGAAGGCCGGCGACGGTCCCTCGATCTCGCCGGACCAGATGACCTCCATCGTCTCGGTGATGACGTTGTAGGCCCAGATCCTCGAGTCGCTCGTCGTCGTGACGAATGCGAACGGGTACTCGAAGAAGAGGCCCTCACCGCGCTTGAACTGCGTCATGCCCGGCACCTGCATGCGCGTGGGCGCGCTCGCCGCGCTCGGATCGGGCACCCTCTCCCACGTGACCAGGCCGTTCGGGTCCACGACGGCGACCTCGAGCAGGCCGCTCGTCAGGTCCGGGTAGTTGTCGGGCGTGAAGCGGTAGAAGCCGCTGTCCCCTTCGTCCTCGGTCTGGTAGACGCGCTCGCCGACCGGGTCCACGCACGCCGCCTCGTGGGAGAACGTCCCGAGCGCCGGCAGTTCGACGGCCGGCTTCTCGCCGAAGATGTCGCATTCCCACGTGCGGCCGTCCGCGTGCTCCTCGCACGAGAGCCACGTGTTCCAGGGCGTGCTTGCCACCGGCGCAGTTGGCCTGCGTTCCTCCGAGGATCCGGTAGGCGTCCGACGACCTGCCCGTCGCCGTCGAAACGCATCGGCGAACGCGCCGCCCAGGTCCGGGACCGGGTGCTCGGAGTTCACGGCCAGGATCCAGCCGCCCTCGGGTAGCTGCGTAGATCGCCGTCCCGTCCGGGAAAGGTGGCATGGCGAAGGTCGTGCCGGTCACCGGGAAGTTCGCTCGGCCGATCAGGCCGCGACTCGAATCCCGCAGGAAGCCTCAGGCCGTTTGCGTCCGGAGGCCCGAGTTCGCCGTACGGGCCGGGACCGGGCGCGCCCGGCGTGCGAAGGCGCCGCGAAGGAACGCCGGGTTGAAGCTGAGGGTCCCGGCTGCCACTGCGCCCCGTCCGGATGAAGTCCCGCCGGTTAAGCATCCGCGGCAATAAAACAGAAGCCGCGAGCCGAATCTTGGGAAGAACTCGTTAACGCAGGTTGACCGCCGCCGCGGCGGCGACGGCGAGCAGCACGCCGAAGTAGCCGACGTAGCCCTCGACAAGCAGCAGGACGGCCGCGATCAGGCAGAGCGCCGACCGTCACGAGCCACGAGATTCGCGCGAGGGACACGCGAGTATTGTGGCCGCATCCCGGACGCGACCCTGACTCCCGACCGCACGGCGGACTTCGTCGAGGGCCTCTCGACCGACGTCAGGGCGTGCGTGCTGCTCGATCGCGACGGGCGGCTCGCGGCCGTGGACGCAGGGCCACGACCGACAGCGGCGAGTCGCTCGCCGAGCTGGCGCGGCGAGCTGCTCGAGCGCGCGGATACGGCGCAGGTCGAGGTCTCGACGGGCGCGGGCATCGTGTACGCGCTGCGGGCCGAGCGACTGGACGCTCGCCGTCGTGGCGGGGCGCTTCGCGCTCTCCTCGCTCGTCTTCTTCGACATGCGCCGTGTGCTCGAGGAGCTCGGCGCGTGAAGGAGCAGCGGAAAGGCCCGCTCGGCAGGGTCGGAGACATCGCGGAGACGCTCGCGGCCGGCGCGAAGCGCAGGCAGCATGGCGCGCGAGCCGCGCGTCCTCCTGTACGACGAGGCGGGCGAGCCGCGCGTGCTCCACCCGGGCATGAAGGGCCGCGACGAGCTGGTCGAGATCGCCGAGCGCATGGTCGGCCTCGCGAGCAGCCATGAGCCTGCTCGCGCCCGAGATCGCACAGGCCGCGCTCGGCCGTGCGCTCGCGCGCGGAGGAGACTGGGCGGAGCTCTACGCCGAGGAGCGCACGGGCTTCGCGGTGTCGCTCGACGACCGCCGCGTCGAACGCCCGCAGAGCGGCCGCGAGGTCGGCGCGGCGATCCGGATCGTCAAGGGCGAGGCCACGTACTTCGGCCACGTGGACGGGCTCGCCGAGCCCGACCTGCTCGCGCTCGCCGACTCCGTCTCCCAGGCGATGCGCGAGGAGGCGCGCGAGGCGCAGCTGCCGAGCGCCCTCCATCCGCGCAGGGCCTACGACGTCGCGCGAGCCGCCCGAGGAGGTGGAGGCCGCGCGCAAGGTCGAGCTGCTGCGCGTGTGCGACGAGACTGCGCGCGCCGCCGGCAGCGAGGTGGCGCAGGTGAGCGCCAACTACGCGGAGGGGAGGCGCGTCGTGGCGATCTTCAACTCGGCCGGCTTCGCGGCCGGCGACGACCGGACGCGCGTGCGGCTCGGCGTGCAGGTGGTCGCGCGGCGGGACGACCGCGTCGAGACGGGCCACGAGACGCGCGGCGGCCACGCCGGCTTCGAGCTCGTCTCGGAGCGCCCCGAGGAGCTCGCCGAGTCAGCGGCGCGCAAGGCGATCACCGCGCTCGACGCGGTGGACGCGCCGGCGGGACGCATGCCGATCGTCGTGGGGAACGGCTTCGGCGGCGTCCTGCTGCACGAGGCGATCGGGCACGGGCTCGAGGCGGACGCCGTGCAGAAGAAGGCGAGCGTCTACGCCGGCCGGGTCGGGGACAAGCTGGCCGAGGACTTCGTCACCGCCTACGACGACGGCCGCATGCCGGGCGCGTGGGGCAGCGACGCGATCGACGACGAGGGCACGCCGACGCAGAAGACGACGATCATCGAGGGCGGCCGGCTCACCTCCTACCTCTACGACAGCCTGCGCGCACGCAAGGGGAAGGCGCTCTCGACCGGCAATGGCCGGCGCGAGTCCTTCCGGCATCTCCCGCTGCCGCGGATGACCAACACGTACTTCGCGCCGGGCGACGCCACGCCGGAGGACCTGATCGCGGGCACCGAGCGCGGCCTGTACGCGGTCTCGTTCGGAGGCGGCCAGGTCGAGCCCGCGACGGGCGACTTCGTCTTCGGCGTCTCCGAGGGCTATCTGATCGAGGGCGGCAAGGTGACCGCGCCGGTGCGCGGCGCGACGCTGATCGGCAACGGCCCGGACGCGCTCGCCGCGATCGACGGGATCGCCGCCGACCTCGACATCGCGACGGGCTTCTGCGGGAAGGGCGGCCAGCGCGTGCCCGCGGGAGTCGGCCAGCCACACGTGCGGCATCAGGGCGCTCACGGTCGGGGGTACCGGGTGACGCTCGAGCAGGCCGCGGCGGCGGCGCTCGAGGCGGCCGGTGCAGCCGGGGCAACCGACGCCGAGGCGTGGGCGGAGGAGAGCCAGGGGCTCGAGGTCCGCGTGTACGAGGAGGCGGTCGAATCGCTTACGGACGCCGGCGGCCGCGGTCTCGGGCTGCGGGTGTTCGTGGACGGGCGCTCGGGCTATGCGTACGGGACCGACCTGTCGGCGGACGGCCTCCGCGAGCTCGCGGCGAGCGCGCACGCCGGCGCGGCAGCCGCCGACAGCGACGAGTACGACGGGCCTGCCGGAGGAGTTCGGCGCCACGCCGGTCGACGGGCTGCACTCGGCCGCGATGGCGGACTGGAGCACCGAGCGAAAGATCGAGCTGGCGATCGCGGTGGATCGCGCGGCGCGGGCGCGCAAGGGTGTGACCCAGGTGGAGCAGACCGTCTACGCGGACTCGCGCGGACGTGTCGCGATCGCGAACAGCCGCGGCTTCGAGTCGGGCTACGAGGCGACGCTCGGCCTGGGCCTACTCGTCGGCGTTCGCCGGTGAGGGCGCGGACCTGATGACGGGCCTCGGCGTCGGGCTCGCGCGCGATCCGGGCGGCCTCGATCCCGAGGAGATCGGGACCGAGGCGGCCGAGCGCGCGCTCGCGCTCGTCGGGGCGCGGCAGCCGAAGAGCCGTCGCTGCCCGGTCGTGCTCGACGCGTTCGTCGCCGCCAGCTTCGCCGGGTTCATCGGCGGGATGCTGTCGGCGGACGCGGTCCAGCGCGGGCGGTCGCTGTTCGCCGGCAAGCTCGGCGAGGAGGTCGCCGCATCGGAGCTGCGGCTGGCCGACGACCCCACCGATCCCGGCGGCCTCGCGAGCGCGCCCTTCGACGCCGAGGGATCGCCTACGCGCCGGAACGGCGCTGATCGAGGAAGGCCGGCTCGCCACGTATCTGTATGACGCGCGCACGGCGCGCAAGGACGGCCGCGAGACGACCGCGAACGCGAGTCGCTCCTCGTACCGCTCGCCGCCGTCGGTGGGGACGTCGAACCTGGTGGTCGATGCCGGCGACGCGGCGCTCGACGAGCTCGTCGCGGACGCGGGCGACGGCCTCTTCGTCACCGACGTCGCCGGGCTCCACTCCGGCGTGAACCCCGTCTCGGGCACCTTCTCCGTGGGCGCGACCGGCAGGCTGATCGAGAGGCGGCGAGCTCGGCCGGCCGGTGCGCGAGATCACGATCGCGAGCGACCTCGTGTCGATGCTGAAGGCCGTGCGGCGGGTGGGCTCCGAGGCCCGCTGGGTGCCCTTCGGCGGCAGCGTGAAGGCGGCTCCGCTGCTGCTCGAAGAGATGTCCGTGGGCGGCTCCTAGCGGCTCCACGGGCCGTTTCACGCCGCTAGGTGCGTCAATTTCCGCTCCAGCAGCGGAAAAACGTCGTTCCGTCGTCCGGAACCGTTGTTAGCTTCGAATCCTCCTGCAACCCCCCGTAAGGAGGAGAAGGTGACGAAGTCCGAATTCGTTGATCAGGTCGCGTCCGAGTCCGGCCTGTCGAAGGGTGAAGCCACGAAGGCCGTGGAAGCCTCCCTCAAGGTGATCGAGGACACGCTGAAGCGCGGCGGTGAGATCAACATCACCGGCTTCGGCAAGTTCTCCGTTGCCGACCGCGGCGCGCGCCAGGGCGTCAACCCGCAGACCGGCGAGAGGATCCAGATCGCGGCCAGCCGCGTTCCGAAGTTCAGCGCCGGGTCGGCGTCTGAAGAAGAGCATCAAGGAAACCGCCTGACCCATTTCGCAGATCGAGTTGCGGCGCTCGTTGAGGAGCGCCGCAGCCAGATCGTCCTCGGCCTCGACCCCGACCCGTCACGCCTGTGGCCGGTCGCGGTCGGGGCCGAGTCTGTTTCCGAGGCGATCACCGCGCATTGCCGCGCCGTCATCGAGGCGACCGCGTCCACATGCGTCGCGGTCAAGCTGCAGCTCGCTTGCTTCGAGCGGCTCGGGGCGGATGGCTGGCGTGCGCTCGAAGACACCGTCGCTGCGGCGCGCGAGCACGGCCTGCTCGTGCTCGCCGACGGCAAGCGCGGTGACGTGCCGGTCACGGCGCGCGCGTACGCGCAGGCGCTCGTCGGCGAGACGCCGACGCCGTTCGGGCCCGTCGCCGGGCCTCGGCGCCGACGCGTTCACCGCGAACCCGCTGCTCGGCCGCGACTCGCTCGAGCCGCTCGTCGAGGCCGCGGACGCAGCGGCGCGGGTTGCTTCGTGCTCGTGCGCACGTCGAACCCGGGTGCGGCCGACGTGCAGGACCTCGCGACGGACGACGGGCCCGGTCCACGAGTCGCTCGCGCGCATCGTGGCCGAGCTTGGCGCAGACGCGGATCGGGCGACTGCGGGCTGTCGAGCGTCGGCGCCGTCACGGGCGCGACGCGTCCCGAGCTGCTCGAGCGGCTGCGCGAGCTGATGCCGAGCGCGATCTTCCTGCTGCCGGGCGTCGGAGCCCAGGGCGGGACCGTCGAGGACCTCGCGCCGGCATTTCGACCGCACCCCGCCGGCGGGCTCGTCACTGCTTCGCGCTCGATCGTCGATGCCGCCGGCGACGGTGAGGATCACGCTCATGCCGCCGCGACGGCGGCGGAGCGAGCTGCGCGAAGCGCCGCCTGGGCGCTCGCTTGCTGACTGGCCTGAGCGCGGCAGTGACGCGCCGTACCATTCGCCCGGAGATGGACGGTCGACGCCGTAGCCCTGCGCGCCTGCTGGCGCCGATCGCGCTCATCGCGTTCGTGTTCGCGCTGTTCATCGTCATCGCGGGCTCCGGACACGGAGGAGGACTCGCGCGAACGAGCGGCAACAGCGCCTCGCAGCAGGCGAGCGGCGTGGAGACGACCCCGGCGAGACGACGGCCACCGACGAGGCCGAGCCGCGCGTGTCTGGCACCTTCTACACGGTGAAGACCGGCGACACGCTCGGTGGCATCGCGGAGACCGTCGGGATTCCGATCACGCGGCTCCAGGAGCTCAACCCCGAGCTCGACCCGCAGGCCCTGGTCTCAGGCCAGAAGATCAGACTCCGAGAGTGAGGGCCTTCACCGGGCCGCTGCTCGCGGCATCCGCCGCCGTGCTGCTCGCCGGCGGGCCGGCGGCGGTCGCCGCCGAGCCGCCGCCCGCGACGAGCGGCGACGCCGTGCTCGTGGTGGACGCGCGCACCGGCGACGCGATGCATGCGGCGAACGCCGGAAGCCCGCGGCCGATCGCAAGCGCGACGAAGCTGATGACCGCGCTGCTCACGCTCGAGCGCGCGGAGCTCGACGACGTCTTTCCCGCGGCGCAGTACGCCGCCTCGCCCGTCGAGTCGAAGATCAACCTCATGCCGGGCGAGCGCATGACCGTGCGCGACCTCTTGACCGCGCTCGCTGCTCGAGAGCGCGAACGACGCCGCGGTCACGCTCGCGGAGGGCGTCGCGGGCTCGCGCGAGGCGTTCGTGCGCGAGATGAACCGGCGCGCGGTCGAGCTCGGGCTGAGCGACACGAGCTACGCGAACCCGATCGGCTTCGACGATCCCGAACAACCACTCGAGCGCGCGCGACCTGGCGCGGCTCGCGCGCCGGCTGCTCGGCCAACCGCGAGTTCGCGCGGATCGTCGACCTGCCGATGGCGACGCTCGAGAGCGGCGCGCGGCCGCGCACGATCGACAACCGCAACCTGCTCGTGCAGCGCTACCCGTTCGTCAGCGGCGTGAAGACCGGGCACACGCTCGGTGCCGGCTACGTGCTCGTCGGGTCCGGTGCCGCCGGCGGCGGCCGGGTGATCACGGTGACGCTCGGCGCGCCGAGCGAGTCCGCGCGCGACGCGGACACGCTCGCGCTGCTGCGGTGGGGGCTCGAGCAGTTCCGCCGCGAGCGCGTGGTGCGGCGGGGCAAGCCGCTCGCCGAGCTGGACGTGAACTATCGCGACGAGGACGCGCCGCGTCGGAGCGGCGCGGCCGGTCACGCTCGTGCTGCGCGACCGGCGAGAAGGCCACCACGGTCGCTGGACGCGCCCGACGAGCTCGACGGCCCGCTTGCGAAGGGCGAGCGTGTCGGGTGGGTGGAGGTGAAGCGCGACGGCGAGACGGTCCGCCGCGTGCCGCTCGTCACGCTCGCCGAAGTCGAGGGCGCCAGCTTCCTCCGCAAGGTCGTCCGGGTCGCTCGGAACCCTCTTGATTGTCGCGATCGTGCTAGGCATCGTTCTGCTTGTGTTCGTTGCCGTACGCCGGAGGAGGGGGAAGGGATGATCATCACCGTCACGCTCAATGCAGCGGTCGACAAGACGCTGGCGGTGCCGAACTTCCGCATCGGACGCCGCCATCGGGCCGTCGAGCAGACCTCGATGGCGGGCGGCAAGGGCGTGAACGTCGCGCGCGCGCTGAAGACGCTCGGCCAGCCGGTGATCGCGACGGGCGTCGCCGGCGGGCCCGACCGGCACGCGCATCATCGAGCAGCTCACCGACGAGGCGATCCTCAACGACTTCGTGCGCATCCGCGACGAGTCGCGCACGTCCACGGCCGTCGTGGACGACACGACGGGCGAGCAGACCGAGATCAACGAGCACGGCCCCGCCGTGTCGGAGGCCGAGATCGAGCTGTTCCGGGACAAGCTGCTCTACCTCGCGAAGGGCGCCGGCGTCTGCGTCTTCGCCGGCAGCCTCCCGCGCGGCGTCCCCGACTCGCTGTACGCGGAGCTCGTCGGGGAGCTGAAGGGGATGGGCGTGACGACGGTGCTCGACGCCGAGGGCGAGCCGATGCGGCTGGCGATGCGCAGCGAGCCGTCGATGGTGAGCCCCAACGAGCTCGAGGCCGAGGAGCTCGTGGGGCACGAGTTCGCGGACGACGACGACAGGCTGCGCGGGCTGCAGGAGATCGTCGAGCTGGGACCCGGCGAGGTGACGATGACGCTGCCGTCGGGCTGCATCGGGCTCGTCGGGGACGAGGGTGAGCGGCGGCTGTACCGGGTCACGCTCGAGCCGCGCGAGACCCGCTCGACCGTCGGCTCGGGCGACGCGTTCCTCGCCGGCTACGTCGCCGCCCGCTACACGGGCAGCCCGGCCCGAGGAGTGCCTCCGCTTCGGAGTCGCCTGCGGCGCCGAGTCGACCCAGCACTTCGGCGCCGGCGTGGTCGACCCCCGCGAGGTCGAGCGCCTGATGCCCGAGGTCGAGGTCGAGGAGCTGCCGGCCGCGGTGGCTACCTGACGGTTCGCGACGACCCCGCAAAACGCGGAAAACCGTGTCGCGGAGCGGCTGCAGCGCATTGCTACGCTGACCTCTCTCGTCCGCCGCCGAACCTAGGATGCCGCCATGGAAGTAGAGATCGGTCGAGGCAAGAAGGGCCGTCGCGCCTACGGCTTCGATGACATCGCGATCGTTCCGTCCCGCCGGACGCGCGACCCTGACGACATCGACATCAGCTGGACGCTCGGCCCGTACCGGTTCGAGCTTCCGCTTCTGGGCGCGGCCATGGACGGCGTCATCTCGCCGACGACGGCGGGCATCATCGGCAACGCTCGGCGGCCTCGGCGTCCTGAACCTCGAGGGCGTCTTCGCCCGCTACGAGGACGCGGACGAGCAGCTCGAGCGGATCTCGGAGCTTCCCAAGGAGGTCGCCACCGCCGAGATGCAGAGCATCTACCAGGCGCCGCTCGACCGCGACCTGATGGTCCAGCGCGTCCGCGAGATCAAGGACCAGGGCGTGGTCTGCGCCGCGTCGCTCACGCCCCAGCGCGTCCGCGAGTACTACGAGGACATGATCGAGGCGGGCCTCGACATCCTCGTCATCCAGGGCACCGTCGTCTCCGCGGAGCACGTGTCGACCGACGAGAGCCGGCCGCCGCTCAACCTGAAGGAGTTCATCCGCGAGGTCGAGATCCCGGTGCTGGTCGGGCGGCTGCGCCTCCTACTCCACCGGCCTCCACCTCATGCGCACCGGCGCCGCCGGTGTGCTCGTGGGCGTCGGCCCCGGCGCGGCCTGCACCACGCGCGGCGTGCTCGGCATCGGCGTGCCGCAGGCCACCGCGATCGCCGACGTGCAGGCCGCCCGCTCGCAGCACATGCTCGAGACGGGCGAGTACGTGAACGTCATCGCCGACGGCGGCATGCGCAACGGCGGCGACATCTCGAAGGCGTTCGCGTGCGGCGCCGACGCCGTGATGATCGGCTCGCCGCTCGCGCGCGCGTACGAGGCGCCGGGCCGCGGCTTCCACTGGGGGATGGCCACATTCCACCCCTCGCTGCCGCGCGGCGCGCGCGTGCAGACCACCCAGAACGGGACGCTCGAGCAGATCCTGCTCGGCCCCGCGCACGAGAACGACGGCACGTTCAACCTGATGGGCAGCCTGCGCACCTCGATGGCCACCTGCGGCTACGAGGACATCCCGTCGTTCCACCGCGCCGAGGTCATGGTCGCGCCGGCCCTCCAGAGCGAGGGCAAGCAGCTGCAGCGCGACCAGGCGATCGGCATGGGCGCGACCGCCGCGGCAGCCGCGGCGCCGCGCCGACAACGCGCGGTGGCGCAGCGGGCATCGGCCCGTGGAGCCCGACCCGGCGCTCGTCGGCGAGTGACCCAGGGGGCGGCCACGCAGGAACGGCCGCCGCCCCGCCTGAGCCTGCAACCACGCGTGAGGAAGTGCTCGTCCTCGACTTCGGGGGCCAGTACTCGCAGCTCATCGCGCGCCGCGTGCGCGAGTGCGGAGTCTTCTCCGAGCTGCTGCCGCACACGATCCCGCTGGAGGAGATCAAGCGGCGCCGGCCGCGCGGGCTGATCCTGTCCGGCGGCCCGGCGTCGGTCTACGCGGACGGCGCGCCGAAGCTGCGGCTGGAGCTGCTCGAGCTCGGCATTCCCGTGCTGGGCATCTGCTACGGCATGCAGGCGATGGTGCTCGAGCTCGGCGGCCGCGTGGACGGGCGCGCCCGTGGGCGAGTTCGGCCGCTCGCGGCTGACGGTGCACGAGCCCGGGCGGCTGCTCGCCGAGCTTCCCGCCGAGCAGGCCTGCTGGATGTCCCACCGCGACACGGTGTACGAGGCGCCGCCGGGCGCGACGCCGCTTGCGTCGTCGACCGAGTCGCCGGTCGCCGCGTTCGAGGACACCGACCGCGGCCTCTACGGAATCCAGTTCCACCCGGAGGTCGTCCACACCCCGTACGGCACGCAGATCCTCGAGCGCTTCCTCGGCGACATCTGCGGCTGCGAGCGCACCTGGACCGCGGCGTCCGTGATCGAGGAGCAGGTCGAGCGGATTCGCGCGCAGGTGGGCGACGGGCGCGTCATCTGCGGACTCTCGGGCGGCGTCGACTCGTCGGTCGCCGCGCTGCTCGTGCACAAGGCCGTCGGCGACCAGCTCACGTGCGTCTTCGTCGACCACGGGCTGATGCGCAAGAACGAGGGTGACCAGGTGGTGGCGGCCTTCCGCGACACGTTCCACGTGCCGCTGGTCGCGGTCGACGCCGAGGAGCGCTTCCTCGACCGCCTCGCGGGCACCACCGAGCCGGAGGCGAAGCGCAAGATCATCGGCAATGAGTTCATCCGCGTCTTCGAGGAGGAGGCCGCGAAGCTCGGCAACCCGCGCTACCTCGTCCAGGGCACGCTCTATTCGGACGTGATCGAGTCGGGCGGCGGCCACGGCGCCGCGACGATCAAGTCGCACCACAACGTCGGCGGCCTTCCCGAGGACATCGAGTTCGAGCTGGTCGAGCCGCTGCGCGCGCTGTTCAAGGACGAGGTACGCCAGGTCGGGCTCGAGCTCGGGCTGCCCGAGCGGCTCGTGTGGCGTCAGCCCTTCCCCGGGCCCGGGCCTCGGCATCCGGATCGTGGGCGGCGAGGTCACGAAGGAGCGGCTCGAGATCCTGCGCGACGCCGACTTCATCCTGCAGGACGAGATCCGCTCGGCCGGCCTCTACCGCGAGCTGTGGCAGTCGTTCTGCGTCCTGCCCGGCGACCTGCGCACGGTCGGCGTGCAGGGCGACGAGCGCACCTATGGCTACGTCGTCGTGATCCGCGCCGTCACTTCGGACGACGCGATGACCGCCGACTGGGCACGGCTGCCGTACGACCTGATCGAGAAGATCGCCTCGCGGATGATCAACGAGATCAGGCACGTGAACCGGGTGGTGCTTGGACGTCACGTCAAAGCCGCCCGGCACGATCGAGTGGGAGTAGGGTTCGCTGCGTGGGAATCCTCTCGTGGATCTTCTGGGGCCTCTTCGTCGGCGCGATCGCGCGCCTGCTCCTGCCGGGCCGTCAGACGATAGGGGTCGTCTGGACGATCCTGCTCGGCGTCGCGGGCTCGGTCGTCGGCGGTTTCCTGGCCACTGAGGTGATCGACATCGCCGACAGCGGACGAGTTCGACTTCGGCAGCTTCCTGATCGCCGTCGGCACCTCGGTGCTGCTCCTGGCGATCGCCTCCCGCTTCATCGGCGAGGGCGAGGAGAAGCGTCAGGAACCGGCGCCGTAGCGCCTTACGACCAGCTGTCCCAGGTCTTCAGGAACCTGAACGGGTCGAGCGGGTTCCCGCCGTCGTACCAGCCCGGCGCGCTCCACATCTCGTAGTGGAGGTGGCAGCCCTGCGCGTTGCCCGTGTCGCCGACGCGGCCGATCATCTGGCCCGTCTTCACGCGGTCGCCCGCCTGGAACGGTGAGCGCTCCTGCAGGTGCATGTAGACGTAGTCGTACTTCGACTTGTAGCCGTCCACGACGATGTAGTAGCCCGCGGCACGAGTGGTACTGGTTGAACTTGACCCTGCCCGCGCGCGCGGCCACCAGCTTGGTGCCGCAGCGCGCGAACATGTCCTGCCCCTGATGCGAGTGCCCCGAGCGGCCCGAGCCGAAGCGCGCGCCCGACTGGCCGTAGTTGTGCCGGCCGCGGATCGGGAAGATGTGCCCGTAGAAGTCGAATGCGTCGCGGCGGGCGTCCGAGTCGCTCGAGCTCCGTGCGAACGCGCCCGTCGCTGTTCTGGGCGGTGACGCGGAAGACGTAGCGGCCGGCGCTCGGCCTTGACCCCCGGGGCGGCCTTGCCGTTCCAACGGATCGTGTGCACCGTGTTCGGCTCCACGGCGCCCGGGTTCCAGCGGCGGACGACGAGCCCGTCCTCGACGTGCACGAGCTCGATCTGGACCGGAACGGGCTCGTGTCGTTCACGCGGTAGGAGAACCTGACCTTCGTGCCGGCGAAGAAAGCCTTGACCGTGCTGATGCCGGTCTCGAGCCGCGGCGCGCCCGGATCGCGCGGGCCGTTGGAGGGCGTCAGCTCGGCGGAGCGCTCGGGCGGCGGAGGCGGCAGGATGGCGATTGGCGCGCTCGGGTCCGACCCGACGGTGCTGGACTTCCAGGCGGTGAGCGGCCCGCTGGCGGCGGAGAGCGGGACCTTGCACCCGGAACGAGCGCGTCTCCGTCGAGCTGACGCGGACCTTCACGTTGTCGCTCTTCGTGCTCTCGCTGCCGTGGAAGATCACGTTGCGCACGTCGCGCAGGTTCCTGCCGGTCACGCGCAGGGTGCCGCCCGCGCTGGACGCGGGTCTTACCCGAGCACTGCGACGCGCACTTGACGCTCGAGATGGCCGGGACCGGCGTGTAGTCGGCCCCGCCGGTGCTGGAGTCGGCGCAGGGCAGCGCCGGACGGCGTGGCCAAGGCCAGCGCAAGCGCTGATATCGATCGCTTCCCGAGCGTCATCCCCGAATTTGCCTCTCATTTCTCCGGCCTACGGGGTTAGCTGACGGGCTCGCGCCGAATGAGCAGCGCTACAGGGCCGAGACTTTCGTCATGCCCTGATTCGCCCCTTCGAGGACCTGGCGGCCCCCGATTGGATCCCCCGTTCCCCAGTGCTATGGCGGCTGTGCACCGGAGATTCGGCAGGCTTACGAACTGGCGCGGCAGTATAACCAGCCTTTCGGCGGTACCCGCCGCGCTCCTTCACCCTCAACAACGAGTGGACGAAGCCTTTCTTTCGGCAGGCGCGCCGAAAGCTTTATGCCACCATTGACCGTCCTCGCGCGGCCAGTCGTGCCGCGCGATTTCCTGTCCATGAAGACCTACGTAGCAACACCTGCCGAGCGCGACCGCAACTGGTTCGTGGTCGACGCCACCGGCAAGACGCTGGGGCGGCTGGCCACCCAGCTCGCCGACACGCTGCGCGGGAAGCGGAAGCCGGAGTACACGCCGCACTGCGACGTGGGCGACTTCGTGATCGTCGTGAACGCGGAGAAGATCTCCGTCACGGGCGACAAGCGCGAGAAGAAGCGCTACTACCGCCATTCGGGCTACCCGGGCGGGCTGCGCTCGCGCACGCTCGGCGACATGCTCGAGCGCAGGCCCGAGGAGGTCATCCGGCTGGCGGTGAAGGGCATGCTCCCGCGCAACCGCCTCGCCCGGCAGCAGCTCCGCAAGCTCAAGGTCTACGCCGGGCCCGACCACCCGCACACCGCTCAGAAGCCGGAGCCCCTGGAGGTACAGACTTGATCGAGGAACCCGAGCAGCCGACGAGCAGCCGAGACGGCCAGGAGGAGGCGCCGAGGCCCCGGCCGAGGAGCCGAGCCCCGCCGAGGCTCCTGAGGAGCCGACGCCCAGCAGGCCCGCCGAGCCGGAGCCCGAGGCCGAGGAGCAGGCAGCCGGAGGCCGGACACGCCGGCGCCGAGCGGCCGAGGAGGCCGCCGAGGAGGAGCGCCCGCCGCGCGGAAAGCCCGACCGCGGCGAGAAGAAGGACAAGGCCGCCGAGGTCATCCCGGGCGAGCACCTGACGCCCGACATCTCGCTCGGACCCGAGGGCACAGAGACCGACATCGAGCAGCTCCTCGCCGAGCAGCCCGCCGCGCCGGTCGAGTACGCGCCCGACGAGGCGCCGGAGTCCCAGCCGGAGCCGGAGGAGGCGCAGCCGCAGTCGGTCGCGCGCACGCCGGTCGAGCTCGCCGCGGAGGCGCGCTACCGGGCCACCGGCAAGCGCAAGACGTCGGTCGCGCGCGTGATCCTGCGCCCCGGCAAGGGCGAGTACACGATCAACGGCCGCTCGCTCGAGAGCTACTTCCCGCGCCCGACGCTCCAGCACACGGCGCGGCAGCCGCTCGAGACCGCCGGCTATCAGGAGTCGATGGACGTAGTCGCGAAGATCCACGGCGGCGGCGTGTCGGCTCAGGCCGACGCCCTCCGCCACGGCATCGCGCGCGCTCTCATCGAGGTCGACCCGCAGCTTCGGACCGACCTGAAGCGGCGCGGGTTCCTCACGCGCGACGCCCGCGCCAAGGAGCGCAAGAAGGCGGGCCTCAAGAAGGCGCGCAAGCGGCCGCAGTTCTCCAAGCGCTAGTGGAGAAGGCCGCCAGCGACGCGGCGCCTGTTCGGGACCGACGGCGTTCGCGGTGTTGCCGGCGAGTTCCTGACGGCCGAGCTCGCGCTTGGCCTTGGCCGCGCGGCGGCGACGGTGTCGCGCGCTCAGGTGCCGCAGGTGCTGATCGTGCGCGACACGCGCGAGTCGGGCCAGATGCTCGAGACCGCGCTCGCCGCCGGTGTGGCCGCGGCGGGCGGCCACGCGCTGCTCGGAGGCGTGCTGCCGACGCCCGGCGTGTCCCTGCTCATCCGCCGCTACGGCCTCGACCTCGGCGCGGTCGTCTCCGCGTCGCACAATCCCTTCGCCGACAACGGCATCAAGTTCTTCGGCCCCGACGGCACGAAGCTCTCCGACGAGGAGGAGGCGCGCGTCGAGGCGGTCCTCGCGGAGCCGCGCCAGCCGCCACGGCCAGGGCGCGTGCGCGAGCTGCACGGCGCCGGCGGGCGACTACCTGCGCGAGCTCGAGCTTCGCTTCGAGGGGCTCGACCTCGCCGGCAAGCGGGTCCTGCTCGACTGCGCGAACGGAGCCACGTACCGCGTCGCGCCGGAGATCTTCAGGCGGCTCGGCGCGGACGTCACCGCGCTCGCGGTCGAGCCCGACGGGCGGAACATCAACGACGGCTGCGGGTCCACGCACGTCGATTCGCTCGCCGATGCGATCCGCGAGGGCGAGTACGACGTCGGGTTCGCGTTCGACGGCGACGGCGACCGCGTGCTCGCGGTGGACCGGGACGGCACGGTCGTCGACGGCGACGAGCTGATCGCGCTCGCCGCGCTCCATCTGCGCGGCGGGGGCCGCCTGCCCGGCGACGGCGTCGCGGTCACCGTGATGACGAACTTCGGCTTCCACCAGGCGATGGAGCGCGAGGGCATATCGGTCGCGACGACGCCGGTGGGCGACCGCAACGTCCTCGTCGAGCTTCTTCGTCGCGGCTGGGCACTGGGCGGTGAGCAGTCCGGGCACATCATCGACACGAACTTCGTTCCCGCTGGTGACGGCATCGCGTCGGCCCTCCTGACCATGGAGGCGCTCGCCGGCGAGGACCTTGCCGCGCGCGGCGCCATGCAGAAGCTGCCCGCAGCGGCTCGTGAACGTGCGCGTGGCCGACCGGGAGGCGCTCGAGCAGGCGCAGGGCGTCTGGCAGGCCGTCGAGCAGGAGGAGGCCGCGCTCGAGGGCCGCGGCCGCGTGCTCATCCGGCCGTCCGGCACCGAGCCGGTCGTCCGCGTGATGGTCGAGGCGCCCGACGAGCGGCGAGTGCGAGGACATCACTGCCCGTCTCGTTGCAGCGGTAGAGCGGGAACTGGGCGCGCCCTAGACTCGGCGCGGTGTGCGGGATCGTCGGATACGTCGGCGACCGGCCCTGCCGTGAGCTGCTGCTGCACGGGCTTCAGATGCTCGAGTACCGCGGTTACGACTCGGCCGGCCTCTCGCTGCTCATCGACGGGCAGATCGACTCCATCAAGGCGGTAGGGCACCTCTCCGAGCTCCAGGAGGCGGTTACCCGCCGAAGCAACGGCGGCGGCCCGCCCGAGTTCGAGTCGACCACCGGGATAGCGCATACGCGCTGGGCCACGCACGGAGGCGTCACCGAGGACAACGCGCACCCGCACTTCGACACGAAGGACCGGGTGCACATCGTCCTGAACGGGATCGTCGAGAACCACACGCAGCTGCGGAAGCAGCTCCTGGACGCCGGCGCGGAGTTCACGTCCGAGACCGACGCCGAGGTCGTCGCCCACCTGATCGCGCACCACTACGAGGGCGACCTCGTGGAGGCCGTGCGGGCCGCCTACAACGACCTCCGCGGCCACTACGCGTTCGTGGCGATGACGGCCGACGAGCCCGGAGTGCTCGTGGGCGCGCGCAAGGAGTGCCCGCTGATCGTCGGCGTCGGTGACGGCGAGCAGTTCCTCGCATCCGCGATCCCCGCGTTCCTGCGCGAGACGCGCAGGGTGAAGCTCGTGAACGACGGTGAGATCGTCGTGATCCGGCGCGAGGGCGTCGACTTCCTCGACGCGGCGGGTAATGCCGCTCGAGCGCGAGACGATCGAGGTGGACTGGGACGCCGACACCGCGGAGAAGGGCGGCTACGACACCTTCATGCTGAAGGAGATCCACGAGCAGCCGGACGCCGTCGCCGAGACGATCGCCGACCGCACGCCGGGCGACAAGGTCGAGCTTCCGGACACGGACCTCTCGGACGAGCTGCTGGCTCGGATCCGCAGGATCGTGATCGTCGCCTGCGGCACCTCGTATCACGCGGGCCTGGTAGGCCGCTACGCGATCGAGGAGTGGGCGCGCATGCCGGTCGAGATGGACATCGCGTCGGAGTACCGCTACCGCAACCCGGTCGTCGGCCCCGATGACCTCGTGATCGGCATCTCGCAGTCCGGCGAGACCGCGGACACGCTGGCGGCGATGCGGCTGGCGCGCGAGGCGGGCGCCACGGTGCTCGCCGTCACCAACGTGATGGGCAGCCAGGCGACGCGGGACTCGGACGCCGTCCTCTTCACTCGCGCCGGGCCTCGAGATCGGCGTGGCGGCGACGAAGACGTTCGTGTCCCAGGTCGCGACGATGTACCTGCTCGGGTTGAAGCTGGCGACGCTGCGCGGAGCGCTTCCCGACGACGAGGTGGCGCGCCTGACCGGCGAGCTGAAGCGCCTTCCGCACCTGATGACGGAGCTGCTGGAGCGCGTGGACGAGCCGGTGCGGGCGATCGCCGACCGCTGGAAGGACAGCGAGTTCTTCCTCTACCTCGGCCGTCACGTCGGCCTTCCGGTGGCGCTCGAGGGGGCGCTGAAGCTGAAGGAGATCTCGTACATCCCGACCGACGCCTACGCCGCGGGCGAGATGAAGCACGGCCCGATCGCGCTGCTCGACCAGTCCACGCCCGTCGTCTGCATCGCGACCGACATGCCGATCCTCGACAAGGTGCTCTCGAACGCCGCCGAGGTGCGCGCGCGAGGCGCTCACGTGATCGCCGTGGCGACCGACGGCTCGACCGGCATCGACGAGCAGACCGACGAGGTGATCTGCGTGCCGAAGAGCGACTGGCTGCTCCAGCCGATCCTCGCGATCATGCCGCTACAGCTGCTCGCGTACTACATCGCGACGGCGCGCGGCCTGAACGTCGACAAGCCGCGCAACCTCGCGAAGACCGTCACCGTCGAGTAGAGGGCTACGCTCGCTCCCGTGACCGGGATCGGCATCGACCTGCTGGAGATCGACAGGCTCGAGCGCGCGCTCGCCAGGCGGCCGCGCCTCGCACGAGCGGCTGTTCACCGACGCGGAGATCGACTACGCCGCGGCGCGCGCCCGTCCCGCGCAGCACCTCGCGGCTCGCTTCTGCGCGAAGGAGGCGGTGGCGAAGGCGCTCGGGCTGAGCGGCTGGGCGTTCAGGGACGTCGAGGTCGTCGCGACCGGCGCGGCGCCCTCGGTCCGGCTGACGGGCACGCCCGCGGAGCGCGCCGCCGGCCGCGCGGTGTCGGTGTCGCTGACGCACACGCGCGCCACGGCCGGGGCGGTGGCGATCGCGGAATGAGCCTGCCTGACTGGCTCGACCCGCTGTACGAGGCGGAGGAGATGCGCGCCGCCGATGCCTGGGCGATCGAGAACCGGGGCATTCCCGGGGTCGACCTGATGGAGCGCGCCGGGGTGGGCCTCGCGCGCGCGACGGCCGCGGTCGCCGGGGCCGGGCCCGATTCGCGTCGTCTGCGGCAAGGGCAACAACGGCGGCGACGGCCTCGTCGTCGCGCGGCTCCTGCGCGAGGAGGGGCGGCGGGTGGACGTGCTGGCCGTCGGCGACCTGTCCGAGACGAAGGGCGACGCGCGCGCGAACCTCGACAGGCTGCCGGGCGACCCGCCGCGCCCGTTCGCCCCGGAGGAGCTCGAGGGCTCGGCGGCGATCGTCGACGCGATGCTCGGCACGGGCTTCGAGGGCGAGCCGCGCGATCCCATCGCTAGCGCCATCGCCGCGATCAACGAGGCGGACGCTCCGACGGTCGCCTGTGACGTGCCCTCGGGGGTGAACGCCTCGACCGGCGAGGTCGAGGCGGATGCCGTGCGCGCCGACGTGACGGCGACCTTCCACGGGCCGAAGGTCGGCCTGTTCGTCGATCCGGGCAAGGAGCATGCGGGCCGGGTGGAGGTCGTCGAGATCGGGATCCCGCGCGACGCGCCGCGGCCCGACACGAGCGGGCGTGATCTCGCCGGCCGTTCTCGAGCTCGTGCCGCCGCGCCCGCGATCGGGCACGAAGTTCAAGTCGGGCGTGGTCGTCGTGGCGGGCGGGGCGCGCGGCCTCACCGGCGCGCCCACGATGGCGGCGCTGGCGGCCATGCGAACCGGCGCGGGCTACGTGCAGGTGGCCGTGCCGGCTTCCACCGAGCCCAGCTTCGACCTGAAGCTGCTGGAGGCGATGACCCACGGCACCGCCGAGGAGGACGGCGCGCACTCGCCGGAGGGAGTGGACGCCGTGCTCGAGCTGTGCGAGAAGGCGGGAGCGCTCGTGCTCGGCCCGGGGATCGGCCGAAGCGACGGTGCGCTCGAATGGGCGCGCGAGGTCGCCCGCCGTGCGCCGGTGCCCGTGCTGATCGACGCTGACGGCCTGAACGCCCACGCGGGCCGGCTCGAGTCGCTGCGCGAGCGCTCCGCGCCGACGGTGCTCACCCCCCACGAGGGCGAGCTCGGGCGGCTGCTCGGCATCGATTCGGACGAGGTTCAGTCGGCGCGCCTCGCCTCCGCTCGCGATGCCGCCGAGCGCAGTGGGAGCATCGTCGTGCTGAAGGGAGACGACACGATCGTGGCCCTGCCCGACGGCACGGCCGCGGTGAGCGCCGGCGGAACGCCCGCGCTTGCGACGGCCGGGACCGGTGACGTGCTGTCCGGCGTGAGCGGCGCCCTCCTGGCCAAGGGCATGGAGCCGTTCGCGGCGGCAGCCGCGGCTGTGCTCGCGCACGCGCGCGCGGGCCGGGTGGCGGCGGACCGGATCGGCGCCAACCATGTGATCGCCGGCGACGTGATCGAGGCGATCCCGGAGGGGATGGCCACGTGAGCGCTCCCGAGCGCGCGGTCGCCCGGATCGACCTCGGCGCGATCGAGCGCAACTGCGAGCACCTGAAATCGCTCCTCGCGCCCGGCGCGCGGCTGTGCGCGGTCGTGAAGGCCGACGGGTACGGGCATGGCGACGTCTGGTGCGCGCGAGCGGCGCTCGAGGGCGGCGCGGACTGGCTGGCCGTCGCCACCGCGGCCGAGGCCGAGGAGCTCCGTCGCCACGGCATCCGCGCGCGCATCCTCGTGATGGGCGCGCTCACGCGGGAGGACGCGCGCGTCGCGCTCGCGGCGGCCGCCGACGTCGTGGCGTGGGACGAGCGCTTCGTCGCGATCCTGGACGAGATCGCGCGCGCTGACGACCTGCGCGCGAACGTGCACGTGAAGCTCGACACCGGCATGGGCCGGCTCGGGGCGAAGGACGCCGGCCGAGGCGCGGGCGGTCGCGCTCGCCGTCGAGGCGGCGGCTCCGCTCGACCTCAGCGGGGTCGATGACCCACTTCGCCACGGCGGACGAGCCGGGCGACGACCACTTCGAGCACCAGCTCGACGCGCTTCGAGCCGTTCGCAGACGAGCTGCGCAAGGAGCGCAACGACCTGCTCGTGCACGCCGCGAACAGCGCGGCCACCTACCGCGACGAGCGCGCGCACTTCGACATGGTGCGCTGCGGGATCGCGGTCTACGGGCTCGACCCATTCCACGAAGATCCGGCTGAGCGCGGGCTCGAGCCCGCGCTGCGGCTCGAGTCCTACGTCGCCGCGGTCAGGCGGTTCCAGCCGGGCGAGAGCGCCGGCTACGGACGCCGCTGGCAGGCGGAGCAGCCGACGTACGTCGGCACGCTCCCGATCGGCTATGGCGACGGCTGGCGGCGCGGACTGACGAACAACGCCGACGTGCTCGTGCGCGGCCGGCGTTATCCGCTCGTCGGCACCGTCAGCATGGACAACATCACGATCGACCTGGGACCGCAGACCGACGTGGCGCCCGGCGACCGCGCCGTCCTGATCGGCGAGGACGGCGGCGAGCGCATCCTGTGCGAGGACGTCGCTCGGCGGCTCGACACGATCAACTACGAGATCACCTGTGGCCTGTCGCAGCGCGTGCGGCGCGCCCATCGGGCACCTGTGAGCGACATCGCCCGGCAAGTCCACGAGTCGGAACCGGTGCGGATCGTGCGCGATGCCGCGGGCGACCAGATCGGCTCGGCGTGGGTGGTGGGCGGCGCGGTGCGCGACGCGGTCCTCGGCCGTGCGATCACGGACGTCGACCTCGCGACGAAGGGCGAGCCTCCAGGCGCTCGCCCGCGCCGTGGCGTCCGCGGCGGGCGGGCCCCGCCTTTCCGCTTTCGGAGGAGTTCGGCGCCTGGCGCGTGATCTCGGCGAGGGGCTTCGTGTGCGACGTCTCGCCGCTTCAGGGTGAGTCGATCGAGGACGACCTCGCGAAGCGCGACTTCAGCGCGAACGCGATGGCGGTGCCGCTCGAGGAGCCCGAGCTGGTGGACCCGCACGGCGGGCGTGGCGACCTCGAGGCGGGGGTCCTGCGCGTGCTCGGCGAGCACTCGTATCTGGACGACCCGTTGCGGCCGCTGCGGCTCGCGCGCCTCGCGACCGAGCTCTCGCTCGAGCCCGATGCCGAGACCGAGCGCCTGACCCGCGCGCACGCGAAGCGCGTGCCGGAGACCTCGCCCGAGCGGGTCTGGGCCGAGCTCCGCCGCCTCGTCATCGCCGAGCGAGTGCTCGACGGGCTGGCGCTTGCCGACCGCCTCGGGCTCGACCGAGGCGGTGCTGCCGGAGCTGGCCGGCCTGCGCGGCGTCGAGCAGAGCCACTTCCACCACCTCGACGTGCACGACCACACGCTCGAGGTGCTTCGCGAGCAGGTCCAGCTGGAGAAGGGCCTCGACCGAGGTCTTCGGTCCGCTCGCACCACACGTGCAGGCGGTGCTCGACGAGCCGCTGGCAGACGAGCTCACGCGCATGCAGGCACTGCGGTTCGGCGCCCTGGTGCATGACATGGCCAAGCCGGCGACGCGCCGTGAGCTGCCAGACGGCCGCATCTCGTTCATCGGCCACGACACGGTCGGCGAGGAGCTGGTCATCGGGCTCTGCCGGCGCCTGCGCACGAGCGAGCGGCTCGCGTCGTTCCTGGGCGGCGTGACCCGCCACCACCTCGCGCTCGGCTTCCTCGTCCACGAACGCCCGCTCGACCGCCGCGCCGTCTACCGCTACCTGCGCGCCTGCGACCCGGTCGAGATCGAGGTGACCGTGCTTTCGTGCGCGGATCGCCGCGCTACGCGCGGTCGCAACGCGGACGCCGCGATCGCTTCCCACCTCGACCTCGCCCGTGAGGTCATGGAGTCGGCGCTCGCATGGCGCAGCGAAGGACCTCCCAAGCCGCCACTGCGCGGCGACGAGCTCGCGCGCGAGCTGGGGATCGAGCGGGGACCCGAGCTGGGCCGCCTGCTCGAGGCGATCCGCGAGGCGGTGTTCGCGGGGGACGTGCAAGACCGCGATCAGGCGGTGGGGTATGCCCGTGCGCTGCGCGAGAATGCGGAGCGATGATCGTCGACTGCGCGGTCTACGAGCAGGGCGAGCGCTCGGACGTCTCGCTGGAGGGCGCGAAGGAGGCTCGCCACCGCGACGACGCTTTCGTCTGGATCGGCCTGCATGAGCCGACGCCGTCAGGAGCTCGAGGCCGTGAGCGGCGAGTTCGACCTGCACGAGCTCGCCGTCGAGGACGCGATGAAGGCGCACCAGCGCCCGAAGCTCGAGCGCTACGGCGACATGAGCTTCCTCGTGATCAAGACCGCGCGCTACGTCGAGCCTGACGAGATCGAGTTCGGCGAGATCTCCTTGTTCATCGGGCGACGACTTCGTCGTGTCCGTGCGCCAGGGCGAAGCCGTGCCGCTGCACGGCGTCCGGGCAAAGGTCGAGCGCCGGCCCGAGCTCCTGAGATGCGGCCCGATGGCCGTCGTCTACGCGATCCTCGACGAGGTCGTCGACGCGTACGCCCCGGTCATGGACGCGCTCGAGCACGACATCGAGGAGGTGGAGCAGGAGGTCTTCTCCGACGAACGACAGAATCCGGCGCGGCGCATCTACGAGCTGAAGCGCGAGGCGATCGACTTCGCCCGCTCGGTCACGCCGCTCGTCGAGCCCGTCGAGCGAATGACGACGGGGACCACGCGCGTCCCCGACGAGCTCGCGACGTACTTCCGCGACGTGCTCGACCACCTGATCCGGCTGTCGCACCACATCGACGCCCTGCGCGAGGCCCTGACGAGCGTGCTGCAGGCGAACCTCGCGCAGGTGGGCGTTCGTCAGAACGAGGACGTGCGCAAGATCTCCGCCTGGGTCGCGATCATCGCCACGCCGACGATGATCGCCGGGATATACGGGATGAACTTCGACCACATGCCCGAGCTCGGCTGGGAGCTCGGCTACCCGGCTGTGCTCACGCTGATGGCGGTGATCTGCTTCAGCCTCTGGCGCTACTTCAAGCGGGTCGGCTGGCTGTAGTCTGCGCGGCTCGTGGCGGAGGACTGCATCTTCTGCAAGATCGTGGCGGGTGAGCTCCCCGCCGAGGTCGTGGACCGAGGACGACCACACGGTGTCGTTCATGGACATCAACCCGTGGACGCGCGGCCACGCGCTCGTGATCCCGCGCGAGCACTCGCGCAACCTGCTCGAGATCGACGACGGCGACCTCGCGCACGTGATGGCGGCGGCGAAGCGGCTCGCGCTGCGCGATGCGGGACCGGCTCGGCTGCGACGGCGTGAACCTGCTCAATTCGTCCGAGCCGGCCGCGTGGCAGACGGTGTTCCACTTCCACGTGCATGTGATCCCGCGCTACGAGGACGATCCGCTGCGCCTGCCCGGTGCGCCCCAGCAGGTCGACCAGGACGAGCTGAGAGCCATCGCGGAGGAGCTTCGATGAGAGCGCAACGCCGGCGCTCGCACCGTGTTCCTGCGGAGATGCGTGCGCTCGTTCTGACGCTCGTCACGGCCTCTGCCTCGGCGGCCTCGCGCTGGCGCAGGAAGGCGAGGACACCGTCTCCGACGGCGACGACTCGCGTTCGCAGCGTCGACATCGCCTCCGCCCGCGCGGCGCACGACCGCAGCAACGACCGGCTCGCGCACATCGTCCGCTTCCACGAGCCGATCTCGCCGCGGAACTTCCGGAACGCGGTCGCCGAGCACGGGCCGCCCGGGAGCGTTTGCGTGAACATCTGGACGACGCGCACGCCGCGCGAGGCGTCGCCGAACTTCGACGTCTGCGTGACCGGCGACCGCGACAGCAGCGACCTGCTCGCGAGCGTCAGCCGCCTCGCGCCGCGCGGTGGCGTCCGCCGGATCGGGGCGCGCTTCCGCCGAGCTGACGAGCCGGCGGCGGCTCGTCGTGCGGTTCGACCCGGACCTGATCCGCCGTCCCGGCCGCCTACCGCTGGTCCGTGCAGGTGACCACCTTCGAGCGCGGCTGCACGCGCCGCGGGTTGCGTCGACCTCGCGCCGAGACGTGGCCGCACAGTGCGGACGAATGCTCGGCACCCCCACGGGCTGACGAGTGGCGTTCCGCCGCAACCCCTTGATAGCGTTTCCATCAGTTCGAGTCGGAATCTGGCCGGCTTGTAAATGTCGACGTGCCGCAGTTCGGAGGCGTAAGGCACCGAGCAGGGCGCAGAGAGAAAGGTGCTTAGACGCATGCCTACCGGAATCGTCAAGTGGTTCAACGACGAGAAGGGCTTCGGCTTCATCACGCCTGATGAGGGCGGCCGCGACCTCTTCGTCCATCACACCGGCATCGAGGGGAGCGGCTTCAAGTCGCTCCAGGAGAACGCAAAGGTCTCCTACGAGTCCGAGGAGGGCCCGAAGGGCCCGAAGGCGGTGAACGTAACCGCCATCTAGGCGGCCGCTCGTGGGCAAGGAAGAGAAGATCGAGATGGAGGGCGAGATCACCGAGGCCCTCCCGAACACGATGTTCCGCGTGACCCTCGACAACGGTCACGAGGTCCTTGGCCACATCTCGGGGAAGATGCGCCGGCACTACATCCGCATCCTTCCGGGTGACCGGGTGAAGATCGAGCTGTCGCCGTACGACCTCGATCGCGGGCGCATCACCTACCGCTACAAGTAGCGCCGTGGTCCGTCGCGGCGAGCCCGCCGACGCTGAGGCGATCGGCAGGCTCCTGCACGACTTCAACAGCGAGTACGAGGACTTCACGCCGGGGCCGGACAAGATCGCCGCGCGCGTCCGCGAGCTGCTCGCCGGCGACGACACGGTCGTCCTCCTGGCGGGAGACGGCCCCGACGGGCTGGCGGTGCTGCGGTTCCGCCCGTCGATCTGGATCGACGAAGCTCGAGTGCTACCTGGCCGAGCTGTACGTGGTGCCCGACCGGCGCGGGCAGCGGGCTGGGCCGGGCGCTCATGGACGAGGTGATTGAGGTCGCGCGCGAGCAGGGCGCGGGCCACATCGAGCTGAACACCTCAGACGACGACGTGGCCGCGCGCGCGCTGTACGAAAAGCTCGGCTTCACGAATCGCGAGGGCAAGCCGGACGGCCCGGTCATGTACTACTACGAGCGCGAGTCTGAGCCGCCGGCACCGGCGGCACCGCGTCCACGAACTCGCGGCCGGTCGCCTCCTCGAGGTGCTCCGCCGCGTCGAAGAGGCGCGCCTCCTCGCCCCACGGCGCCTGTAGCTGGAGCGCCATCGGCAGGCCGCTCGAGTGCAGCCCGACGGGCACCGAGATCCCCGGGATGCCGGTGAGGTTGCCGAAGCCCGGTCTGGCGCAGGTTGCCGGGGTCTGCGGGCGCGCGTCCGGACGGCAGCTCGACCGTCGGGTTCTCGATCGGCGGCGCGGGAGCGGGGACCGTCGGCCACGCGAGCATGTCGCAGCTGCTCGAAGGCGCTGCGAGCTCGCGGCGCAGGAGCGACCGGATGCGCGCCGCCTGGTGCACGATCACGGGCGTCATCAGGAGCTCGAACTTCGTCAGCGCGCGCAGGACGGGCTCCGCGCCTCCGCGATCTCCTCCGGGGTCAGCATCGGCAGGCTCTGGATCGTCAGGCAGACGAGCGCTGCGGCCTGCTGGTGCTCGGCGCCCGCGAGCGACAGCTCGACGCGCTCCCAGCCCGCGGCGTCGAGCGCGGCGTCGCAGGCGCGCTCGATCTCGGGGTCGAGGTTCGTCCACCACGGGTCGCGGACGACGCCGACTCGCAGCCGGCCGCCCGTCGCCGCGGGTCAGCGCGCTTCCCGTCAGCACCTCGCCGAACATGCCGCGCGTCGGCCGCGTCGCGGCAGATCGGCCCGATCGCGCCCATGTCCGAGTAGCCGTGCGTGTAGCCGTCCGTCTCGATCGCGCCGAAGGTCACCTTCATGCCCGTGACGCCGCAGTAGGCGGACGGCAGCCGGACGCTGCCGCCTCCGTCGGTGCCGACCGCCGCGGCAACGAGGCGAGCGCCCACCGCCGCGGCCGACCCGCCCGACGAGCCGCCCGCGCAGTGGGCGGGGTTCCACGGGTTGCCGCACGGGCCCCACGCGGACACGTGGCCGGTCGAGCCCGGCGCCCCAGTAGTGGCACTGGCCGATGCCGACGATCACCGCGCCCGCGTCACGCAGCCGCCGGTAGACCGCGGACTCGCCCGGCGGCGCCGCCTCCGACGGCGCGCCGTCGCGCGGCGCGTACCACGGCAGGCGGAACATGTCCTTGACCAGCGACGGGCACGCCGTGCAGCGGCCCCGGCGGGGCATCGGCGAGCATCCGGCGCGCCTCGTCGGGGAAGCGGACGACGACGGAGTTGAGCGCGCCGTCGCGTTCCTCGATCCGCGCGAAGGTGGCGTCCAGCAGCTCGTCCGGGTCGAGAGCTCCCCGAGGCCGACTGCCGCCGCCTGGTCGCGCAGCGAGAGGTCCTGCGGATGGCTCATTCAGCGCCCGCCGGGAAGCGCGCCGACGGCGCGCGGCTCGGATCCAGGTCGGGCTCCGCCCAGACCGCGGTCAGGTCGGCCTCGACGAGCGCCCGCAGCTGCGGGCCGTAGACGCCGTCGGCGACCCGCATCACGGCGAGCTCCTGACTCGTCGACGCTCGTAGCCGAGAACCTCGAGGCCCGCGCGCACATGTCGCTCGAATGCGTCGATTGGCGCAGCGTAACCGCAGCTCCGACCACCTTGTCGTGTTGAATGCCAGAACGTGAAGCGCGTAGTGACAATCGCCACGGTGATCGTCGTGGCAGGGCTGGCCGTCGCGGCGTGGGCCCTCCCGCCGCGCGAGTACGGCTTCGAGCCGCAGAACCGCCCTGCGGCCGACTGCCCGCAGGAGCCGTGTCGCGCCACCGGCAAGATGACCGGCTTCCAGGTCCAGCAGCTGAAGGAGCGCGGACGGCGACGCGGGTCACCGAGTACCCCACGCGGGTGCGCCGGCGCAACGGCTGGCTCGTCGCGTTCAGCCTCAAGCTCGGCGATCCGACCGACCGAGCAGAAGCAGTTCTTCAACCGGCTGTGGGGCAAGCCGGCGCAGGCGCGCATCTCGATCCTCGACCCGGAGCCGAAGGAGGGCGACCGCAGGAACCGCCGCCAGCGCTACCGGCTGCACAACCAGAGCGAGCCGTTCGACGTGACCGCCGTACTTCGGCAAGAAGGCGTGGTTCGTGCTGAAGGAGCGGATGCACGTCAGCAAGGGCCAGGTCGTCGCCCTCACGCTGCCGACCTGGGCGCCCGTGCTTGCCACCGACCTGCGCGCGCAGGGAGCGCTGGCGCTCGTCGCGCCACCCCGACCACTGCGAGGACGTGAGCGCTCAGTCGCCCGCGAGAAGGTCGGCACGGCTGCGCGACTACAGGTGCGTGCACACGACCGCTCGGCTTCTCTTCACCGCGCTCGTCGTTCCGAAGACGCTCGAGAGCCAGTAGCCCTAGTCGCGCGTACGATCCGCGCGTGAGCGCGGAGGGCTGGATCTTCGTGGTCGGCTTCCGGATCTTCGACGTCGGCCTGCTCTTGCTCTGGCTCGTCTGGTTCTTCCGCATGCGCGACGACGACGCCGACGCGAGCGACGACGGCGACGACGACCACGGTGGCGGGCCTCCCGTCCACCCGCCGGAGCCATCGCGGCGGCGGCGGGCTAGGCCTGTTCCTCCCGGGCACGCTTCGCGCCGAGCGCAGGCTGCGCGACCACACGCGCCCCGCCGCCCAGCCAACGCCGTGGCGAGCCGATGCGCCCGCAGCCGGCACGGGTGAGGCGCCCGCGACGCCCCGTCCCGGTCCGCTGTTCCTAGCAGGCGCCCGGGTTCTCCGCGCAGAAGTTCTCGAACTGCTCCGCTTCCGAGCCTGCCGGCGGCGGCGTGTCGTTCGTCGGCGAGTCCGGCGTCACCGGCGGGCGGCGTCGGCGTGGGCGCCGGTGCCGGCGCGGGCGCGGGGGTGGCCTCCGGGACGGTGTCGACCGTCGTGTCGGTCGACTCGTCGAGTCGTGGTCGTCCTCGCCGGGAACGCTCAGCGGGACGGTCGGGATCGTGGTGGCCTCGTCATCGTCGTCGTCGCCGCCGCAGCCGGCCACGCCGAGCGCGAACAGGCTCAGTATCGAGTGCGATCCGCTGCTTGCTCATCTTCTGCCTATCGCTCGATTGCGGGCATCCGCCTGCCGCAGTGCGGGCAGTCGTTGACGTCCTTCGGCGCGAGCTGCTCGAGCGAGCAGCCGCACATGCGCAGGTTGCTCGACCGCCCACGGGAGCTCGCTCGGAGACGGGGCCAGCGGCAGCACCTTGCCGACGACCTCGAACTCCTCGCCGCTATCGCGGTCGACGTAGACCTTGCCCGGCTCGACCTCGCGGATCACTTCGCGGTCCGACCGGGCGCGGAGGCGGTACTTCTGTCGGGCGCCCATCGAGCGGGGAACCCTAGCGAGTAGGGGGTGTCAGACGCCGGCGAACCGCTCCGCGACGGTGTCCCAGTTGATCGTGTTGAACCAGGCGTCGAGATAGTCCGGGCGCTTGTTCTGGTACTTGAGGTAGTAGGCGTGCTCCCACACGTCGACGCCGAGCAGCGGGGTCTGCCCATTGCTCACCGGGTTGTCCTGGTTCGCCGTCGAGACGATCGCCAGGCCCGAGCCGTCGTGCACGAGCCATGCCCAGCCGGAGCCGAACTGGCCGATGCCCGCCTCCTTCAGCTTCGTCTTGAAGTCGTCGTAGGAGCCGAACGCCTGGTTGATCGCGTCACCCAGGTCGCCCGACGGCTCGCCGCCGCCGTCCGGCGACATGCTGGTCCAGAACAGCGAGTGGTTGTAGTGGCCGCCGGCGTTGTTGCGCACGGGGCCGCGCTTGTCGTCGGGGAGGTCGTCCAGCTTGGTGAGCACCTCCGCCACGTCCAGGTCGGCCCACTCGGTGCCCTCGAGCGCGGCGTTCGCCTTGTCCACGTAGGCCTGGTGGTGCTTGTCGTGGTGGATGCGCATCGTTTCCTCGTCGATGTGCGGCTCGAGCGCGTCATAGCCGTAGGGAAGGTCGGGCACGGAATAGGCCATTTCAGTCCTCCTCGATCGCAGGGAGAGGCCGCGCAGCGGCCGAGCGGTGTGCGACTTTATCGGGCATCAGGATCCTCGTATTCCACGGCTACCTGCTGCGCGGCACCGGCAGCAACGTCTACAACGCCAGCCTCGCGCAGGCGATGGTCGCGCCTCGGGCACGAGGTGCACCTGCTGTGCCAGGACCGCGACGCGCGCGCGCTGCCGTGGGTGGACGCCGTCGGCGTCGTGGGACGACGGCGAGCTGCGACGTCGAGGTGCTGCGCGAGCCGGTGCGCTGCACGGTCTACACGCCGCCGATCGGGCGCGTGCTGCCCGTGTACGTGCCGACCGCTACGAGGGCTTCGACGCCAAGCCGTTCCAGGACCTGACCGATGCCGAGCTCGACGCACTACCTCGCGCGCGAACGTCGAGCGCCGTGCGCGACGTCGCCGCGCGCGTCGCCCGCCGGAGGCGGCGCTTGCGAACCACCTCGTCATGGGGCCCGTCGTGCTGGCGCGGGCCGGGCTCCGGCTACGCGGTGAAGATCCACGGCAGCGCGCTCGAGTACACGGTCAAGCCGCACCCGGAGCGCTTCCTGCCGTTGGCGCGCGAGGGGCTCGACGGGGCTGCCGGCGTGCTGGTGGGCTCGCGCCACACCGGCGAGAGCCTGTGGGCGGCGCTCGACGACCCGTCGCTGCCCGACCGGACCCGGCTCGGGCCCCCCGGGCGTGGACGTGCACGCGTTCCGGCCCCGCCCGCGCGCCGAGGCCGCGCCGGGCTGCGCGCGCTGGCGGACCGCCTCGAGGGCGCGCCCGCCGCGGGTTGGGGCGGCGACGAGGGCGCGGCCGCCGCGCTGCGCGCGCTCGACCCCGCGCGCGACCGGATCGTGTCCTACGTCGGCAAGCTGATCGTGTCGAAGGGCGTGGACCTGCTGCTCGCCGCGTGGCCGCTCGTGGTCGCGGCCGTGCCCGACGCGCGCCTGTGCGTGGTCGGGTTCGGCGAGTACCGCGACGGCCTGAAGCGGCTGCTCGCCGCGATCGCGCAGCGGCGACCTGGACGCAGCGCGCGAGGTCGCGCGCCGTGGGCCGCGCGCTCGAGGGCGGCCCGAGGGCGAGCTGACTACCTGGCCGCGTTCCTCGACGGGCTCGGCGGGGAGGAGCGCGAGCGCTGGCTCGCCGCGGCGCCCGGAGGCCGCCGCGCGCGTGCACTTCACCGGCCGCCTCGAGCACTCCGACCTGCCCGAGCCTCCTGCCCGCCTGCGAGGCGCAGGTGGTGCCCAGCACCTTCCCGGAGGCGTTCGGGATGGTCGCCGTCGAGGCGGCCGCCTGTGGCGCGCTACCGCTGTCGGCGTCGCACTCCGGGCTCGCCGAGGTGACGGCCGTCCTGCAGGGAGGGCGTCGACGAGGACCTCCGGCCGCTGCTCCAGTTCGAGCGCGGTCCGGGCGCCGTGCACGAGATCGCGGACAAGCTCGTGCGCTGGCTGACGCTCGACGAGGCGCGCCGGGCGGCCGCCTCCGCGGCGCTGTCCGACCTGGCGCGCGCCCGCTACGGCTGGGAGAGCGTGGCCGAAGGCGGTGATCGCGGCCTCGCGCGGGGAGCTTGCCGACCTGCGCGCGCCCGGCCGTTCCTCCGTCCGAGCCGTTTTGATTGGATTCGCCGCGCTTGCGCCCCGTGGCTCACAAGTCCCTCGCTGTCCCGTCTCGCTCGCCGCGCTGCTCGCGCTGGCCGCCTGCGGCCGCGAGGAGTCGCCCGACCTCGTGAACGGGAAGGAGCTGTTCATCGGCGAGGGCACGTGCGGCAGCTGCCACGCGCTCGCGCGCGCCGGCACGCAAGGGCACCCAGGGCCCCGATCTCGACGAGGCGTTCGAGCAGGCGCGCCTTGACGGCATGAACGAGGACACCGTGGAGGGCGTCGTGCACCGCCAGATCGGGTACCCGCGCCGCAACAGCATCATGCCAGCGGACCTCGTCGCCGGTGACGACGCGCGCGACGTCGCCGCCTACGTCGCCGAGGTCGCCGGCATCCCCGGCGAGGACACGGGCGAGCTCGCCGAGGTCGGCGTGCAGGAGGGCGGCAAGGCCACGGCGGAGAACGGCGTGCTCCAGATCGACGCCGACGAGACGGGCGCGCTCGCGTTCACGGCCAGCACGGCCACAGCGCCGCCCGGCCGGATCGAGTTCGTGATGGACAACCCGTCGCCGATCGACCACAACATCGCGCTCGAGGGCGGCCCCGAGGGCGACGTGGTGGGCAACGGCGGCACGTCGCAGTTCGAGACGAACCTCAAGCCGGGCAAGTACGCCTACCTGTGCACGGTGCCCGGGCCACGCCGAGGGCGGCATGGAGGGCGAGGTCACCGTCAAGTAGCGCCGGCGGCGACGCCTGAAGGACGCGGGCGGCGTCGAGCTCCGGCGGCACACGGCCGTCGCGGCCAAGGATCAGGTCGCGCGACGAGCCGGGCCGACGCCGGACCGATCGAGATGCCCCACGGGCCGTGGCCCGCGCACACGTAGAGGTCCTTCGCGAGCCGTCCCATCAGCGGCCGCCCGTCTGCGGACACCGGGCGCGCGCAGGCGCGCGTCGCGCGGATCGGCGCCGATGTCGCGAAGGAAGCGCTTGCCGCGCTCGACGAGCGCCCGCGCGGTCGGCCGCTCGTCGGGCTCCTCGTGGGTGAAGGTCGAGCCGAGCCCGTGGCGGCCCTCGCTCGAGACGAGGCTGAAGAGCTGGGCACCGCGCTCGCCGGCGCCGAGCGCGTCGGCCAGCTCCGGGATCCCGGCCTCCTCGAGCACGTGCCGCGGCGGCTGCTCGAGCTCGACCTCGGCCACGACGCCCCAGACCGCCTCGATCGGCCGCCATCCGCCTGTCGGATCGACGACGCGCGACGTCCACGGCCCGGCCGTCACCAGCGTCACGTCGGCGTCGAGCTCGAACGACTCGGGCCAGCCTGCGAAGCGGACGCCCGCGGCGCGTGCGCGCTCGGCGAGCGCGTGATAGCGCCGCCGCCGGCGGCACCGCCCACGCCGTCTCGGTCCGGCACCCGTAGAGCCCGGGAGCGAGCGCGGGCTCGAGCTCGGCTCGAGCTCGGCCGGCTCGAGCAGCTGCGGCGTCGAGCTCCGGCAGCTGCGCTGCGACATCGGCTGCGAACGCCTCGAGCGGCGCCGGGTCGGCCGCGACGCTCAGCAGGCCGTCCGGCGGCCGGTCGAGCGGGAACGCGGTCGTGCCGGGCGCGTCGAGCTCGCGGTAGATCGCGACGGTCTCCTCGTGCAGTGCCGTCAGCGCCGGGTCGAACGGGTGCTGGACCGCGCCGGAGTTCCGGCCGGAGGCGCCGGCGCCGATCTCGGCCTGCTCCGCCAGCGTCACGTCGCGCCGCCTCGGCGAGGAACGCAGCGGCCGCGACGCCCACGATGCCGCCGCCGATGACGGCGACGTCCATCAGCCCTCGACGAGCGGCCGCAGCGCGGCCACGAGCGGCTGCGGCCCCGCGATCAGCCCGAACGGCTCGCCGCTCAGCTCCTCGACCGCGCCGCCGGCCTCGCGCACGAGCAGGCTGCCCGCGGCCCAGTCCCAGGCGTTCAGGCCGCGCTCGTAGTAGGCGTCGAGCCGGCCCGCCGCAAGCCACGCCAGGTCGAGCGCCGCCGAGCCGGCCCGGCGGATGTCGCGGACGGCGGGCAGCACGCGCCGCACGACCTCGGCCTGCTCGGCACGCCAGTCCGCCTCGTAGCCGAACCCGGTGGCCACGAGCGCCTGCCGCCAGCGGCGGCGCCTCGCGGACGCCGATCGCCTGAGCCGCCGAGCGTCGCGCCGCCGCCGCGCTCGGCGGCGAACAGCTCGTCGCGGTTCGGGTCGTACACGACGCCGGCCGCGCGTGCCGCCGGTGTCCTCGAGCGCCACGCTCACGCACCAGTGCGGATAGCCGTAGAGGTAGGAGACCGTCCCGTCGAGCGGGTCGAACACCCACCGCCGCCCGCTCTCGCCCGGCTCGCTGGTGCCCTCCTCGGCCAGCAGCGCGTCCTCGGGCCGCTCGCGCGCGAGGACGTCGCGGATCAGCCGCTCTGCGTCGCGGTCGGCGTCCGAGACGAGGTCGGTCGCCGACGACTTCGACCCGACGCCCCGCGCCGGCCCGCCGAAGCGCTCCAGGAGGAGCGCGCCCGCCTCGCGGGCGACCCGCTCGGCGAGGACGAGGTCGGCGCTCAGAAGATCGCTCGCAGGATGAGGACGAGGACGACGATCACGGCGACGGTGCCGGCCGCGTACAGCAGGAACTGGAACGCCTCCCGCTCGGAGCGGAGGGGGTTGATCAAAGGACGTAGATCGGACGTGTACACGATGATCCACATGACGTCGACGAAGTGCCAGTAGATGCCGGGTATCTCGACGCCGCGGTGCTCCTTCGCCGTGAAGTGGCCGCGGAACGCGCGGATCGTCGCGAACAGGAGCAGCGTCAGCCCGACGAAGACGTGCGCGCCGTGCAGGCCCGTGAGGCCGTAGAAGATCGACGACTGCGCGGTCTCGCCGACGGCGAAGCCGATGTGGATGTACTCGTTGATCTGGACCGTGAGGAAGGTGAGGCCGAGCAGGAAGGTGGTGAGCAGGCCGACGCGCAGGGCGGCGCGGTTCTCGCGCTTCGCGCCCTCGAGCGCCCAGTGCATCGTGACCGACGACGAGAGCAGGATCGCCGTGTTGACGCCCGCGATCGCGACCGGCAGGTGCTCGCCCTCGCGCCGGCCACGTCGTTGTCCGCCACGACCCGGATGAAGAAGTAGGCCGTGAAGAACGCTCCGAAGAGCATGACCTCGGAGATGATGAAAAGCAGCATCCCGAGCATCTGCGGCTCGACCCGCGACGACTGGTTCGCGGGCGGCGGGCCGTGATGCTCGTCGTGCCCGTGAGCGTGCTCGCTGGCGGCGATCGACGCCGACTCCATCAGCTCTCGACCTTCTCGCGGGCGGACGACGATGTGCTCGACCGGCCTCGAGGTCGCTGCCTTCACGCGCTCGACCAGGTTGGCCCGCAGCCATCCCGAGCGCTCGCCCTCGAAGGTCGAGATGAGGATGTCGTCCACGGCGTAGAACTGCATCGCGTTCTGGATCGCGGTGAACGGGTCCGGGTGGCCCGACCTGGCCGACGGCCTGGATGCCCTCGTCGGAGAGGCGCTTCAGCAGGTGCGCGAGCCGCTCGTGCGGGTCGCCGCTGCCGCCGCTGGCCGGCACGATCGACCGTGAACCGGTGGTTGCCCTCGCGGTTCTTCTCGACGATCCGGCTCGTGGAGCGGCTCGGAGTCGACCGTCTGGTTGGCCACGACGAGCGTGCGCATCACGTCCTCGCGCTCGGCGTCGAGGTCGACCACGACGTGCTCGACCGGCAGCCCGCTGTCCTCCTCGATGCGCGTGACGAGGTCCTTGCGCATCCAGCCCGAGCGGGTCTCCGGGTGCGTCGAGATGATCACCTCGTCCGGCGCCGAAGTGCGTGGATCGCGTCCATCGTGGCCGCGTAGGGGTCGGGGTCCATGATCTCGCCGTCCGCCTCGATGCCGATCTCGCGCAGCTGCGCGAGCGTCGTCTGAAGCCGGTTCTCGGCCGCGCCGCGCGCCGCGTCGTCGTAGATCACCCAGCCGCCCTTGGGGTCGTTCTGCGGGCAGATCGACCGTCACCTTCACGTCGCCGGCCTCGGTGTGCTTCTTGACGGCGTCGATCAGCGCCGTGCCGCCGACCGTCTCGTTCGCGACGACGAGGAGCTGCTTCATTCCGTCGCCACCGCCGATTGAGCGCGCAGGCGCGGGCTTCTTGTCGTCGAAGACGGCGTGCTGCGCGCCCGGGATGCCGTACTCGTACGGCCCGCCGACGACGGTCGGGATCGTGTCGAAGTTGAAGACGGGCGGCGGCGAGGACACCTGCCACTCGATCGTGTGCGCCCGCCACGGGTTGCCGGCGGCCTTCGGGCCGTGGCGCCACGACGTGATCATGTTGTAGAGCCAGATCAGCATCGAGAGGCCGAAGATGAAGCTCGACGCCGAGATGAGCGCGTTGAGCGTCGCGAACTCCTCCGCGTAGTCGGCGACGCGCCGCGGCATGCCGTCCACGCCGACGAAGTGCATCGGGCCGAACGTCAGGTTGAAGAAGATGAACGACATCCAGAAGTGGAGCTTGCCGAGCCGCTCGTCGTACATCCGGCCGGTCATCTTCGGGAACCAGTGGTAGATGCCGGCGAAGATCGTGAACACCGAGCCGCCGAACAGCACGTAGTGGATGTGCGCGACGACGAAGTACGTGTCCGACACGTGGATCACCACGGGGATGACGGCGAGGATGATCCCCGAGATCCCGCCGAGCGTGAACATCGTGATGAAGCCGAGCGCGAACAGCATCGGCGTGGTCAGGTGGATCACGCCTCGCCACAGCGTCGCGAGCCACGAGAAGATCTTGATGCCGGTCGGGACCGCGATCAGCATCGTCGTGATCATCATCGGGACGCGCAGCCACGAGTGCATGCCCGACACGAACATGTGGTGCGCCCAGACGCTGAACCCGAGCACGACGATCGCCATCAGCGAGAAGGCCATCATCCGGTAGCCGAACACCGGTTTTCGGGCGTTCGTCGAGATGACCTCGCTGATGATCCCGAACCCGGGCAACATCATGATGTAGACGGCCGGGTGCGAGTAGAACCAGAAGACGTGCTGGTACATGATCACGTCGCCGCCGGCCGCCGAGTAGAAGAAGTCGGTGCCGCAGCGCGCGGTCGAACAGCACGAAGAACTGCGACCCGGCGATGAACGGCGTGGCGATCACGACGAGCAGCGACGTCGTGAAGTTCGCCCACACGAGCAGCGGCATGCGCCAGAACGTCATGCCGGGCGCGCGCATCGTGATGATCGTGACCAGGAAGTTCAGCGCCGTCGCGATCGATGACGCGCCGGCGAACTGCACGCCGATCGTGAAGAACGTCTGGCCGAGCGGCGTCTCGGTCGAGAGCGGGGCGTAGGCCGTCCAGCCGGTCGCGAACGCGCCGCCGGGCGCGAAGAAGCTGGCGGTCATCATGATGCCGGCGACCGGCAGCATCCAGTACGACAGCGCGTTCAGGCGCGGGAACGCCATGTCCGGCGCGCCGATCATGAGCGGGAGCACGTAGTTCGCGATCCCGGCGAAGACCGGGATGATGAACAGGAAGATCATCAGCGAGGCGTGGACCGAGAACAGGCCGTTGAAGGTGTTCGGGTCCACGAACTGCGAGCCCGGCGCGGCGAGCTCCGCGCGCATCAGCATCGCCAGCAGCCCGCCGAAGAAGAAGAAGAAGACCGTGGTGACGATGTACTGGATCCCGATCACCTTGTGATCGGTGTTCACGCGGAAGTAGTCGCGCCACGAGTACGCGCCGTGCCCTGAGTGGTCCTCGGGCCGGGTGGGCTTGCCGGACGCCCAGTAGAACCAGTAGTCGAAGCAGCCGATGCCGACCAGGAACCCGAGCGGGGCCGCCGATCATGATCACGGTGATGATCGCGTCCCAGTCCCACAGCGGCTCGTAGCCGTAGAGCGAGCGCACGCCGACCACGAGGCCCATGCAGAACGCGGCCATGACGAGCGTCCCGAAGAGGGCGCGGTACCAGCCGGGCGCGGTCCAGCGTCGCAGCGCGACCGCCATTACTCGCCCTTCTCCGTCTGGCTCAGTCCGAGCAGGTACTCCACGAGCGTGTCGATCTCCTCAGGCGTCAGCTGGTCGCCGAAGTTCCCGGGCATGGTATCCCCGGAGTAGCCGTCCACCACGAAGGCTGGCGGGTCGACGATCGACTCCTCGACGTACTCCTCGGCGTTCTTGCGAGGCTCGCGGTCCTCGGCCACGGCGGCCAGCTCGTTCAGGTCGGGCCCGACGGCTGCGGTGGCGTCCGCGTCGTCGAGCGTGTGGCACGCGTTGCAGCCCGCGGAGATGAAGATCTCGCGGCCGGCCGCGATCGGGCTCTCGCCCTCCTCCGGGGCGGCGCCGCCCTCGCTGCGCTCCTCGACCCAGGCCTCCCACTCGTCCACGGGAATGACCCGCACCTGCTGGCGCATCGTCGCGTGCCCGATGCCGCAGAGCTCCGCACAGACGACCGCGGAAGCTGCCCTCCTCGGTCGGGCGTCACGCGCGTCTTCGTCTCGATGCCGGGCACGGCGTCCTGCTTCATCCGGAAGACCGGGACCCAGAACGAGTGGAGAACGTCCTTCGCGTGGATCTTGAAGTGGACGGGCCGGTCCACGGGCAGCACGAGCTCGTTCGACTTCACGTTCTCCTCTGGGTAGTCGAACGACCAGGTGAACTGCTGCGCCGGTGACGTTCACGACGAGCTCGTTCTGCTGCTTCGCCTCGATGTCGTCGAGGACGATCCAGCCGTAGATCGGCGAGCGCGGAGACGATGATGAAGGGGATCGTCACCCAGACGATCTCGAGCTTGGTGTTGCCGTGGATGTGGGCGCCGTCGCCCTTCTCGCCCGGCTTCGCGCGGAAGGCGATCACGCAGTAGATCGCGACCGTCATCACGAGCACGAAGACCGGCACCGAGACGATCAGCAGGACGTCGTAGAGCGTGTCGATCTGCTCCGCCTGGGTCGATCCCTGCAGTCGGGAACCAGTCGATCTGGAGGCAGATGAGCACGCCGATGACGGACGCGACCATCCCGATCATGCAGCATCCGCGCGAGCGGATGCTTCTGGTGCGCCGGGCGCTGTTCCTCGGGCGTGCTCAAAGCGCGCGCGAGTCTATTCAAAGGCCCCCGTCGGAAGGGGCCGTCGCGGCGCGCTACTTCGCCGCCCGTGGCCGTTGCGTGTCGGTTGCCGCGGCCCTTGAGGCTCGACGGCGGACGCGCCGTGGTGGCGGCGGAACGCCTTCGCGAACTGGGCCGGCTGGCGGTAGCCGACGCTCTGGGCGACCTCGCGCACCGGGATGGCGCCTTCGCGCAAGAGGCGCGCGGCGTGGCGCATCCGGACCTTGGCGAGGTACTCGCGGAAGCTGGTCTCGCCGACCTCGGCGAACACGCGCTGGAGCTGCCGGCGGGAAGTGGCGATCTCGCGCGCGAGTGCGTCGAGGTCGAGATCGCTCGGCGTACTTGCGCTCGATGACCTGAACGGCCTCCTCGAACACCGCCTTGCGGCGGTGCCTGGTCGCGTGCCTAACTGTGTCCTCGTACGCACGAGTCCTCCTTGGGTAGTCTGCGGTGGCGGGAGCCCCGCGGAAGAGATAAACCCTGCCCCGTCGCGCTCGAACCGTCCGGGAAAAGGTGACGCGCGAGTCATCTTTTTACCAGATGGCGCGTCGTGGTCCCTAATACAAACGGCGTACTTGCGCATGGCGTAGCCGCAGCCGCGAGTACGATTGCGGCAATCGGCACTACCAGCGAGGAGGACGGATGCAGGTACGGGACGGGATGAGCGCGACGGTCCTCACGGTGGGGCCCGGCCACACGCTGCGCGAGGCCGCTCGACTCATGTCCCAGCGGAAGGTCGGCGCCGCGATCGTGATCGACCCCGAGCAGCCCGGCCCCGGCATCCTCACCGAGCGCGACCTGCTCGACTCGCTCGGCGCGGGCCAGGATCCCGACGTCGAGAAGGTCGGCGACCACCTCTCGGCCACGCTGACGTTCGCGGCCCCGGACTGGTCGCTCGAGCGCGCGGCCGAGGCGATGGTGCGCGGCGGCTTCCGCCACCTCGTGATCGTCGACGGCGGCGAGACGGTCGGCGTCCTCTCCATGCGCGACATCGTGCGCTGCTGGACCGACGACGGCGCCTCCTGCGACGTCGACGACAAGCTGTCGGCTGCCTAGCCGGCGCTCAGTGCTCGAGGGGGAGCTGCGCGATGTCCTCGCGCGTCTCCCGGACCCAGCGCACGATCGCGACGATCGCGATCACCGCGCCGATCGCCGACGATGACCCAGCTCAGGATCACGCCGACGAGCGCGATCGTGATGCCGAACGCCGTCCACGCCGGCAGGTAGCTCGGCGCCGGGCAGGTGGACCTGCTCGCCGGGCTCGGTGGCGCGCCGTCGCTCGGCCGACGTCGCGAGCCCGCTCCGCCATCAGGTGTAGACGAGGCCGGAGACGAACGACAGCGCGAAGATGATCAGCGAGATCGCGCCCGCGATCAGCGCCGTGCGCATGTTCTTGTAGGCCAGGCGGCGGTCCATCTGCTGCGACTTGTACCAGAATGCGGCGCTGTGCCCAGCTTCGTCGGCGTCGACGTAGGAGGGACGAAGGTCGCCGTCGGCGGCCGTCGAGGGGAACGACGCTCGCCACGCCGTCGAGTACCCGACGCCGCTCGAGTCCACCGCGGCGCTGCTCGAGTGCATCGAGACCGCGGTCAGGGAGGTGGCCGCGACAGGCGGGCGAGCCCGATGCGATCGGCGTCGGCGTGCCGTCGCAGGTCGAGTGGGCGACCGGCACGGTGCGTCGCCAGCGTGAACATCCCGCTGGCGGACGTCCCGCTGCGCGACGAGCTCGGCCGCCGGTTCGGGGTGCCGGTCTACGTGGACAACGACGCCAGCTGCGCGGCGCTCGCCGAGGCCCACGCGATCGGCGCGCGCGAGCTCGTGATGCTCACGCTGGGCACGGGCGTGGGCGGCGGCATCGTGACCGGCGGCCGCATCTTCCGCGGCGCGCACGGCCTCGGCGGCGAGCTCGGGCACGTGGTCGTCGAGGCGGACGGGCCCGAATGCCCGGGCGCCTGCCCGAACCGGGGCTGCCTCGAGGCGCTCTGCTCGGGCACGGCGCTCGAGCGGGCATCGGGCATGAAGGGGCGCGAAGTCGTCGCGGCCGCGCGCGACGGCGACGCCGACGCGCAGGCGCACCTTGATCGGCTCGGCCGCTACCTGGGTATCGGCATCTCGAACATGGTCAACGCGTTCCAGCCGGAGATGGTCGTGATCGGCGGCGGGCTGTCGGCGGCCGCGGATCTCTTCCTCGAGACGGCGATCGCGGAGGCGGGGTCGCGCGCGCTTCCCGCGCTGTGGGAGCGCGCGATCGTGCAGGTCGCGCAGGCCGGCAGCGCGGCGGGCGTGATCGGCGCTGGGCTCTTGGCCTTGCAGGAGTACTCGCGCGACCGAGATACTCCGCGCACTTGAACGGATAAGGGGGAGGACGTATTGGAGACGGCCACGGCGCAGGACCTCGACCAGCTTTGCGTCAACACGATCCGGACGCTGTCGATGGACGCGGTCCAGAAGGCGAACTCGGGGCACCCCGGGACCCCGATGGCGCTCGCGCCGATCACCTACGTGCTCTACACGCGGGTGATGAAGCACAACCCGGAGGACCCGGACTGGTTCGACCGCGACCGGTTCGTGCTCTCGGCGGGCCATGCGTCGATGCTGCTCTACTCGATGCTCTACCTCACGGGCTACGGGCTCGAGCTCGACGACCTGAAGAACTTCCGCCAGCTCGGCAGCCCGACGGCCGGGCCACCCCGAGTACGGCCACGCGGCCGGGATCGAGACGACCACGGGCCCGCTCGGCCAGGGGATCTCGAACTCGGTCGGGCTGGCGCTCGCCGAGCGCATGTGGAACGCGCGCGCTCGGCGACATCGTGGACCACTACACGTACACGATCGCCTCGGACGGCGACCTCCAGGAGGGCGTCGCCTCCGAGGCGTGCTCGCTCGCGGGCCACCTCGGCCTTGGCCGCCTGATCGCGTTCTACGACGACAACCACATCTCGATCGAGGGCGACACCGAGCTCTCCTTCTCGGAGGACGTCGGCAAGCGCTTCGAGGCCTACGGCTGGCACGTCCAGAACCTCGGCGAGGACCTCGACCTCGGGCGCATCGAGGCGGCGATCGACGAGGCGAAGGGCGTCGAGGGCCGGCCGTCGCTGATCATCGTCCGGACGCACATCGCGCCGGGCTCGCCCAACAAGCAGGACACCGAGGAGGCGCACGGCGCGCCGCTCGGCGAGGAGGAGGTCAAGCTCACGAAGCAGGCCTACGGCTGGCCGAGCGAGGAGCCCTTCCACGTGCCGGACGAGGTGCTCGCGCACTTCCGCCAGGCGACCGAGCGCGGCCGCGATGCGCGAGACGGAGTGGAAGGAGCGCTACGACGCGTGGGCGCAGGACAACCGCCGAGCTCGCCGCCGACCTCGAGCGCGCCTTGAAGCGCGAGCTGCCCGACGGGTGGGACGCCGACATGCCTCGCTTCGAGCCCGCCGACGGCAACATCGCCACCCGCAAGGCGTCGAACAAGGTGATCCAGTGGGCCGCCAAGGCCGTGCCCGAGCTGGTCGGCGGCTCCGCCGACCTCGCGCCGTCGACCCTGACCCTGATCGAGGACGGCGGCGAGCGTGAAGGCGGGGGACTACTCCGGCCGCAACCTCCACTTCGGCATCCGCGAGCACGGGATGGGCGCGATCGTGAACGGCCTCACGCTGCACGGGTTCCGTCGCCTACGGCGCGACGTTCCTGATCTTCTCCGACTACATGAAGGCGTCGATCCGCCTCGCGGCGCTGATGGGGATCCCGTCGACGTTCGTCTTCACGCACGACTCGATCGGGCTCGGCGAGGACGGCCCGACGCACCAGCCGATCGAGCAGCTCGCGTCGCTGCGCGCGACGCCGAACGTGGACGTCGTGCGGCCCGCCGGGGCCAACGAGACGGCGCTCGCCTGGCGGCACGCGATGAAGCAGACCGAGCGGCCGACGGTGATGGCGCTCTCGCGGCAGGGCCTGCCGGTCTGGAACCCGGCCGGCGTGCCGAGGGACGCGATCGAGCGCGGCGCGTACGTGCTGCGCGAGTCGTACAAGGGCGCCGAGCCGGACCTGATCCTGATCGGGACCGGGCTCCGAGGTGCACATCTGCAACCTGGCCGCCGACCTGCTCGAGGCCGATGGCATCGCGACCCGTGTCGTGTCGGCCCCGTGCATCGACCGGTTCGCGGAGCAGGACGAGGCCTACCGCGACGAGGTGCTGCCGCCCGCGTGCCGCGCGCGCGTTTCCGTCGAGGCCGCCGCGACGTTCGGCTGGGACCGCTGGGTCGGCGACGCGGGCCTGGCGGTCGGGCTCGACCGCTTCGGCGCGTCGGCGCCGCAGAAGGACCTCTACGAGCACTTCGGCTTCACGCCGGAGGCGATCGCCGAACACGGCAGGAAGGTGGCGAAGGGATGAGCGTCCAGCAATCGGGGGTCAACGAGCGGCTGGCGGCGCTCACCGAGGCCGGCACCAGCGTCTGGCTCGACCAGATCCGCCGCAACCTGATCGAGTCGGGGGAGCTCGAGCGGCTCGTGCGCGAGGACTCGCTGCGCGGCGTCACGTCGAACCCGTCGATCTTCGAGAAGGCGATCCTCGGCTCGGACGACTACGACGAGGAGATCCAGCGGCGCGCCGAGGAGGGCCTCTCCGCGAAGGAGATCTACGAGAGGATCGCGGTCAAGGACGTGCAGCTGGCGGCGGACGTCCTGCGTCCGGTCTGGGACGAGACCGACGGGCACGACGGCTTCGTCTCGCTCGAGGTCTCGCCCGACCTCGCGCTCGACACCGCCGGCGGCACGCTCGCGCGAGGCGCGCGACTTCTGGAGCCGCGTCGACCGCCCGAACCTGATGATCAAGATCCCGGGCACCGACGAGGGCCTGGAGGCGATCGAGGAGGCGATCGCCGACGGCATCAACATCAACGTCACGCTGCTGTTCTCGGTCGAGGCGTACGAGCGCGTCACCGAGGCCTACATCCGCGGGATGGAGCGCCGGCTCGAGGCCGGGCGAGTCGATGGACGTCCACTCGGTCGCGAGCTTCTTCGTCTCCCGCGTCGACTCCGAGGTCGACAAGCGGCTCGAGGCGGCGGGCAACACGCGACCTCCAGGGCACCGCCGCGGTCGCGAACGCGCGCGCGGCGTACGCGAGGTTCAAGGAGATCTTCCAGGGCGACCGGTTCGCGAAGCTGCGCGACGCGGGCTGCCCGGTGCAGCGCCCGCTGTGGGCGTCGACGGGCGTCAAGAACCCGCACTACCCGGACACGAAGTACGTCGACGAGCTCGTCGCGCCGCACACGGTCAACACGATGCCGATGCCGACGCTGCTGGCGGCGGCCGAGCGCGCGGAGATCAGCGGGCGCGACCGCCGACCAGGATCCGAGCGACGACCTGCGCCGCGCTCGAGGCGGCCGGGATCGACATGGACGACGTCACCGAAGAAGCTCCTGACGCGAGGGGATCGACGCGTTCGTCAAGTCGTTCGACTCGCTCATCGACGGCGTCGAGCAGGTGCGCGAGGCGATCGTCACGGGCCGTCCCGGTCACGATCAAGACCTCGATCCCCGACGACCTCGAGCCGGCGATCGCCGAGAAGGGACGCGACGCGAAGTCGGACGACGTCGCCCAGCGCATCTGGCGCAAGGACGACACGCTCTGGGGCGAGGCCGGCGCGCCGGAGGTGGCCGACCGGCTCGGCTGGCTCACGATCAGCGAGCCGATGCTCGAGGAGGCGCCGGACCTCGAGGAGTGGGCCGAGGAGCGTGAAGCGCGACGGCCTCACCGACTGCGCGCTGCTCGGCATGGGCGGCTCGAGCCTCGGGCCCGAGGTGATCAGGCGCTCGTTCGGCCCGCTGGAGCACGGGCTGCGGCTGCACGTGCTCGACTCGACCGATCCCGGCGCGGTGGCCGAGCTCGAGCGCACCGTCGACGTCGTCGAAGACGCTCTTCCTCGTCTCGTCGAAGTCGGGCGGGACGGTCGAGACCCTGTCGCACTTCCGCTACTTCTTCGAGAAGACGGGCGGCAACGGGTCGCAGTTCGTGGCGATCACCGACCCGGGCAGCCCGCTCCAGAAGCTGGCCGAGGAGAACGGCTTCCGGCGGGTGTTCTGCAACGACCCGGAGATCGGCGGCCGCTACTCGGTGATGTCCTACTTCGGGATCGTGCCCGCCGTCCTGATGGGCGCGAACATCCGCGGCCTGCTGAACCGGTGCCAGGTGGCGGAGCAGAACTGCACGAACTACGACAGCACGGCGTCGAACTCCGGGCTGTGGCTCGGCATCGCGATGGGCGGGCTCGCGCTCCAGCGGCGCGACAAGCTCACGTTCGTCGTCTCCGAGCCGATCTCGAGCTTCGGGCTGTGGGTCGAGCAGCTCATCGCGGAGTCCACCGGCAAGGAGGGCAAGGGCATCCTGCCGGTGGCCGACGAGCCGCTCGGGACGCCCGACGCCTACGGCGACGACCGCGTCTTCGCGTACCTGCGCGACACCGACAACGCGGACGAGGAGATGGACGAGCGAGGTCGAAGCGCTGGCGCGCGCCGGGCACCCGGTGATCACGCTGGCGACGCACGGCGCGCTCGACCTCGGACGCATCTTCTTCTTCGCCGAGTTCGCCACGGCGGTCGCGGGGTGGGCGCTCGAGATCAACCCGTTCGACCAGCCGAACGTGCAGGAGGCGAAGGACAACACCGCCAAGGTCCTCGAGCAGTTCGGCTCCGAGGGCGCGCTCCCCGAGGTCGAAGAGGGCACCGACGAGGCGCTCCGCGAGCTGCTGGCGGACGCCGAGCCGCCGAACTACGTGGCGATCATGGGCTACGTGCAGCCGTCGGACGAGTTCGACGATGCCGTCGCCGAGCTGCGCACGGCCATTCGCGACGCGACTCGATGCACGACGACCTTCGGCTACGGACCCCGGTTCCTGCATTCGACCGGCCAGTTCCACAAGGGCGGTCCGCCGACGGGCCGCTTCCTCCAGATCGTGCACGACGGTGACGAGGACCTCGACGTGCCCGAGGCCGGCCACACGTTCGGCACGCTCAAGAACGCGCAGGCGACCGGCGACCTGCAGACGCTCCGGGCGCACGGCCTGCTCGCGGAGCGCGTGCGGCTCGACGGTGATCCCGTCCAGGGCCTGCGACAACTGACCGAGCGGATAAGGGGGCTGCTCGCTGATGCAGCTCGGCTTCGTAGGGCTCGGCCGCATGGGCGGCAACATGGTCCACAGGATCCACCGCGACTCGGAGCACCAGTGCGTGGCGTTCGACTTCTCGGAGGACGCGGTCCGTGAGGCCGAGTCGCATGGAGCGAGCGGCGCGTCATCGCTCGAGGACCTCGTGTCGAAGCTGGACGCGCCGCGCGCCGTGTGGATCATGGTGCCGGCCGGCGAGCCGACGACGGACACCGTGAACAAGCTCGGCGAGCTGCTCGATGCGGGCGACACGATCATCGACGGCGGCAACAGCCGCTGGAGCGACGACAAGGAGCGCGCGGCGGCGCTCGAGCCGAAGGGCGTGCACTACGTGGACGTGGGCACGAGCGGCGGCGTCTGGGGCCTCGAGGTCGGCTACTGCATGATGGTCGGCGGCCCCGACGAGGCGGTCGAGCGGCTCGCGCCGATCCTCGACGTGCTGGCGCCACCGTCCGACGACGAGCACGGGCCCGGATGGGGCCACTTCGGGCCGACCGGCGCGGGCCACTACGTGAAGATGGTCCACAACGGCGTCGAGTACGGGATGATGCAGGCGTACGCCGAGGGCTTCGCGCTGTTCGACGCTTGCGAGTACGAGCTCGACAACGCGAAGATCGCGCACCTGTGGATGCAGGGCTCCGTGGTCCGCTCGTGGCTGTGCGAGCTGGCGGCGCGCGCGTTCGAGCAGGAGGGCAACGACCTCGCGAACCTCGAGCCCTACGTCGAGGACTCCGGCGAGGGACGCTGGACGGTCGAGGACGCGATCGACAAGCGGGTCCCCGCGCCCGTGCTGACGACATCGCTGTACGAGCGGTTCTCGAGCCGCGGGCAGGGGGCGTTCGCCGCACGCCTCAACGCGGCGCTCCGCGCCCAGTTCGGCGGCCACGCGGTCAAGGAGAAGGCGAAGTCCTGATGGCCACGACGGTCGCCGCGGAGAACCCTCTCGTCGAAGGTCTCGAGCGGCTGCCGGTTCACCCCACGACGCTCGTCATCTTCGGCGGCACCGGCGACCTGGCGAAGCGCAAGCTGCTGCCGGCGATCTACAACCTCGCGCACGAGGGCGCGCTGCCGGAGCGGTTCAACCTGATCGGCGCCTCGCGCTCCGAGATGTCAGACGACGAGTACCGCGAGCTCGCGCGCGAGTCGATCACGCAGTTCTCACGCCGCGAAGCGGACTCTCAGGTACTCGAGTCGCTGCTCGGGCGCATTCGCTACGTGGGCGGCACGTTCGACGACCAGTCGGTCTACGAGCGGCTGGACTCATGCGCGCTCGAGTACGACGAGGAGGCCGGCATCCCGTTCAACCGCGTCTTCTACCTGTCCACCGCGCCGTCGTTCTTCCCCGTGATCGTGGAGCAGCTCGGCGCAGCACGGACTCGACCGGCGCGAGGACGCGGAGGTCCGAGTGGTGATCGAGAAGCCGTTCGGCACGAACCTCGAGGAGGCGCGCGCAGCTGAACCGCGACGTGCTCGAGGTCCTCGACGAGTCCCAGGTCTACCGGATCGACCACTACCTCGGGAAGGAGACGGTCCAGAACATGCTGGCGTTCCGGTTCGCGAACGGCATGTTCGAGCCGCTCTGGAACCGCAACTACATCGACTACGTGCAGATCACGGCGGCCGAGGACATCGGCGTGGGCACGCGGGCCGGCTACTACGACACGTCGGGCGCACTGCGCGACCTCGTGCAGAACCACATGCTCCAGCTGCTCGCCCTGCTCTGCATGGAGCCGCCGGTCAACTTCTCCGCCGACGAGGTCCGCGACGAGAAGGTGAAGGTGCTCCACGCGATCGACGCGCTCGACCCCGAGCAGTGCGCCGAGATGACGGTGCGCGCGCAGTACGCAGCCGGAACGGCGGGCGGAGAGACCTCGCGCTCCTATCTCGACGAGGAGGGCGTGCCGGAGGGATCGAGGACCGAGACATATGCGGCGCTCAGGCTCGAGGTCGACAACTGGCGCTGGGCCGGCGTGCCGATCTACCTCAGGACCGGCAAGCGGCTCGCGCGCAAGGTCACGGAGATCGCCGTCACGCTCAAGCCGGTCCCGCACCTCGCGTTCTCGCAGGAGGGCTCGCTGGGCGTGCAGCCCAACCAGCTCGTCCTGACGATGCAGCCGAACGAGGGCGTCTCGCTGTCGCTCGTGGCGAAGATCCCCGGCACGCGCATGAAGCTGCGGCCCGTGAACATGGAGTTCCTGTACGGCACCGCGTTCCTGTCGCAGTCGCCTGAGGCCTACGAGCGCCTGATCATGGACGCGATGCGCGGTGACGCGACGCTGTTCACGCGCGACGACGAGGTGGAGGCGCAATGGCGGATCATCGACCCGATCCTCCAGTCCTGGGCCGCGAGCGGCGATCCCGTGCCGCAGTACGAGGCCGGCACCGACGGGCCGGTGGAGGCTGACGAGCTGATGGCCGACGGCCACCGGTGGCGCGCGATCTGAGCACTGCCGATGGCGGAGTTCGTCTGGTCTGAGCAGGACACGAGCCCGGGGCGCATCGAGGCGGCGCTTCGCCAGCTGCTGCAGCAGAGTCACGCGGAGGACGCCTTCATTCCGGCGCGGGTTCTCAATCTGATCGCAGTGGTGGACCGCGAGTGGCGGGGCGAGATCGAGAACCGCCTCGAGCGGGTCGGGCGCTACCACCCGTCGCGCACGATCATTTGCTCGATCGAGCCCGGCCGGACGCAGCTCGACGCGGTCGCGATCCTCTCCGGCCCGGACACGAAAGAGCCCGGGCAGCTCGCGATCGGGTCGGAGACGGTGATGGTGGACTGCGGCCCGGAGCACGTGCCGCGGCTCGACGCGCTCGTGGACGCGCTCGTCGTCACCGATCTCCCGACCGTGGTCTGGTCACCGCACCGCCATCCGGAGGCGATCGACGCCGTGCTGTCGCTCGTGCAGGTGGTCCTGATCGACTCGATCGAGGAGCCGAGCCTTTCGGACGCGGTTGCCCGCGCGGACCGCCTTGCGGAGGACGCATACGTCGTAGACCTCGCCTGGCTGCGCTCGACCCCTTGGCGCGAGCGCGTGGCGGCCACGTTCGACCCCGCGCTCTGGCGCGCCGAGCTGGGGCAGGTCAAGAAGCTCACCGTCAGGCACCATCCGGACTCGGCGGTCGCGGGGCTTCTCTTCTTCGGCTGGCTCTGCTCCCGGCTCGACTGGGAGCCCGGCTCGCTCGTCCAGCAGAACGGCGCGCTCTACGGCCACGCGAGCACGCGCCGGCAGGAGATCGACCTGTGCCTCGAGCCCGAGCCCCGGCAGGCTGCGCCCGGCCTGGCCGGCCTCGCGATCGAGACGGCATCCGGCATGAAGCTCTCGCTCGACCGCGGCCCCGGCGGGCTGTCGGCCACGCGCATGGCGCGCGACGGCCGGCTCTCGGAATGGACGGTGCTCGGCGCGTCGCGCGGGGAGTCCGGGATCCTCGGGGAGGGAATCCGTCAGGCGCTGCTGCGTGACCCGACCTACCGCCCCGCGCTCGCGGCCGCGGGGATGATGGTGCGATGAGCGACCGCGAGGTGATCGTCCTCGACGACCCCGCGGCCGAGGCCGCCGAGCGGCTCGCCGCCGCTGCCGACATCGGCGGCCATATCGCGCTTGCCGGCGGCTCCACGCCGCGGCGCGCGTACGAGCAGGCCGCGGAGCTCGACGCCGACTGGTCGCACGCGACGCTCTGGTTCGGCGACGAGCGCTGCGTTCCGGCCGAGCACGAGCACTCGAACTACGGGATGGTCCGACGGGCGCTGCTTGAGCCGGCTCGGCGTCGGGGCCGATGCACCCGAGGTGCGCCGGATGGAGGGGGAACGCGGTCCGCACGACGGCGCGGCGGCGTACGAGGGCACGCTGCGCGAGGAGTTCGGCGACGTCGAGCCCCGGCTGGACCTCATCCTGCTCGGGCTCGGGCCTGACATGCACACGGCGTCGCTCTTCCCCGGCGATGCGGCGCTCGCCACCGACAGCCGCTATGCGGCCGGGGTCGAAACGCCCGGGATGGCTCCGCTCGTCCCGCGGATAACGCTGACGCTCGACACGATCAATGCCGCCCGGAACGTCCTCTTCCTGGTCGCGGGAGAGGACAAGGCCGACGCTGTCGCGGGGGCGTTCGGCGACGCGCCCGGGCCGCACGCGCCGGCCAGCCTCGTGCGCCCGGAAGCCGGCAACCTCACCGTGCTGCTCGACCCGGCCGCGGCGGCGAGGCTCTGACGATGGCCGATATCCCATTCTGGAAGCGCAGCGCGTTTCCACCGATCGCCGACTACGCGTTCCTGTCGGACTGCGAGGCCTGCGGCCTCGTCGCACCGAACGGCGGCGTCGAGTGGCTCTGCCTGCCGCGCATGGATTCGCCGTCGGTGTTCGGCGCGATCTTGGACCGCGACGCGGGGCATTTCCGGCTCGGCCCCGCCGACGTCAACGTTCCCGCCGCGCGGCGCTACCTGCCGGGCACGATGGTGCTGGAGACGAGCTGGGGAACCTCGGGCGGCTGGATCATCGTCCGCGACCTCCTCCTGATCGGGCCCTGGCACCACGAGACGGAGCGCTCGCACACGCACCGCCGCTCGCCGACGGACTACGACGCGGATCACGTTCTGCTGAGGACGCTCCGCTGCGTGAACGGCGAGGTGCAGATCAACCTGGATTGCATGCCCATGTTCGACTACGGTCGTGTGCCCGGCGAATGGGAGTACACGGGCGCCGGCTACCACGAAGGCGTCTGCCGGGCGCCGGACAGCGGACACGACGTCGAGCTCATGCTGACCACCGACATGAACCTCGGCTTCGAGGGCCCGCGCGCCACTGCGCGCACGCTGATCAAGGAGGGGGACACGATGTTCGCGGCCCTTGCGTGGTCGGAGCATCCGGCGCCGCAGACTTACGACGAGGCTTACGAGCGGCTGGTGTGGACGGCACATCACTGGCAGCACTGGCTCGACCGCGGGCAGTTTCCGGACCACCCGTGGCGCACGCACCTGCAGCGCAGCGCGCTGACACTCAAGGGACTCTCCTACGCCCCGACGGGAGCGATGATCGCCGCCGCGACGACGTCGCTGCCCGAGACGCCCGGCGGCGAGCGCAACTGGGACTACCGCTACTCGTGGATCCGCGACTCCACCTTCACGCTCTGGGGGCTCTATTCGCTCGGCTTCGACTGGGAGGCGAACGACTTCTTCTACTTCATCGCCGACGTGGCGGAGGCCGAGGAGGGCCAGCTCCAGATCATGTACGGGATCGATGGCGAGGCCGAGCTGGTCGAGAGGACGCTCGACCACCTGTCGGGCTACGAGGGTGCGCGGCCGGTCCGGATCGGCAACGGCGCCTACAACCAGGACCAGCACGACGTCTGGGGCGCCGTGCTGGACTCGGTCTACCTGCACACGAAGTCGCGCGACTCGCTCGCGGACCGCTCTTGGCCGATCCTCAAGAAACAGGTCGAGGCTGCGATCGAGAACTGGGGCGATCCGGATCGCGGCTTGTGGGAGGTCCGCGGAGAGCCAAAGCACTTCACATCGTCGAAGCTCATGTGCTGGGTCGCGCTCGACCGCGGTGCCCGGCTCGCCGAGATCCGCGAGGAGCTCGACCTGGCGGCGCAGTGGCAGCAGATCGCGGACGACATCAAGGCGGACATCTGCGAGAACGGCACGCGCGAGGACGGCGTCTTCACCCAGCACTACGACACGGATGCACTGGACGCCTCGGTTCTGCTGATGCCGCTGGTGCGATTCCTGCCGCCCGACGACGAGCGCATCTGCGCGACCGTGCGGGCGATCGCCGACGAGTTGACACAGGACGGGCTCGTGTTGCGCTATCGCGTCGAGGAGACCGACGATGGCCTGAGCGGCGAAGAGGGCACGTTCGCGATCTGCTCGTTCTGGCTCGTCTCCGCGCTGTCCGAGATCGGCGACCACGAGCAGGCGCGCGACCTGTGCGAGAAGCTGCTCTCGTATGCGTCACCCCTCGGCCTTTACGCGGAAGAGATCGATCCGCGCACGGGGCGCCATCTCGGGAACTTCCCGCAGGCGTTCACGCACCTGGCGCTGATCAACGCGGTCATGCACGTGATCCGCACGGAGCAGATGCTCGAGGTGGGCGAGGGCTTCTCGACGACCCGCGAGTTCGACCAGACGCAGACGCGCGGCACCTAGCCGGGGCGGCTAGGTCTTCGTCCCCGGCTCGTTCACGCCCTCCTCGGGCACGAGTCCTTCGCCGGGCTCGGAGACGCGCTCACCTTCCTGGCCCACATCGTCCGCCGTCTCGCCCCTGACGGGCTCTTCGGGCGGCGCCGTCGGCTCGTCGGCGTCCGGGTTCTCGATCGAGCGGCTGTCGCCGGGTCCCTTGTTCATGGCTAGAGCCGGACGTCCACGACCATTGCGGCGAACAGCAGCGCCAGGTAGGCCAGCGAGAAGAGGTAGAGGCGGAGCGCCGAGCGGCGGTCGGCGCGCCGGAAAAGGATGACGGCGCCGGCGATGAACACAGCTCCCAGGACCATCGAGATCCCGAGGTACGTGAGCCCGAACGCCCCGGCGCAGAACGGCAGCTGCGTGACCGCGTAGAGCAGGATCGTGTAGAGCAGGATCTGGCGGCGGGTCTCGTCCTCGCCGCGAACGACCGGCAGCATCGGCACGCCCGCCTTGGCGTACTCGTCCTTCATCAGGAGCGAGAGCGCCCAGAAGTGCGGGGGAGTCCAGAAGAACACGATCGCGAAGAGGTAGACCGCCGTCCCGGACAAGCCGCCGGTCACCGCGGCCCAGGCGACGAGCGGCGGCACCGCGCCGGCCGCGCCGCCGATCACGATGTTCTGCGGCGTCGAGCGCTTGAGCCAGACCGTGTAGACGAACACGTAGCCGAGGAACCCCGAGGCGGACAACGCAGCCGCAAGCGGGTTCACCGTCATCGACAAGAGAAGGACCGACGCGACCCCGAGCCCTACGCCAAAGAGCAGCGCAGCGCGGGGCGACACCCGCCCCGAAGCGACCGGCCGATTGGCGGTGCGCGTCATCACGGCATCCAGGTCGCGATCGAACCAGTGGTTGACAGCACCGGCGCCGCCCGCGGACAGCGCGCCACCGAGGCAGGTCAGGAAGACGAGGCCGACCGAGGGGTCCCCCGCCACGAGCATCGTCGTGACCGTCGTGAAGAGGAGCAGCGACTGCACCTTCGGCTTGGTCATCTCGAAGTAGTCCGAGACGACCGTCCGGAAGCCGGCCGGCGCAGCGGTGGCGACGCGGACGGCTTCCATCACGCGGTCGCCGTCGCGACGGGCCCGCGGGCGAGGGCGGGCGAGGGAACTCGGTAGAGCGTCAGCGTCATGGCGATCACAGTCCACCACAGCAGCGTCCCGAGGGCGAGGTGGAGCACGATCAGCGCCTCGTATTCGTCGAGCCAGACGTTCAGAGCTCCCACGAGCACCTGGGCAAAGAGAATGCCGAGAGCGATCCACGCATCCCTCACCAGCCCGGGGTCACGGCGCCGCCTGAGCGTCAAGACGACGAGCGCCAGCACGAGCGCTACCGCTATGTACATGAACAATCGGTGCATCAGGTGGATGTCGACGAGGCGCGCCTCGCCGAACGGCATGAACTCGCCGTTGCAGGTGGGGAACTCCTTGCCGCACGCGTGGTGGGCGCCGTCGCCGAGCTGGTAGTCGGCCCGCCCGTAGTTCTGCGTCCCGGCCATGTACCCGCCGGCCACGATCGTGCAGAGCACGGCGACCGACGCGACCCACGCGAGCGGGCGGTAGTGAGGCCCGCCGTCGGGCGGGTCCGAGCCGATCGTCTCGCGCTCCGTCGCGCGCCAGATCCAGAACAGCACGGCGAGCAGCAGCATGGCGAGCCCGAGATGGGCCGCGACAAGCTCCTCCTCGAGGTTCTCCTCCACGACCACGCCGCCGAGCGCGCCCTGGGCCGCGACGAGCACGAACCCGGCGATCGTCACCCGAACGAGCGTCCGGTGCTCGCGGTGGTTTCGCCATGCGAGGACCGCGAGCGCAAGCATCATCAGCCCGACCAGAGAGGCAACCACGCGATGCGTGTACTCGATGATCGAGTTGAGATCGACGCCGGGCACGACGTCGCCGTTGCAGAACGGCCAGCCCTCGAGGCCGGAGTCAGCGGGGCCGCAGCCGAGCCCCGAGTCGGACACGCGCACGATCCCGCCGATCACGATCAGCAGGAAGGTGAGGAGCAGCGTCGCGAGAGCGAGCTGCCGGAACCGGGGCGACGGTGCCGTCATTCGCGAGCCGGACAGGCTAGTGAACGACCCTGGGCGGAGGTACAGTCGAGGCATGGCCATGACTCCGGTCAGCGGGACCGACCCGCTGGCGGCCGGCCGTGCAGCGCTCGAGCGCGCTGCATGGGACGAGGCTCGCGCATTCTTCGAACAGGCGACCGCCGACGGCGGCACTGCTGAGGCCTGGGATGGGTTGAGTCGCGCGGCCTGGTGGCAGGGCGATCAGGAGGCGACGCTGGCCGCCCGCGAGCGCGCGTACAGGGCATACCGGGACGCCGGCGAGCCCCGCCGTGCTGCGCGGATGGCCATGTGGCTGGGCTCCGACCACCTCGATTTCCGGGGTGACCATGCCCTGGCCGAGGCTTGGCTACGGCGCGGCCGCGAGCTTGTGGACGATCTCGAGCCCTGCGCCGAGCAGGCCTGGCTCATGATGTACGAGAGCGACATCGCGCTGCTCGTCAGGCGCGACCTGACCGCGGCGCGCGCAGGCGCGGAGGAGGCGCTCGCGCTCGCGCGCAGGGTCGGGGACGCCGGCGTGGAGGCCGTGGCCCTCGCGGTGCTCGGGAACGCTCTCATCGGCCTGGGGGCGGCAGAGGAGGGTCTGCGGCGGCTGGAGCAAAGCGTCTCGGTCGCACTGGGCGAGGACTTCGACGAGACGGCGGCGCCGGGCTGGGCGTTCTGTCACACGGTCTCGGCATGCGCGGACGTTGGCGATTTCGACCGCGCTGCCCAGTGGTGCGGAGCGCTGCACACCTGGTCCGCCACCTGGCGGGCGCGGCAGTTCTTCGGCATCTGCCGCACGGCCTACGGTGACGTGCTCGCCACCCGCGGCGACTGGTCCGAGGCCGAGCAAGAGCTCGTCAGTGCGATGGAGGACCTCGGCGCGACCCGTCCAGCACTTGCGGCGGCCCCGACGATCCGCTTGGGGAGCTTGCGCGCACGGCAAGGCAACCACGTCGAGGCGCGCAGGCTCTTCGCGTCGGTGCTACCCATGCCGCAGGCCATCCTGGCGATTGGAGAGCTCGACCTCGAGGCGGGCGACGCCGGCGCGGCGGTGGACGCAGCCGATCGAGTGTTGCGCCGACTCGGGGAGGCGGAGGGAAGCGCGCTCGACCGTCTGCCCGCGCTCGAGCTGCTCGCCCGCGCCCGCGCTGCCGCCGGTGACGCGCCCGGGGCGGTCGCGGCCGCGGAGGACGTCGAGCGCGAGGCGGCGGGACTAGCTACTCCATACATGCACGGGCGCAGTGCGTTGGTGCATGCGGAGGTGCTCGCTGCGACCGGCGATCACGACGGCGCTCGGCGCGCGGCGGAGGACGCCGTGGACCTCTTCGCGGCCAGCTCGGCGCCGTACGAGGCGGCGCGCGCCAGGATGCTGCTCGCTGGGGCGCTCGAGGCGCTCGGGCGGACGGAGCGCGCCGAGGCGGAAGCTGCCGCCGCGCGTGAGGCGTTTCGCCTGCTCGGGGCCGGCGCCCAGGACGGCGGCGGGCCCACCAGCGACCTGACCGTGCGCGAGGTGGAGATCCTGCGCCTGGTCGCGGAGGGCCTGAACGACTCCGAGATCGCCGGCCGCCTCTTCGTGAGCCCGCACACGGTGCACCGCCACGTGGCGAACGTCCGCACGAAGCTCCGGGCACCCTCGCGCGCCGCTGCCGTGGCTCACGCGACGCGCGCAGGCCTGCTCTAGCCCGCGACTGGCCGATTCCGGCCATTCGGAATAGATGGCCCATTTGGGCGAAGAAACCGCGGCCGGGCGGCAGAAGACTTGCCGCATGAACCCGCTAAGCACCACATCAAGCGTCGACGAGCTCCGCTTCCGCCTCCAGGGTGGCCTGCACGAGCCGGGTGACGCGTACTACGAGGACTCCGTAACGCTCTTCAACACCATGATCGACCGCCGTCCGCGCTACGTCGCGGAGGCCGTCGCGGTCGAGGATGTCGTCGCCGCGCTCGCGTTCGCGCGTGAGAATGAGCTGCCGATCGCAGTCCGTGGCGGCGGCCACTCTGTAGCAGGCTTGTCGCTGGTCGACGGCGGCGTCGTGATCGACGTGCGCGGGATGCGTGACATCGAAGTCGACCCCGAGCGCCGGATCGCGCGCATCGGGGGTGGCGCCACCTGGGCGGCGGTGGACCGCGCGACCCAGGCCCATGGCCTCGCTGCCACCGGGGGACGCGTCTCGACGACCGGCGTGGCCGGGCTGACGCTCGGCGGCGGTTCCGGCTGGCTCGAGCGGAAGCACGGCCTGGCCGCGGACAACCTGGTTGCGGCCGAGCTCGTCACGGCGGACGGCCAGATCGTGCGCGCGTCAGATGACGAGAACCCCGAGCTGCTCTGGGCGTTGCGGGGCGGCGGCGGCAACTTCGGCGTCGTGACGACGCTCGAGCTGGCTCTGCATCCACTCGGCCCCGAGGTCTTCGCCGGACTCGCGCTCTTCGGCATCGAGCGGGCGCGCGAGGTGATGCGCACGTACCGCGATGTGATGAACGCGGCCGACGACCGGCTTTCGCTCGCTGCAGACTTCCTCACCGCTCCGGATGAGGACGATGTTCCGTCCGAGCTGCGTGGGCAGCCGGTCGTGGGAATCATCGGCATGTGGGCGGGAGATCCGGCTGACGGCGAGCGTGCGCTGGCCCCGATTCGCGAGCTCCGACCGGACGCGGACTTTTTCGGCCGGACGGAGTACGCGGACTTCCAGTGCTCGCTCGACGACCCGCCGGGCTACCGGAACTACTGGACCGCCGAGAACGTCGTCGACCTCAGCGACGAGGCGATCGAAAGGATCGTCCAGCGCGCAGTCGAAATCCCCGCGGGCCCGTCGCAGCTGTTCATCGTCGCGTGGGGCGGCGCTGTCCGCCGCTTCGGCCCCGAGCACTCGCCGCTCGCCGGCCGCGAGGCGGGCTTCATCGTCCACCCGCTGCTCCTGTGGGAGGACCCGGGCGACGATGATCGCCTGATCGCCCTCGGGCGTACGTTCCGCACGGACATGGAGCCGTGGTCGGTCGGCGCCACGTACCCGAACTTCCTCGGCCAAGAGGGCGCCGCGCGGATGCGCGCCGCCTACGGGGCGAGCGCAGAGCGCCTCGCCGCGGTCAAGGCCGAGTGGGATCCGCACGGTGTCTTCCGAACGCACCAGGAGGTGTGACATGCCGGTCATTCAGACGGGCGACGTCGAGCTCGACATCTACGTCCAGCAGGTCGGCCAAGGCCCCGACGTCCTACTGATCGGCGGCCTCGGCGACACCGTCGAGTCGTGGCAGTTCCAGCTCGACGGGCTCGCGGACCGCTACCGCCTGACTGCCTTCGACAACCGCGGCGCGGGCCGGACGGCGATGCCCGAAGGTCCGGTGTCCGTGGAGGCGATGGCGGACGACGCCGCCGGCGTGCTGCGGGCGCTCGACGTTCCGTCCGCTCACGTAACCGGGTTCTCGGGCGGCAGCATCATCGCCCAAGAGCTGGCGCTACGACACCCTGACCTCGTGCGCAGCCTGGTGCTTCAGAGCACCTGGCCGGTGGCGGACACCTACCTGCGGTCGTGGGCACTTTTCGTCCGGTCCTTCGCCGAGGTCGCGCCGAGCGAGCGCGCCTTCCTCGAGGGGTTCTTCCTTTCGATCTACACCGCGCGCGCACACAACGACGGGACCGTCGACCAGATCATCGAGGAGGTGCTCGCGTTTCCCCACAAGCAGTCGACCGAGGACATGCAGCGCTTCCTCGACGCCATCCTCGATCACGACACGACCGATCGCCTGGCGGAGATCGCCGCCCCGACGCTTGTGCTCGCCGGTGGCCGGGACCCGACCAGTCGCCCGGAGCTCGGCCGCGCCGTCGCCGAGCTGATCCCCGGCGCCCGCTTCGAGGTGATGGAGGAGGAATCCCATCAACCCTTCCAGGAGGTGCCGGAGGAATGGAACACACGCGTTGCCGCCTTCTGGCGCGAGGTTGAAGCGCGCTAGGCGACGGGCTGGGCAACGGAGCCCGCCTGCTGCCCGGCGCCCTTGGCGACGTCGCGGCGGATGTCCTTCATCGGCTCGACCGAGCGCACCACGGGGATCGCGTCGAAGTTGTTCGGCGGCGGCGGCGACTGAGTGAACCACTCGAGCGTGTTCCCCTGCCACGGGTCGTTGCCGGCCCGCTTGCCGTTCTTCACGGACCGGATGATGTTCACCAGCGTGATCAGCACGCCGATGCCGAGCAGGAACGAGCCGACGGTCGAGATCAGGTTGTAGATCTCGAGATCGCCCTGGTCCGGGTACTGGAAGACCCGTCGTGGCATGCCCGACAGGCCGGCCGAGTGCTGGATCAGGAACGTCAGGTTGAACCCGATGAACATGAACCAGAACGAGAGCTTCCCGAGCCCCTCCGAGAGCATCCGGCCGCTCATCTTCGGGAACCAGTAGTAGATCCCGGCCATGATCCCGAAGACCGCGCCGCCGAAGAGCGTGTAATGGAAGTGCGCCACGACGAAGTAGGAGTCGTGGAGCTGCCAGTCGACCGGGAAGATCGCCAGCTGGATGCCGGTGATCCCGCCGATGACGAACAGGCCGATCATGCCGACGGCGAAGACCAGCGGGGTCTTGAAGACGATCGAGCCGCGCCATAGCGTCGCGAGCCAGTTGAAGATCTTGATGCCCGTGGGGACCGCGATCACCATCGAGCTGATCATGAAGAAGGCAAGCACGACCGTCGCCGTGGGCGTCGTGAACATGTGGTGCGCCCACACCAGCATCGACAGGAACGCGATGGCGGCGGTCGAGGCGGCGATCGCCTTGTAACCGAAGATCGGCTTGCGCGCGAAAACCGGCAGGACCTCCGAGATGATCCCGAAGGCGGGCAGCACCATGATGTAGACCTCGGGGTGGCCGAAGAACCAGAAGAGGTGCTGCCACAGCATCGGGTCGCCGCCGCCGATCGGGTCGAAGAACGCCGTGTCGAAGTGCCGGTCGGTCAGCAGCATCGTGACCGCCGCGGCGATCGCCGGGTACGCCAGGATCACGAGGTAGCTGAAGATCAGGATGGTCCACACGAACAGCGGCATCCGGCCCCAGCTCATGCCGCGCGTGCGCATGTTGTGGATGGTGGCGACGAGGTTGATCGCGCCGAGGACCGTGCTGGCGCCCGTGAGGTGGATGAGCAGGATCCACGCGTCAACCCCGCCGTCGGGCAGGAACGCGTTGTCGGATAGCGGCGCGTACATCGTCCAGCCCGCCGTCGGGGGCTCGAAGAAGAGCGAGACGTAGAAGACGATCCCGCCGGTGACGAGCAGCCAGAACGAGAGTGCGTTGAGGCGCGGGAACGCCATGTCGCGCGCCCCGATCATCAGCGGCACCATGTAGTTCGCGAAGCCCGCGAGGATCGGGATGACGAAGAGGAAGACCATCGTCGTCCCGTGCATCGTCACCAGGCCGTTGTAGGTCTGCGCGTCGATCAGCGTGCTCTCGGCCTGCGCGAGCTGTAGCCGCATCAGCAGCGCCTCGGCCCCGCCGACGACGAAGAACACGAGCGCGGCGGCCATGTACATGATCCCGATCCGCTTGTGATCGGTCGTCGCGAGCCAAGCCAGCCAGCCCTTCGGGGCCTCGCGGTACCCGCGCATGACGACCTCGGGACGTGGGCGGGTGGCGACCGTCGTGGCTTCCATCAGCCTTCACGCTCCTCGCGCTGCTCGGCCAGGCCGTCCTGGGCCTCCTTGATGTCGGCTGCCTGCCGCTCGGCCCAAGCCTCGTAGTCGTCCACCGGCATCACGACCACGCGCGTGCGCATGTCGGCGTGACCCTCGCCGCAGAGCTCGGCGCACACGCCGTCGAAGACGCCCTCCTCGTCCGCGCGGAACCACGTCTCGTTCTCGTGCCCCGGCACTACGTCGATCTTGCCGCCCAGGTTCGGCACCCACCACGAGTGGACGACGTCCGACGAGAAGCCCTTGAGCGTGACCGTCGTGTTCACCGGCACATACAGCGTGTGGAAGCTGAAGAGCTGGTCCTCCTGGCCCTCGTAGTCATAGCGCCAGAGGTACTGCTGCCCGGTCACCCGGATCCTCAATGCGCTCCCACTGGGCGGCTCCTTCTGGTTGGTCGTCGCGAAGTCCACGCCCTCGGCGAGCTCGAGCCCGTCCGCACGGGAGTCGGGCGGGTCCTTGATGTCGGGCAGGTAGATGAAGGTCACCGCGGCCAGGACGACCAGGATGAGCGCCGCTCCGATCGTCCAGGAGATCTCGAGCGGCGTGTTGCCGCGGATCTGCGCCGGCTCCGGTCCGCCCCTGCGCGCTCGGAACTTGATCAGCGAGTAGATGAGGACCGACTCGACCAGCAGGAAGATCACGATCCCCATGTAGAGCGTGATCTTGTAGAGCGTGTCGATGTCCTGCGCGTTCTGCGTCGGCCCGGACTCAGGCGTCAGCAGGTCCGCGGAGGCGCCGGGGGCCGCGATCAGCAGCGCGACGAGGGCTAGGAGCGCGAGTAGGGGGACGCGGCGCAAGGCCGCGCATTTATACCTACTGGCCGCTGAACTCGGGCGCGCGCTTCTCGATGAAGGCGCCGACGCCCTCGGTGAAGTCCTTCGATCGCGCCAGGGCGTGCTGAAGCTCCGCCTCGAGGTCCAGCTGTCCGGGCATGTCCGGGTAGAGCATCTTGTTGAGCGCCTTCTTGGTGCTCGCGTAGGAACGCGTAGGCCCCGCGGCGAGCCGCTCCACGAGCGCGTTCGCCTCGTCCATCAGCCGGTCGTCGGGGTGCACGGCGTTGATGAGCCCCCAGTCGAGCGCCCGCTGCGGTTCGACCCGCTCGCCGAGCATCGCCATCTGGAACGAGCGGGCCTTGCCGACGGCCGCCGGCACGAACAGGGTCGAGCCGCCGTCCGGCATGAGCCCGATGTTCACGAACGCGAGGCCGAAGAAGGCCGACTCGGCGGCGAGGATCAGGTCACACGCCAGCGCCAGCGACAGGCCGATCCCGACCGCGGGGCCGTTGACGGCGGCGACGACGGGCTTCTCGAGCTCGCGAATCCCCACGATGATCGGGTGGTAGATCTCGTGGAGGGTCTGCGACACATTCGGCATCCCATCCTCGGGGTGCGGCTCGAAGCCGGCCTTCAGGTCGGCGCCGGACGAGAAGCCGCGCCCGGCCCCGGTGATGAGCACCGCGCGGACCGACGAGTCCGCCGCGTCCTCGTTCACCGCCTGCCTCAACTCGGCGCCGAACTCGGCGGTCCAGGCGTTCAGGGTCTCCGGCCGGTTGAGGGTGATCCGGCCGATGCCGCCGGACTGCTCCCATTGGATCGTGGCGTAGCTCATGACCTGCATCCTCTCCGATCCGCACGTGTAATGATTCCGCCGTGCGCAGGGGCCTCGCAGCAGGCGTGATCGTGTCGCTTCTCGCGGCGGCCACCGCGTGGGCTGACGAGACGATCACCGCCCGTCCGGTGAACAGCTTCGCCCAGGCCGTGACGACGATCGACCAGGGCGAAAAGGTCACCCTGCAAAACTCGGACATCGCCGGTCACGACGTGACAGCGGCGAAGACCGGCGACGACGGCAAGCCGCTCTTCCGCTCGGAGCTCGTCTCGCCCGGCGCTTCTGGCCCGGTTCAGGGCACCGAGTACCTGACGACGGGCACCTACCCGTTCGTCTGCAGCGTCCACCCGGGAATGGAGGCGACGCTAGAGGTCAACTCGCAGGGAACGCCGGTGCCGCGGCCCAAGCCGAGCGTGACGGTGAAGATCGCCTCGGGCGACCTCCAGCGAGTCGTCGAGACCGGCAAGCTGAAGCTGAAGGTCCGCTCGAGCAAGGCTTCGCTCGTCGTCGGCGCCCGCAAGGGGGGCAAGAACTCGATCGCGCTCGGCAGCAAGAAGGTCCAGTGGGACGGGGGAGAGGGCCGCATCCGCCTGAAGCTGTCCGACTCGGCGCGCGAGGCGCTCGGCAAGAAGGAGAGCGTCAAGGTCATCGCCACGGTCACGGCCGACCACGGCGGCGGCCACACCGAGCGCTCGACGGCCAAGCGTACGCTGGACTAGCAATGCTCATCGATGCGGTGGAGTGGCTCGGCCACTCCGGGTTCCGGATCAGGGCCGGCCGCACGACGATCTACATCGACCCGTACCGGATCGCGGAGGGCGCGCCGCCGGCGGACCTCGTGCTCGTCACGCACGGCCACTACGACCACTTCTCGCCGCGGGACATCCAGGCGGTCTCGCACAAGAGCACATGGCTGATCGCGCCCCCCGCGGTGGCGGAGCGGGTCGGTGGGCGCGTGCTATCGATCGCGCCGGGCGAGGTGATCGAGCCGGAGTTCGCGCACGGCGTGGCGATCCGGGCCATCGCCGCGTACAACACGTCGAAGCGCGACGCCGACGGCAAGGTGTTCCACGCGCGCGACGCCGGCTGGGTGGGCTACGACGTGAACGTCCGGGGCGAGCGCCTCTACCACGCCGGCGACACGGACGTGATCCCCGAGATGGACGAGGTGAGCGGCGTGGACGTGGCGCTCCTCCCCGTAAGCGGCATCTATGTGATGACCGCCGAGGAAGCTGCCGAGGCGGCTCGGCGGATCCAGCCCCGGCTCGCGGTGCCGATGCACTGGGGCGAGCACATCGGGACCAGGGAGGACGCGGAGCGCTTCGCCGAGCTGACGCCCGTCCCAGTCGTAGTATTGGAGCCTCCCAGCTGATGGATCGGACGAGCCAAGCCGTGGCGGACATGGCCCGGGAGGACCCGGAGCTTGCGGCCAAGCTCGTCATTCAGACGCTGCCGGCGGCCGCCGCGAAGATCCCGGGCAAGCTGGCCTACGGGCTCATCGTCGAAGGGCTCGGCGAATACACGGTCACGATCGACTCGGGTAGCGCCGCGGTCACCGAGGGGTTGAACGGAGTCACGGACTTCAACCTCTCGACGAACGTCACCGGACTCGCCGCGCTCGCGGCGGGCACCAGCCCGTGGCGGCTCATCGTGTCCGGCCAGGTCCGGATCCGTGGCAACCGCCTCCGGGCACGGAAGCTGCGTGCGATGTCGAACGGCGAGATCGACCTGGCCGACGTGATCGCCAACGGCGGCGCCGTGGACCCTGACCTGCTCTACCGGTCGCTGCCGTACCTGATCGACCCCGAGTGGACGCGGGGGCATTCCTACCTTCTGCGCTACGGGATCGGCGACCAGACGTGGGACATCGAGATACGCGACGGGCAGCCGATTCAGGTGACGACGCCTGCCGACGGGCGCCAGCCCGACGCGGTCGTGAGCGTGTCGCCCGAGACCTTCCGCCAGCTCGTCAGCCGCGAGCTGTCGCCGACGGACGCGATGCGGCTGCAGCTCACCTCGATCGAGGGACAGATCTATCCCGTCACGCTGCTCGGCCGCTGGATCGACCGCTCGCAGGGCCGCGACGACGCCGAGCTCGCGCGCGAGAAGCAACAGCGCGCCTTGCAGGAGTCGCGGGCCGGCAGCTGGGGCTCGACGGTGAACGGCGCGGCCGCATCACCGGGGCAGGGCGACCCCGGCGCACGAGTCCGAGGGCAGGCGCCGCGCCGGCGGGGACCTGCTCAGCTACGGCCAGCTGTACGCGCTCTGGGAGAAGCAGAACTGGAAGGCCCACGAGCTCGACTTCACCGTCGACCAGGAGCAGTGGCTGACGACCCCGGCCGAGTCGCAGGCCCACACGGCCTGGAGCCTGGGCTCCTTCTACATCGGCGAGGAGCGCGTGACGGCGGACCTGGCGCCGTTCCTCCTGGCGGCGCCGAGCGGCGAGGTCGAGCTGTTCCTGGCCACTCAGCTCGTGGACGAGGCGCGGCACACCGCCTTCTTCGACCGCTTCGGCGGCGAGGTGATGGCCCTGTCGGCGGACGACCTGCGCGGGCGCATGCGCGAGCTCGAGGCGACGATGGTCCCGGCCTGGCACGAGACGTTCGACGGAGGCCTGCGCGAAGTGGCGAACCGGATCAAGCGCGCTCCAGACGACCTCGACCTCTTCGTAGAGGGGATCTGCACCTACCACCTGATCATCGAGGGCGTGCTCGCCATGACCGGCCAGCGGCTGATCCTCAAGTACATGGAGGATCACTCGCTGTATCCCGGGTTTCAGCAGGGTTTCTCCTTGGTGGAGCGCGACGAGCACCGCCACATCGCCTTCGGGGTGAGATTCCTGAAGGAAGTGATGGAGCAGGACGCCGCGCGCTTCCGGCCGATCATCGAGCAGCGCGTGCAGGAGCTCGTGCCGAAGGCCGTGCGGGTGTTCGTCCCGCCGTACGCGGACAGCGCGGAGAGCTTCGTCTCGTACGGCTACGACTCGACGCAGATCTACGGCTACGCGTATCGGGCGCTGAAGCGCCGCCTCGGCGTCATCGGGCTCGAGTGTCCGCCGCCGGAGGAGCTCATGCCTGGACCGATTGCGGAGGGAGAAGCTGTGCAAGCGGTCGGCGCGGCGGCCTGACGGGTTGAAGTAGCCGGATCAGGGTTTACGCTGGTCGTGCGTATAAGGAGTGGGGAAGGAACCCACCGGCTCCCAGGAAGGAACCCTCCGTTCGTCGTAACCCCCGCACACGTAGACAGGTAGGCCCTGTCACCCTCCGACTCGCCAAGGTCTCCGGCTGCTTCCGCTACGACAAGCCGCGAGACGCGCACGTGCTGCGACTCGTGGGGAGCCGGATCGGCCCGGTGCTCCGCGACCGGCCGCCGATCGACAGCGCCGCTGCCCAGATCGAGTGGTCGGGCTCGATGGACGAGCTCGCCGCGCGCCGCAAGCCGGCGGGCCGCTTCATGAGAGATCCGGACCGCGCCGGACAGGCCTCGCAGGACCTGATCGAGCACTAGCCGCGGATATCCTCGTCGCGCTTTGTCGCGCGCCATCCGCACCTTGCGGCCGCCGCTGTCGTGGCCGGGGTCGCGGCGCCGCTCCTCCGCCACCGGCTGAAGCTGCCGCGGCCGGTCGTCAGCGCGCTCGCGTGGCAGGCGCCGTACGCCCTGACGGTCGCGGTACCGCGCACGCGCCTGCGCGACGCCGGCGTGTACCTGCTCCAGATGCTCGCGTACGTCGCGCATTACGAGATGCCGAACGACGACCCCGAAGCGCTCCTGCGCAGGCTGAAGGTCGACTACCCGATCAAGGTCGATCGCGCGCTCGGCCGCGGCGTGGCCCCCGACGGTCCGCCTGCAGCGCACCCTGGGGGCGGGGAGGGCGTCGTCCGCCGCCACGACCTCTGGCTGTCATGGGTGCACTGGAGCTGGTTCTTCGTCCCGCATACCACCGTTGCGTACGTGCTGTGGCGCCACCCGGAGCGATTTCCGCGAGCCGCCACTCAGATGGCTGCGACCTTCGACCTGGGTTGCGTCGTCTACTGGACGTTGCCGACGGCGCCGCCGTGGTGGGCCGGGAAGAACGGCAACCTCGAGCCGGTGCGGCGGATCATGGTCGACGCGGGCGAGCACTATTGGGGGAGGCTCTGGCGGCCGCTCTACGATTCGCTGGCCGGGAATCCACTCGCCGCTATGCCATCCCTTCACTTCGGCACCTCCGTGATGGCGGCACACGTCCTATCGGACGTCGGCCGCGGGCACGGCGCGATCGGATGGAGCTACGCGACCGCGCTCGGTTTCGCCCTCGTCTACCTCGGTGAGCACTACGTCGTGGACCTCCTGGCGGGTCTGACGCTCGCCGAGGCGGTCCGGCTGGGGGCGAATCGGCTGTGACGACAGAGCCGGAGCTCACCGAACTCCAGCTCGAGCAGGAAGAGGACGCCCGGGTAGAGGAGGGCGCGAACCTCCTGCGGGATAAGCGGCGGCTCGCGTACTTCGTCGCGATCCTGGTGCTCGGGATCGTCGCGATCTACGTCGTCTTCCCGAAGATCGTGGGTTTCGAGGACTCACTCGAGAAGATGGACGACGCGACGTGGTACTGGATCGTGGTCGCGATCGGGTTCAACCTCGCGGCGTTCGGCGCGTACGTGATGCTGTTCAAGGGGGTTCTCGCCGGGGGTGTCGCCGAGAAGGTGTTCGAGCGGCTCGACACCCGGGCGAGCTACCAGATCACCATGGCCGGGCTCGCCGCGACGCGGATCTTCTCCGCGGCCGGCATCGGGGGCCTGGTGGTCACCTACTGGGCGCTGCGCAAGGCCGGGATGGAGCGCAGGCGGGCGGGCTGCCGGATGGTGGCCTTCCTCGCGCTCACGTACGTGGTCTACCTGGCGGCGCTGATCATCTTCGGCGTCCTCCTGCGCACCGGGGTGCTGCCGGGCGCGAACCCGCCCGGCGGAACGATCGTGCCGGCGGCGATCGCGGGCATCGTGTTGGTGGTGCTCGGCCTCGTCGCCCTGATTCCCGGCGACGTCGAGCGCCGGCTGGCGGACTTCTCGCAGGGATACCGGCGCTCGCGCCTCGCCAAGCGGGTGGCCAGCGGCCCGGCAACGCTCGCCACCGGCGTCCGGACGGCGATCGCCTACGTTCGTCACCCCAAGCGCGGCTTTGCCGCGGTTGTCGGCGCGCTCGGCTTCTGGGCCGCGAACATCGGGATCCTCTGGGCGAGCTTCGAGGCCTATGGCGCCGACGTCCCGTTCGGCGTGCTGGTCCAGGGCTTCTTCGTGGGCATGGCGGCCAACCTGATCCCGTCGCCGGCGGGGGGAGTCGGGTCGGTGGACGCCGGGATGATCGCCGCGTTCGTCCTCTTCGACATCCCGACGGCGACCGTGTTCGCCGCCGTGCTGACGTACCGTGTGATCGCGTTCTGGCTGCCGATCCCGCTCGGCATCATCGCTTACATCCAGCTCCGGAGTACCGTTGCGGGGTGGGAGGCCGAGGACCGCGGGACGGCCTATACTTCAGAAAGTAAAGTAACGGCGGAGGCCACCACTTGAGCGACACGAACGGCAAGGTCGAGAACGTCATCATCATCGGCAGCGGTCCTGCCGGGTACACAGCCGCGCTCTACACGGCCCGCGCCGACCTCGAGCCGCTGGTCTTCGAGGGGTTCGCTTGGGGCGGGCTGCTCCAGCAGACCACCGAGGTCGAGAACTACCCGGGCTACCGCGACGGCGTGATGGGCCCGGAGATGATGCAGGAGTTCCGCGACCAGGCCGAGCGCTTCGGAGCGCGGCTCATGACAGAGGACGTCGACCGCGTCGAGCTCGCCGAGGACGGCGGCGTCCACAAGGTCTTCGTCGGCGACGAGGAGTACCGCGCGAAGGCGGTCATCCTCGCGATGGGCGCCGAGCCGAAGAAGCTAGGCGTGCCGGGCGAGGACGAGCTGGCCGCGCGCGGCGTCTCCTACTGCGCCACCTGCGACGCGGCGTTCTTCCGCGACAAGCCGACGATCGTCGTCGGCGGCGGCGACACCGCGATGGAGGACGCGCTGTTCCTGGCGAAGTTCGCCAAGGACGTGAAGATCGTCCACCGCCGCGACGAGTTCCGCGCCTCGGCGATCATGCTCGACCGCGCGAAGGACACCGGGAACATCGAGCTGCTCACGCCGTACGTCATCGAGAAGTTCGACGCCGGGGACGACGGGTCGCTCGCGACGGCCGTGCTGAAGAACAACGACGGCGGCGAGGACCGCAGCCTCGAGATCGACGGCGCGTTCATCGCGATCGGGCACGAGCCGAACTCGCAGCTGGTCGACGGACAGATCGATCTCGACGACGAGGGCTACGTAGTCACGCGCGACAAGTCCACGCGAACGAACCGTGCCGGAGTGTTCGCCGCCGGCGACCTCGTGGACCACACCTACCGCCAGGCCGTGACGGCGGCCGGCAGCGGCTGTCAGGCCGCGCTCGACGCCGAGTGGTACCTGCGCGACCGCCCGCCGGATCCCGAGGCGCACTGGGCGCCGAAGGACGAGGCCACGGCCCCGGCCGCCCCGCGCTAGCCCAGGTCTCTCAGGGAGACCAGGCCCGCGCGCAGCGCCGTCTCAGCCAGTCGCGCGCGCTTCTGGTTCTGCGGGAGATCGTCGAGGTCGAACTTCTGGAAGAGACTACGCAGCTGCTTCTTGACGGCGTCCACGCTCAAGAAGAGCTCGTCCGCAATCTGCTGGTTCGGCGCCGGGGCCCCGAGACCGCCGCCCTTCACGACCGGGGCGCACAGCGATTTCAGTACGCGGCGTTGAGTGTCCGAGAGGTCGTGGATGGTCACCTCGTCGGCTGAGACGACCGTGCTGCTCACCGCGGCCAGCTGATCCCGGAAGCCGACCGTCGTCGCGCCGAAGCGGAGCACGTCGCCATCCTCGAGCGGGCGCCGCCCGGTGATGCGCGCGCCGTTGACGAACGATCCGTTGCGCGAGAGCCCGTCATCCGTCAGCGCCCACCGAACGCCCACGCGGACGAGCTCGGCATGGACGCGCGACACTTCCGCGTCCCATGTCAGCGCGACGTCGTTCGTCGCGTCCCGCCCGACCGTCACGCGCTCGCCGTCGAGGGGCTTGACGTGCTGTGTTCCCGCTTCGTCTCTATAGACGAGCAGCGGTAGTCCCAGCCGCGCGGCCTCGATCTGTTCCTTCAGCTCGCGGGGCGTCGCCGCGTGGCGCGAAAGGGGCGACTCCGGCACTTCGGCACTAAGTTAGCGCGACCGCATGACTGAGCACGAGGCTCGTGAACCGAACCTAGGCGCCGTCATCGGCGGTTGTCGCCTGATTCGAGTGATCGGGCGAGGCGGGATGGGTGTGGTGTATCTCGCCGAGCAGGAGGCGCTCCGCCGCCAGGTGGCGGTGAAGGTGATCTCGTCGCAGTTCGCGGGCGATCCCGCGTTCCGTCAGCGGTTCGAGAGGGAATCGCGGCTCGCCGCCGCGATCGATCACCCGAACCTGGTGCCGGTCCACGCGGCCGGCGAGGACGACGGACGGCTGTTCATCGTGATGCGCTTCATCGCCGGGACCGACCTCCGAGTCGTGCTGGCTGAGGAAGGTGCGCTGCCCCAGGCACGCGCCGTCGAGATCGTGTCCGCGGTAGCCGCCGGGTTGGACGCGGCTCACGCCGCCGGGCTGGTCCACCGTGACGTCAAGCCCGCGAACGTGCTGCTGGCGACCGATGCCAAGCGCCCGTGGGCATATCTCACGGACTTTGGATTGACGAAGGAAATGTCCTCCCAGAGCGGCATCACGATCAGCGGGCAGTGGGTGGGGACCGTCGATTACATAGCCCCGGAGCAGCTGGAGCACGGACAGGTCGATGGCCGGGCGGACGTGTACGCGCTGGGCTGCGTCCTATACGAGATGCTCACCGGCGCCACGCCGTACAGCGGCACAGCGCTCCAGAAGATGTGGGCGCACGTGAACCTTCCACCGCCTTCGCTGGCGGACGCCGCCCCGGCTGCCGCGGCCCTCGACCCCGTAGTTCGGAAGGGGATGGCGAAGGCGCCCGAGGACCGGTTTCAGTCAGCCGGCGCGCTAGCGGCGCGCGGCCGCGGCCGATCGTGCGCCGGACGAAACGGTTGAAGCGGGCACCCGGGTGCTTTCGGGATCGCGGCCGGCGGCGCCCTCCCGGGCGCGGCTTCGGCGCGCTGTTCCCGCGATCGCTGCGGTGGCCGTGGCCGCCGCGCTCGTCGTGCTGCTCCTCGTCGTGCTTTCCGGCGGCGACGACGAAGCGGAGCCGGGCCCGACGGACGTCGGTACACGCGTGGTTGGGACGAGCGGAGACGATTCGCTCGCCGCCGGCCCGGGCGCGGACCGTGTCGAGGGGCTGGGAGGCGACGACAACCTCGACGGCGGGGCCGGACCGGACAGCCTCACCGCGGGCGCGGGCGACGACGTGATCCTGGCCAGCGATGACAACGCGGTCGACACGATTGCATGCGGGCCGGGGCGGGATCTGGTCGCGCAGCCGGACGCCCGCGACATTCTGGAACCCGACTGTGAGGAGGCTGGCTGGACCATCACCGCGGAGGGCCCCTACCGAGACCGGATGCGAGTGGCACCGCGAGTGGCAGGGCGGCGAGTCACGTTCGAGGCACGCTGCCATGCACGCTGCGAGGGGAGCCTCGAGCTCCGAACGGCCGTCGAGCGGCGGCTACTTGGGCTCGGGGGGTTTGAGCTCGACCGCGGGCGGTGGGGTTCGATCACGGCGGCTCTGAACGACTTCGGCTTGGAGTACCTACGTCAACGGCGGAGGGTTCGTGTCGTGAAACGTGGCCGCCGCGATTGCCGCTGCCCGAACCCTCCGCCGTTCGTCGATAGCGGGTTCACTACCCGCCTCGAGGATCAGCCGCCCAGCCGGAACCGGTAGATCATCTCGCCGCCGATCACGACCCGCACGATCTTCTTGTGCCTGCGCACGAGATCGGGCGGGAGCTGGATGCTGAACGCGTGCGCCGGGATCTTGAGCCGGGCGAGCTTGACGTAGGGCGGTGTTGCGCGGGTGAGCAGGAAGCGCGAACCGCGGAACGGAAGCCGCCCGAACGTGATCCGGCCGGACGGGCGGATGTCGACCGGCGTGGGCTTGAACGAGACGCCCTTCCATGTCATCCGCTCGCACGTCTTGCTGATACGTGCGGCCAGACGGGCGTCTCGCGAGCGACCGTCTGCGGTCCCCCGCATGAGCTCGACTAGGTCGCGTCCCGTCGCGCACCGGATGTAGCCGGTCGAGTCCCGGTAGATGGTGATCCGGTCGCGACCCACGTCACCGGAAGCGGTGTCGCCCTGTGTGGCCACCAGTTGGTCGTCTCCACCACGGCCCGCGATGTCGTCGTCGCCCGCGTTGCCGAAGATGAAGTTCGCATCCCCGTCGCCGTAGAGCCGGTCGTCGCCGTCTCCGCCGAAGAGCCTCTCGACTCCGGAGAGGTCGTCGCCCTCACCGCGCTGGCCGTCCCGGCGCGGTTCGCTCAGGTCCACGTAGAGGTCGGCGACCCGGTTCTGGTACGAGGTCACGGTGTCGTCCCCGGTGCCGCCGACGATCGAGTCCGAGTCGATCTGCTGCACGGTTCGCGAGCCGCGGTCCTGGTCGTCGAAGGTGTCGTCTCCCACCCCGCCGTCGAGCGAATCGACACCAGGCTGAACAGGGTCGGCGTACCGGCCATTGCCACCGAACAGCTCGTCGTTTCCTTCGCGGCCGAAGACAGCGTCATTCCCGGCTCCGCCGAGAAGCATGTCGTCCGTCGGCCCGCCCTCGACACGGTCGTTACCGGCGCCACCGTGGACGAGGCCGCGCGAGGTGAGCTGATCATTGCCCGCATCGCCAAAGACCTCGCTCCAGGAATAGCCGTTACCGACCGCGACGTTCGTGATCACGTCGTCGCCGGCGCCGCCGTTGGCCGTAACCCGGCCGAACGAGCTCACGTCGAAGGTCAGCCGGTCGTTCCCGTCATCGAGCCGGATGTCGACAAACGGCGGGCCGTTCGTCTCGCAGGTCACCCTGTTGGGTGTCGCCTGGACGCAACCCGCGCCTGCGATCAGCGGCGTCGTCTCGTCGTGGAACGTCGTTCGCTGATGCCCGCCGCCGAGCGATTCAGAGCTGGCCGAGAGCGTGTTCAGCTCGCCCGGGCCGGCCTGCACGGTCAATTCGTGGTCGACACTACCCGACGCCCCGACCGTCGCCGCAGCAGCGAGCGACGGCGCTATGGACACACACGCAACGGCGATGACGAATGCGACGCCAGCAACCGGGCCGCGTCGCTCCTTGAGGTGTTGCACTGACATTTCGATGCTCCAATCCGTTTCGTTTGGTCAACACGGCGAGTGTCGAACGCGCGCAAGCGGTTGGGGAGGCACCAAAGGGGGACGCGAGGTGCACCTGTATAGGCTCGGTCACATGCCCGAGCAGTGGCGCAACTGGTCCGGCGAGCAGCGTTGCGCGCCCCTGCGGATCGAGCGGCCACAGTCGGAGGATGCGGTTGCGGACGCCGTGCGGCGCGCGGCCGGAGAGGGGCGGCAGGTTCGGGTCTCGGCTTCCGGCCATTCGTTTACTGACATCGCCTGTACGGATGACGTGATGCTGCGGCTGGACGCGCTCGACCGCGTCGTCTCGGCGGACGGCGCGCTGGTCGAGGTCGAAGCGGGGATCACCCTGCATCGGCTGGGCAAGGAGCTCGCCGATCGCGAGCTCGCGATGGAGAACCAGGGCGACATCGATCGCCAGCAGCTCGCGGGCGCTCTGTCCACGGCCACGCACGGGACCGGGATCGGGTTTCCGAACCTGTCGGCGCAGGTGGTCGGGCTGCGGCTGGTGACCGCCGACGGGGTGGTGCACGAAGTCAGTGAGGAGCATGATCCGGAGCTGTTTCGCGCTGCGCGTGTGTCGCTCGGGGCGCTCGGCGTGATCACCTGCGTGACGCTTCGCTGCGTCCCGCTGTTCACGTTGCAGCGGCTCGATCTGCCCCGGGGGCTCGACGAGACGCTGGCCGCGCTCGATGAGCTTGTCGATACGAACGACCACTTCGAGTTCTACGGCTTCCCTTACACGGGTCGCGTGATGACGCGCGAGAGCGAGCGGAGCGACCGCGCCACGGAGCCGAGCGAGCCGTGGAAGCGGTGGCTGAACGACGTCGTGGCGGAGAACCCGATCCCGGCGGCGATCTTCAGGATCGGCCGCGCCGTGCCCGGCGTGATCCCCGCGCTCAATCGACGGATCGTGCCGTTGATGCAGCCGTCGAAGGTCATCGACCACGCTTACCGCGTCTACGCGAGCCGGCGGAACATCCCGTTCACGGAGATGGAGTACGGGATCCCGCGCGCTGCGGCGGCCGAGGCGATACGTCGCCTGGTGGACCTGATCGAGCGGCGCCGGCTGCCCGTATCGATGCCCTACGAGGTCAGGTTCACGAAGGGCGACGACGCCTACCTGAGCACGGCTGCCGGCCGCGACACGTGTTACATCGCGATCCACCAGTACCGCGGCATGGACTTCGACTCCTACTTCCGCGGGGTCGAGCGGATCATGGACGACTACGACGGCCGTCCCATTGGGGCAAGCGCCACTTCCAGACCGCGCCACGCTCGCCTCGCGCTACCCGGACTGGGACGCGTTCCAGTCAGTCCGCCGCCGGCTCGACCCGGACGGGGTCTTCACAAACGACTACACGGACCGCGTGCTCGGCCAGCTATAGGAACGA
>CAWJXU010000012.1:0-474118 GCA_963846865.1 uncultured Thermoleophilaceae bacterium | reverse complement strand
TCGACTTGCCGGGACGCCGTAGCACAGGGGCGAGGTCGCGACTGTCGGGCGGAGGTCGGTGACGAAGCCGCGCAGCTCGCGCGTGTAGGGCAGGAGCTCCTTCGCGACGGGCTTCGCCGTCTCGACGAGCGGGTCGATGTCGTCCAGCGCGGCGCGCAGGCTGACGTAGGTCGTGTTCGCCTGGCGCAGGAACGGGGGCAGCCGGTGGATCGCCTCGGCGAGCTGGCCCTTGGGCCGCGTGATCGCGCCGGTCGTGTCGGCGAGGTTGTCCACGAGGCCCGCCAGGTCCTCGCGCTTCTCCGCGACGTCCCCGACGAGCTCCGACGTCTTCCCGAGGAAGCGGCGAAGCTCGTCGCTGTCGCGGTTCAGCTCTTCGAACAGGCGCGTGGCGGAGACGAGCGAGGGGTCGAGGTAGAGCCAGCCGGCCGCGGCGTTCTTCCCCTGCCCGGCGTACTGCTGCGCCGAGCCACGGAAGACGCCCGCGCAGAGCGCGCCGCGTCTTCGGGTCGAAGGTCGCGAACACCTCGTCCAGATCCACGTTCGAAGTGGTCTGGTCCGCGGCTAGCAGGGCGCCGTCGTCGAGATGGTCGCGGGTCGCGCCATCCGGCAGCTGAAGCTCGATGTAGCGGCTCGCCGGCCCCGACAGCCCGTACTGGCGAATCTGCGCGCGCGTGCCGGCGGGCAGCGGTGCCCAGTCACCGTCGATCTTCAGCTCCAGCTCGGCGATGCCGCCGTCGGTGAGGCTGAGCTTGGTGACCGTGCCGACCTGCTTGCCCGCGATGGTGACGATGCCGCCCTTGACGACCTGCCCCGCGTTCACGAACTGCGCGCGCAGGCGGTACTCGTCTGCGCCACCGCCGAACATCAGCACCGCGAGCAGGACGCTCGCGCCCAGGATCGCCGCCAGAGCGAGAACTCGGTTGACGATCACAGGGCCGCCTCCTCGGCGGGCGCGCTGCGGCGGCGCAGATCGCGCACGAGCATCACCGCCGCCACGACCGCGACCAGCGCGAGGATCCCGACCCGCCCGGCGGTCTCCGCGAGCTGGTCGTAGGAGCTGTAGAAGACGTAGCCCAGCCCGACGAAGACGAGCGAGAAGAGCAGGCACCCGAGCACGTTCCACGGCAGGAAGCGGCGGTACTCGAGCCGCGAGGCCCCGGCGACGAACGGGCCGAACGGGCGGGCCAGCGGAAGCAGCCGGCCGAAGCAGGCGGCGACCGGGCCGTAGCGCTCGAACCAGCGGTCGACGCCCGCGAGCCTTTCCTCGGTCAACCCGAGCCCGCGGCCCGAGCGGACGAGGAACGGCCGTCCGAGCCGCCGCCCGAGCAGGAAGGTGACCGAGTCACCGACCGCGGACACGAGCCAGCCGATCAGGAGGAGCGGCACCAGCTCGGCCCGCCCCGCCCCCGCGATCGCGCCGCAGAGCATCAGGCCCCACTCGCCGGGATAGATGAGCGTCACCGGCGGGATCGTGGTCTCGAAGAACGCCATCCCGACCGCGAACGGGTATACCCAGCCCTCCAGCGCGTCGGCCGCGCTGTCGACCGCCTTCTCGCCGTCGGGCATCCCGATCCCGCCGCCCGCGGCGAACACGATCAGGAGAACGGCGCCCGCGAAGGCGAGCAGAGCGCGCCGGCGTCGCCCCTGACGCAGACGCCACGCGGACGCGCCGAGCAGCGCGGCCGCTCCGCAGAGCGCGACGATGCCGAGCGCGCTCACCGGTTCCTCGCATCGGTCGCCGCCCACCGGAAGATTCCCCGCGCCATCGTCGAGGTCGCCTCATCTGCGCGGCGCTCGTTGACCTGTGCGCGCGCATCGCGTGCGGCCTCGGAGCCGGGATCGGCCTGGAGCGCGAGCTCGGCCAGATGGCCCGCCAGACGGAGCGAGCCCTCGCCGGCCAGCTCGAGCGCGCGCTCCGCCAGGCGGTCGGCGCCTCCGGCGAGCTGCGCCAGCTCGGCCGCGAGCTCCGCCTCGGGCGCGGGCTTCAGGTGCGCCGGGTTGCCGTCGTACCAGCCGCCGTAGAGCCGCCAGAGGTTGCGGACGATGAACTCGGGCTCGTCGTAGACCGGCTTGAGGTAGGGCTTGGAGACCAGCTCGGCGGGCGGCTCCACAGCGTGGAGGACCTCGTCGAGCGGCAGCCCGCGGTTCATCAGCTCGAACGTCTGGTCGCAGATCGACTCGAGCAGGGCCGCCGTGTCCTCGAGCGCGGCCTTGACCCGCTCGGCGCCGACCACGGGCAACCCGTGCCCGGGCAGCATCACCTCGGCGTCGAGCGCCGCCATCTCGCGGAGCGCCAACGACCAGTCGCGCGGGTAGCGCGGGACCTTCTGCGGATTGCCGGCGTTCGGGGTCGCCCAGATGAAGAGGTCGCCGCAGCAGAGAACCCGGCGGCTCGGCACCCAGGTCCAGGTGTGATCGTCCGTTTCGCCCTTCGCGTGGGTCAGCTCGAAGCGCTCGCCGCCGACCTCGAAGGCGTGCCTGTCCGAGTACGTCTCGTCCGGGTAGCGGTAGTCGGTCGGCCACTGGAGCCCCTCGACCTGGAACTGCCGCTGGTTGATCGCCGCGTTGTAGCCCGCCGTGAGCACGTAGCGCTCGAAGCGCCTCGGCACGTTCTCGTGCGCGACCACGTGCGGCTTGCCGCGCCCCTCGGCCTCGAAGAACGGGACGCCGAAGACGTGATCGACGTGCCCGTGCGAGTAGATCGCGGTGTGCAGTGGAGCCTGCGACCACGCCCTGATCTGCTCGTGCGCCGATTCGGCGATGAGGATCCCGCCGGTGTCGACCAGCACCAGGCCGTCGTCGGTCTCGAACGCGCTGACGTTCGCGAACGACGGCAGGAACGCCGTGCGCTCGGCGACCTCGACGAGCTGCCCGGTGAACCCCACCGGGTGGTGCTCCTCGATCGGCTCGCGGCCCGCCCACAGGGCGTCCGCGAGCCCGAGTACATCGGTCCCGTCTCCCGCGATCTCTCCCCCCACTGCCGTGAGGCCGAAAGCCTCTCAAACAGACGGGGTCGATACGCCGGTTAAAGGGGGACGGACCCCCTTTCTTTCACGCGGCGGGCTTGTACACGCTGACCACGGCGGCGCCGCCGAGGCCGATGTTGTGCTGGAGGCCGACCTTCGCGCCGTCCACCTGGCGCTTGTCGGCCTGTCCGCGCAGCTGCCAGGTGAGCTCCGAGCACTGCGCCAGGCCGGTCGCGCCGAGCGGGTGGCCCTTCGAGATCAGGCCGCCGGACGGGTTGACGACCCACTTCCCGCCGTAGGTCGTGTCCTCCGACTCGACGAGCTCGTGGCCCTTGCCCTCCTCGGCGAGGCCCAGCGCCTCGTAGGTGATCAGCTCGTTGGCGGAGAAGCAGTCGTGCAGCTCGATCACGTCGACGTCGTCCGGCCCGACGCCCGCCTCCTCGTAGGCGCGGTTCGCGGCCTCCTTCGACATGTCGTAGCCGACGATCTTGATGCACGAGCCCTCGTCGAAGGTGCTCGTCATGTCGGTGACCATCGACTGCCCGGCGATCTCGACCGCCTGATCCCAGAGCCCGTGCTCTTCGACGAACCGCTCGGACGCGACGACTGCCGCCGCGGAGCCGTCAGAGGTGGGCGAGCACTGCAGCTTCGTCAGTGGCTCGTGGATCACCTTCGCCGACTTGATGTCCTCCATCGAGTACTCGTCCTGGAACTGCGCGTACGGGTTGTTCACCGAGTGCTTGTGGTTCTTCCAGCCGATCCACGCGTAGTGATCGGGCTGCGACCCGTACTTCTCCATGTGCTCGCGCCCGGCGTTGCCGAACATCTGCGGCGCGGGCGGCGACTGCTCCGGCTGGCGCACCTCGAACATCGCCATGGCGTGCTTGTCCATCGGGTTCGTGCGGTCGGTGTACTTCACGCCGAGCGAGCCCTTCTCCATCTTCTCGAAGCCGACGGCGAGCGCGCAGTCGGCGATCCCGCCCTTGACCGCCTGCCGCGCGAGGAAGAGCGCCGACGATCCGGTGGAGCAGTTGTTGTTCACGTTCAGGACGGGGATCCCGGTCAGCCCGAGGCCGTAGACCGCGCGCTGCCCGCAGGTCGAGTCGCCATAGCAGTAGCCCGCGTACGCCTGCTCGACCGTGTCGTACGGGATCCCGGCGTCCGCGAGCGCCTTCTCCCCGGCCTCCTTCGCCCAGTCCGGGTAGTCGCCCTCCTTCGTGCCCGGCTTGTCGAACTTGGTCATGCCGACGCCGATCACGAACGTCCTGTTTCCGCCTCCGTTTGCGCTCATGGCGGCAGGCTACTTGGTGACTGTGCGGCCGCAGCCGCGCAGCACTGATCGAGATCGGGCCGTCGCTTTCGACCTCGACGTCGGCGTCACAGGTGAGGCGCGCGCGCCGCACGTCGATCCTCGCCGACGCGATCCCGGTGGCGACGATTTCGATCTTGTCGGCCTTCGGCTGCTTCGGCGGATCGCCCCAGGTCCGCTTCTGGCTCGTGTAGACCAGCGATCCCAGATTGCCTCCCTCGAGCGAGCCGGTCCCGCGCTCGGTGTCGCTCGGCTCGGGGTCGCCCACGCCGAAACCGTGCGAGAGGGCATCGATCTGGCCCATGCTCGGCCCCCTCACGGAGCTTCAGGCGCGAGACCCAGTACGCGTGGTCGCCGACGAGCTTCAGCTCCGGGTGGTTGCGAGGCGGATACAGCACGTACGTCACGTGCGCCGGGTTCCGCTTGACGCGCGCGCCGCCGAGGAAGTCGGCCGCCGGCTGGTACCAGTCGTTGATCGCGAGCTCCAGGTGGTTCGGGAACAGCGGCGCTGCAGCTGGGATGCACGCAGGGCTGGAACGCGTCGAGCTCGTAGCGATACCCGAGGGCGTCGAGCTCGTCGGCGGTCTCCTGGAAGCCGAGGTTGTTCACGAGCTCGTCCCCGTGGGTGTTCCACATGAGCACGGGCACGTTGCGAAGTGATGCGAGGTACCTCGAGCGTGCCCTCGTCGCCCACCGTCGGCTGGACTCGCGCGAACAGGTCCGGGAACTGCGCGCCGAGCAAGAACGAGCCGATCCCACCCATCGAGTACCCGGTCGTGACGGTCCAGCGCGGGATCGAGCTTCCACCGCCTGGCGACGTCGGACCACACGTCGAAGACGTCGGCGGCGCCGTAGTTCTCGTAGAACTCGTCCGGCCCGCGCGCCTCCGGGGTGATCACGATCGAGCCGCCGCCGCGCTCGCCGAACTGCGACTGGTTGCGCGTCCCGAGGTACTGGTTGTAGTTCGCGGACAGCGAGTGCAGCAAGAGCGTGAGCCCGTAGCCGCGGCGCGGCATCGGCTTCTTCGGGTATGTAGATCGCGTACGGCTGCAGCCGTCCCTGGTACTGGCCGGGACACGTCGCGGCGTCGCCTGGGAAGCAGCTGACGCTGAAGTCCGCGCCCTGCGACAGCTCGAAGCGGCTGCTGTAGATGCGGTCCATCGCGCCGGTCTTCGGCACGCCGCTGTTGTCGCGCACCCGCCGCGCGAGCTTGTCGAAGTCGACGCTGGCGAAGAACTCCGAGATGTCGCCGGCCGCGAGCGCGTTGCCCTGCGCCCGGTCGCGCCACCACGCGGCGTTGACGATCGCCTGCTCGTTGTCGGTCGGGGCGGGGAACGGCTCCGTCGGTGCGGAAGGCGACGTTGAAGAACGCGGGCGGGTCCGAGCGCCCCGCCGGCACCGCCCGGCGAGTCGGCGCTCGCGGACGAGCCCGGCAGCAGGTAGCTGTTCGCCTCCGCATCCCACAGGCCGACGCCGGCCGCCATGCGCACCGCCGCCCTGCCCGGGTCCCAGGCGCTGCGGGGCACCCTGACCTCGATCTGCCGCCGCCGCAGGTCGACCCGAGCGGCGAAGCTCGTCTTCTCGTCCCCGGAGGCCGTCGTGAGGTCGGCCGACCATCCGGTCGCCGTCCGGATGCACGGTGAGGAAGTACTCCGCGGGCGCCGACACGTTCGCGCCGAACGGGAACTCATGCGGCTCTCCCTCCGTGCCGCCGAGCGCGACCGAGAACGCCACGAACGACGGGTCCTTCAGCGTGTTGAGCGTGACGCGGAACGCGGTCGCGCGACGCAGCGGCCGGACGCGCAGCTCGACGAGGTCGGCGGCGTTGTTCGCGTACGCCTCGTCGGTCGGATACGTGTAGGTCCCGTTCTGCTTCGAGAACAGGTTCCCGACCGTGCGCGGGTCGTTCGGGTCGACGGTTAGCAGCGCGCCGTTGTCGTCGTAGAGGAAGTCCTGGTAGACGAACTCGCCGCGGCGATACGACGTGGTGCCGGACACGAGGATCGGCTTCGCCCGCCACGGCTTGCGGTTGGTCAGCTGGGGAGCGACGGGCGGGCGCTTCAGGTAGAGGAGCTTCGGGCCCGGGCGCGGCGCCTTGCCGCCTTGCAGCGAGGGGGCACCCGCCGCGCTCGGGACGGCCGCCACGGCGAAGGCCAGACGCAAGTACGAACAACCTCCTGCGTTTAATCAGCATGGTCTCGCGCCCCTGCCGCATGGGCTCCATCTTATTCTCGGCCGCGGTCCTGCTCGCCGCTCCTACCCTGGCCGGGGCGCTGCCGGTGCCGGACCCGACGGTCCAGGCCAAGCACGACAGCGAGGCGGTCGTCCTCAAGGGCAGCGACCTCGACGCGTGGAGCGTCCCGGCGAACCAGACGGCGAAGCTGCCGCTGCTGGACGCGCCCGAGTCCTTCGGGTGCTTCGCCGACGACTCGACCTGCGATGCGCACAACAACTACGCCGAGCCCGAGGTCGACACGGCGAAGGTGGCCGCCCCGGAGGGCACGCCGGTCGACCGGCTGCTCGGCTATCGCTGGGACGCAGGCGCGCGGCGGTTCGTCCAGATCCCGTTCCAGGTCGACGAGGTCTTCACGCGCTACCTCGACAACTCGGCGTCCGGCTTCGCCTTCTACTCCGGGCAGGACCAGCACACGACCTACGCGTTCGACCGCGAGGGCTTCCGCTTCACCGAGAGCGACCCGGACAACCCGTGCGTCGCACGCGCCGCGACGGCCAGGAGACCACCGCCGACCCGGTGCAGGGGCTCGACACGAACGACGAGCTCGTCTTCATGGCCGCCGACGCCGGCCCGCAGGCGCCTTCGACGGCGCCGCTGCCGGCCGGCATCGAGGACGCGCGCCGCGTCGACCTGAACGACCCGCTCGACCCGCTGACGCCGAAGTTCGTGTACGTCATGAAGGCCGCCGCGGACGGCCCGCGCGCCGCCTTCGACGCGAGCAACGGATACGTGCAGTACGAGCGCGACGCGAACGCCGACCTCTTCGAGAAGTCCGAGTCGAGCTACGAGGGCTATGGGAACGCCGCGCGCGGAGTGGTGTGCGATGCCGAGGGCAACGTGATCGGCGACGGCGAGCGCCGGCGCCCGCGCGACCACGCGACCATCACGACCGACCGCTACCGCTTCCGCTACGACGGCCGCTGGCTGCTCACGAGCATCCGGATCTCACCCGACGGGGCGAGACGTACGGCCCGGACCTGATCGACCGCTGGAAGGCGCGCGCCTTCCAGCAGGACCCGTCCTCGGAGACGCCCTGCTGCGGCTACGAGGAGGAGGACACGAACTGGGGCGGCTCGAGCACGCTGCTCGGCGAGCGCGTCGGGCCGGTGCGCGCGATCCGCGAGACGTGGGGCGCCGACTCGGGCACGAACGTGATCCGGCGCGAGACCTTCTACCGCCGCGAGCTGTCGCCAGAAATCGTGGCTGCGCGTCCACGTCATCCCGCCGCTCGACGGCATCTACGCCCAGTGGGACTTCAACGCCGGCGTCGTCAGCAAGTTCTTCTCGTCGCGCATCCGACAAGGAGTTCCGGATCGACGGCCGCAACGACGAGGTGTACGGCAACTGCGACGACCCGTGTAACGACCTTACGACCAGAACGAGCGGACGGCCGTCGACGATGCCTACAGAGAGGCATACGGCGTCGGCGCCGCTCCTGTGCGACAGCGGCCAGTTCCCCTACCACCAGTCGATCGACCTGCCCGACCTCGACCAAGTCGGAGTTCAACTCCGCGTACCAGTGGAACCTCGTGACCGGCCCCCACGGCTCGATCATCGACCGGTACCAGATCGACGAGCTGACCGACCTGACGCCGGGCGGCGCCGCCCAGTCGCTGTCCGCGGTCCCGTACTACCGCGACGACTCGTGCTTCGACGACGGGACAGGGACCGACCCCGGCCCGCGCGTGAGGCTGCGCTCCTCGGAGGAGCCGCGCACGACCTCGGCCGGCGCGCCGCGGAAGTGCTGGCGCACGTCAGACGGCCTGCCGGACGGAAGCGACCGCTTCTACCAGGGCTCGATCGCGACGCACGGCGTGCACATCCTCGCGATCGCCGAGTCGGACAATGCGCGCCAGACGGTCCCGCTCACGGAGATCGTCGGCAACCAGCGCCTCGTCATGCTGCCCGGCTGGAAGGGCAGGCACTGGGGCGAGCAGTACGGAAGCGGCTTCGAGCGCCCCTACCGCCGGATCGTCGTCGATCCGCCCAACCCGCCGAGCGGCTAGCGGGCTAGCCGCCTGGCAGGCCTCCTCCTCGTCGATCGCCTCGTCGAGCTCCGGCGTGTCGATGTCCTGGAGGCCGTCGCCCACGCCCTCGAGCGCGCTCCTCACTTCGTTGCCGAACTCGTCGGCGGCCGCCCCGAACGCCTGCGGGCTGTCCGTCGGCAGGTCGGCGACGTTCTCCTCGGCCTCGGCGAGCTGGTCGCGCGCGCCCTCCGCGGCGTCGACTGTAGGGCGTCCGCAGCGTCCTCGCCGTTCTCCGTGTCGGGCGTCCCGGCCGCGTCGACGTCCTCGACGAGCTGGTCGCTGGCGGCGACGGCGTCATCGAGGAAGCCCTGCAGCGCGTCCTTGCCCTCCTGCGGCGAGGCGCCCGGCTGGAGGCCCTCCTGGAGCTCGGTCTGGCGGTCCTGGATCGCCTGGGTCCAGTCCGTAAAGGCCGTGCAGATGTCGCTCGCGTAGTCGCCGACGTCGGCCGAGCCTCCGCCATCGTCGTCGTCGCCGCCGCACGCGGCGATGAACAGGCCGGCGAGAACGGCGAGCAGTGGGAGCATCTTCGAGCGGAGCACGTGGCCTCCTGGAAGTCGTCGGGAAAGGACGGCGCGCGGCATCGTAGCCGCGCGCCCGACCCTAACGTCTCCCGCGGCGCTTCGGCTTGCGGTAGTTCGTCACGTTCTCGACCAGGAAGTAGCCGGTGTACGTGACGACGGCAGCAGGGCGGAGACGAGCAGGGCTAGGAAGGCGAGTCTTCCCACGGTCATCACAATAACGACCGGGGCGCGTGAAAAATTGCGCTCGGGACATGTACGAAGACGCCATCTCCGAGATGCAGATCCGGGCGCCCGCCGAGCGCAACCCGAAGCTGGCGGGCCTGCTCGAGGCCGTCAACGCCGACCTGCAGCTCAAGGCATGGTGGTACGCGCAGCAGACCACGGCGGACCGGCTCCGGATGTCGGATCACTCCTGGATCCACGTCCAGAAGGTGATGAACATCGCCCTGCGCCTGCTGCGACTGCTCACGCGCCGCGGCGTCGAGCCCGAGGTGGTGCGGACTCACGGCTTCACGGCGAAGGACGCCGAGGTAGTCGTTGCGGCGGCGGCGCTGCTCCATGACACCGGCATGTCGATCCACCGAACCGACCACGAGGCCTACAGCCTGTTCCTCGCGGCGCGGAAGCTCGACAGCCTGCTCGAGGACGTCTATGAAGAGCCCGCCCGTTCCATCCTCGCCTCGGAGACGCTGCACGCGATCATCGGCCACCGCCGCCGCGGCGACCCGCTCACGCTCGAGGCCGGGATCGTGCGCGTGGCGGACGCACTCGACATGGAGCAGGGCCGCTCGCGGATCCCGTTCGAGGCGAACCGCCCGAACATCCACTCGCTCTCGGCGGCGGCGATCGACGACGTCCGAATCGACGAGGGCGACGACCGCGCGATCCGGATCGAGATCGAGATGAACAACTCCGCCGGGATCTTCCAGGTGGACGAGCTGTTCGCCACGAAGCTGCGCGGCTCGGGACTCGAGGACCAGGTCGAGGTCACGGCACGGATCGACGCCGAGCACGAGAAGCGGCTCGTGCCGATCTTCCGGATCTAGTGGCCATCTAGACTGGCTCGGCCGGCGCCCGTAGCTCAGTGGATAGAGCGCTCGCCTCCGGAGCGAGAGGTCGCAGGTTCAAATCCTGCCGGGCGCGTTACAGCGCCGCCATCACGTACCAGGCGCCGAACGCACACGTCGTGACGCCCATCGCCGGGGCAAGATCGAATCGGCGCCCGCGTGTCAACACGCGCCCGAGCGCGTAGGACAGCGCGGCCATCGACAGGGCCGTGCCGACGGCGAGCACGGCCAGCGCCGCGACTGCCTCGGATCGTGCCGGCAATGCCGCGAGGAGAAGTACGCCGACGCCGGCGGAGCCCGCCATCCCGTGAACAAGCCCGACGCCGAAAGCCTCGGCCGGCGAGCGGCCGATCCGCGCGCGGCGTCGCACGAGCAGCCTGATGCCGAGGGCGACGATGACCAGGCCGACGAGCGCCTCCGCGCCCTGCTGGGCGGCGGCCGGCAGGTGCGCGTGGAGGAGCACGATCGGGAGCCCGAAGACCAGGAGCGTCGACGCGTGCCCAAGGCCCCACGCGAGCCCGAGTCGCCCGGCGGCGCGCGTGTCGCCCTCGGCGTCGGATGCGATCAGCGTCGCCACCGCCACCAGGTGGTCGGGGTCGGTCGCATGCCGGAGCCCGAGCACAAGCGCGAGGGCGAGCGCCACCGCGAGAGCGTGACCCTCGGCCATCTGGCCGATCCATTCGTCGACGCCGAACATCTCGTCTATTCATACTCCCCGAATCGCCAGGCCAGCCACGGAGATCCCCGCTCCGCGCATCCCGCGACCGCTTCAGACATGGCTCGGCTGTCGCGCTGCCGATGCAGGTCAGGCTCGCCATGCGCAAACGCTACGGGCCGCTCTTCCGGACCAACGACGTGCTGGCCGGCCCGATGATCCACGTCGCCGACCGCTGCGTTGATCGAGCAGATGTTCAAGTGGAAGCCCGCCCAGTACCAGGTCGCCGAGCCGCGTCAGATCATGGCGGCGGTCACGGGCCCCGAGTCGATCCTGCTCCTCGACGGCGACCGCCATTTGCGCATGCGGAAGCTGATGCTGCCGCCGTTCCACGGCGAGGCGATCGCGGGCTTCGCGGAGCTGATGGAGGAGATCACGAACCGCGAGATCGACAACTGGCGCCCGGGCGACAGGATCCGCACGCGCACCGTCGCGCAGACGGTCACGCTGGAGGTGATCATCCGCGCGGTCTTCGGCGTAACCGATCCCGGCCGGATCGAGGAGTTCAAGCGGCTCCTGCCGGGGATGTCCGGAGCCAATCCCCTGCTCCTCCTGATGCAGAAGGACCTCGGGCCCCGCAGCCCATGGGGACGCTTCCTCGCGCGCAGCGAAGCGTGTCGACTCCCTCCTGTTCGACGAGATCGAGCAGCGGCGGCGGGCGTCCGACGAGGACGGGCGCAACGACATCCTCACGCTGCTCCTGTCGGCCCGCGACGAGGACGGGAACCCGCTGACCGACGGCGAGCTACGCGACGAGCTCATCACGCTGCTCCTGGCCGGCCACGAGACGACGGCGACGTCGATCGGCTGGGCGTTCGAGCGGCTTCTTCGCACGCCGGCCGCGCTCGACCGCCTGACCGAGGAGGTGAAGGCGGGCGAGGGCGACGACTACCTGGAGGCCGTGATCAAGGAGACGCTCCGGGTCCGGCCGGTCGTCACCGAGGTGTTCCGCGGCCTCGCCGAGCCGATCGAGCTGGGCGGCTATCTCGTCGAGCCAGGCACCCAGCTGGCGGCGTCGATCTTCCTCGTGCAGTACGACCCGGAGCTGTATCCACCCGACCCGGAGGCGTTCCGGCCCGAGCGGTTCCTCGACGGCGCCCCCGAGCCCTACACGTGGGTTCCGTTCGGCGGCGGCGTGCGCCGCTGCTTGGGCGCTGCGTTCGCACAGCTCGAGATGAAGGTCGTGATCGCCGCGATCCTGAGGCGGGCGCGGCTCCGCGCCCCGCGCGAGCGAAGCGAGAGCGCCCGCTTCCGCGGCGTCACGCTGCTGCCGAGCCGCGGCGGCGAGGCGATCGTCGAGAGCGTGGGCTAGCCGGCGCGGCGCGCCTTCTTCAACCCGCGGCGCGCGAGGAATCCGTTCGCCAGCAGGAGCAGGGTCTTGTTCGCAGGCGCCTTGAACTTCGACGCCGTGTGCGGCGAGTACGTGCCGCGCGGCCCGTCGCTCACGAGCCAGCCGGTGTGCTGGCGAGCCTCGAGCCCGATCAGCTTCGGCCTGTAGTCGTGCGCGAGGAGGCCCGCTCGACGCTCACCGGCGGGAAGCCCGAGCCGGCGACTCGACCTCGATGGTGCCGTCGCTTGCCGGGCGGCCGTCGAAAGGCACCACCTCGGGGAAGCCGTCCGCGCCCGTCCATCCGATCAAGCGGTGAGGCAGGTCCGGGCTCAGCGGGTTCGACGCGCGGCCCGGTCCCGTTCCCCGGCGGCGACTGCGACGGCGGCGAGTTGACGAGCTCGTCGCCAGGCCACGCCAGCACCTTCTCGACCTCGACCGTGACCGGCACCCGATCCGGGTAGTACGCCTCGAGCCAGCGGTCCCAGAACACGCCGCGCGTCGGCGGCCCCATGAACCTCTCGGCGTGCGGGCCGAGCACGTTCTCGAGGTAGTCGCGGTCGGGATGCGGTGTCCGGCCTCGCCACGCCCTGCACGAGCACGTAGCAGATCGCTGTCGGCGAAGCCGTGCTCGCGCGCGTGGTAGGCGAGCGCCACCTTGGGGTTCCGCTTGATCCGCTCGAGCTTCTTGCCGAAGCCGAGCGATGTCGTGAACCCGACCGTCCCCGCGTCGCGGTCGCGCAACCCGACCGGCGCCACCGCCGTGACCACGACGCCGCCGGCCGGTGTGACGTAAGCGAGCCCGGCCGTCAGGTCGCCGTCGATGACCGAGTCGACTTCGTCCGACCAGCTCATCAGTCCGCGAACTGCGCCGGTCGCTTCTCGAGGAACGCGGTGACCGCCTCGGCCGGCGCCGTGCCGTGCAGGGCCATGATCTGCTGGCGGTCCTCGTACTCGATCGCCGCGCGCTCCGATCCGATCTCGAGCGCCGCCCACATCCCCTGCTTCGTCAGGCGGATCCCCCACGGCGTCCACGCGGCGATCTGCTCTGCCGCGTCGAGCGACCGCTCGAGCAGCGAGTCGCCGTCGACCACCTCGGCGACGAGCCCGATCCGCTCCGCCTCGTCGGCACGGACGCGGCGCCCGGTGAGCATCAGCTCGTGCGCGCGCGACGCGCCGATCAGGCGCGGCAGCAGCCAGCTCGTGCCCATGTCGCAGTTCGACACGCCCACGTTCAGGAATACGGCGCGGAACACCGCTTCGGATGACGCGTAGCGGATGTCGCTGCCGAGCGCGAGCGCGAAGCCGAAGCCGGCAGCCGGCCCGTTGACGGCGGCGATGACCGGCTGCGGCGTGTCGCGCAGCTTGAGGATCAGGCGCGACATGTGCTCCTGGTTGCCGAGCCGGTCGCGCGCGTTGTCGGTGCCGTCGTTGCCCGGGCGCCTCGCCGTAGCCCTTGAGGTCGAGGCCGACGCAGAACGCCCGCCCCGCGCCGGTCAGGACGACGGCGCGGCACGAGCGGTCGGCGGCGATGCGGTCGAGCTCCTCGTGGAGCGCCTGGCAGAGCTCGGAGGTCATCGCGTTGAGCGTAGTCCGGCCGGTCGAGGGTCAGTACGCGGACGGCGGCGGAGGGTGCAGTCGGTCTTGAGCATGCGGCGATTATCCGCGCAAGAACCGGGGACGTAGCCCTTTCCTTGCAGAAGATCAGGCGGCGGCGATCGCGCCGAGAATCCGGTCGGCGAGCTCCGGGCGGCACACGAGCTGGTCCGGGAGCTTCGGCTCGGGCCGGTTGAAGACCAGCGGCGATCCGTCGATGCGCGAGACGTGGAGCCCGGCGTGGAGCGCGACGCCCGCGGGGGCCGCGACGTCCCACTCCCACTGGCCGCCGCCGTGCATGTACGCGTCCACCTCGCCACGCACGACCGCGAGCGTCTTGTAGCCGGCCGAGCCGAGCGGGACCAGCTCGGCCCCGAGCTCGCCTCTGCAACGGCCTCGCGCGAACTCCGGCGGACGCGTGCGGCTGACCGCGATCTTCAAGCCTCCGCTGCCGTCGGCCGGCGTCAGCGGCTCCGCGGTGGAGAACACCTCGTCGAGCCCCGGCAGCGCCACCGCCGCCGACCTCGACCTGGCCGCTCGACGATCAGCGCGACGTGCACCGCCCAGTCGTGGCGGCCCTCCGAGTACTCGCGCGTGCCGTCGAGCGGGTCCACGATCCAGACCCGCTCGCGCGTCTGCCGGTCCGGCGCGCCCGGATCGCCCTCCTCCGAGAGCAGGCCGTCATCCGGGCGCTGCTCGCGCAACACGCGGCAGAGCCATTCGTGTGCGACCGCGTCGCCGGCGTTGCCGAGCTCCTTGCCCTCGAGCAGTCCGCTTGACCGGTGGCGCGCAGCATCTCGCCGGCGGACGCCGCGAGCCGCTCGGCGAGGGCGTCGTCGCTCAGCACGTCAGGTGGAGCGCGGCCGCGGTGCGGCGCTCGTCGGATTCGCCGTAGCGCCTGACCGCCTCGGCCGTGTCGACCGCCTCGACCGTGACGCCGTGCCGCTCCAGCGCCTCGATCACCGCCGGGTCGGGGCGAAGCTGGCCGTGAGCACCGCAGCCGACGATGAGCCGCTCCGGGAGCTCCTCGCGCACCTCGTCGAGGTCCTCCATCGCGAGCGAGTGGCCGTCGCGCCGCCACCAGTCCGGAACGACGCGATCCGGCAGGACGATCACGTCGCGCGTGTGCTCGTCACCGTCGACCACGATGCGCCCGAAGCTGTAGTTCTCAAGCCGCGCCATCGCGTCCAGGGTACCGTTGGGTGGCATGCTGAAGGAGTTCTCGGCGAAGCTCGAGAAGGGCGAGAACAAGGGGGCGTGGACCTGCGTCGTCTGGGACGGCGCGGCGGAGTTCTTCGGCACCCGCGGGCTCGTCAAGGTCCGCGGCACGATCGACGGCGAGCCGTTCGAGAGCGCCTTCATGGCTCAGGGGGACGGCACCCACCGCCTGCCGGTCAAGGCCGACTCCGCAAGGCGATCCGCAAGGAGGCAGGCGACACGGTGCACGTGCGCCTGGACGAGCGAATCGGCTAGCCGACGCCGGCGATCGCCGCCAGCGTGAGCAGGAGCGAGCCGCCCGCGAACGCGATCGCCGCTCCCGTCATGACCCGCCAGAAGCCGTTGCCCGGGTGCGCCTGGGACCGCGGGCTCGGGCTGCGCTGCGGGCTCAGGCTCTGGAGTCAGTGCGCAGGCGTCGGCGCGGGCGCGGGCTCGCGCTCGAGCACGGCGACGGTCCGCGCCGCCGCTCGCGACGGGCACAGGAGCCGGCCGCGGCGCTTCGACGGGCAGCTCGCGCTCCGCCACGACACCCTCGTCCTCCTGGGCGTTCCGCTTGTACATCATGCGGGCGAAGATCCCCGCCGTGATGAACATGAAGGTGCTGTAGACGGCTGCCGGGCTCGCGAGGATCGCCGCGATGCCGGCGCCGACCGTGATCGCGACGGTGCCGTTGTGCACGCCGAGCTCCATCGCGATCGCCGTCGACTGCGGGCGGCTCAGCCGGGCGGCCGCGCGATGTTGAAGCTGATCGCCATCGCGGCGAGGTTCAGGCCGAGCGTCGCCAGCGCCAGCTCGGCGAAGTGGTCGGTGATGGCCTCGCTCTCGTTCGCGATGCTGCCGGCCACGACGAAGACGAACAGGCCGAGCGCGATCTGCTTCGCCCTTCCCTCCCGCCGGATCGCCCATTCGGTGCGCCGCGCTCTGATCGCACATGCCGATCGAGAGCGGCACGACGGTGATGAAGAAGACCTTCGCGGCCACGCCGACCATCTCCGGGTCGTTGGCGAAGTCCGCGCCGAAGTGGTTGATCGCGATCCCGAGGTAGAGCGGGACCGTGACCACGGCGGCGACGCTCGATATCGCCGTCATCGTGATCGAGAGCGCGGTATCGCCGCGCGCGACGTGCGTGAGCAGGTTGGCCGTGGTGCCGCCCGGCGACGCGCCGAGCAGTACGAGCCCGACGGCGAGCGCGGCCTCGAGCCCCACGATCTCGGCGACCGCGAAGGCGAGCAGCGGCGAGATCACGAGCAGGTTCACCAGGCCGATGCCCACGCCCTTCGGGAACTTGAGCACGCGCGCGAAGTCCGCCGGCGTCAGCGACAGCCCGAGGCTGACCATGATCACCGCGAGCGACAGCGGCAGCAGCGTCGTCGAGAAGATCGATGAGTCGTCGCCGGCGCTCTCGCAGCGGCGAGCGCCGGCGCCGCGTTCAGCAGCGCGATCGCCGCGATCTCCCGTGCCGACCGCCGCAAGCCGCATCGTCGCCTCCTCCCCATGCCAAGGGGAACGCACGAGCGCGCCAGAACTCGCACTGCTTGACATATTCCTATATCGGTATATATTGTCTGCATGGCACGAGCAGCGACGACAGCGGACGCGTTCAACGCCGTGGCAGAGCCCCGGCGGCGCGAGATCCTCGGCGTCCTTGCTCGCGGGGAGCGGCCGGTGAACGACGTCGTTCACCTGCTCGGCCTCCCCCAGCCCCAGGTCTCGAAGCACCTCCGTGTGCTCAGAGAGGTGGGAGCGGTTCAGGTGCGTGCCGACGGACGCCAGCGGCTGTACCGGCTGAACGGCAACGCACTCAAGCCGATCCACGACTGGATCAAGGACTTCGAGCGAACTTGGTCGGAGCGGTTCGACCAGCTCGACGTCGTACTGGACGACCTCAAGCAGAAGGAGGAAGGAGATGGAGGCAATGACAAGTAGCGGAACCGCGACGGTGACACTCCCCACCGACGAGCAGATCCTCATCACGCGGGAGTTCGACGCCCCCAAGAACCTGGTCTACGAGGCATTCACCACGCCCGAGCTGGTCAGGCGCTGGTGGACCGCCAAGCGCGGTGAGATGAAGATCTGCGAGATCGACCTGCAGGTCGGCGGCAGGTGGCGCTACGTCATGGAGACGCCGGACGGCATCGAGGTCGGCTTCCATGGCGAGTACCGCGAGATCGAGCCGAACGAGCGAATCGTCTCGACCGAGATCTTCGAGGGAATGCCCGAGGGCATGCCCGAAGAGGAGTCGGTGAACACGGCGACGTTCACCGAGGAGAACGGGCGCACGACGCTGACGATCCTCGTGCAGCACAGCAGCAAGGAGTTCCGCGACGGCCACGTCGAGTCGGGTATGGAGGCCGGGCTGCAGGACGCGATGGATCTCCTCGAGGAGGTCGCGGCCTCGCTGCGCTGATCCAGCTTCTAGCCGCGGTTACGGGCGCCCAGTGTGCGGCAGTAGTAGAGGAAGCCCTCCGGGTCGACCCCCGAGGCGAACAGCACGGCCGGCCGCGAGGCGCTCTTCGCCTTCTTGCGCAGCTTCGGGACGCACGCGCGGTACCGCCGGGAGGCGACCAGGCGCGCGCCGGTCGAAGTCCTCGCGACAGCTCGCACCCGGTAGCGGCCCGACTTCGGCAGCCGGCGAACGGTGAACCGCGAGCGGACGCGGTCGCCACGCAGCGACTTGACGCGCTTGCCGCGCACGCGCACCGCGACACGGGTGATCCGCCCTCCCGGAGGCCGCCGCAGCCGTACCGTCAGCGAGCGGCGCGTGTTGCAGGCCCTCGCGCCCGGCAGCTGGACCACGCGCTTGCGCTGCGCACGGCAGCTCCGGTAGTTGAGGTCGTACTGCGCGAGGTACGGATCCTTGTGCGGGCATGGGTCCTGGTTGCGGAACGGCCAGACGCCCTCGCGGAACTGGACGGTGTAGAAGCCCTTCGCGATGTCGGCGAACCAGATCTGGCGCAGGTCGCTGCGGATCACCGGCCGCGCGACGGTCGCATTCGCCACGGCGCCCGCCGGCGAGTCGGTCGTGCCCGGGTTGAAGTAGGCGATCTCCGTCGGCGCCCGCGGGTTGCGGATGTCATAGACGCGAATGCCGGAGCCGAAGCTCGCGCAGGCGGCGATCGTCGGGTCGTGAGTGCGGTCGGTCGAGCAGTAGTGCGAGTCGTAGAGGAACACGCGCGAGCCGACGATGCCGAAGACGTCCCCCTTCGTCAGCCCGTTCGACGGGAACGCTGCCGAGTCGCCCGGCGACCTCATCGCAGTTCTCCGGCAGCGTCACCTCGTTGAAGATCTTCGACACGACCTTCGGGTTCCGCTCGTCGGCGATGTCCACGATCATCGGGTAGCCGAAGTTCGTCTCGCGCTCGGGGCGTGAGGTACAGGGCCGCGCGAGCTCGGCGTACTCGGAGAAGTTGAAGATGTGCGGCCGCCCGTTGTAGAAGATCGGGATCGTCGACTGCTGGCCGTCGTTCCCCGGCGTGGGCAGCTCTCCGATCACCTTGATCTCGGCGTTCTGCTTGCGCGCCTGCACCTCGCTCGTGTCGGCGATCAGCAGGGCGCCGGTGCCGATGTCGGCGAGGTACGCGCGCTTGCCGTCCTCGCTGGTCGAGCAGCCGTGGATCCCGAGGTTCTGCGGCTCCGACAGCTGCTTCGGGTTGCGCGGATCGGAGATGTCGATCGGCGTGATCGTGTCCGTGCTCGCCATGTAATAGACCATCCCGTCGGCCTGGAAGCAGCCCTCGTGGCCGACCGCCGACGGCATCACGACGTCGGCCAGCAGCTTCGGCTTTCGGCAGTCCTCCGAGATGTCGTAGATCGCGAGCGCGCGATTCGCGTCGGGGTCGTCGGCGTTGCTCACGCCCTGCGCCAGGAAGTAGCGGTCCGCGACGAGCAGTCCCCGTTTCGGGTGTACGCGGAGCGACTCGCCCGCGTTGGCTGCCGCCCGCTCGGTCAGGTAGGCCGTCTGGACCGGCTTGCGCGGATCGGAGACGTCCACGACCACAGTGCCGCCCTCCGCGTTGAACGCGCCGATCGTGTCGCTGTAGTACGCGCAGTTCTTGTAGGTGTCGAAGTTCGCGAACGACGAGCTCGGCATGAAGCCGACCTCGGTGAGGTTGCACGTGTACCCCGTGTGCGACCGGCCGCTCGCGCGGTCCGCCAGCGGGACCTGCCCCTGCAGCCCGGTCTCGGGCCGGTCGTTCGGCCCGCACTCGGCCGGCGACTTCGCGTGCGCGGGAGTCCCTCCGAATGCCGAGAGCGCGACGATGACCCCGATGCCGACCGAAGCGAGGCGCTTCCTGCTCATGGAGCGAAAGGTATCGGCGGAGTCAGCTTCCCGCGCAGCCCGTCAGGCGCATGTCGCCATCTGCTCCCGAGGCTGCGCTCGCCGCAACCGGCGAACCCGGCGCGCCGGAGCTGCCATTCACGTAGTCCGGGACGGACACCGTGCAGTAGTTGCGGTAGAACGGGCTCAGCCGCTCGAGCGTCCATGTCCCTTCGACCTCGTACGGCACGTTGCCGCCGAAGAGCTCGTCGCCGGACGCCGCGGCCTTCTCGGGATCCCAGAAACCCATGCTGATGTTGTGCTTGTCGATCGTGCCCGGCAGGAACTTCTTCGACGTGAGCCGCTCGAACGCCGACTGCGCCTGCGCCTGGCGGTAGGCGCGCTCCTCAATCTCGCTGCGCCCGGCCCCGGTGACCACAGCGCCTGCGCTGTCGAACACGAGTTTGCCCTTCAGGTGGCGGTCGAGCCACGCGACGTTGTAGTAGTTCGTCGCCAGCTCGACAAGACGGTTCCCGGCAAGCCCGACGCCGTAGCCGTTCCAGTCGGTGTGGACGGTATCGCGCATGTTGAGGTGCATGAAGTCCATGCCGCGTGACTGGGCCGCCTCATAGGCCGCACGCCCGCGGTCGCGGTCATCCGGATAGCCGCCGGCATATGACGCTGGGGTGCTGAAACCGCCGTCCGTGCGCTGGTGCATCAGCGGCTGGCATGGGCTCGTCCCGACGCAGTTGTCCGCCCCGATCTCATCACCGCTGTCCCACGAGATGATTGTCGAGACCCGTGGGTCCCCCTGGTAGCCGCGGGCGCACGATCCTCCCTGGGAATGCCCGACGACCGCGACCCTGCTGAGGTCGGCCACCTGGCCCCAGACCCCGGATTCGGGCGTCTTCAGCCACTCGATTACGTCGCCGGCGTTCTGGCAACGCTGCGAGTTGGGACCCGATGCTCCAGGGATGTATCCAACGCCGTTGCCATCGACACCGAAGGCCAGGTATCCGTTCTCGGCGAAGGTCTGGGTATTGAAGCGGTGGTGGATGTCCTGGGCGATTACGCCGTGCATGGCGATGACCACCGGATACGGCGGCTCGAAGCGCTCGAGCCCCGCGGGCAGCGTCGGGCAGTCAGGCTCGGCCGAACACGGGCGGTAGCCCTCCGCGGACGGCACCGACGGGATCTCGACCGTGCCGAACTGCTGGAAGTGGAAGCGCACGTTCTCGTGCTGCTCGGGCGTGCGGTAGGGGTCGGTGCCGTAAGTGGCCGCCGAGCGCGCGGTGTCGTTCACCGGGAACTTCTCGCGGTCGTTGTCCCGCTGGTCGGTACAGGCCACGTGGCTGTCGTTGAAAGCGGTCCATTCGGGCGTTCCGGGCTCCGGCTCGGCTCCGGTCCGATTCCCGTTCTCGTCGAGCGGGTTCCAGCGGTCGTTCAGGCAGTCGAACGTCTCGTAGTCCCAGTCATCGACTGGCTCCGCAGACGCGCCACCCGCGAACGCCAGACAGCAGGACACCACCATGAGAACTGCCCAATAACGCCGCACTTCGCCTCCCCCATTCATCGTTGCGGTGCCTGTCCCAGATTCGCGTCGGCGATCTCGACGCACTGCGGGTCGGTAGCGCCATCGCACTCGAGCACACGAACGTCGCGGAACCAGAAGTCGCCCCACTCGCTCGGACGCTCGACGTCGGGTGAGCCCTCGTGGCCGAAGCCGTTCGACGCGCCTGCGCGCGCGGACCATTCCGGCTGCGACGCCATCCCGAAGTCGAATGGACCCGGGTCACCGTCGGAGCGAGCGTGGTCGGTGACGGTGCGGCCGTTGATCGTGACCACGTAGCGCGCGCCGAGCTGCACGATCTGCACGTGGCTCCAGTCGGGCCACGCGTTCAGCTTCTGCGCGCGGGCCGCGTACTCGCCGAAGTACCCGCCCGGCCCGTACTCGCCCACCGAGCGCAGCTGAACCTCGTTGCCCACGGAGATCGCGCCGTTGTCGAAGAAGTTTCGCCGGCGCACGTCGAAGCGCAGCACGACGTCGTGGAGCTGCTTGCCCGTATGTCATCGAGCAGCCGAAGAACTCCCCGGCGGCGCCTGTCCGCAGGTTGCTCACCGATCCGTCGTCGTTCAGCTGGCAGCCCGTCTGGGTCCAGCCGTCCCATGACGAGCCGTCGAAGATCGAGCGCATGCCTGCCGGGTCGGTCTCACGTGGGGCAGGGACCTTTGCCGCGGTCCCGTCGATGTCCACGTGGTTCAGCTGCAGGACGCCCGGGAGCCCGGCGTCGATCGTGACGAAGAGCTCCGGCGATTCCGACACGAACCGGCTGGTCACGGGCAGGTGCAGCAGCCGGTAACAGCCGCCGAAGCCCTCGGTCGCAAGCCGGGTGCCGGTCGTGGGGTTGCTCGAGACGTCGATCGGCCCGATCAGCGCCGGCCCGGTCGCCGACCCCTGGCGGACCGAGGCGAGCAGCGGCAGCTCGCCGCGCTCGTGAGCGCCGAGCGCGCCCGCCGGATTCAGCTGCGGCGCGTAATGCGTGGCGCCCTCGGTGCCGGTGATGCACAGGCGCAGCGAGATCGCATCGACCCTGTTCAGGTTGACCCGCCCGATGCCGACCGAGTCGCCCTGGCTCATCGTGAGCGCCTGGTCGTTCTCGCCGGTGTCCTGGTCGTTCGCTGCCCCGACCGTCGGCGCGCCCGCGGCGATCTCGCCCTGGTCGGCCTCGATCCGGAAGTAACGCAGCGGGACCGTCTGGCTTCCTTCGCGCAGCTCAACCTCGATCGCGTCTCCTTGGCTCCAGCCCGTCGCGACCACGTCCTTGAATGACGGGACCGTGGCCGCGCCGGTACAGCCCGACGAATCGATGCCGTCGACCCGTGGCTGGGACACGGGGCCGGAGACCTCTTCTCCGCCCGCCATCACGACCACACGCGGGCTCGCGCTCTCACAGTCCGGGCCTGTGACGCGGTAGGCGATCTGGTCGCCGAAGTCGACCGCGCCGTATGGCGTGCTCGAGAGCGTGCCCGCTGACGCGGGAGCGGCCAACACGAGCGTCCCGGCGATGGCCAGGAAGGTGCGGAGCATCACCGTCAGCCTCCCTGGACGACGATCTGGCCCTTCATGCCCGGATGCAGCGAGCAGAAGAACTGGTAGTTGCCGGCGCCCAGATCGCTCACGCCCTCGATCGGAGCGGTCTGGCCGATGCCGATGAGCTCCGAGCGGAACAGGCGCCCGCTGTGGGGACCCGGGTCCGTCGAGACGACGTCGTGCGACGCAAGGTCGCCGTTGAAGAACGACATCTCGCCGCCCTGAATCACCGGCGCCACCGGTGTCGCATATCCGGCGCTGGCACTGCCAGGCACCGCGGCGACCGGCGCCCCTGCTGCCGGCACCTCAGGCGGCTCGACACCGGGCGGCGCCGGCCCGCCTCCCCCGCCCTCGCCGAGGCGGTAGGCCACGATGTAGCCGGCGTGGTTCGCGACGACGGTGTTGCCTGCCACCGTCACGCTGCTCGCGAGGCTGCCGAACGGGCTGCCGGGTGTCGTGAACGCCGGCGGTGACCTGTACAGGACCGTGCCGGTCTCCGCGTCCAGCGCGTGCAGCGTGGCGCCGGTGCCGCTGACCCAGTAGACGACGCCGTTGGCGAGTGCGGCGTTGCCGCCGGTCTGCGGGATCGGCAGCCCGACCGGCGCCGTCCACTTCTCCTCGCCCGTATTGCCGTCGTAGGCCACGACCGACGCCGGGTTGACCACGGCGTAGACCGTCTCGCCGTCGGTGGCGGCGCGGCCGAGGCCGCCGTTGAGCGCCGACAGGGTCACGAACGTCTGCTTCTTCCAGACGCCCTCCATCGTGTCGGCGTTGAAAACGTGGAACTCACCCGACTTCTGCGGCGCGGCGCCGTAGGTGTTGCCGTCGGCGTCCTTCCAGAGCGTCGGCCCGACGCCGAAGTCGACGTCGAGCTGCCCGCAGGTCGGCGACGAGCCGTAGGTGACGAGGTTGACCCAGGCGTCCTCGCCAACCGTCTGGCAGACGGGGTTGTCGTAGCCCGTGTAGCTGTCCGGGTGGCCCTTGTAGTGGCCCACGACCTTGCCGAAGTTCGGATTCGGAGCGCCATCGCGCTCACGCGCGAGGTCGATCTTCAGGATCGCGTTGTCCCACTCGTGCTCCCTGGTCTTCGACTCGGGATTCGACGTGGGCGCGTAGAGGTAGTCGGTCTCGGGATCGACGTTCGGCGTGCCCCAGACGCCGCCGCCGTTGTAGCCCTGCGTCGAGCTCCTCCTGGGTGAGCGTCGTCTGCTTGTGCAGGATCTCGCCGGTCGCCGCGTCCAGCAGCGCGTAGCCCTGGCGCGCGGCGGGCTCGAAGTCAGGCCCGGTGGTGAAGAAAGCCTGGATGCCGTCGTGCACCACTCCGCTGGCGAGCTGGTTGGCGGGCTCGCCGAACGAGACGTCTTCGCTGACCCACAGGGTGCTGCCGTCCCTGACGTCGAACGCCGCCGCCCGAGGCTTGCCGCCGTTCGGGAACGCCGCGTGCACGCGCCCGTCGACCACGGTCACGGCGAAGCCGCTCGTCGTATCGACGCCTTGGGTCTCCCACACGGTGGAGCCGTCGTCGAGGTCCATGGCCAGGATGCGGCCGCCGGAGTTGATGATCACGCACCCGCCCGCGACGATCGGCGGCGCCGAGTCGTAGCCGGTAGGCGATGGTGTCCGCCAGACCTCCGCCAGCGAAGCGACGTTGTCCTTGCCGATGGTCGTCTCCGCGTCCTGGCGGTTCTGGCCGAGCTGGTCCTGGCCGTAACGGGTCCACTCGCCACCCGCGCGCTGCTCGGTGCAGGGGGACTCGGTCGTCTGCGCAGCGGCGGGGACGGCCAAGAGGCCGAAGACCACCACGAACGCGCTCAGCTTCTTCACTGCATCCCCCCGGCCGTAGGTGACACCTACGGCCTTCAACGCGGCGAGCGCGGAAAGCTTGCGAGCCTGAAGCGGACGACGGGTCTCGAACCCGCGACCTTCGGCTTGGGAAGCCGACGCTCTACCAACTGAGCTACGTCCGCGCTGCGGCGCGATTCTAGAGGCCGCACAGAGGCGCGGCACTACCCTCAGGAGCGGTGAAGCGGCCCTCCGCGATGGTGGTTCTCGTCGTCGCCGGCGTCGCCGGGCTGATCGGGCTGCTCGCCTACGGAGTGGCCTCGCAGGAGGCCGATACGTCGATCGACGACGCGGTCCAGCGCGGCGAGCGCGAGCCGGCGCCGGAGCTCGAGCTTCCGCCGCTCGAGGGCGGCGCCGAACGGTCGCTCGCGGACTGGCGCGGGCAGGTCGTCGTCCTCAACTACTGGGCCTCGTGGTGCGAGCCTTGCCGCGAGGAGTCGCCGCTGCTCGAGCGCTGGCACCAGAAGCTCAAGAAGCGAAACGCCACCGTGCTGGGCGTAGACGTATTGGATGTGACCAGCGACGCTCAGGACTTCATCGACGAGTACGGCCTCACCTACCCGCACCTGCGCGACAAGGACGGATCGACCCAGGAGGACTTCGGGATCGTCGCCTACCCGGAGACGTTCGTGATCGACCGCGAGGGGCGTATCGTGGAACGGCGGCGCGGGCCGGTCGACGAGCAGTTCCTACGCTCGACCGTGACACCGCTTCTGAGAGAGAATTGACCCATGGGCTCGTACCGGCAGCAGACACTGATCGAAGCGCCCGTTGAGACGGTGTGGGCACAGGTCGGCAACCCGAACACCTATCCCGAGTGGGCCGGCGAGGTCGTCGAGGTCGACGGCCTGGACAACGTCGAGCAGGGTGCGCGCTACCAGCAGGCGGAAGCGATCCCGTTCGTGGGCACGCGCAAGACGGAGTTCGTCGTCGAGGCGTTCGAGGAGATGCGCGAGATCAGCGTGCGCTGCACGGTGTCGGGCTGGTACCTGCACTGGCTCTTGACCGGTGCGGGAGACGACACCTTCGCGGAGTTCGAGGTCGGGATGAACCCGACGAACCCGGGCTACCGGGCCGTCGATTCGGTGGTCGGCAAGCGGTGGTACCGCCGGACGGCCGAGAACACGCTAGAGCGGCTGCGCAAGAAGCTCACGTGAAGCGGTTGGCAGCCGGCGTGGCCCTGTGGCTTGCGGTCGCACCCGCCGCCGCGTTCGCGTGTCCCGAGACCTCGCTCGGCGACCTCGAGGACGAGGTGATGTGCCCCGTCTGCGGCACCACGCTCGGTCTCGCGACCGAGGCGCCGCAGGCGCAGCGCGAGCGCGCGTTCATCCAGCGGCTGATCGACCAGTGCAAGACGAAGGATGAGGTGAAGGCAGCGCTCGTGACGGAGTTCGGCGACGAGGTGCTGGCTTCGCCCGATGCTGACGACGGCTTCGAGATCGCCGCCTACCTGATCCCGGCGGCGATCCTGCTCGGCGCCGGCACGGCGATCGCCGTCGGCGTCCGCCGCTGGCGCAAGCGTCCCGCGACGCCGGGTGGAGCGCAGGCGAGTGAGACCGAGTCGAAGCGGCTCGACGACGATCTGGCGAGGTACGACCTGTGATCCGTGCTCGCGGCAAACGGCGTCGACACCACGGTCCTCGCCGCGTTCGGCGTCGGGATCATCTCCTTCCTCTCCCCCTGCGTCCTGCCGCTCGTGCCCGGCTACCTGTCGGCGATCTCGGGGCTCGAGTTCGCCGAGATCGAAGCGGGCAAGTCGCGGCTGAAGGTCCTCCTCCCCGCGATCATCTTCTGCCTCTCGTTCACGGCGATGTTCGTCGCGCTCGGGATGACGGCCACGGGCCTCGGCGAGACGCTGGGCGAGAACCGCGAGACGCTGCGCGAGGTCTCGGGAGTGCTGCTGGTGCTGATGGGGGTCTTCTTCATCGGCACGCTCTTCCTGCCGCTGCTGAACCGGGAGTGGCGCCCCGAGGTGCTCATACGGCGCGTAGGAACCGGCGGGCCGATAGTCGCCGGCCTCGCGTTCGCTGTCGCCTGGCTCCCGTGCACCGGGCCGACACTCGGCGCGATCCTCACCGCCGCGGCCAACGAGGACACGGTCGGTGAAGGCGGGTTCCTGCTCGCCTTCTACGCGCTCGGGCTTGCGGTGCCCTTCCTGCTTTGCGCGGTGGCGTTCACCCAGGTCACGTCGGTCTTCCGGTTCGTCCGCAACCACTACTCGATCATCACCGCCGTCGGCGGCGCGATCCTGATCGTGATGGGCGTCCTGCTCTACACGAACGAGCTGACCGAGCTGAACGCCTGGCTGAACAACAACGGCGTGAACGCGATCAGCGACCTCTAGGCCGCGGACCCATCACATGGACTCGGGCGCCTCGACCCCGAGCAGGTCGAGCGCCCGGGCGATGACCCGCTTCGTCTGGAGCGACAGCGCCAGCCGGAACGGCTCCTCCGGCGTGCCGACCACCTTGCAGTCGCGGTAGAACGCGGAGAACGACTGGGCGAGCGCGAGCGTGTACGTGGTCAGCCGGTGCGGCGCCCGCCGCTCCGCGGCGATCTGGATCTCCTCCGGGAACTCGAGCAGCTTCTTGATCAGGTCGCGCTCGGACGGATGGAGGTCGCCGGGTGCAAGACAGGGGTCCGGCTCCGGTTCTCGCGCGCGCTTCAGGATCGACGCGATCCGCGCGTGCGCGTACTGGCAGTAGTAGACGGGGTTCTCGGCCGACTGCTCGCGCGCGAGCGCGAGATCGAGGTCGATCGTCGTGTCGTGCGAGCGCTGAAGCAGGAAGAAGCGCGCCGCGTCCACGCCGATGTCGTCGATCAGGTCGTCGAGCGTGACGAACTCGCCCTGGCGCTTCGACATGCGCGCGCGCTGCCCGCCCTCCATCAGGTTGACGAGCTGCATGATCAGGAGCTCGAGCGCACCGTCCTTGCCGCCCAGCGCGCGCCACGAGGCGTGCATCCGCTTCACGTGCCCGTGGTGGTCCGCGCCCCAGATGTTGATCACGCGGTCGTACCCGCGCTCGCGCTTGTCCTCGTGGTAGGCGATGTCGGAGGCGAAGTACGTCGGCTCCCCCGACGACCGGATCAGCACGCTGTCCTTCTCATCCCCGAGCGCTGAGGCGCGAAGCCAGCGCGCGCCCTCGTGTTCGTACACGTGCTCGCCGAGCTGCTCGAGCACGCGGTCGACCGAGCCTTCGTCGTACATCGAGCGCTCCGAGAAGAAGCGGTCGAAGTTGACGCGAAACCTGTCGAGCGTGCGCTTGACCCGCTCCAGCATGTGCTCGACGCCGAGCACGGCGAGCTCCTCCGCGTCGCGCTCCGCGGCGCGCTCGATCTCGGCGGCCAGCTCCGCGATGTACTCGCCCTGGTAGCCGCCCTCGGGCGGCTCCTCACCGCGGGCGCGAGCGCGAATCGACTCGCCGAACAGGCGCACCTGCGTGCCGTAGTCGTTGATGTAGTACTCGCGCTCGACCTCGTTGCCGGCGAACTCGAGCAGGCGCGAGAGCGAGTCCCCGATCGCGGCGCCGCGCGCCGACGCGACCGTCATCGGCCCGGTGGGGTTCGCGCTGACGAACTCGACGAGCACCCGCTCCCCGCCGCTGCCGCCGCCGAAGTCCTCCCCCTGGGCGGCCGCGTCGGCGACGGCGCGGTGGAACCAGCGCTCGCTCATGAACAGGTTGAGGAATCCCGGGCCGGCGACGTCGATCCGCTCGACGTCGTCGCCCAGCCGTTCCTTCAGCTCCTCGGCGAGCGTCGCGGCGACCTCGCGCGGCGGCTTTCCCTCGGCCGGCGCGCGCAGCATGGCGGCGTTGGTGGAGTAGTCGCCGAAGTCCGGCTTCGGCGGGCGCTCGAGGCGCGCGCCTTCGCCGAAGGCGGCGCGCAGGTCGGCGAGTGGGTCCACCCCCGTATTAGTAGTGGTACGGCTCGCCGGCCAGGATCTTGTGAGCGCGGTAGAGCTGCTCGAGCAGCACGACGCGCGCGAGCTGGTGCGGCAGGGTCATCCGGCCGAAGGAAAGCTTCGTGTCGCAGCGGTCGAGCGTCAGCCCGCGCGGGCCGCCTACGACGAAGCAGAGGTCCAGGCCCGCCTGGCGCCTCTCCTCGAGCCATTCCGCGAGGTCCTCCGAGCTCATCTCGGTGCCGCCGCTGTCGAGCAACACGACGTGAGCGCGGTCGGGGATCCGCCCGGCGACCTTCGCGTCCTCGCGCAGCTCGACGACCTCGAGCCGCGTGTGGCCCGCGAGCAGCTTCTGGTAGTGCTGGACGTCATCCGCGAACGGCGGCCGCAGCCGCCCGACTGCCAGGACGATGATCCGCACGGGCAATGCGATACTAGGCGGCGTGGACGAAGAACAGCCCGAGCGCCACTTCAACATCCACACGTCTCCCGAGGTGATGGCCGGCGTCTACGCGAACTTCGCCAACGTCAGCCACTCGGACTACGAGTTCACGATCACCTTCGCGCGCGTCGACCACGAGATCGAGGAGGAAGAGGTCCCCGGGGTCGTCGTCTCGCGCGTGAGCGTGTCGCCCCGCTTCATGCGTGAGCTGATCGACGCGATGGAGGACAACTTCTCGAAGTGGCAGACGACCGAGGGGATCAAGAACCTGCCCGAGTTCGAGGACGGGGAGAGCTCCTAGCGGCCGGTAGGCCTCGCCGTAGCCGATCCGCTCGAGCGTGGTCGGGTGCGTGCCGAACAGGGTGTGAAGCAGCTCCGGCGGATCCGGCTCCGAGATGTTCTGCAGCGTGAGGCGCCGCTCGAGCGAGATGAACGCCTCCGGGTCGTTCGTGAGGCGCAACGCGAACGCGTCGGCGCGCGCCTCCACTCCGCGTGAGACGTAATTGCCGGCGATCTGCCCCGCGAAGGCCACGACCGCGACCGAGAACGCGAGCGCCGGGACGAGCTCTGCTCCACGCGCCGCCGGGGCCAGGCGCTGCACCATCCGCTGCACGAGCAGCATGCCCGGTGGCGCGATCAGCGCGAGGAAGAGGAGGCCGCGCGGGACGTCGTCGTGCTTCACGTGCGCGAGCTCGTGCGCGACGACCGAGCGCACCTCGGCGGGCTTGAAGTCCTCGATCAGGTTGTCGTAGAGGACGACCCGCTTCGTGTTCCCCAGCCCGCCGACGTAGGCGTTCGCGCCCGTCGTGCGGCGGCTCGCGTCGACCCGGTACACCTCGCCCACGTCGACACCGGCGCGCTCGGACAGCTCCAGCACGTCCGAGCGCAGCTTGCCCTCCGGGAGCTCGTCGAAGCGGTTGAACAGCGGCTCGATGACGAGCGGCGACACGTAGATGAAGGCAGCGCCGACCGCCACCACGGCGGCGGACGCGGGGATCCACCAGCGCCCGCCGAATCGCCGCCACAGCGCGACCGCGATCGCGCCGCCGGCCGCCGCGAACGCTGCCCCGATGCCGGCGGCCTTGGCGACGTCCCAGAGCCACGGCCCCCAGTCCTGGGTGGAGAGCCCGACATCGACCGCGCGCTCGTGGCGGATCGCGTCCAGCGGCAGGTTCACCAGGACGAGCACCAGCGAGATCGCGCCTGCGGCCGCCGCCGCGCCCCGTACCGGCCGCAGGCGGCGCAGCCGCTCGCGCGGCGGGCGCAGGGCCAGCACCGCCAGCGTGACGCCGCTGAGCCCCAGCCCGGCAAGCGCCAGACAGCCGCTGCGGGTCGCGGAAATCCTCCGCCCGTTCGAGCTGGGCCTGGCTGAAGTAGGCTGTGGCCTCGACTGCGGCCGGCTCGATGAGCCCGCCCCGCGGACGGATGAGGAGTGTTGCCGCCGCTGCGGCAACCACCGCCGCGATGGCCGCAACCGGCAGGCTGTACCCGACCTTTCGCATGGCCACAGAGACTGACACGCGCCGTATCGCACTGATCTCGGACGTCCACGGAAACCTCCCGGCGTTCCAGTCGGTCCTGCGCTCGATCGAGGAGGAGCGGCGTCGACGCCATCTGGTGCCTCGGCGACCTCGTCGGCTACGGAGCGCAGCCGAACGAGTGCGTCGAGTTGGCCGAGAAGACGGTCGATCTTTGCCTGATCGGGAATCACGACCTGGTCGTGATCGATCGGCTCGACATCGACGACTTCTCCGCGAACGCCGCGGCAGCGGCGCTCTGGACGAAGGAGGAGCTCGAGCGCGGACGTCGCGCGCCTACCTCGAGAAGCTCGAGCCGCACGAACGAGGACCAGGCGGTCGGCCTCTACCACGCGAGCCCGCGCGATCCCGTCTGGGAGTACGTGCTCTCGTCGATGGCCGCCGACGACTGCATCGACGAGATGAAGCCGCGCGTCGGCGCCATCGGGCACTCGCACGTGGCGCTCGCGTTCTGGCGCAAGGGCGATGATGCCGACCGCGGGCGCGCAGTCAGAGGCCGGCACGGAGCTCGACATCTCCGAGGACCGCTGGCTGCTCAACCCCGGCAGCGTCGGGCAGCCGCGCGACGGCGACCCGCGCGCGAGCTGGATGCTGCTCGAGCTCGAGTCGTGGACGGCGACCTGGCGCCGCACCGAGTACGCGATCGACGAAGCCGCGGAGGCGATCCGCGCGGCCGGCCTGCCGGCGCAGCTGGCCGACCGGCTTTACTACGGCCAATGACGAGGAGCGCTCGCATCCGGAGCCGTTCTCGCCGCCGCGGCCGTGTGCCTGCCGCTCGCCGGCATGCGGCGACGACGACGTCGGCGACCCGATCGCGCGCGCCAGGGCGCAGGCGCTCGAGCAGCGGCTGGACGCAATCCAGAGCGACATCGACGCCGGCCTCTGCGACGAGGGCGCGACGAAGATCGCGCAGCTCAGGGTGGAGGTCGACAAGCTCGACGACGAGGGCGTCGGCTCGCGACGTCCAGGACGCGCTCGGCGACGGCGTCGACCACCTCGGGGAGCTGGCGCGCAGCGTCTGCGAGGAGAACGAGGAGCCGGTCGAGACCACCCCGGAGACGGTGCCCGAGGAGACAACACCGGAGCCCACGACGCCGGAGCCGACGACACCCGAACCGACGACGCCCGAGCCCGACGCCAGAGCCCACAACTCCCATCCCGGCCCCGGAGCCGGAGCCGGAGCCGGACGAGGGCGACGGCGAGGGCGCAGTTCGATCCGGGCGGGGTCCCGCCAGGCCAGCTGAAGAAGGACGACGACAGACTGATGGCGACCCCCACGGACGTCGCCGACCGCTACCGGCTCGAGCGCCGGCTCGGCGCAGGCGGGATGTCGACCGTCTTCCTCGCGATGGACACGGTGCTCGAGCGGCGCGTGGCGGTGAAGCTGCTGGCCGAGCACCTCGCCGAGGACGAGGCGTTCGTCGCCCGCTTCAGGCGCGAGGCGCTGGCGGCCGCGAAGCTCCAGCACCCGAACATCGTGCAGGTCTTCGACTCCGGCAAGGACGTCGACTCCGAGCGCCACTACATCGTCATGGAGTACGTGGAGGGACCGTCGTGCGCGGACCTGATCCGCGAGGAGAAGGAGCTCGGCGTCGAGCAGGCCGTCAGGTACGTCGCCGACGCGTGCAACGGGCTCGACTACGCGCACCGGGCGGGCGTCATCCATCGCGACGTCAAGCCGGGGAACCTGCTCGTCTCGACGCGAGGCCGGCGCGGTCAAGCTCGCCGACTTCGGAATCGCGAAGGCGGCTGAGCAGACGCGCATCACCCAGGTCGGGTCGGTGCTCGGGACCGCCGCATACCTCTCCCCGGAGCAGGCCCGCGGCGAGGAGGCGGGGCCGGCGTCCGACATCTACTCGCTCGGCGTCTGCGCGTACCAGTTCCTTGCCGGCCGCCTGCCGCACGAGTACAGCTCGCTCACCGAGCTTGCTCTGAAGCAGCAGAACGACGAGGTGCAGCCGATCCGATCGGTGCGGCCCGAGGTCCCGGATGCGCTGGACCGCGCAATCCGGCTCGCGCTCCACGTCGACCTCGAGCACCGGTACGCGTCCGCGCTCGAGATGGCGCGAGGCCGTCACGGCGGGCGCGCGCGGCGAGGACACCGAGGCGACGATTCGGCTGGCGGCGCGGCTCCTACGCGGACGACATCGCGGCCACCCAGGCGCTGCCGCGCACCGAGTACGCGCAGCGCGCGCGATCCGACGATGGTCGCGCCGATCCCCGCGCGCGAACGCGAGCCGCGCCGCGCAGCGCCGCGGGCCGCGGAGCGGAGGCGGCCGCCGAAGCGCAAGAACCGCGCCGGCCGCGTCCTGCTGGCGCGTGCTGCTGCTGGCCGCCGGCGCGGTGGCAGCGTTCGCCGCCGTGTCCGCGCATTGACGGCGGCGGCATCGACGCGCCCGAGCGAGGACAGCGTGCGCAGCCAGATCCAGGAGCTGAAGAGCCTGGTCCGGGAGTACGCGGAGTAGGCGGGAAGCCGGTCGAGCCGAGTGTTTACTCAGCCGCCTCGGCGACGGGCGTCTCGCGCCACGACTCGATGAACTTGTCGAGGTCTGAGATCCGGTAGCGACGCTGGCCGCCGGGGTCCGGTAGACCGGCACCTTGCCCTGGTCGGACCAGTTGCGCAGCGACGCCGCGCTGACGCCGAGGTACTCGGCCGCCTGGCCGACGTTGAGGAAATGTCGTGGAGTCCGTTCCACCGTGTTGGTCATATCGCCCCAGATATACCTTGGTTGAGCGGGCTTTGAGAGCTTTCGGACGAATGTCGTAGAGGAAGGCGGGTGTTACCCGTCAATACGGACCCTCTTCGAGCAGCCTTTTGTGACTCGTTCGCGTAGGCGCCATGCTCGATCGCGGCGCGCAGCCGCCGCATCAGGAGCGCCATGAAGGTGAGGTTGTGGAGCGTCAGGAGCCGCACCGCGGTGAGCTCCCGCGCGCGCACCAGATAATGGATGTAACCCCGCGTGTGGCGGGTGCAGGCCGGGCACGGGCAGCCGGCGGCGATCGGTTCGCGGCTGTCCGCGTGCACGGCCTTCACCAGGTCGAGCCGCCAGCGCGAGCCGGGATCGGCGACGAGCGCGGTCCCGTGACGGGCGAGCCGCGTGGGCGTCGCGCAGTCGAACATGTCGATGCCCGCCCCGACCCCGTGCACCAGGTCGTCGACGTCGCCGATCCCGAGCAGGTGGCGCGGCAGCGCGTCCGGCAGCAGCGGCGTGGTCAGGTCGACGATCGCGCGCATCTCGTCCTTGTCGCGCCCGAGCGAGCCCGCCGATCGCGACGCCGTCGATCGCGGCCGAAGTGACTCGCTCGGCCGACTCGCGGCGCAGGTCCTCGTACACCCCGCCCTGGACGATCCCGAAGAAGAGCTGCCAGTCGGGCGCGTTGCGCTCGTGCCATGCGATGCAGCGGTCGAGCCAGCGGTGCGTGCGCTCGGTCGAGCGGGCGGTGTACTCGCGCGCGACGTGGAAGGGCGTGCACTCGTCGAACGCGAGCGCGACGTCCGAGCCGAGCGCGGCCTGGATCTCCATCGAGGTCTCCGGCCCCATGAACCGCTCGCCGCCGTCGAGGTAGGACCGGAACCGCACGCCCTCCTCCTCGATCGACAGCACGCCCCCGTGTGACTCCTCCCTGCGCTCGGGCGCCCGGCGCTTGACCTCCTCGGCGACCGACCCGTGGCCCATCGAGAACACCTGGAAGCCGCCCGAGTCGGTGATGATCGCGCCGTCCCAGCCCATGAACTCGTGCAGGCCGCCCATGTCGCTCGACGTGCTCGTGGCCGGGCTGGATGAAGAGATGGAACGTGTTGCCGAGCACCATCTCGTAGCCCGAGCGCGGCGACCTCGTCGGCCTGCAGCGACTTGACGGTCCCGGTCGAGGCGAGCGGGACGAAAGCCGGCGTCCTGACGTCACCGTGCTCTGTACGAAGAACGCCCGCGCGGGCGGACCCGTCGCGGGCGTCGATCGTGAAGTGCTCAGCTTCGGAGAAGGCTCTTCCCCTTCATCTCCGGCGGCGGCTCGAGCCCCATCAGGTCGAGCACGGTCGGCGCGACGTCCGCCAGGATGCCGCCGTCGCGCAGGCCCGCCGACCTGCGGCGGTGACGACGAACGGCACCGGGTTCAGCGAGTGCGCCGTGTTCGGGCTGCCGTCCGGCTCGAGCATGTCGTCGGCGTTGCCGTGGTCGGCGGTCACGATGCAGGCGCCGCCCGAGCGGTTGACGGCCTCGACGACCTGGCCGAGGCACTCGTCCACCGTCTCGCATGCCGTCACGGCCGCCGGGATCGAGCCGGTGTGCCCGACCATGTCGGGGTTCGCGAAGTTGATGATCCCGAAGCCGTGGTCGTGCGCCTCCCAGTGCTCGACGAACGAGCTCGGCGGCCTCGCGCGCGCTCATCTCCGGCTTCTTGTCGTAGGTCGGGCACGTCCCGCGGCGAGTCGACCAGCGACCGCTCCTCGCCCTGGTACGGATCCTCCTCGCCGCCGTTGAAGAAGTAGGTGACGTGCGCGTACTTCTCCGTCTCCGCGACGTGGAGCTGTGAGATGCCGCGCTCCGCGAGGTAGGACGCGAGCGTGACCGGCGGGCGCTCGGGCGGGAACGCGACCGGGTAGTCCCAGTCCTCGTGGTACTCGGTGAGCGTCGTCAGGTCGACGTGCGGACCGAGCTTCTCGCAGAGCTGGCGTGCGCGATCGGGGCGGAAGTTGAAGAAGACGACCGCGTCCCCCTCCCGGACGCGGCCCTCCTCCCCGACGAGCGTCGGCACGATGAACTCGTCGGTCTCCCCGCGCTCGTACGCGGCACGCACCGCCGCCTCGCCCGTCTCGGCGCGATGCTGCGCGTCGCCCTCGACGATCGCGTCGTAGGCGAGCTGCGTGCGCTCCCAGCGGCGGTCGCGGTCCATCGCGTAGTAGCGGCCCGCTCACGGTCGCGATCCGCGCGCCGCCCCAGCCCTCGACCTCGGCGACGTAGCCGGCGCCGGAGTTGGGACTCGTGTCGCGCCCGTCGGTGAACGCGTGGATCGACGATGTCCGGCACGTCCTGGCCGCGCGCGAGCTCGACGAGCGCGCGCAGGTGGTCCATGCTCGCGTGGACGCCGCCGGCGGACACGAGGCCCAGCAGGTGCAGCCGCCCGCGCTCGCGCGCGGCCTCGCAGGCGCGCAGAAGGGCCTCGTTCCGCGCGAAGCTGCCGTCGGCGATGGCGTCGTCGATGCGGGTCAGGTCCTGGCGCACCACCGAGCCCGCGCCGAGGTTGAGGTGCCCGACCTCCGAGTTCCCCATCTGCCCGTCCGGCAGCCCGACGGCGCGTCCGCGAGGCGCTCAGCTGCGTGTGCGGATGCTCGGCCCAGAGCCGGTCGAAGACCGGCGTGTCGGCCAGCTTCCACGGCGTTGCCGGGGCCTGGCGGCGCGAGTCCCCAGCCGTCCAGGATGACCAGGCAGACGCGCTTGAAGGGCGGCGTGTGCAAGAAAGGGCCCCGTCCCCGATTCTTTCAGCGCGCCGCGGCGGCGACGATCTGGGCGAAGTCCTTCGGCGTCGAGGCTCGCGCCGCCGACGAGGGCGCCGTCGATGTCGGGCTGGGACAGGATCTCCGCCGCGTTGTCGGGCTTCACGCTGCCGCCGTACTGGATGCGCACGCGCTCGGCCGCCTCCTTCGAGCGGTCGCCCACCAGCGCGCGGATGAACGCGATCGCCTCCTGCGCCTGCTCGGGCGTGGCGACCTGGCCCGTGCCGATCGCCCAGATCGGCTCGTACGCGATGACGACGTCGGCGAGCTGGTCGTCGGGCACCTTGTCGAGCGCCTCCTGGACCTGGTGCCGAAGCTTCCGCTGAGTCTCGTCGCGCTCGCGCTCCTCCTCCGTCTCGCCGACGCACAGGATCGGCAGCAGCCCGGCGGCGAGCGCGGCCGGGACCTTCTCCTGCAGCGCGCGGTCGGTCTCGTTGTAGTACTGGCGCCGCTCGGAGTGGCCGAGCACCACGCCGCGCACGTGCAGGTCGCGTGAGCATCGGCGCGGAGACCTCGCCGGTGTACGCACCGGAGTCCGCCTGGTGCATGTTCTGCGCGGAGACGATCACGTCGCTGCCGTCCGTCGCGGCCACCGCGGCCGTCAGCGCGGTGAACGGCACGCACAGCCCGACATCGACCCCTTGGACGCCCTTGATCGCGGGCAGCAGCTCGCCGATGAAGTCCCACGTCTCGGAGACCGTCTTGTGCATCTTCCAGTTGCCCGCGATGTACGGCCGGCGCTCGGGGTGACTAGGCATCGTCGAGCGCCTCCACGCCGGGCAGCGGCTTGCCCTCGAGCAACTCGAGCGATGCACCGCCGCCTGTCGAGAGGTGGGTCACCTTGTCGGCCAGTCCAAACTGCGCGAGAGCCGCTGCCGAGTCGCCGCCGCCGACGACCGTAGTTCCCTCGGATCGTGCAACCGCCTCGGCCACGGCACGCGTCCCGGCCGCGAACGGCTCCATCTCGAACGCGCCCATCGGGCCGTTCCAGAAAACCGTACCTGCCTGCTCGATCTCGCGGGCGTACGCGTCGGCCGTGGCCCGGCCGATGTCGAGCCCCATCCATCCGTCCGGCACGTCGACCCCGTCGATCTCCTGGCGCTCCGCCGCGGCGTCGAAGCGGTCGCCGAGCACGAGGTCGAGCGGGAGCAGGAGCCGGCAGCGGCTGTCTCCCTCCGCCGCGCTCGAGCGCCTGCCGCGCGAGCTCGACCCCCTCTTCCTCGACCAGCGAGTCGCCGGTCGACTTGCCCTGGGCGCGGAAGAAGCTGAAGCACATCGCGCCGCCGATCAGGATCGTGTCGGCGATGTCCATGAAGCGGTCGATCAGGCCGATCTTGTCGCTGACCTTCGCCCCGCCGAGCACCACGACGAGCGGCCGCTCCGGGTCCTCGACAGCCCCTCGAGCGTCGTGACCTCCTTCTCGAGCAGCAGCCCCGCCGCCGACGGCAGGTGCTCGGCCACGCCGGCGGTCGAGGCGTGCGCGCGGTGGGCCGCGCCGAACGCGTCGTTCACGTACGCGTCCGCCGAGCGCCGCCAGCTCGGTGCGCCAGCGCGGGATCGTTCGCCGTCTCGCCGCTCTCCCAGCGCGTGTTCTCGAGCACGATCATCTCGCCCGGCTCGATCCGCTCGACGCCGCTGCGCACCTCGGGGCCCACCACCTCCGGCGCCTGGTGGACGCGCTCGCCGAGCAGCTCGCCGAGGTGCGCCGAGACGCGGCGCCAGCGAGGTCGCCGGATCATGGCCCTTGGGGCGGCCGAGGTGCGAGCAGAGGACGAGCCGCGCGCGGCGCTCGCGCAGGAGCTCGATCGTCGGCAGCGCGGCGCGAATGCGCGCGTCGTCCGCGACCTTGCCGTCCTTCAGCGGCACGTTGAAGTCGACCCGCACGAGGACGCGCTCGCCGTCGTCGAGCGGCAGGTCGCGGACCGACCGCTTCCGGAACGTGCTCAATCGGCTACAGGACCCGGCCCGACGAGGTCGATCAGGCGGTTCGAGTAGCCCCACTCGTTGTCGTACCACGCGAACACCTTCACGAAGTTGCCCTCGAGGACCGCGGTGAGCGGCGCGTCGAAGATCGACGAGTACGGCGACTTCACGATGTCGCTCGAGACGATCGGGTCCTCGGTGTACTGGAGGATCCCCTCGAGCGGCCCCTCGGCCGCCGCCTTCATCGCGCCGTTGATCTCCTCGACCGATGTGTCCTTCTGGACGCGGACCGTGAGGTCGACGACCGAGCCGGTCGGAACGGGTGCGCGGATCGCGACGCCGTTCAGCTTGCCCTCGAGCTCGGGGATGACGAGGCCGATCGCCTTCGCCGCGCCGGTCGACGTGGGGATCAGGTTGATCGCGGCGGCGCGCGCGCGGCGGAGGTCCGAGTGCGGCAGGTCCTGGAGCCGCTGGTCCGCCGTGTAGGCGTGGATCGTCGTCATCAGGCCGTGCTCGATGCCGACCGTGTCGTTCAGGACCTTCGCGACCGGCGCGAGGCAGTTGGTGGTGCACGACGCGTTCGAGATGACGTGGTGTGCGTCCTTGTCGTAGGCGTCGTCGTTGACGCCGATCGCGAGCGTGACGTCCGGCCCCTTCGCGGGCGCCGAGATGATCACCTTCTTGGCGCCCGCGCTCGAGGTGCTTCGACGCGTTCTCGCGGTCCGTGAAGAGGCCGGTCGACTCGATCACGACGTCGGCGCCGATGTCGCCCCACGGCAGCGCGGCCGGGTCGCGCTCGGCGAACACCTTGAGCTCGTCGCCGTCGACGACGAGGCTGTCGCCGGTGGCCTCGACCGTCCCGGGATAGGGCCCGAGGATCGAGTCGTACCTGAGCAGGTGCGCGAGCGTCTTCGTGTCGGTGATGTCGTTGACGCCGACCCAATCGATGTCGGCGCCGCGCTCCTTGGCCGCGCGGAACAGGTTCCGGCCGATGCGCCCGAACCCGTTGATTCCGGCCTTTACCGCCATGTAGAGAGGTCCTTTCTTCGCTGCGGGTCAGGCGGGGCAGGCTATCGGTCACGCTCCGGTTACGACCTCGACCTTCAGGCCGTCCGGATCGCGCAGGTACGCCGCGTAGTAGGTGGGCCCGTACTGCGGCCTGTCCGCCGGCGGACCGTCGTCCGAGCCGCCGTTCGCGAGCCCGCCCTCGTACGCGGCGTCGACCGCCACGCGCCCGCTGGCGTGAAGCGCAACGTGGCCGTAACCGGGCTTCGGCACGTCGCGCGCGGTGATCCAGAACACCGGCTCGTCGACCCCCCAGCCGATCGCCTCGCCGCTCTCGTACAGCCGCCGGCCACCGAGCGGGTGGAACACGGCGTCGTAGAAGAGCGCGCTGTGCTCGAGCACCCGGACCTCGTAGCCGACGTGGTGGATCACGCGCGGCGCGGCGGCTTGTCGATGTCGCGGTGCACCACGTCGACGAGGTAGTCGCCGCGGTCGCGGTACACGCCCGCGAGGTGCTCCCCGATCACGACCGACCGGTGGCGGCCGCCCGTGCAGCCGATGCCGATCGTGAGGTGGGCCTTGCCCTCGTTCTCGTACTGCGGCAGGAGGTAGTCGAGCAGCGGGAAGAGGCGGTCGTAGAACTCGTTCAGGCCGTCGGAGTTCTCGACGTACTCGCGCACGGCCCGATCCTGCCCGGTCAGCGGCCGCAGCTCGGACTCGTAGTGCGGATTCGGGAGGAAGCGGACGTCGAAGTTGAGGTCGGCGTCGCGCGGGGTGCCGTGCTTGAACCCGTAGCTCATCACCGTGACGGCGAGCTTCCCGACGGTGGCGCGCGGCAGCATCTTGTCCGCGACGACCTTGCGCAGCCGCGATGCCGACAGGTCGCTCGTGTCGATCGTGATGTCGGCGCGTTCGCGCACCGGCGCGAGCAGCTCGCGCTCGCCGCCGATGCCGGCGCTGACCTGGCCGCCGGCCGCGAGCGGGTGCCGGCGGCGCGTTTCCTTGTAGCGGTCGATCAGCACCGGCTCGGACGCCTCGAGGAACAGCAGCCGGTGGTTGACCCCGCGCTCCTCGAGCTCGTCGAGGATCTCGAGCATCGGCTCGAAGTACTCGCCGCCGCGCGGATCGCACACGACGGCCGCGTGCTCGACCTTGCTGCCCTCGTGGCCGAACAGGTCGGCGAGCTGCCCGATCATCTCGGGCGGCAGGTTGTCGACGCAGAAGTAGCCGGCGTCCTCGAAGCACGCCATCGCCTGCGACTTCCCGGCCCCGGAGAAGCCGGTGATGATCACGAAGTCCTCGATCGAGCGGGTCGGCGTGCCGCCGTCGGACGAGCGCGCCCGCCTGAGGCGCGACAGCCCTCGCTGAGCCCTACGGCCCTTGTCCGGCCGGGTGGACCTGGCCATGTGCTCCAGTTCCACGTTAGCGGGCGCGTCGGGCGGCGCGGGCAGTCCGTGCGCTACGGGCTAGCCCGCCTTGTGCACCTGCGCGTGGATCTCGCGCGCGACCTTGCCCGGCAGGCCCGGCACGGCCTGGAGCTCCTCGCGGCTCGCGGCGAGGAAGCGCTCCGGCGAGCCGAAGTGCTTCAGGATCAGGCGCTTGCGGGCCGGGCCGATGCCCGGCAGGTCGTCAAGCACCGAGCGCGTCATCGCCTTGTCGCGGCGGCCGCGGTGGAACTCGATCGCGAACCGGTGCGCCTCGTCGCGCACGCGCTGCAGTAGCTGTAGCGCCGGGCTGTTCGGCGGCAGCACGAGCGGCTGGGGCCGGCCGGGGATGAACACCTCCTCGATCCGCTTCGCGAGGCTCACGACGGTCACGCCGAGGTCGCGGAACGGCTCGAGCGCCTTCAGCCCGGCCGAGAGCTGGCCCTTCCCGCCGTCGATCACGATCAGGCCCGGAGCCGTGGCGAAGCTCGCGTCGTACGACGCCTCGTGCGGCGAGCGCTCCCGCTGTGCCACGTACTGGGCCATGCGCCGGCCGAGCACCTCGTTCATCGCGGCGAAGTCGTCCTGCACCGCCTCGCGGATGCCGAAGCGGCGGTAGTCGGACTTCTTCGGCGCGCCGCCCTCGAAGACGACCATCGACGCGACGGTGTGCGTCTCGCCGAGGTTCGAGATGTCGAAGCACTCGATCCGCATCGGGATCTGCGGCATGCCGAGCTCGCGCTGGAGCCCCTCGAGCGAGTCGATCCGCTGGATCCGGCGGTGCTCGGAGCGCAGCCGGTCCTGGTCGAGCGCCAGGCGCGCGTTTCGCTCGGCCAGCTCGAGGATCCGGCGCTTGTCGCCGCGCTCGGCGTGGCGCACCTCGACCGGCCCGCCGCGCCGCTCCGCGAGCGCCTCGGCCAGCACGTCCGTCTCCTGCAGCGTGCGCGGGACGATCACGAGCGGCGGGATCGCGGGCGAGCTCGCGTAGTACTGAAGGGCGAACTCCTCGGCCACCTCCCCCTCGTCGCGGCGCGCCTGGTTGTCGAGGTAGAAGCTCTGGCGGTCGGCCAGCACGCCGTCGCGGACCTGGAACACCTGCGCGTTCGCGTCCGTCTCCTCGGTGGCCACGGCGATCGCGTCGAGCGACCCGACCGACTCGTTCGAGATCCGCTGCCGCTCGAGCAGGCTGTGGACCGCCTTCAGCCTGTTGCGGACCGCGGCGGCCGTCTCGAACTCCTGCGCGGCGGACGCCCGCTTCATCTCGCCCTCGAGGTCGCGCTCGATCTGGCGGTAGCGGCCGGAGAGGAAGTCCACGACCTTCTCGATCCCCTCGCGGTACTCCTCCTCGGACACGTAGCCGACGCAGGGCGCGCCGCAGCGCTTGATGTAGTAGTCGAGGCACGGGCTGCCCGACGCGCGGCCGGGCTCGGACCCGTCGCAGCTTCGGTGCTGGAACACCTTGCCGAGCAGGTCGAGCGTCTCGCGCACCTTCTTCGCGTTCGAGTACGGGCCGAAGTACTGCCGGTCGCGCCGGTGCTTCTCGCGCGTGAAGTAGACGCGCGGGAACTTCTCGTCGAGCGAGACCGCGATGTACGGGTACGACTTGTCGTCGCGCAGGCGGACGTTGAAGATCGGCCGGTACTGCTTGATGAAGTTCTGCTCCGCGAGCAGCGCCTCCGCCTCGGTCTGGGTGGCGACGAACTCGATGCTCGCGATCGACCCCACCATGTCGCTGCGCGAGCTGGACGCCTTGCTGAAGTGGCCGGCGACCCGCTTCCTGATCGACTTCGCCTTGCCCACGTAGATGACCCTCTTCCGGCTGTCGCGGAAGAGGTAGACGCCCGGGCTGTCGGGCAGGCTCCGGCGCTGCTCCTTTATTCGCTCCTCGCGCTGCGCTGACGGTCGTCGACGCCATCCGAGGCGAGGATAGGGTCGCGGTATGCGGACGAGCTTCGGCACCGTGTGGCGGTTCGTCGATGATCGCGGCGCTGGTCGCCGCGCCGCTGTTCCTCGTCTACCGGTCGAAGTGCGTGGAGGACGGCAAGCGCGTGGACAGCTGGTCGCTCGTGGCGCCGTGGGACGACCCGCCGTCAGACTGCCGCAGGCACCAGAACGGCTTCGAGGTGCTGAAGGACGAACTCGGGCTCTAGGTCCGCGGGCGCGCTATTCGGGCAGCGCGCGCCCGACCGACTCGCCGACGCAGACGGGCTTCTCGCCGCCCTCCGCCTCGACGGTGAACTTCGTGACGACCTGGACCCAGCCGCCGCCGACGTCGTCGACGCTCATGATCTCGGCCGTCGCGCGCAGGCGCGATCCGGTCGAGCACGGGCGCCGGGAAGCGGACCTTGTTCCAGCCGTAGTTGACGCCGAGCTTGAAGCCGGTCGACTCCATCAGCGACTTGCGGAAGCCGTCGATCATCGACACGGTGAGATTGCCGTGGGCGATCGTCGTCCCGAACGGGCTCTCGGTCTTCGCGCGCTCGGCGTCGACGTGGATCCACTGGTCGTCGCCCGAGATCTCCGCGAACGCGTTGATCATGTCCTGCGTTACCTCGCGCCAGTCGCTCGGGCCGATCGGCTTGCCGATGAGCTCGCGAAGTCCCTCTACCCCGTGAACCTGCGTGATTGTCGCCATGGCAGGAGGCTATCCGGAACGGTGCGGCCGGCCGCATGCCAGAGCGGCCGGCCGTCCGTCGCGCACGGCTAGGCGTGTGCCGGCTCGAGCATCTCGGCGATCGCGCGGCTGACCTTCGTCTCGCCGACGAACGCGTCCACGCGCTCGATCTCGACGTCGCTCAGGTTGTCGCGGATCCAGGCCGCGGCCGCCCCGACCGATTCCTCCGCCGCCTCGCGGTCGCGGAACGTCGAAACGGTCACGACATCGCCGTCGCCGCAATCCAGCACCTGGTAGGCGACGAAGCCCGGCAGGCGCTGGATGTCCTCGGCGAATCCCTCGTCCACGCGGTGCATCAGCTCGTCCACCTTGGCGGGGTCCATCCGGTACTTGCGGATGCTGCAGTACATCGGACCTCCTTTGTTGAGCCTCCCTGCGTGGTCTAGTGCATGCGGACGCCGGATGCAAGTCGCGCTCACTCGACGAGCTTCACCTCGAGCCCGGCCCCCGTCAGTCTCGCCCGCTCCACCCAGCAGGCCGAGGATCTTCGCCACGTACGCGCGGGTTTCCGGATACGGAGGCACACACCCGCACGCAGCCACGGCCGCCGGACCGGCGTTGTAGGCGGCGAGCGCGAGCGGGACACTCGCGAACCGGCGCAGCAGGTCGCGCATCAGGTGCGCCTGGGCGTCGATCGCGGCTTCGGGGTCGAACGGGTTCGACAGCCCGTATGACCGCGCGGTCCCCGGCATGAACTGAGCGATGCCCTGTGCGCCCGCGGGCGACTGCGCGAACGGGTTGAAGTTCGACTCCGCGTAGAGCTGCGCGCTGATCAGCGCAGCGGACACGTTCCACCTCTGCGCGGCGCGTGAGATCGCGCCGGCGAAGCGCGCGGGCACGAAATCGGGGATCGCGCTCTCGCCGTCGCCGGGCCCGAAGCCGACCGAGCGCGACCCGGCGTTGCGCGTGTAGCCGTAGTGCCACGGCTCCCAGCTGTAGCGCTGCACGAACCCGAACGCGCTCGGCGTTGTGCGCGAGCCAGCCGTACGCCGCCGCCGGGCCCAGGTCGAGCTCCGTGCCGAGCCGGTGGAGGGACGTGCCCGGCGGCGCGACCCACTTCGGGTCCGGGTTCGCAGCCCAGAGCCGCGCCTGCTCGGCGTCGCTTCGGAACGCGCTCGAGATGATCAGGCCGACGCCGTCGGCCGCGGCCGCGGCCGCCATCCGGTCGAATGCCTCCGCGACGTCCGGGCGCATCGGCTTGCCCTGGCGGTGGGCGAGCGGACCGCTGTAGCCGCCACCCGTCGCGAGGCCGGTCGCCGTGTCCGGCGCGAGCTCCGCCACCGCGGACGCCGCGACCTCTATGCGGCCGTCGCGAATGCCGGGCCCGCGCACCCTGTGCCAGGCGCGCACCCGTACGCGCACGCGCGTGGGCGCGAAGCCGCCGCCCGGAAACCCGACGTCGGCCGGACGTACGCGCGCTCCGTTTCGCGCGGCGCCGCGAACCGCCGCGTCGCGTGCGATCGCGGTGTAGCGCTCGAGCGTCAGGTGGCGCGGGTTGGGCACCGGCGCGAGACCCGGCCGCGGCGGCGGGAGGAAGGCGGGCTCGAAAAGGCGCGGGTAGACACGGCGCATCGCGGCCGCCGCCGACACGGCCGCCAGGTCGGCTGCGCGCTGCTCGCGGCTCTTCGCCCCCACCGCCTGGCCGAGCGCGACCAGTACGAGGCCCCCGGTCAGAAGCGCGGCGACGAGCCCGAGCGCCAGGACGAGCGCCTGGCCCGCCGGGTCCGTCAGTCGTGCCCGCACAGGTCCGCGAGCTGCTCGACCGCTCTGCCCAGCCAGCCGCGCGGCTCCCGCCCGGCGAGCGCCAGCCGCGCGCCCACTCTCGAGTCCGGCACGAGGACGTCGGCGTGCACGAGCCACGGGCCGTGGTCGGACGCCCTGTTGACGGCGATCACCGGCGCCTCGGCGACCGCCGCGATGGTCTCGGCCACGGCCCCAGCCAGCGCAGGCTCGAGCTTGGGCGACGCCACGAGCACGATCCGGTCGAGCACGCGCGCCGCTTCTATCGCGGCTGACCCCGGCTCGACCTCCATCACGGCGGGAGCGACCTCCCGCGTCACGGCGGCAAGGATGCCGGGATCCGCGCACGCGACCAGGCACAGGCGGCCCGCCGCCCGCCGCTGGTCGAGCCGCGCGAGCGTGTCGGTAAGCCGCGCCGCCTGGGTCGAGCTCCCGAGCGCAACGACAGCCGGCCGTGCCGGCGACGCAACCACTGCGGCGCCGCCGTGGCGGGCGGCGAGCTCTGCGGCCAGCGCACGCGCGACGGTGGTTGCTCCGCAGCGGCGTGCAAGCCCGACCACGCCCACCAGTGGATAGCTCCGCGGCGGCACCACGGTGAGCGCGCCGGTGTGAGCGGGCGACGCGGCGGGGTCGGGCTCGACGAGCCACTCACCCGCCCGCCGCAGCAGGCTCGAGACGGCCGGGGCGTTCACCGCGCGACGCTCGCCGTGGACGCGACCTCGAGCCTTCGGGAGAGCGCGCTCATGAGCGAGGGCGGCCGCAGACGCACCGTTACCCGGCCGCTCCCCACGCGCACGCTCGCGCCGGAGCGAGTCCAGCCGGGCAGAGCGTTCCGCACGGACGCCTCGGCGTCCGCCCGCGCCGCCAACGCGAGCGCGCCCGCTTCTGCGGCGCTGCCCGCGAGCACGGCCGCATAGCCGACCGCGAGGAGCTGCGCCACCGCCAGTCCGACCGCGAGGAGGACCGGCAGCGCGCCGAGCACCTCGATCGCGGCCTGTCCGTCCTCGCGCCTCACGGGACGGCCTCCAGCGAAGCGCGCGCCGCGAGCTTCACAGGCGCGGTCAAACGCGTGTGCACGATCGGGACAGGCACGCGCACGCGCGCGCCTCCCGTGGCCGCGCGCTCGACCTCGAGCCCCCGCTCGAGTCCCTTCGGCAGCGCCGACCGCGCCGCCGCCGCAACGTCCTCGCCCACCAGCTCCGCGCGCGCCGCGGCCCGCGCCGCGTGCGCGGACACCCACGCCGTGTGCCCGACGAGGACCAGCTGCCAGACGACCAGGCCGACCGCGAGCAGAACCGGGACGACTGCCAGCAGCTCAACCGTCGCCTGTCCCTCGTCGCGCGCCACGCGTGCAACGGTCGCGGCGCGACCGTGACGGCTCAACGCGCGCGTGTTACGAGATGGTCAGGCGAAGGTGACGAGGCCTACGCGTAGTCGCGCGAGCTCATCCAGACCCAGAAGACGCCGTATGAGCAGAGGCCGAGCAGGCCGATCCAGAGCAGGATCCCGCCGCCGCCCCAGTCGAACAGGCGCTCCGCGGCGGCGAAGGTGAGGAAGGCGCCGCCGACCGAGGTGTACAGGACGCCCCGCTGCATGTCGCTGAGCGAGTCGAGGAAGAAGCCGTTCTCGCGGTAGAGCCGGTACCCGAGCAGCGCGATCGCGACGAAGAACGCGATCGAGAGGATCGCGAGGATCACGTTGAGGGTGCTCCCGCCGCCGGGCGCGACCGTGAAGAGGAGCGCGACCAGGAGGATCGCGATGACCTCGAGCGTGAGACGGATGCGGTCGCTCATGCGCAGGAAGGTTACGGAGCTACTCGATGACTCCGGCGCCGGCGAGCGTGAGCACGAGCGCGCCCGAGGACGACGCGGTAGGCGACGAACACGAACATCGTGTGGTTCGCGAGGAAGCGGAGCAGGAAGGCGATCGACGCGTAGCCGACGACGAACGCGCACGCCGTCGCGACCACGAGCGCGCCGGCGCCGACGTGCTCGCCCTCCTCCCCCTCGATGATCGACGACAGCTCGAACAGCCCGCTCAGGACGACTGCGGGGACGGACAGCAGGAAGGAGAAGCGCGCCGCGGCCGCGCGGTTGAGCCCGAGGAAGAGCCCGGCCGTGATCGTCGCGCCCGAGCGCGACACGCCCGGGACCAGCGCGAGCGCCTGAGCCATGCCCATCCAGAAGCCGTCTTTGGTCTCGATCTGCTCGACCTCGCGCTCGAGCTTTGCGTAGTGGTCCGCCGCGGCCAGGATCAGGCCGAGCACGATCAGCGCAACGCCGATGACGTACAGGTCCCGCGCACCCGTCTCGATCTGGTCCTTGAAGAGAACGCCGAACACGCCGATCGGGACCGTGCCGAGCACGATGTACCAGCCGAGCCGCGCGTCGAGCTCGCGCCGCTTCGAGCGGTCGGGCACGCTCGCGAGCCACGCGCGGGCGATCCGGGTGAGGTCCGCGCGGAAATAGAGGAGCACTGCCGCCATCGTGCCGAGCTGGGTCACCGCCGTGAACGCGGCCCCCGGGTCCTCCCATCCGAGGAACGCCGGAACGATGCGCAGGTGCCCGGTGCTCGAGATCGGCAGGAACTCGGTCAGGCCCTGGACGATCCCGAGGACGATCGCCTCGAGCAGTGACATCGCGGCGGGAGGCTAGTGGCCGCCTGCGCCGCGGAACTCCCGGCAGCGCTCGCGCGAAGCCTCGATCTCCTTCCAGGCGTCCTCGCGCGAATACCACCCGTCGACCGTGACCTTCTTCTGCTCAAGGTCCTTGTAGATCGAGAAGAAGTGCTGGATCTCGTCGCGAAGCTGGCTCGGGAGGTCGTCGAGCTTGTCGAGCTGACTCCAAGCGGGATCGGTCACCGGCACGCAGAGAACCTTGTCGTCGATCCCCTTGTCGTCCTCCATCCGGAAGAGGGCGATCGGCTTCGCGTGGATGATGCAGCCCGGGAACGTCGGCTCGGAGACGCAGCAGACGACGTCGAGCGGGTCGCCGTCCTGGCCGAGCGTGTCCGGGATGAACCCGTAGTCGGTCGGATAGACGACGGACGAGAACAGGAAGCGATCGAGCTTGATTCCACCTTTTTCGTGGTCGAACTCGTACTTGTTGCGTGACCCCTTCGGGATCTCGATGATCACGTCGAGCGACTCCTCCGCCATGAGGCGGATATTCTGACCGCTGCATGAGGCTCCTGCCGCCCACCCTCTTCTTCTGGCTCGCGCTCGCGGCTACCGCCTTCGCGCAGGAGCACACCGAGTCCGCGGGCGACAACGGCGAGGGCTTCGCCGGCGAGACCACCGACAAGGTCGTCACGTTCTTCTCGCTCGGGGTCCTGATCTTCTTCGTGCTCGTCGTGACGCTTGGGACGATCGCCCAGATCCTGCTCGAGCGGCGGAAGGAGCGGCGGAAGGCCTCTCACTTCCAGCGCTACGGCTGGTAGTGGCCGTCCATTACGAGCGCCGCGGCGCGTCGGCGGTCGTGACGATCGACCGGCAGGAGCGGCGCAACGCGGTCGACGGCCCGACGGCCGAGGAGCTGACCGCCGCCTACCGCAAGTTCGAGGCCGACGACGACGCCCGCGTGATGATCCTGACCGGCGCCGGCGGCGTCGCGTTCTGCGCGGGCGCGGACCTGAAGAACATCGAGAGCTTCGGGCCGCGGATGGACCTGCCCGACGGGCCGCTCGGGTTCACGCGCCTGACGCCGTCGAAGCCGACGATCGCCGCGATCTCGGGCTGGTGCCTGGCGGGCGGGCTCGAGCTGGCGCTGTGGTGCGACCTGCGGATCGCGGCGGAGGGCTCGACCCTGGGCTTCCCGGAGCGGCGCTGGGGCGTGCCCCTCGTCGACGGCGGGACGCAGCGGCTGCCGCGGGTGGTCGGGCTCGGGCGCGCCCTGGACATGATCCTCAGCGGCCGCATGGTCGCCGTCGAGGAGGCGCACGCGATGGGGCTGGTCAACGAGATCACGCCTGCGGGGAAGCACCTCGACCGCGCGCTCGAGTACGCCGAGGCGCTCGCGACGTTCCCGCAGGACACGATGCTCGCCGACCGCCACGCCGCGATCCACGGGATCGGGATGACGTTCGAGGAAGGCCTGAAGCTCGAGGCCGAGAGCGGGGCGAAGACGCAGGAGACCGCCTGGCGCGGGGCATCCCGCTTCGCCGGCGGCGAGGGCCGTGGCGGCGCGGGGGCTGGCGCCTAGAGCAGGCTGCCGCCGGGCGGCACGACCCAGAGCCTTTCGGCGCGGCTTGTGACGTCGGCTGGATCCAGCTCCGCCACGGTGGCCGCGCCTGACTCCTCCATCAGCCGGGCGAGTTCCCCCCACGCGCGCGCGACGGAGCCCACCTTCGCGGTCGGCCCCCAGCCCGTCGCTTCTCGCAGTTCATCCGCCCGCGCCCTCACCTCGCCGGCCGAGAGCTCGCGAAACGGCTTCGAGCGCCCGCCGGCGAAGACGGGTTCCGCCAGCACCGTCTCCGCGTCCGGGCTCATGCGACGTAGGGCAGCGCGCCCACTGCGGCGAGTGCGTACCAGCAGCCGAACAGCAGCGTGACGCTGCCCATCGCGGGCACCAGCGGGCGGAGCCGGGTCACGACCGGTCCGCGCGTGATCGCGTACCCGAGCAGCGACGAGAGGACCGCCATCGAGACGACCGCGCCGGCGGCGAGCACTCCGAGCGCCGCCAGCGCCGCGCTCCGGTCCGGGATGGACGCGAGCAGGAGCACGCCCAGTCCGGCCGAGCCGCCGATCCCGTGCACGAGGCCGATCCCGAACGCCTGCGCCGGCGAGCGCCCCAGCGCGGTCTCCGCGTCGTGCCGGTGCTCGTGCGTCGCCCCGTGCCGGTGCGGGTGGAGATGGCGATGCTCCACGTCGCCGTGGCGGTGCTCGTGCACGTGGTAGCGGCCGCTGTGCCAGCGGAGCAGCAGCCTCATCGCGAGCAGCACGATCATCAGGCCGACCAGCACCTCGGCCGCCTGCTGGAAGCCACCGGGCAGATAGGCGTGCCAGAGCACGATCGGCAGCCCGAACATCGCGAGCGTCACGGCGTGGCCGAGCCCCCACGCCAAGCCGAGGCGGCCCGCCCGGCGCGCTCCGTTGTCGGTGTCGGATGCGATCAGGGTGGAGACGGCCGCGAGGTGGTCCGGATCAGACGCGTGCCGCAGCCCGAGCAGCAGGGCGACCAGCAGCACGAGCGCGAGCGCCTCGCCGTTGCCGAGGGCTGCGACCGACTCATCAAGGCCGAACACGGCGCGCTCCTTCCCGGCGGGCACGCGCCGCCGCCACGGCGAGCTGCCCGTACGCGATCCCTCCGTCGTTCGGCGGCAGCCGCTCCGGCGTCACGACCCGCAGTCCGGCGTCCGTCAAGAGCGCCGCGGTCCGGCTGAACAGGAGACGGTTCTGGAACACGCCGCCCGACAGGACCACGCACCGCACGTCGTGGCGTTCGGCCTCGATCGCGCATGCCTCCGCCGTGCCCGCGGCGACCGAGTTGTGGAAGCGGGCCGCGACAACGTGCGGCGACGCACCCGCAGCGAGGTCGGCGAGCAGCGCCCGGATGGTGGAACGTGCGTCCAGCACGTCGTCCACGACCGGCAGCGGATAGGAACCCTGCTCGCGCCGGTCCGCCGCAGCCTCGAACTCGATCGCGGCTTGGCCCTCGTAGTTGACGTCCGTTCGGATCCCGCACAGCGCGGCGGCGGCATCGAAGAGCCGGCCGGCGCTGGTGGTCATGGGCGACGCGACGCCGTTCCGCAGGAGCGCCTCCACCTGCTCCCAGGCATGGCCGTCCACCAGCGCTGCAAGCGGTTTCGGGGGCGGGCCCGCCCCGCGCGCCTCGGCGAGCCACGCGCAGGCCATGCGCCAGGGCTGGCGGATCGCCGCCTCGCCGCCCGGCATCCGGACCGGGAAGAGGTTGCCGACCCGCTCGAAGTCCTCGAGCCCGCCGACCAGGAGCTCGCCACCCCAGACGGTCCCGTCGGTGCCGTAGCCCGTGCCGTCGAAGATCGCGCCCAGGGCGGGGCCGTCCTCGCCGTGCTCGGCGAGGCACGCCGCGAGGTGGGCGTGGTGGTGCTGCACGCCGACGAGCGCGACGTCCTCGCGCTCCTGCGCGTACTTCGTCGACAGGTATTCCGGGTGCAGGTCGTGCGCAACGGCCTCCGGCTCGATCGCGAACAGCCGCTGGAAATGGTCGATGCCGGCCGCGAAGGAGCGCAGCGTCTCGTAGTTCTTCAGGTCGCCGATGTGGTGGCCGACCCGCGCTCGGCCGTCCTTCGCCAGCGCAAACGTGTTCTTCAGCTCGGCGCCACACGCGAGCAGGTGCAGCGGCGCGCCCGGTAGCGGCAGCCCGTCCGGCACGTGTCCGCGCGAGCGGCGCAGGATCGTCGGCCGGTCTTCGACATTGCGCACCACGGAGTCGTCGGTGCGGGTCTCGATCGGCCGGTCGTGCAGGAGGAAGAGGTCCGCGATCGTCGCAAGGCGCTCGCGCGCATCGTCGTCGTGGTAGGCGATCGGCTCGTCCGACACGTTGCCGCTCGTCATCACGAGCGGTATGCCGGCATCCGCCACGAGCAGGTGATGGAGCGGCGAGTACGGCAGCATCAGCCCGAGCTCGGGCGCCCCCGGAGCAACGGACTCCGCGACGCGCGCATCGTCGCGGCGGATCGCCAGCACGATCGGACGCGCACGCGAGTCCAGCTGCGCCTCGTCCGCCGGCGAGCACTCCACGAGCTCTCGCGCTTCGGCGAGGTCGCGCACCATCAGCGCGAACGGCTTGTCCTCGCGGTGCTTGCGCGTGCGCAGGGCGGCCACGACGCTCTCGTCGTCGGCGCGGCACGCGAGGTGGTACCCGCCCAAGCCCTTCACGGCAACGATCGCGCCGCCCAGGAGTGCACGCGCGGCCGCCTCGACTGCGTCGGCCCTCGCGGCGCCGGCGGGCCGGTCGCTTGCATCCACGAGCCGAGCACGCGGCCCGCACTCGGGACACGCGTTCGGCTGTGCGTGGAAGCGGCGGTCGGCCGGGTCCTCGTACTCGCGCCGGCATGCGGCGCACATCTCGAAGCCCGCCATGGTCGTGTTCGGCCGGTCGTAGGGGACCCCGCGCACGATCGTGAAGCGCGGGCCGCAGTTCGTGCAGTTCGTGAACGGGTAGCGGAAGCGGCGGTCGGCGGGGTCGAAGAGCTCCCCGAGGCAATCCCCGCACGTCGCAGTGTCGGGGGCGACCGCGGCGCGCGGCTCTCCACCGGCCGGGCTCTCGCGGATCGCGAAGCCGCGCTCGCCCGTCTCGGCGAGGGTCTCGGCGGTGACGCGATCGATGCTGGCGAGCGGCGGGGCCTCCGCCGGCAGCCGCGCCAAGAACTGCTCGACCGTCTCCGGCGCAGCCTCGACCTCCACAACCACGCCGTGTGAGTCGTTCAGCACGTGCCCCGCGAGGCCCAGCTCGCCCGCGAGGCGGTAGACGTACGGCCGGAAGCCGACGCCCTGGACGGTGCCCTCGACGCGCGCGCGGACGCGGCTCACGCAGCGTTCTCCTGCGGCCGCCTGCGGCCCTCGTTGAGTACCAGCCCGTACAGGAGGTGGTCGGCGGCGAGGCCGACACGGTCGACCGGGCGCGGCTTCTTGGCCTGGCTGAGGCCGAGCACGGGGGCGATCCCCAGCTCGAACCCGATCCAGATCGCGAGCCCATAGACCGGCCCCGCCCACGGCCGCCGTCGGAGCTCGTCTGGCATCAGCCCAAACGCAACCCCACCGCCCGCACCGTAACCCCAGTGGAAGAGCTCGATCGCGGCGCGGCGCTGCCTCCGGGGCACCAGCACCATCAAGCCGCGCGCCTTCTGCTTGAAGATCGCCTGCGGCGGCGGCTGCTCGACGATCCCGAGGTTGACCGTGAGCGCCCGCATGCCGGTCATCGCCATTGCAGCAACCGCGCCCCGGCCGGCTGCGTGCAGCACCTCGTTCACCGGATCAGCTCCCGCAGCACGTGGTACGCGCTCGCCTGTGCCTCCTGGATTCGCGGAATGTGCTCGGAGCGCGTGATCACAACATGGTCGGCGAGCCACTCCGATGCGACTCTGCCGCCGTCGTAGCCCACCAGCGCGACCGTAAGCAGGCCGCGGCGGCGCGCCTCGGCCAGCGCGCCGATCACGTTGCCGGAGTTGCCGCTCGTCGAGATCGCGAGCAAGATGTCCCCGTCCCGGCCATGCGCGATCACCTGGCGCGAAAAGAGCGCGTCGGTGCCGATGTCGTTCGCGATCGCGGTGAGGATCGCCGGGTCCTCGGTCAGGTCGAGCGCACGGCGGGCCGTCCAACACGGATCCGGCGGGTGGCGAAGGTCGGCGACCATGTCCATCGCGTCCGTGGCGGATCCGCCGTTGCCTAGCGCGAGCAGGCGGCCGTCCGCTTCGAGGAGGCTGCGGATGGCCGCCGCCGCGGCGGTGAGCCTGCCGCGATTCTCGGTGAGCGTCTGCGCCCGCAGCTCGCCGACGTCGTCGGCCTTCGCGAGCACGGACCGCCGCACATCGTCGACGACCGCATCCAGGTCGTGCTCGCGCTCCCCGAGGAACGGATAGAGAAAACTCGACGCTCCGGTGTCGTGGAGCTGTCGGCCGTCGCGGCCCTCGAGCAGGCCACGGTGGTCGAAGAACACGTGCACCAGCTCCCAAAGCACGTGGTAGAGCGTCTCGACAAGCTCCTGCTTGATCGACGGATCCGCGGTCTCCGGCTCGAACTGCCACTCCGCGCCCGCCGAGGCGAACGCGAGCGTGAGGCAGCCGCGCTCACGCAGCAGCCCCAGCGCGTGCGCGGCCTCGCCGGCGTCTCCCTCGGCGTCGAAGGCGATCGCGATGTCGTCCGGCTCGCCCGCCAGGTCGGCCTGCTCCGCCAGCGTTCCCCCGTCGCCGACGAGCGCGAGCGCGGGCAGGGCGCGCTTGCCCACGATCACCGGATGCACGAACTCGACGGCAACGTGCCGGGCGTCCGAGCGCGCGGCCGGAGAGCCGCCGAGTGCGACCAGGCGCCCGCCCCGTGCGAAGCGCTCGGCCATCAGATGGCAGAGCCGCGCGAGTCGCTCGGCCTCGGTCTCGAAGAACGCGGCGTTCGCCCGCGTGCGCTCGGCCAGCGCCCTCTCCAGGACGTCCGTGCCGAGCGCCTGCGTCATGCAGGCGCTCCCGCCGGCGCACCGACGCGCGTCAGCCAGTCCCTCCACTCGTCGATCCCCTCATCCGTCTTCGCGCTGACGAGGATCCGCTCTACTCCGGGATGGACCGCGTCGAGGTTGTAGAGGAACTTTTCGAGGTCGAAGTCGAGGTGCGGCATGAGGTCCACCTTGTTGACCAGCACCAGCTCACACGCGCGGAACATCAGCGGGTACTTGAGCGGCTTCTCCTCGCCCTCGGTGATGGAGGAGACCATGATCCGGGCGTCCTCGCCGATCCTGAACTCCGCCGGGCAAACGAGGTTTCCGACGTTCTCGACGACGAGCAGGTCGATCTCGTCGAGCGGCAGGTCGGGAAGCGCCGAGCGCACCATGTTCGCGTCGAGGTGGCACTCGCCGCCGAAGCTCGGATCGGTGTTCAGCTGCGTGACCGGGATGTGCAGCGAGGCGAGCCGGTCGGCGTCGATCGAGCCCTGCACGTCGCCCTCGAGCACGCCAACCCGGACACCCGGCATGTCGGCCACGACCCGTTCGAGCAGCGAGGTCTTGCCGGCTCCCGGTGCGCTCATGAAGTTGACGACGCGGACCGCGGCGCGGTCGAAGTCCGCCCGGTTCGCCTGCGCGATCGTGTTGTTGGCGTCGAGCGCGTCCTCGACGATCCTCACCTTGGTGCGATGCATTCGGCCTCCTCGACGTCGATGGACTCCACCTCGAACTCGCTCCCGGCAACGACCTCCACGCGGCCGCCGCCCTCGCAGTCCTGGCACGCGAACAGCGGCTCGTCGATATCCCACTCGCGCTCGCAGCCGGCACAGCGCAGCGTCGCGGGCACGACCTCCTGCTCAAGCCGCGCGCCCTCGCAGACGGTTCCTTCCGACACGAAGTCGAAGTAGAAGTCGAGCGTGTCGGGAACGACCTGACGCAGCGCCCCGATCCGCATGTTCACCACGGTCACGCGCCGTCCCGCCGCGTGCTTGACCACCGTGTCCACGATCGCGCCGGAGAGCGACAGCTCGTGCATGCTCAGTCCACGGCGTACGCCGCGTCGCTCCGCAGCGTCTCGATCGTTTCCGCCACGAGGTCGACTGCCCCCTCGACGGCGCGCTCCACCTGCTCGGTCAGGCCGATCCCCATGTCCTCGACCTCGGCCGGCTCGCACGCCACGACGATCACCTTTCCCGGCCAGGCGCCCAGCGTCTTCACGAACCGCAGCACGGTTTGGGGGTCCATGCCGTGCGGGTTGATCACCTGGCCGTCCTCGATTCCCGCGTCGATGTCTTCCTCGCGCGCCTCCATCACGTACAACGTGCCGGGCTCACCGCCCTGTCTCGAGACGTCCACGAGGATCAGCGCGTCGTAGCCGCGCATGACCTCGTAGGCCAGGTCGAGCCCGCCCGTGCCGAAGTCGAAGACCGCCGCCTCCTCTGGCAGCTTGCGCGCCTCGAGCCGCTTCACGACCTCGCCGCCGAAGCCGTCGTCCTTGAGCCACGCGTTGCCGATGCCGGCGACCAGGATCCGCTTCATTGCAGCACCTCCACTTCGGGGGGGAAGAACCAGAGGAAGCGCCCCGTTTCGCGCATGATCTCCTGGCCTGGCTGATCCACGCTCACGCCCAGGTGGACCCGCCCGTCGTAATCCCGGTGGATCCGCTCGACCGTCACGGTGCGCCCCTCGAGCATGCGCGCCTGCAGGTCCGCCTCGATGCCGGGCCGCACCTTCACACGAGTCCCGCGCCGGAGGACGACGCCGTCGACCTCGACCTCGGGCAGGCCGCGGGTGGGATCGCGGACGTCGGCCGACGGCTGCGGCGGCTCGCGCGTGACCCGGTCGCGCACCTCGACGCGCCCGTGCAGCTTCAGCAGCTCCTCGGGCGTGACCGCCTCGGCGCGGTCGATCATCTCGCTCACGGCCGGGTCGGCTGCCTCGATCTCGGCGCGCTCGGCGTCACTCAGCGCCTGCACGTGGAGGACGAGCGCCTCCTCGATCTCGGTGTTGTCGAACAGGTTCCCGCGGCTCTCGGGCGCGATCTGTGGATGGTCCGGCAGCACGATCGCGGCGCCGAGCATCACGTCGTCCTGCGGCGACGCCAGCACCGGCCAGGTGTTGACGCTGTCGCACGGGGCCTCGAGCTGCGACAGGAACCTGCCGCCCCTGACCGTGAGCAGTGGGTGAGCGGAGATCAGCGCGAGTCGCAGGGCGCCCGCGCGGTCGAGTCCGTCGGGCGCTTCGGTCGTGTTCTGGACGCGGAACGCCACCAGCTCGCGGCCGTCACCGAGCGGCTTCCGTTCGAGCGATGTGCGCACCGACACCTCGCCCAGGTCGAAATCGCCGGTTCCGGTCACCCGGTGTGGCTCCGCCCGGTTGCGCTCGCCGCTCGGAACTAGGCAGCGCAAATCGCAGCGCACGTCCGCACCCTCCCCCTCGACGACGCACTCGAGCCGGAGGTGCTCGAACGTGGTCGGCAATGTGCGCGCGTAGGCGGCCGGGTAGGCGATCCCAAACGGCGTCGGCGTCGCGTTCTTCGTCGCACCCGGGGTGTACGGGTAGAGCGCGTAGCCCTCGTACAGCAGGGAGTCGACGAGCTCGTCGATCATTCCCGCTCCTCGAGCAGCTCCGCCACGCACGCGTCGAGCGTCGGCAGCGCCCGTTTGGCCTTCTCGCGCTGGAGCGCCTCGAGCGTGTGCGCCTGGAGCGCGATCCAACCTGTCCGGGGGTAGTAGTGCTCGATGAGCTCGCGCCACGTCATTACCGGCAGGCGGAACTCGACCGTGCACGACCACGGCACGAGCGACATCTGCACGCGGCCGTCGTCGCCGCGATAGTGGATCGTGCCGTTGAAGTTGAACGCGAGCGGGACGTCGCCGTCGGCGAGGCCGTAGAGGTACTTCGTCGACGCTACCTCCATGTCGAAGCTGCACGGGACCGCGATCCGGAACGTCGTTGCCCCGGTGAAGGCTGGGACCAGCGCGTCGGCCTGGTGCCACACGAGGCTGTGCGTCGTCGTGGCCCAACGCTCCGGTGCCCCGAACAGCTCGACGAGCCTCGCGCGCGTTTCGGCGTCGTACGAGCGGCGGGCCGCCTCGATCATCACCTGGGCGGTCAGGGCGATCGCGTAGACATGCCGACCGCTCGGCTCGCTGACGTGGACGTCGAACTCGAGCGCAGGCACGGCTGCGTGCCGCCGGCCCGCAGCGCTCAGGACCGCGAACTCCGGCTCGGGCGCGACCGGTGCCTCGGCGGGAGACTCGATCATGCGGCGGCCACCGCCCGCAAGTCGGCGAAGTACGCGTTCACCGCTTCCTCGACGCCGGCGCCCCCGGAGATCCCCTCCCACGAAGCCTTGATCAGCCCGACCAGCATGTAGCAGCGGTCGATCGGGGCGATCGCGTACGCGGGCGGGTCCGCCATGCGGTTCACGATCAACGCCTCCGCGTCCGGCTCGAGGTCGGCCAGCACGGGATTCAGCTCGCAGAGGCGGCCCCACGTCTCGAAGTGCAGCTCGCTCTCGGTCGCTCCGGCCGGGCTTGGATACAGCGCGACCACGCAGTTCGTGACGCTCGAGTGCATGAAGAACGCGAGCCCGATCGGGATCCGGAACTGCGCCCAGATCTCCTCGGGCATCTCGAAGCCCTCGAGCCAGACCGTCCGGTTCCCAGTCGGCCGGAACTCGGCGTCACCGGAGCGCAGCGCCCAGCAGCTCTCGCAGACGCAGACGATCTGGCGCTCGTACAGGTTCAGCATGTGCCGGTGGTCGGGCGGGACGGTCGTGTTGCACAGGTCGCACCTCTCGACCTCGGCGGGCAGCTCGGCCGGTGCCGACTCGCTCGGCGCCGGCTCCGGCACGGGCTTTGCCAGCCCGCGCAGCCCCGACACCATCAGCGCGCGCCGGCGGCCCGCCACCGCCTTGTCGAGGTCGATCCGGTTCACAGCGCCACCTTGATCGCCTCCTGCTCGCGCAGGAGCGGGACCGGCTGGAGCTGCAGATGGTCGTCGTCCATCGAGCGACCCGCCTGCGGCAGGAAGTAGCGGCGCCCGCATCCAGGGCAGGCGAGAGCACCGCCGTCAAGGGCACCAGCGTCCAGCGCGCCGCCGCAGTCGGCGCACGCGTTCCGGTAGGCGAGCAGCGTCCCGTCCACGTTGGCCACGATCAGCGGGACGCCATCCACGTCGGTCGCGACAAGCGCCACGGGCGCATCGACTCCGAGCTGTGCCAGGCCGGCGCGCCGTTCACATGCACGATCGGCAGCGGCGTTCCCGTGATCTCGTCGTCCGGCTCCGGGAGACCCTCGACATCCATGCCCTCGAGGTCGGGCGCCGCCTCCTGGAGCGCCTGCTTCACCGCCAGCTCGAGTGTGGACGACGATGCCCGGCAGGACTTGCAGCTCCCCTCGAGCCGCAGCTTCGCGATCCCGTCATCGATCCCGAGCAGCTCGACGTTCCCCCCGTGCGACTCCATGTACGGCCGGACCGTCTCGAGCGCCTGGTGCACGCGCTCCTCGAGCGGCACCGGGTAGAGGTCGTGGATCAGCAGCAGGCTCGCGACCAGGTCGTCGGCCGCGAGCGCATCACGCGTGTCTTCGTCCGCGAGCTCGACGATCCGCTCGAGCCCTGCGCCGTACATCTGCACGACCGCGGAGGTGAGCTCTTCGGCCAGGTCACGGCAGATCGGATGATCGAGGTCCTCCAGCCGCCCCGTGAGCTCCTGCACACGGGTGATGAGCTGTTCGGGGTCCATGGCCTAGGCGAACGCGGTCGGTTGGTGGACGACCTTCCGGACCGGCCCCTTGCCGCCGTACATGTGGACGCCGCACGGTAGGCACGGGTCGAACGAGCGGACCGCCCGCATGATGTCGATGCCCTTGAAGTTCTCCGGGCCGTTCTCCTCGAAGATCGGCGTGTTCTGCACCGCATCCTCGTAGGGGCCCGGAGTCCCGTAGACGTCGCGCGGACTCGCGTTCCACGGCGTCGGCGGGTAGGGCTGGTAGTTCGCGATCTTGCCGTCCTCGATCACCATGTGGTGCGAGAGGACACCGCGGGCCGCCTCGTGGAAGCCGCAACTGACCGCGTGGTCGGGGACCTTGAATTCGTTCCAGCTCTTGGTCCGGCCGGCCTGTACCTCCTTCATCGCCCGCTCCAGGTTGTGGAGCGCGATCAGCGCCGAGTACGCCTGGTGGTAGGTGCGCGCACGGTCGCGCTCGATCGCATTCGACTTCTCCGGCACGTGCCACTCCATCTCCATCTCCGGGAAGCTGGCGGAGCGCGGCAGGACCATTTGGATGCTGTTCCCAGTGGCCTTGGCGTAACCGAAGTCCACGAGACCCGCCTTCGCGGTGCACCACTGGCGAGCGAACGGTCCCCCGCCGGTATCGCAGCAGACGTGCGTGTCAGTGCGCTTGTCGTAGATCCGCGGAGAGACGACCCACGTGTACTTGTCGGTGAAGTCACGCTTCTGCGGCTTCGGCAGCGTGACCTTGTTCCACGGGTGGTTCTTGTCGACATCGTTCCCGAGCGGGTCCTTCGTCACGAACGTCCGCTCGTTCTCCCAGCCGTCGAAGTACGAGCTCCCGAGCAGGATCCTGATCGCGAGATTGATCTCAACGAGATCGGTGGTGATCAGCTCGCCGCCGATCGCGATGCCGGGGGTGATGTACCGCTTGCGCCCCCACTCGGTCATGTTCTCGTAGCGGTAGTCGACGTAGTCGGGGTCGTCGAAGCAGCCCCAGTTCACGAGGTTTGTCTCGCGGTAGCCGACCATGTCGTAACCCGGCAACTCTCTGAGGAAGAAGTCGTACAGGTCGTCGTGCATCGGCACGCTGCGCTTGACGTAGTCGAAGTAGCGCATCAGCCGCACGTAGTAGTCGGTGCACGTCTGGTGCGTGATGTCCGCGCTGCAGCCGCCCGGCATGATCGTCGATGGGTGCGTGTGCCGCCCGCCGAACAGGCAGTACATCTCGCGCGTGTACCGGGCGACGTGGAGCGTCTCGAGGTAGAACTCGCCCGTGAATGGGTTGAGCGCCCGCATGATGTCCGCGACCGTCTTGTAGCCGTGGATGTCCGAGTGCTCGGCGGCCGTGTTCTCCGCCTTTGCCAGTAGGGACGGGTTGGTCTCCTTGACCATCTGCTCGCAGAAGTCCACGTTCGCCATGCAGTCGTTGAAGATCGCGTGGTCGAAGATGTAGTCCGCGGTCTCGGCCAGGTTGAACGCCATGTCGCCCAGTGGCGGCGGCTTGACGCCGTACGCCATGTTCTGGTTCAGGCACGAGCAGGTGCAGTGGTTGTCACCGCAGATGCCGCATATCCGGCTTGTGATGAAGTGCGCGTCGCGCGGATCGATCCCCTTCATGAAGATGTCGAAGCCGCGGAAGATCATCGACGTCGAGTAGCACTTCAGTACCTGTTGGTTGGAGAAGTCGATCTCCGTGTGGATTCCAAGCGAGCCGACGATGCGCGTGATCGGATCCCACGACATCTCCTTGACCATGACCCGCTGCTCACGAGGTGTCTCAACTGTTGACATCGTTGCCTCCCTCTACCAGCGCTTCTGGTAACCGGTGGTTAGCTCAGGTTTGTTGTGACGCCACTCCGGCTCGACGTCGTACTTGCTCTTGATGTTCCGCTTGCGGAAGTAGCGGACCATCGGGCCGTAGATGTACTTCGTCAGCGATGCCGCCCGCGCGCCCCAGGGGTCCTCGTCCATGAACGGCATGTACTTGTCGGGGAACCCCGGCATCGTGCAGGCCATACAGATGCCGCCCACGTTCGGGCAGCCGCCGATGCCGTTCACCCAGCCGCGGATGGGAACGTTGCACTTGACCACCGGGCCCTTGCAGCCGAGCTTGACGAGGCAGCGGTGGTCGGAGCCATACTCGGTCGCGAAGTCGCCCTCCTCCGCGAAGCCGGCGCGGTTGCAGCCCTCGCGCACGGTCCGCCCGAAGAGCCACTTCGGCCGGAGTTGCTCGTCGAGGTCCGGCGCCGGCGCAAGCCCCGCCAGGTGGAGCGCCAGGTAGAGGAGCGTCTCGGTCATGTTGTCCGGCTGCGCCGGGCAGCCCGGGATGCACACGACCGGCAGGCCGGCGCTCGACTTCCAGTTCCAGCCGAGGTAGTCGGGCACGCCCATCGCGCCAGTCGGGTTGTTCTTCATCGCCGGGATCCCGCCGTAGGTGGCGCACGTCCCGACTGCCACGACCGCGGCCGCCTTCGGCGCCAGCCGGTCAATCCACTCGTTCATCGTGATCGGCTGGCCGTTCTCCGGGTTCACCGCGAAGCCGGTCCAGTGCCCGTCGCCGTTGATCTTCTCGTTGCCCAGGGAGCCCTCGATCACCAGGACGAACGGGTCGAGCTCACCGTTCTCGGCATCGAACCAAGCCTGTGCGTACTCCTGGCCGACCTCGTAGGCGATCACCTGGTTGTGAACCACGACCTTCGGCATCCCGGGGATCGCCTGGGTGATGATGTCCTCCAGGCTCGGGTTGGTCGCCGACGTCATCGCGACCGAGTCGCCCTCGCACGACAGGCCTGTGGTCATCCAGAGCACGTGCGCCGTGACCGCCTCGGTCTCCTTCTGCGCTGCGTATACGTCGGTTGCCGCCATTGGCACTCCTTCCTCGCTCAACAGATCCGCGGCAGCGGGTCGCCCACCAGCTGGTCCATGACCCGCTTGCCGCCAAAGCTCGTCTCCACCAGCACCATCCCGGGCGGCTCCGTGCGCACCTCGCCGATCTCGGCCGCGCGCTCGCAGCCCGGGACTGACCGCAGCGCCTGGAGCGCGCGGTCCGCAGCTTCCTCCGCGACGAAGGCGACGAGCTTGCCCTCGTTCGCGACGTACATGGGATCGATCCCCAAGATTTCCGAGGCGCCCGCGACCGCCGGGTCGACCGGCACAGCCGACTCGCTCACGAGCATCGCCACCTTCGACGCGCGGGCGAGCTCGTTCAGCACCGAAGCCACGCCTCCGCGCGTGGCGTCGCGCATGCACCGCAGGTCGGGAGCCGCCTCCTCGAGCAGAGCGTCGGCCACCGGCCACAGCGAGCGTGTGTCCGACTCGATGGCCGCGTCGAGCTCGAACTCCCCGCGGGCGAGCATGATCGCCGTGCCGTGCTCACCGATGGTCCCGGATAGCAGGATGCGGTCCCCCGGCTTGATCGCGCCGGGCGCCACGCGCGCGCGTGCATCTCGCCGGCCGAGGCCCGCCGTGGTGACGTACATCTGGTCCGCGGCGCCCCGTTCGACGACCTTGGTGTCGCCGCAGACGATCTCGACTTCTGCTGCCTCGGCCGCCTCCGCGATCGCCTGGACCTCCGCCTTGAGCGTGTCCGCGGCGAGGCCCTCCTCGAGGATGAGCGACAGGCTGAGCGCAAGCGGCTGCACTCCGGAGACCGCGAGGTCGTTCACGGTGCCGTTGACGGCGAGCTCGCCGATCGACCCGCCCGGAAAGCGGATCGGCTTGACCACGAACGAGTCGGTCGTCATCGCCAGCTCGACGCCGTCGGCGGTGACCGCGCCGGCGTCGCCCATCGCCTCGAGCGTCGCGCTGCCAAAGGCCGGCAGGAACAGCCCCTCGATCATGCTCTGCGTGGCCTTGCCGCCGGCGCCGTGGGCCATGTTGATCCGCTCGTCGCGGAACTTGCCGCGCTTCGACCGCGCCGTCTCGATGATGCCGAGGATCCGCTCCTCGCGCTCGCTAAGGGCCGCCGGCTCGGGCATCTAGACGACCTCCCGCTCGCGCGCGAAGCGGCCGAAGTTGTAGTACGCGGCGCAGGCGCCCTCGGAGGAAACCATGCACGTGCCGATCGGCCGCTCGGGCGTACATGCGGTGCCGAACACCTTGCACTCCCAGGGCTTGATGACGCCTTTGAGCACCTCGCCGCACTGGCACGCCTTCGGATCGGCTACCCGCACGCCGGGCACGCTGAAGCGCAGCTCAGCGTCGAGGTCGGCGTACGCCTCCGAGAGCTTGAGACCGCTCTGCGAGATGAACCCGAGCCCACGCCACTCGAAGTGGGGGCGCAGCTCGAAGACCTCGGCCATCACCTCGAGCGCGCGCGTGTTGCCCTCGTACGGGACGACGCGCGCGTACTGGTTCTCGACCTCGCAGCGGCCTTCGTCAATCTGGGCGAGGATCATCCGGATCGCCTGGAGCACGTCGAGCGGCTCGAAGCCGGCGACGACGATCGGCTTGCCGTAGTCGGCCGGGATGAACTCGAACGGACGCGCGCCGACGACGGTGGAGACGTGGCCCGGGCCGATGAAGCCGTCGAGCCGCAGGTCGGGCGACTCGAGCAGGGCGCGCAGCGGCGGCACGATCGTGACGTGGCTGCACATGCAGCTGAAGTTGCGCACGCCCTCGGCCTTCGCGCGCTTCAGAGTGAGCGCGGTCGAGGGCGCCGTGGTCTCGAATCCGATCGCGAAGAAGACGACCTCGCGGTCCGGATTCTGCTTGGCGATCCGGAGCGCGTCGAGCGGCGAATAGACCATGCGGATGTCGGCGCCCTCGGCCTTCGCCTCGAGCAGGCTCCCCTCCGAGCCCGGCACGCGCATGATGTCGCCGAAGCAGGTGAAGATCACGCCGGGCTCGCGCGCGAGTGCGATGCCGTCGTCCACGCGCCCCATCGGGATTACGCACACAGGGCAGCCTGGCCCGTGCACCAGCTCGACGTTCGCGGGCAGCAGGTCGTCGATCCCGAACTTGTAGATCGAGTGTGTGTGGCCGCCGCAGACCTCCATGAACTTGTAGTGGCGGCCGGGCTCTACGGCGCTCAGGATCTCGGTGGCGAGCACGCGCCCGAGCGCCGGGTCCCTGAACTCGTCGACGTATTTCACGGCTCGAGCTCCACAAGGGCCACGCCGGCGTGCACGAGCACGCGGTCGCCCGGCTCGACCTCGACCAGGGCGATCTCGACCGTGCTCTTCGACCCGTCCTCGGCGGCACAGAGCGCGAGCCCGCGGTCGGCGTCGATCCGCTGGACCTTCATCGCGACACCCTCGTCGGAGCAGGTGATGCAGTGGTCGCCGCAGGCGCTCGCGCTCATTCGATCACACTCGCCTTGAGCTCCTCGAGCTCGGCCTCGTAGTCCGCACCCATGCGCTCGAGCTGTGTGCGTGTGGCTAGCGCCTCGTCCTCGTCCACCTGCGAGATCGCGAAGCCGACGTGGATGAGGACCCAGTCGCCGGTTCCGACGCCGCCGTTCTCGTCAAGGAGGCCGACGTTGATAGTGCGATGGACGCCCGCGACATCTACGCGCGCGAGGCGATTCTCGACGTCCACCATCTCGGTGATCTGGCCCGGTATGGCCAGGCACATCCTTTGCCCTCCCCGGCTGGTTCGGCCGACACTACGGCGCGGTCATGCGCCGGAAAAGGCGCTGGTGTTGGAATCCAACGTTGCACCTCAACGTGCGTCGGATAGGGTCGCTTTCGGCCGGAAATTGCGGAGGAGGAACCTCGATAGGGCTAGATGAGAGGGTGAGGATTCTCGAGCTCGATCGTGAGCTCGGTCTTCGCGTTCCGGCGGAGGACATCACGCGGGCCCGCAGCGAGCTGGTCGTGCGCGCGAAGCGGCTGCTGCCCGGCCATTGGGACGTTCCGCGCGGCGAGGACGAGATCGGCCGCCTCGGCTATCTGATCCTCGAGGGCCGCGTCGCACGAGACATGACGCTCGCCGGCAGGACCGCCACCGAGCTGCTCGGGGAGGGCGACGTGCTCCAACCGTGGGTCTCCTTGCGCGAGGACGGGCTGGTGCCCCACCGCGTCGCGTGGCATGTGCTGGAGACGGCGCGGCTTGCGGTCCTCGACGAGGAATTCGGTCGCAAGCTCGTGAGGTGGCCCCAGGTCATGAGCACGCTGCTCGAGCGAGCGATCAGGCGCACGCAGCGGATGTCGATCCACGCGGCGCTGCTCCAGCTCTCACCCGTCGAGACACGCTTGCTGGTGCTCTTCTGGCATCTCGCCGAACGCTGGGGCCGGGTAACCAGCGCCGGCGTGGTGCTTCGCATACGACTGTCGCACGCGCTCCTCGGGCAGCTGGTCGGATGCCAGCGCGCGTCGATCACGACCGCGCTTCAGCGCGTGTACGCAAGTGGTGAGGTGATGCGCCGCTCGGACGGAAGCTGGCTGTTGCTGGGCGCGCCGCCGGACGAGCTCGCCCAGATCCACTGGGAGGAAGGCGCAGCGACAGGCGGGTAGCCTGAAATGCGATGCCTGTCGCCGTCGTCTTCCGCTGCGAGATATGCGGGCGCATCCCAGACCGGGAGACACAGGCAAGCCTTGAGCGACAGATGCTCGACCTGCGGCACGGCGAGTACGTGGACGCGGAGCCGGAGCGCTGGCTCGTCTGGCACGGGCGTGGGATCTACGGCCGCACCCTCTACGGCTGCGGGCGGCATCGCGGTGAGCTGAAGGCCCTTGTGCGCGAGCAGTACGGGACGCTCGGCTGGCATCCGTGGGCGAAGGGCCCGCACCCCTGGCGCGGGCGGCGCGGCACCGACAGAGCGCGCGCATTGAACCGCTGCGCGCGCTCCATGTTCGGGCCCTAGCCGGCGGCCGTCGGGACGGGCGTCTTCGTCGCCCGCCAGCATCCCGCGGAAGAAGTACTGCAGGATCACCGCGTACATGTCGTCCGGCACGGCCTTCGGGTCGAGCTCGCGCTCCATCGCGACGCCCGCGGCCATCGCGATCAGCATCGACGCGAGCTGCTCGGCCGGGATCGGCAGCTCGAGCCCGTCGTCCGACTTCGCCTCGAACAGCTCCGCCAGCGCAGAGCGGAAGCGCTGGACGCGCGGCAGGAACTTCCGCTTCACCGCCGGGATTGCGCTGCGCGTACGCCCAGAACTCGAAGAAGAGCGCGAAGTACTCGGGATCGCGGTTGAGCTTGTCCATGAAGTCCATGCCGGCGGCGTGCGCGGTGCCCTGCTCGTCGGGCTCCTCCTGCATCACGCGCCTGATCGACTCGAGCCGCTCCTCGAAGTGCGCGTCGATCGTGGCGAGGAAGAGGTCCTCCTTGCCCTTGAAGTTCGAATAGACCGCGCCCTTCGTGAAGCCGGCCTCCTCCGCGACCTCGTCGAGCGACGCCTTGTCGTACCCGCGGCGGGTGAAGACCTTCGCGGCCGCCTGGACCAGGCAGGTGCGCGTCTTCTCGCGCTGCTCGGCGCGTGTCAGGCGAGGGCTCATGCGGCGCGCGCGACGATACGGCCGCCCGAGGACGGGGCGAACGTGATCGAGCGCCTGGTGACCTGCTCGGCGCGCGACTCGGGAGCGCTGACGCGCGCGTGGCGCAGGATCGTGCCGAGCACGATCTTCATCTCGAACTGAGCGAAGCTCGCGCCGAGGCAGCGCCGCACGCCGCCGCCGAACGGCAGGTACTCGAAGTTCGACGGCGGGTTCTCGATGAACCGCTCCGGCTTGAACGCGAGCGGGTCGGGATAGATGTCCGGGCCGCCGGTGGGTCAGGTAGATCGACGGCACGATCGAAACGCCGGCGGGCAGCTCGTAGCCGCCCAGCTCGACCGGCTCGGCCAGCTTGCGCGCCACCGCGGGCACGACCGGGCGCAGCCGCAGCGACTCCTTGATGACAGCGTCGAGGTACTCGCCGTCGGGATCGTCCTCGAGCCGCGCGAGCACCTCCGGGATGGCGCGTGATCCGCTCGAGCGTCCACGCGAGCGACGTGGCCGTGGTCTCGTGCCCGGCGACCAGCAGCGTGACGAGCTCGTCGCGCAGCTCCTTGTCGGACAGCGGCTCGCCGTCCTCGTCGCGCGCCTGCAGGAGCAGCGACATGACGTCGCCGCGCTCGGCCGCGTCGGGGTCCGCCCGGCGCGCGCGGATCTCCTCGTAGATCGCCGCGTCCGCCTCGCGCACGCGCTGGCGGAAGCGGCCCCAGGGGCTGCGCGGGCCCCAGCTCGACGGCGCGAGCATCAGCGTGAGCATCTGCCACCGGTTCGCCATCGGGTCGAGCACCGCGCGCAGCAGCCGCGCCGACGTGATCGAGCCGGCCGTCCGTCCTCGATCCCGAACACCGCGCGCTGGATCACCTCGAGCGTGATCGCCTGCGTCGACTCGATCGCCGAGAACGGCTGGTCCTTCGGCCACGCCGACACGTGCCGCTCGGCGACCTCCGCCATCAGCTCGCCGTACTCGCGCATGCGCTCGCCGTGGAACGGCGGCAGCAGCAGCTTGCGGTGGCGAAGGTGCTCGGCGCCGTCCAGGAGAAGCGTCGAGTGCGGCCCGACGAGCGGGCCGAGCATCGCGTTCGCCTCGCCGGCGCGGAAGATCTCCGGGTCACCGCGGAAGACCTGCTTGATCGTCTCCGGGTTCGCCGTCACGCACATCGTGCGCTCGAGCGGGGTGACGAAGTGGAAGAAGTCGCCGTGGTCGCGGTACGCCTTGTCGAGCAGCTTGTCCGGGATGGAGCATGAAGCGCGTCATGAAGACGACGCGCGGCAGCTCGACCTTCGGTGGCAGTCCCTTGACCGCCATCACGCGGTCTTCGTGCGCGCGGCCATGCTGCGGACAAACGTACCGCCGCTTGGCGGCGAGCAGGCGCGCCCGCAGCGGCGGCCGCTCGCTGGCCGCGTAGACGACGACGGGATCGCGCGCGTTGCGGAACGTCCGCGCGCCGCGCTCCTCGAGCCGCGTCCCGCGGCGGCGCGCGGCCGCGCGGGTGGCCTCGGTGAGCAGCACCTCGCCGCCGCGAGCCGCCTGCGAGAGTCGCGCGGCCAGGTTCACCGTCGAGCCGAAGAAGTCGCCGTCCCGCTCGACGGCGGGGCCGGTGTTGATCCCGACCCGCACCGGCGGCAGCCCGTCGAGGCCGTTCGCGAGCTGCGAGCCCGAGCCGGACCGCATCGCCTGCGTCGTCCGCGCTCACCATCGCGCCGTCGCCGAGCGATTTCACGACCGTCGCGCCGTGGCGCGCGGCAAGCACGCGCACCTCGCGCTGGAAGCGGGTGGCGACATCCGCGGCCTGCTCGTCTCCCTGCTCGATCGACAGAGCGGTGAAGCCGACGAGGTCTGCGAACAGGAACGTGTGCATGGCGCCTCCAGGCGTGTTCGGATACTCACGAGTATCTTAATACCCACAAGTACGAAACTCAAGCCCCTTATGTTGCCCGGCGTGCCAGAGCCGGCCATCGAGGTGCGCGAGCTGTGGAAGCGCTACGGCGAGGTCGAGGCCGTCCGCGGCGCTCTCGTTCCGCGTCGAGCGCGGCGAGGTGGTCGGCCTGCTCGGCCCGAACGGCGCCGGCAAGACGACGACCGTCGAGATCCTCGAGGGCTACCGCGACCGCAGCGGCGGCGACGTCTCCGTCCTCGGCCACGACCCCGAGCACGCCGGACGTCGAGCTGCGCCGCCGGGTCGGGATCGTGCTCCAGAGCGCGCGGCTTCTACCCGCGCGTGACCGTCGCCGAGGCGGTGGAGCACTTCGCCGGCTACTACCCCGCTCCGCGCGACGCGCGACGAGACGATCGCGCTCGTCGGCCTGGAGGGCTCCGCGGACGTCCGGTACAACCGGCTGTCGGGCGGCCAGCGGCGGCGGCTCGACCTGGCGCTCGCGCTCGTCGGCGATCCGGAGCTCGTGTTCCTCGACGAGCCAACCACGGGGTTCGATCCCGCCGCGCGGCGGACCGCCTGGGACGTCATACGCCGCCTGCGCGAGCTCGGCAAGACCGTGCTGCTGACGACCCACTACCTCGACGAGGCGCAGGAGCTCTCCGATCGCGTCGCGATCGTGAAGGACGGCCGGATCGTGGCCGAGGGGCCGCCGCGCGAGCTGATCGGCGCGGGCGCGCCGCTACCGCGTCACCTACGACCGGAACGGCCAGCGCGCGCGAGCACGAGACGGACGACCCCACGACGCTGCTCCACCGGCTCACCTCCGAGGCGCTCGAGCGCGGCGAGCGGCTGGAGAACCTCCACGTCAGCCGGCCCAAGCCTCGAGGAGGTCTACCTCGAGCTGACCAAGGAAGCCGAGTGACCCTGCTGCTCCACCAGCTGCGGTTCGAGCGCAAGCTGTTCCGGCGCAACCCGAGCGCGGCGTTCTTCAACTTCGTGCTCCCGCTCGTGCTGCTCCTGCTCGTGGCGAGCGTGTTCGCCGACGATGACGAGGAGCTCGAGGTGCTGATCCCCGGCATCGCCGGCATGGCGATCATGGCGACGACATTCACCGCGCTCGCGTTCAACATGGTCTTCCTGCGCGAGCAGGGGATCCTGAAGCGGATCCGCGGTACGCCGATCCCGCCTGGCAGCTACCTCGGCGGGCTCGTCGGCTCGGCTGTCGTGAACGCGGTCGTCCAGGTCGTGCTCGTGTTCGCGATCGGCAAGCTGCTCTACGACGTCGACCTGCCCGACGAGCCTGGCGCGGTGCTCGTCTACGCCGTCACCGGCGTGGCCGCCTTCGCCGCGCTCGGAATCGCGTTCGCGCACGCGATCCCCAACTTCGACGCCGCGGGCGCGTACACGAACGCGGTCTTCCTCCCGCTCGTGTTCATCTCGGGCGTCTTCTACTCCGCGGACGACCTGCCGCCGGCGCTGGAGGTGATCGGCGGGGCGCTACCCCTCAAGCATGTGATCGACGGCCTCGCGGGGGACGGCTTCGGCGCCGGTTTGGGTGTGGTCGTTTTGTGGGGAGCGCTAGGTGCCATACTCGCTGTGCGCTACTTCCGCTGGGACTGACGTGTTCCAGTAGCGCCCGCCGCACCAAATGACTCGCGCCCTGCTCCCGATCCTCGCCCTGCTGCTGCTCGCGGCTGCCCCTGCTCAGGCGGCCGAGCGGGAGATGACGCTGTACTCGAATCCGATCAACGTCCCGCCCTTCACAGGCGAGCAGCACTACATGCCGCTCGCCGGCGAACGGCAAGACGGCGCCGGCCGATCCGGGCTGGATCACGAGCATCAAGGTGGACGTCGTCAAGAAGCGCACCGACGCGGGCGAAGGCGCTCTCGATCCAGGACGTGATGATCCATCACATCGTCCTGCACGCGCCCGGCGCCGAAGTGGGGCAGGGCCCGGCAACTGTGCCGCACAGTTCTTCGCGATGGGCGAGGAGAACCAGGAGATGCCGAAGACGGGCGACTACGGGATCGCCAACATGACGGCGGAGCGGTGCCGCGCCGAACTGGCTCCTGACGCACATGCTGATGAACCACCGCCCCTACGACCTCAAGGTCTACGTCCGCACGCGCATCACCTACAGCGACACGCCCAAGACCGAGCTGACTCCGCTGTGGATCGACACAGCCGGCTGCAACATCGACCCGACCTACACGGTGCCCGGGAGCGGCGGGCGCGGCTCGAACTCACTCGACCGACCACACTTACGACGGTCCCGAGGACGGCCGGATCATCGGCGCCCAGGGCCACCTGCACGGCGGCGGCAAGTACCAGACGCTACGAAATACCTCCTGCGGCAACGAGCGCCTGATCCGGTCCCAGGCCTACTACGGCTACCCCGACCACATCTTCTACAAGGTCCGGCCGATGCTGCACGAGCCTTCGCCGATCTCGATGAGCCGCACGACTTCGCCCTCGGGGATCCCGGTGAGCGAGGGGGACCAGCTCGAGCTCACGCGGCGTACGACAACGGCCTCCCGCACACGCGCGTTATGAGCATCATGATGGCCTACCTCGCGCCGGGCGAGGTGGACGGCTGCCAGGAGGTGCCGGACGACGTCGAGAAGCAGGACGTGCCGGAGAGCTTCCGCAAGCCGTACCCGCCGTTTCCGGGTGCCGCTGATGGCGCCGCCCAGCGGGCGCGTTCAAGCCGCTCGGCAGCGGCGATCGGCGTGAGCGACTACTTCTTCTGAAGCGGCGCGTGGTCGTCGAGCGCGGCACCCCCGTCACCTGGCGCTTCGATGCCACGCGCCAGCACGACGTCTCGGTGGCGAGCGGGCCGCGTGGCGTTCTCCTCCGCCGTGGATCCAGCAACGGCGAGTTCAACTTCACGCCCACGAAGCGCGGCCTCTACAGCCTCTACTGCACGCTGCACCCGGGACGCATGTCCCAGGAACTCAAGGTCGAACGTAAGCGTCAGCGTGTGGCCGTTGGCCTTGAGCCAGCGCTCGTGCTCGCGGTACTCGGGACAGCGGCTGCCGAGCAGCCTCCAGAAGCGGCTGGAGTGGTCGAGCACCTCGAGGTGCGCGACCTCGTGCTCGACGACGTAGTCGAGGATCTCCTCGGGCGCGAGCAGCAGCCGCCAGTTGAAGCTCATCGCGCCGTCCTGGGAGCAGCTCGCCCAGCGCGTGCGCTGGCCGCGGATCGACAGGCGCGTCCAGTCCGTGCCGGCGCGCGCCGTCGCGTAGTCGAGACGGGGCGCGATCTCCTCGCGGGCGCGCTTGCGGTACCAGCGCTCGAGCGCGTCCTCGACGGCGGCGCGCGTCGTCGTCGCGCGACCTTCACGATCAGGCGCTCGCCGCGGCGCGCCACGTGTGGGCGCGTCCGTCCGGGCTCGACGCGCACCGATAGCTCGAGCCGCTCGCCGAGATACGGCACGCTGCCGCCGTCGGCCAAGCACCGCCCCCGGCGCCTCGCGCCGTGCCGCCTCGTAGCGCTCGAGCGTCCGCTCGATCCAGCGCTGCTTCTCCGCCACGAACGGCTCGACGTGGCGCAGCGCCATCCGCCGCGGGACGATCACCTCCACCCCGTCGCCGTCGACGACGATGCGCGCGCGCCGCGCGCGGTCAGACCTTCTGATCCGGTACGGGATGGTGCTCGACACGCTCGCGAGCGTAGGGCTCGGAGCGGACCTGGTCGTAGACCTCCGCGACGTTCGCGGCAAGCGAGGGCCAGGCGTAGCGGTCGTGGCTGACCTCGTAGGCCGCCTCCCCCTTGCGGGCGCGCTTGCCGGGGTCGTTGACGGCGTCGACCAGCGCGTCGGCGAGCGCCTCCTCGTCGTCGGGCGGCACGAGCCAGCCCGTCTCGCCGTGGTCCACGATCTCCGCCGGGCCGTAGGCGTCCTTGGCGATCACCGGCAGGCCGCACGCCATCCCCTCGACGAGGACCTGGCCGAACTGCTCGCGAACGGAGGGCAGCACGACCACGTCCGACGCGTTCAGGCCGCGCGGCAGGTCCTTATGCCCGCGCCAGCCGGCGAGGAAGACGTCGTCGACGCCCATCTCCTCGATCACCTCGAGCGGGTGCTTCCCCTCCCACTCGCCCGGATAGCCGCCGAGCAGCACGAGCGGCGCGCGCATCTCGAAGCGCGGCTTCGCGCGCGCGTACGCCCGGATGAGCAGCGGGATCCGCTTCACCTCGGTGTAGCGGCCGACGTAGAGAAGCACCGGGCCGAGGCCGCTGAACGCGTCGAGGTCAGCCTCGTCGTAGCGAACGCTCCCGGGCTCGCCGCCGGGCGCCCACCCGCGCGGGTCGTCCACCAGCCACTCGCGCCACAGCTCGATGCGCTCCGAGCGCGAGAGCGGCCGGCGGTCGAAGGCGGCGGGGTCGAACCCGTTGGGAGCCGCGACCGTCCTTCCCGGGATCGATCTCGAGCAGAGCCGGGCGCGCGCTTGCGCGCCTCGGGCGACAGCACGAACAGGCGCTGGCAGCGGTCGGCCCACCCGCGCATGCGCTCGACCCAGGCCTCGGTGTGCGCCCAGCCCGGTGGAGCCCCGAGCTCGATCTCGCGCAGCATCAGCAGCTCGGTCCCGTGGAGGTGGCCGACCACCGGCTTGTCGGGGAATGCCCGCGCGGCGGCCTCGTTGAGCGGCGTCAGGTGGTGGAGGTGCAGCAGGTCGGCGTCGGCGGCGCCGGCGCGCTCGAGGTGGCCGATCCAGGCGTCGACGAGGTGCTCGTAGGTGTCGTCGTCGACGTTCGCGAACACGCGGTCGGGCGCGCCCGGCCGGTCCTCGAACGACGGGTGCATCGGCGGGTCGGCCCGCAGCGGGTCGTCGGCCTCGAGCGCGTCGTCGTACGGGACGGGCACGACGTCGAGGCCCTCGAAGAACGTGCCCGCGTGGGGGTCGTCGCCGGGCCCGCCGAGCGAGCCGGCCAGCACGGTGGCGTCCCAGCCGTTCGGCGGAAGCGCGCCGGCGAGGTAGCGCGTCACCTGTGCGGAGCCGCCGCGTGGGAAGAACATCAGTCCCATCAGCACGCGGCGATTCGAGGTCACGCCGAGACCGTACCGGTCCGGCGGCGGTCTTTCCCTGCACTAGGCGGGTTCGAACACGAGCGCGTTCGCCACGGGGCGGCCCGCGACCAGCTCGATCCCGTGCTCCTCGCGCGGAACATTCAGCAAGACGCCGTCGTGGACGAGCGAGGTCGACCCGCCGCCGTCGAGGTTGATGGCGCGATCGGCGCCCAGCGTGACCATCAGCTCCGCGAGCTCGCGCAGGGTCATGCCGGCGTCGTGCGGCCCGCGGCCGTCGCAGGCGACCGCGAGGATCCAGTCGCGGTTCACGCCGAGCGCTGCGCGCGGATAGCGGCCGACGGTGATGTCCGAATCGAACTGGGCCTGGTTCGCCGAGAAGCCCTCCGGGTCGATGCCGTCGTGCACGACCGGCCGCCGGCCGGCGACGAGCAGCGGGCCCGCCTGGAGGAGGTCGCCCGTCGGACGCTCGGGCAGGTCGTCGCGCGGAGCCAGCGCGAACGCGCCCGGACTCGATCGCGACGCACGACCGCGTCCGCGTCCCAGGGCTCGTCGAACGGGACGCTCTCGACTCGCTCGCCGCGGCGCCAGAGCTCACCCAGCGGCGTGCCGTCGCCCTGGCGCAGGAAGAACCCGCCGACGATCGCGTGCGCGACGCCGGACTGCTCGCACCACGACGTGAGCGGGATCGGGCGGCCCATCAACTCGAGCCGCACGCGCGTCGTCCGCGCGGGATAGGCCGCGACGTAGACCGTCGTGCACGCGCCGTCCGCCAGCGCGCGTGAAAAGGTGCGAACGCGGGGGCGGCGAAGCGCGACCGCCGTCGCATGCTGTCCCCACATACGTCCACGGTATGACCGGGACCGGGCGCTCATGTGACTTTCTCGTTATTTGCAGGAGAAAGCTTGAGTCCTGCCTCTGCAAGGTTCAGAACATGAGCTGAACGGCGCCGCCGTCCACGGCCCACGCGGCGCCCGTCACGTTCGACGCGTGCCGCGAGCAGAGGAACACGATCACCGCGGCGATCTCGTCCTCGGTGCCCATGCGGCCGAGCGGGATCTTCGCCGCGGCCTGTTCGAGCGCCTCGTCGCGCGTGATGCCGGCCTGCTCCGCGCTCTGGTCCGCAAGCCCGCCCTCGTCGAGCCACAGCGGCGTCGCGACGGGACCAGGCGCGACCGCGTTGACGAGCACGCCGGTGCCGGCCCAGCGGTCGGCGAAGACGCGCGACAGCGACAGCTCCGCCGCCTTCGTGACGGAGTAGGCGGCGTTCCGCGGCGACGGCCGCTTCCCCGACGAGGAGGCCACGTTGACGATCCGGCCGTCGCCGGCATCGGCCATCCGCGGCGCGGCCGCGCTCATCAGCCGCAGCGGGGCCATGACGTTCAGCTCCCACTGCTCGCGCCAGTCGTCCTCGGTCAGCTCCTCGAGCGTTCGAGCGCGGCTGGTCCCGGCGTTGTTGACGAGCACGTCGACGCGGCCGAACCGTTCGAGGCACGCGGCGACGATCCGCTCCCCCGCGTCGGGCTCGGTCACGTCGCAGGCGAAGTCGCCGCCGCTGCGCGAGACGCGCAAGACGCGCGCGCCCTCCTCCTCGAGCATGCGCGCGGTGGCGGCGCCGATGCCGCGGCTCGCACCCGTCACGATGCAGGCCTTCTCATTCAGTCCGAGTTCCAAGGAGCGACATGAAAGCGCACACCGTCTACAAGACGTTCAACACCGAGCGCAGGCGCGAGTTCGTGCGCCTCACCGACGACGTCCAGAGCGCGGTCGACGAGGCGGGCATCGCCGAGGGGCTGGCGCTCGTGTCGGCCATGCACATCACGGCCGCGGTCTGGATCAACGACGACGAGCCGGGGATCCAGGAGGACGCGCTCGAGTGGCTCGACAAGATCGCGCCGCCGAGCTGGAAGGAGCCGGCGAACGACACCGCACGCGAGCTACTCCCAGAACCCGGCGACTACCGCCACCACCGCGGCGGCGAGGACAACGGCGACGCGCACCTGAAGAACCTGCTCGTCCACCACCAGGTGATCGTTCCCGTCACCGACGGGCGGCTCGACCTCGGCCCGTGGCAGGCGATCTTCTACGTCGAGTTCGACGGCGGCCGCAACAAGCGGCTGTCATCAAGGTCCTCGGCGAGTGAAAGAAACGGGGCCCCGTCCCCCTATAGGGCGGCGAGCAGGTTGTCGACCGCCAGGTCGGCCATCCGCTCGCGCGTGCGGTGGGTCGCCGAGCCGATGTGCGGCACGACGAGCAGGTTCGGCGCCTCGAGGAGCGGATGGTCCGCCGGCAGCGGCTCGGGGTCGGTCACGTCGAGCGCCGCGCCGCCGATCTTGCCGTCGGTCAGCGCACGGCGCAGCGCTTCGGTCTGCACGATCGGGCCGCGCGCCGTGTTGACGAGGATCGCGGTCGGCTTCATCGCCGCGAGCTCGGCCTCGCCGAACAGGCCGCGCGTCTCGTCCGTGAGCGGGCAGTGGATCGAGACGAAGTCGGCGCGCGCGAGCGCTTCCCGCAACGGACCGTCGCGCCCGACGGTGACCACGTCCATCCCGAAGCCCTCGGCCCGGCGCGCCACCGCGCTCCCGATCCGGCCGGGGCCGACGATGCACAGCGTCGCGCCGTGCACGTCCTGGCCGAGCCAGCCGCTCGGCTCCCATGTCCGCCACTCCCCCGCGCGAACCGCGCGCTCGCCTTCGGCCATCCGCCGCGCCGCCGCAAGCATCAGCGCGAACGCAAGGTCGGCCGTGGTGTCGGTCAGCACGTCCGGCGTGACGGCGACCTCGATCCCGCGCGCCGCCGCGGCGTCGGCGTCGATGTTGTCCGAGCCCACGGCGTAGTTCGAGATCGCGCGCAGGCGCGGGCAGGCGCGCGATCACATCGGCGTCGATCGTGTCGGTCAGCAGGCAGAGGAGCCCCTCCGCCTCGCGCGCGTGCTCGATCAGCTCGTCGCGCGACGGCGGCAGGTCGCCCGGCCAGACGTCCACGTCGTGAGCGGCGCGCAGCCGATCGAGCGCCGATCCCGGCAGCTCGCGCGTGACGAAGCATCTAGCCACGGCCGGCGATCACCGCCTTCGCCGCCAGGTACCCGGGCGCGCCCGTGACGGCGCCGCCGGGATGCGCGCCCGAGCCCGCCAGGTACAGCCCGTCGATCCCCCCGAACCGGTCCGGGCCGTGGCGGTCGCTCCAGAAGCTGTCCGGGCAGCATCTCCCCGTGGAAGATGTGCCCGCCCGCGATCCCGAACCGCTGCTCGAGCTGGCGCGGGCCGAGCACGAGCCGGTCCACGATCCGCTCCGGCAGCTCGGGGCAAACCTCGGCGAAGCGCGCGATCGCGCTGTCCGCGGCCGCGTCCGGATCGACATCGGCGGGAAAGCACTGGCAGAACATCGAGAGCACGTGACGGCCCGGCGGCGCGAGCGTGTCGTCGGCCGCGGTCTGGCATGCCGCCTCGATCCACGGCCGCGCGGCGGGCCGGCCGGCGCGCGCATCGTCCGCGGCGGCTGAGAGGTCGTCCATCGTGAACCCGATGTCGATCGCGCCGTGCCACGGCTCGGGGCCCGGCCAGCTCGGGAAGTCGGGCAGGCCGTCGAGCAGCAGCATGACCTTCACGACCGGCCCGGCCTGCCGCCAGTCGCGATCGCGGCTCGAGGCCGGCGAGCCGTGCCGTGGTGAGCGGGTCCGCGTTCGACACGACAGCCCGAGCGCGCACCTCGTCGCCGCCTTCGAGCACCACGCCCTGCGCGCGCCCGTCCTCGACGAGCACGCGCTCGACCGGCGACTCGAGTCGCACCGACGCGCCGGCGCGCCTCCGCCGCGCCGCGCAGCGCCGCCGTCACGGCGCCCATCCCTCCGCGCGCGTAGCCCCACGCGCCGGGCACTCCCGAAGCCTCGCCGAGGTCGTGGTAGAAGCCGACGAAGGCGGTGCCGGGATCGTGAGGTCCCGCGAGCGTGCCGATCAACCCCTGGATCGCGAACGGAACGCGGACGTTCTCGGACGGGATGTCCGCGAGCTCGTCGGCGATCGAGCCGTCGAGGATGCCCTCGCCGACCGCCTCGAGCCACCGCTGCGCGGTCGGGCGGCTCGAGCATCAGCGGGCGCGCCCGCTCGGCAGCGCTCTCCCAGCGGTCGGCGAACGCGCGGTACGCCGCGGCATCCGCGGCAGACCAGTCGCGCTCGATCGCGGCGCAGGTGTCCTCCCGGCTCGACCAGGTCACCACCTTGCGCCCGTCGGGGAACGGCGCGAACAGATACGGCTCGTGAACCGTCACGTCCAGCCCGTGCGACCCGAGGTCGAGCTCGCGGACGATCTCCGGCCGCAGCAGCGACAGCGTGTACGCGCCCGGCGAGGCGCGCACGCCCGGCCACAGCTCCTCGGTCACGCACGCGCCGCCGACGACGTCGCGGCGCTCGAAGCACTCGACCGCGAGCCCCGCGCGGGCCAAGTACGCGGCGGCGACCAGACCGTTGTGGCCGGCGCCGATGACGGCGGCGTCGAGCACCGCCGCGAGGCTACTTCTTCTTGCGATCGACGGCGCGCTGAAGCTGCGCCTTGTTCATCGTCGAGCGCCCGTCGACGTTCAGCTTGCGGGCCTCGTTCATGAGCTGGTCCTTCGTGCGCCCCTTCGGCTTGTTGGTGCCGGACCGCTCCCCGCCGCGCTGGCCGGGCGACTTGTCCTTCACCGACGTCCGCGAGCGCTGCCGCGACTCGCCGGAACGGGCGCGCTCCTTGTTCACGACCCGCGCGGCGATCTCCTCGGCCGTGCCCTCCGACTTCCCCTGGCCCTTCACGGACTTCTTGACCTTCTCGTACTGGCGGGCGCGCTTCGTGCCCTTCTTCACTCCCCTAGGCGGCATTTCTCCTCCTCAGTCGAAGGACGATCGGAATCGCGTACCAGAGCGCGAGGAACACGCCAGCCGTGCCGACCGTGAACGCCACCACCGCCGACCCGCCGTAGATGAAGTCCGTGATGAGGCAGACGACGCCGACGATGGCCAGTGCGAGGAAGCTCAGCCCGATGATCGCCAGGACGTTGCTGATCTGCACGATGACCGGCTTGTCCCCCTGCTCGAAGTCGAGCCGGTGTATGGCCGATGGGGCGATGAGGAACGCGGTCGCGGCGGCGGAGCAGAGCAGCGAGGCGAAGTAGAGGTCCGTCTGGAAGGACGTGACCTGTGACCACCCCTGCGTGAAAGGCACGGTCAGCAGAAACGCGAACAGCACCTGCACGCCGGGGAGTGCGACGCGCAGCTCCTGCAGCAGCTCCATGAGCTGACGGCGGCCCTTGTCCTGCGTGCTCTCCTCTATCCGCTGGCCCACATGGCCTTATTGCCCGAAAAACTGGCCATGGAACCCGAACGCGGTCTTTGGAAATGGCTCGCAGGCAGGAGACGCTAGGGTCGACAGCGCGCGTGATCCGCCGAGCGCTCCACGACTTTCGCCGCGATCTCGCATTGACCTGGAGCTACGGCGGTTGGCGCGAGATCCGGGAGGCGTTCCTTCAGCGCGCCGTCTATCGGCTATACCGCCGGCGGACAGCTCTTCTGTTCGAGGAGGACGTCACACGGGTGAGCCAAGTCCGGCTGCCGGCCGGCGTGGAGGTGCGGGTCCTTGGCGATCGCGACTGGGCGTCGATCACCGGCGCGCTGACGACGCGGGTGCTGAAGCGCTTCCGGCGCAACCTGACGCCCTGGAACACGTGTCTCGTCGCCTGGCGTGGTGAGCGGCCGGTTGGCTATACCTGGTTCTCCGAGCCGGGTGCCACGGTAGAGGAGCTCCCGCTGCGGCTCCCGCCCGACGCCGCCTATGGGTGGGATCTTTGGGTGGATCCCAGGGAGCGACGCCGCGGCGTGGGATCGGCGTTGGTTCGGGCTCGCTTGGCCTACGCGCGTGAGCGCGGCTTCGTGCGGGCCTGGCGCATCGTGATCGACAGCAACCTGCCCGCGCTCCGCACGATCGAACGGGGCGGAGTCGGGGACGCCCGGGTCCTCGGGAAGGTCGTCTATGTGACGCTGCTGGGGCGGATGCGCGCGCGGTACGTGCCCAGCGAGACGGGCCGTGCGCCGGCTTCGAGCGCGAGAGCGATCAGCCGCCCGGCGTCCTCGTCCCGCACGAGCGGATGAGTGGGAAGCTCAACGGCCGTCGCGGAAAGCTGCTCGCTGTACGGCGCGGTGCCCGGCTGATACCGGCACTCGACCGGATCGGTCGTCGGCCGGCGGGATAAGCCCCGACCGGCGACGTCCCAGCCGGCGGAGCGGAGGCGCTCATGTAGCGCCGGCGGATCGTCAACTGTCATCGGATAGCGGAGGAGAGGCTCCGGTGGGCGGCTGAGGCCAGCCGCGCGATCGTATAGGCCGACGACATGTGCCCGGTGCTCCGCGACGGTGGACACCCTGCGCAGCTGCGTCGTGACAAGCCGGGCCGTGGAACTGTCCGGCCGGCCGAGCGTCGACGGGACGACCACGTACAGAGCCAACTCGCTCTCCTGCTCTTCGCGCAGACGGTTCGCCTCAATGAGTCGGCGAACGCCGGTGATGCCGAACGCGGGCACGCCAACCCCGCGGTATTCGAGCCTCGCCATGAGGGTCCTCAAGGCCGTCGCACATAGAGCCTTCAACCTGCCCGTCGGGCGGCGGCGCGGCGTCCCGAAACCGCCGCATCGCGTCAGCGAGTTCCGGGTCGTCGGTCACTGTGACGCCGCCACCGCCTGCCGTCAGCCACTTTTCCGGCCCCGAAGCTCGAGATCACCGCGCTCCCGGTGACGTTCAGCAATAGGTCCGCCCGGTGCGCCGCGTCCCGGATCGCGGTTCGCCCCTCCGGGAAGCCGGCGGTGAACCCATACGTGTCCTGGACGAGGACGATGTCGCTGTCAGGCCACCCGTCCGCGGGAACGATGCCGCGCTCGTCGACATCGGCGTACACCGGTTCTGCTCCGGCGTGCAGGACTGCGTCGGCGGTGGCGATGCACGTATAGGCGGGCAGCGCGACCCGCCCACCTGGGGCGAGTGATGCGACCGCAGCGGCTATGGCGGCGCGGGCCGTTGCGAACAGAACCGCATGGGGCGCGCCCGTCAGTCGCTCGATGGCGCGTTCAGCCTCCGTGACATCGAGCGGGCGCGCGAGGGCGTGCAGCAGATCACTCCATCCAAGAGTCGCGTTCGGAACGTGCACGCGCCGCATCATCAGGTGCCGACCAGCCTGACGACCCTCAAGGAACCGCTCGCCTCGAGCCGTCACCGCCCGCACTGCATACAACGGCGACAGCGGATCGGGCGTCGGCCGCAGGCCCCAGCGCGACTTGTAGGTCCCCGCCGGGTCGTCGGCTCGGGACGTGGCAGCGGCCGGCATTGAGAACCTCGGCCCCGATCCGCGCGCGCGTGCTCGACCGCCGCGGCGTAAGCCGCCGTCAACGCCCCGTCCCGCATCAGCGCGGCGTCGCCATCCGCAATGCCGAGCGACGCGACCCACGCCTCGCGCCCGCCCTGCCCCGGTACGACAATCGCCATTGCCGCGTCCCGCGCCCCGTCGCCGATCATGAGCAGGGAGCCGCGGCGGCGCAGACGCCTCCACGCGCGCTCCGAGAACAGCCAGACACTGGCCCCGAATCGCTCGCGTCCCCACGACTCCGCCATCTCGCGCGCGCGCGCCCAATCCCGCGCCCCGTCGCCCCGCCGGACGCCGAACCCGGACTGCCGCGCCCGCGACAATTGCGCCGCAGGCTCCTCGACGCCCGCGCCGGCGGCACGCCGGCGACCGGACCCCGGTACAGGACGAACGACGGCACGATCAGCCGACCGCGTCGGCGCCAGGACCACGCCGCCCACGGGATGGATCCGGACGACCTCGAGGTCCGGCGAGCCCGACGAGGTGCTCTCCTCGGCGAGCGAGGCACCGTCGAGCAGCCACCCGAGCTGGTCGGAGCGCGTCCGGCAAGTGACTCGCACCCCGTCGACCACCACCCAACGCTGCCGCAGTCGCAGCAGAAGCGGAGTCGAGAGCAGCTGATGAAGCAGGGCCCAGACGCCCGGGAACCGCGCCACCCGCGAGCTGAACACGATCCAGTTCTCGAGCGCGGCGACGAGACTGTTCGGCACCCCGGAAGCGTAGGCGGCGTCCGCTCCACTACTGTCGCCGCCGTGCCGGCCCGCCGCGCCAGCTCCGGGAGGAACTGCGCAAGACGCGCCGCCACGCTGTCGTATGCCCGCCGACTCGGCCCCTGGCTCCGCAACCAGTCGACCTCGACACCGCTCGCAGCGCAGTCAAGGCGGACCTCGGCCGCCGCGAGGAGGCGCTGATCGGGACCCTTCGCGACGGCGTCTTCGCGCATCCCAAGAGCCCGTACCTTCCTCTGCTCCGGCACGCCGGCGTCGAGCTCGGCGACATCGAGCGGGCCGTCAGCGAGAACGGGGTCGAGGCCGCACTCGCACAGCTGTACGACGCCGGTGTGCGCATCACGCTCGACGAGCTGAAGGGCCGGGTGCCGATCACCCGGCCCGGCGGCCTCGAGCTGCCCGCCGACGCGAGCGAGTTCGTGAATCCGCTTGGTCCGGGGGGACCTCGAGCTGACGAGCGTCGGCACGGGCGGAACCCCACGGACGGTCGTGATCGACCTGCGGCTGCTTGAGCGCGACGCCGCGCACCTGCGGCTCCTACAGGACGCCGCGGACCTCCTGGGCCGCCCGATCGCGGCGTGGCGCCCGTCGCTGCCCGCCACGCCCGGCATCAATCACGTCCTCCTTCACGCGAAGCTGGGCCAGCGGACGGAGCGTTGGTTCGCGCAGCTGCCCCCGTACCCGCCGCGCGAGTCGCCGCGCAGCGCGGCCCTCCTCGGCGCCACGCTCGCCGTCGCGCGCGCCGTCGGCCGTGCCGATCCCAGCCCCGCGGCACGTCCCGCTCGAGCGCGCGGACGTCGTTGCGCGCTGGCTCGCCGACCGGGTCGCGGACGGGCACGCCGCCGTACCTCAACACCACCGCGAGCGGCGCCGTCCGCGTCTGCGAGGCCGCTCGGGCCGAGGGGCTCGACATCAGCGGGCACCGTCTTCCGCGTCGGTGGCGAGCCGTACACGCCGGCGCGCAACGAAGTCGTCACAGCCGCCGGCTGCACCGCCTACCCACTTCCTGCAAGCGCAACGAGGTGGGGAGGATCGGGATCACTTGCGCGGCAAGAAGCGCCCCCGACGAGGTCCACCTGCTCACCGACAAGCTCGCAGTCCTCCAGCGCGACGTCCAGGCCCGGGCGCGCCGGGTCGAGAACGCGCTGGTCCTCACGACGATCTGGCCGTATTCACCGAAGCTGCTGCTGAACGTCGAGAGCGACGACACCGCGGTCGTCGAGCAGGGCCCCTGCGGCTGCGCGCTCGGCGACCTCGGGCTCACCACCCGCCTGCACACGATCCGCTCGTGGGAGAAGCTGACGACCGAGGGGATGACGTTCACGGCGGCGATGACCGTCCGCCTGGTCGAGGAGGTGCTCCCGCAGCGGTTCGGCGGCGGCCCGACCGACTACCAGCTCGTCGAGGACCGCTCGGGCCCGATCTCGAAGGCGGTCATCGTGGTTTCGCCGCGCGTCGGGCCGCTGCAACCCGACACGGTGCGCGAAGTGGCGCTGCGGGCGCTCGGTGAGGACGGGCTGGGCCCGACGCTGAATGGCGAACTCCTGGCGCGAGGCGGGCCTGCCGCACGTCGAGCGGCGCGAGCCGTACACGACTGGCAGGCCGAAGCTCCTGCCGGTCCACGTCATCGAGTAGCGCCGGGTCCTACTCCGACGGCCCCTCCCCGCCGAGCGCGACGTACCGGTCGTAGCGCTCCTGCCACTCCTCCTGCTCGGCCATTAGTGCGTCGATGTCGACGGGCGCCGACTCGGTGCCACCGTCGTCGCCGGGCTCGCCGCGCGCCGGCTCCAGGCCGAGTCGCCGCAGGTCGGCCTGGCCCACGCCGGTGAGCCAGTCGACGAACAGCGCGGCGGCGGCCGGGTGCGGCGCGTCCTTGAGCACGCCCGGCCCGTTCGGGCGCGTCACCGTGGGCGAGACGGCAGGCCGCCACGCGACCGGCGATCCCTGGCGGGCGGTTTTGTCGATGACGTACCCGTACGCGGCGCCAGCCGCGTCGAACTCGCCGGACGCAAGCAGCTCGGCCTGGAGTGTGTGCCCGTCCACGAACCGCGCGTTGCGCGCGATCGCCTCGAACCGCTCCTCGGCTTGGTCGAACGAATCGCCCTCGCTCACCCAGTGCTCGATCAGTGTGCGCGCGAACTCGATGTCCGACACCTCCATGACGAGCTTGCCGCGCCAGCGCGGGTCTGCGAGATCGTCCCACGTCCGTGGCCGCTCGCCGCTGGACACGCGCTCCGTGTTCCACGCCAAGACGTAGCGGTTCGTCCGCGCGGCGGTCCAGTCCTCGAGCAGCGCGTCGGGCGGAAGCTCGGTCAGCGCGGGCCGGCTCCCACGGCTCGAGCCGACCCTCGTCGGAGAGCAACTCCATCACCAGCCCTGACGCCTCCGCGACGTCGCCGCGCGTCTGGTCCGCGCGCCCCTCCTCGATAACGCGCGCCGCTACGTCCTCCGCGCTGGCGCGGAAGAGGCGCACCGGCACGTCGTAGCGCTGCTCGAACAACTTCTCGACGTCCTCGGCGATGTCATCGTCGAACGACGTGTACAGCTCGAGCCGCCCCTCCTCTTGGGCGAGCTCGGTCAGGACGCGCTCGCGCTCGGCGGCCGAGAGCCCCTCTGTGCGCTCCACGACCTCCGCGAGCCCCGGGCTCTCATCGTCGTTGTCGTCCGAGGAGGTCGGCGAGCTGCAGCCGCTTACCAGCATGAGAGCCGAGAGCAGCGCCGCGAGCGTGGCACGACGCCACCTGGTCGGCTTCATCGCCGGGATAATAAGCCGGTGGCGAGCACGCTGAAGGCCGGCCTCGGAGCGGGCGTGATCCTCGTGACGGCCACGCTCGTGCTCGTACCCGCCGGCTACATCGTGTGGGGCGCGTTCACCGACGACGACGGGCTGACGCTCGCCCACCTCACGGACGCGTACGGTGCGGACCTGCTCGGCGAGATGGCCTGGAACTCGGTGTGGTTCGCCGCCGGGACGACCCTGCTCGCGGTCCCGATGGGCGCCGCGCTGGCGTTCCTCGTCGTTCGCACCGACATCCCGTTCCGGCGGACGCTCTTCGCCCTCGCGGTACTGCCCCTGCTCGTCCCGAGCGTCGTCAACACGATCGGCTGGATTCTCGTGGCAAGCCCGCGGACAGGTCTGGTCAACGCGATCCTGGGCCCGGGCACCGTCGACGTGTTCAGCCCGCTAGGGATGGTGGTGGTGGAGGCAACGCACAGCCTGCCGCTGGTCTTCCTGCTGATGGCGGGCGCATTCGCCACCGCGGACGCGACGCTCGAGGAGGCCGCTGCGGTGAGCGGAGCGCGGCCGCTGGCGGTGCTCCGTCGTGTGACCCTGCCGCTGGCATTGCCCGCTGCCGCAGCGTCCGCGCTCGTCGTCTCGGTGCGGACGCTCGAGTCGTTCGAGGTGCCCGCCCTCCTCGGGCTCCCGGACGGGATCTGGGTGCTGACATCGCGCATCTGGAGGGCGCTTGAGCGCCTGCCTGCGGACTACGGCGAGGCGGGGGCGTACGCGCTCGGCCTCGTCGTGGTGATCGCGCTCGGCGTGTGGCTGTACTGGCGGCTCGTCCCGCGTGGCGGGGCGCTCATCGGCGGCGGGCGGCCACGGCGCATTGAGCTCGGGCGCTGGCGGCGACCGCTCGGCGTGTTCACGCTCGCGAGTGTCCTCGTCCTGACCGTGCTGCCGCTCGCGATGGTGGTCTACACCTCGCTCCAGCCACGTTTCGACGCTCCGACGCTCGACGGGCTCACGCGACTCGGCCTCGGCGCGTACGAGACGGTCGCGGGCGACCGCGCCTCGTCCGACGCGCTGCTCAACTCGCTCGTGCTCGCGGCGGCCAGCGCGACGGTCGCGACAGCGCTCACGGTCTTCGCTGCGTGGCTCGCCGTGCGGTCGCGGGTGCGCGGGAGGAGGGTGATCGACTTCGTCGTCTCCATGCCGCTCGCGTTCCCCGGCCTCGTGCTCGGGACCTCGCTGCTCTTCCTCTACCTTCGAGCGCCACTGCCGATCTACGGCACCCTGTGGATTCTCTTGATCGCCTACGTCACCCAGGCCCTGCCGTACGGGATGCGCTTCGGCACCGCCGCGCTGGCCCAGGTCGGCGCCGAGCTCGAGGAGGCCGCGCGGATGAGCGGCGCCGACCGATGGCAACGCGCGCGACGCGTCCTGTTGCCGCTCGTCCTGCCGGGGCTCGTGGCGGGCTGGGCGTATCTCGCGATCGCCGGGATGCGCGACCTCGCCGCATCCGTCATCCTCGCGGGCCCGGACACGCGGGTCGTCGCGGTGCGCATCTTCGAGCAGTACGAATCGGGGGAGATGCCTGAAATGGCCGCGCTCGCGGTCATGGAGCTGGGCATCGTCGCGCTGCTCGCCGGCGGCGGGATCTTCGCGCTGCGCCGCCTGGCGCCGCGGCTCTCGCGACTGGGGGAGATGACGTGAGGCTCGAGGTCTCGGGACTCGAGAAGCGCTGGGAGTCGACCGGCGACGTCGCGCTGCGCGGGGTGTCTTTCAGCGTCGCGCCCGGCGAGCTGTTCACGCTGCTCGGCCCCTCCGGCAGCGGGAAGACGACGGTGCTGCGCTGCATCGCCGGGCTCGAGCGCCCCGACGACGGCACGATCGTGCTCGGTGACCGCACGCTGCACGGCGGGGGCGTCGACTTGCCCGCCGAACGCCGCGGGATCGGCATGGTCTTCCAGAACCCGGCGCTGTGGCCGCACATGACCGCCGCGGAGACGGTCGCGTTTCCGCTCCAGATGCTCGAGCGCGGCCGGCGGCCGACGGCGGCGGCGACCGCCGAGCGGGTGAGGGAAACGCTCGCGCTCGTGCGGCTCGACGGCCTCGGCGACCGGCCGGCTACCGAGCTGTCCGGCGGCCAGCGCCAGCGGCTCAGCCTCGCGCGGGCGCTCGTCACCGAGCCGCCGCTCGTCCTGCTCGACGAGCCGCTGACCGGGCTCGACGCGCCGCTGCGCGACGAGCTCTTGGGCGAGCTGGTGCGCCTGAACGCCGAGCTGGGGCTGACGATGCTGTTCGTGACGCACGACCAGGCGGAGGCGATGGCGGTGAGCTCACGGCTGGCGGTCATCCGCGACGGCGCGCTCGAGCAGTCCGGCGTGCCGGCGCAGCTCTTCGAGCGGCCTGAGACGGCGTTCGTCGCGCGCTTTGTCGGCGCGAACGTGCTGCCGGGGAGCATGGCCTCGGACGGCGACGTGATCGTGGAGGCCGGCCGGCTCGACGTGGGCGCCCGGAACGGCTTCGAGCCCGGCGCCCAAGTCGTGGTGACGATCCGGCCAGAGCGCGTACGGCTGCTGTCCGGCGAGGCGGCTGGGGCCAACCGGCTGCCAGGCGTCGTGACCACCCGCCGCTACGGGGGTCTCCACTCGGACGTGCGCATACGGGTCTGTGACCAGGAGATGCGCGTGCGCTGCCCCACCGCGTCGGCGCCCGAACCCGGCGCGCGGGTGACCGTGGAGCTGCCGTCCGACGCTCTCGCGGTGCTCGCCCCCTGAGCGCTGGGACTCTGGTCCATGAGCGCCTAGGCTTATTCGGTGTCTGCTTCGCGCCCATGGGACGCGGCCGTGGACCGGGCGGCGTCAAGCGCAACCCCGCTGTGGCGGCTTCAGTCCGACATGGTCAACCGCGCGCTGCTCGAGCGGTGGCTCCCGACCGGCCTCGAGAGCGTCCTGAAGACCGATCTGTTCGACGAGTGCGTCAGCGACGGCCTCTATCCGGCGCTCGCTCTCCACGCCGAACAGGTGGCCGGCATCGATGTCTCGCCGGAGGTTGTGGCCGCCGCGGACCGGCGCCATCGCGACTTGGAGGCGACGGTCACCGACGTCCGTGCGCTGCCGTTCGAGCACGAGAGCTTCGACGCCGTGGTGTCGAACTCCACGCTGGATCACCTCGAGGGGATTGACGAGGTCGCCACGGCGCTGGGCGAGATCCACCGGGTCCTTCGCCCGGGTGGCCGCCTCGTGCTGACGGTCGACAACCCCTACCACCCGCTCGTCGCCGCACGCAACGCCATGCCGGCCGCCTTGGCGCGCGCCATCCGGCCGACCCCCTACCCCAGCGCGTGGACCTGCGGCCCGGACACGCTCGGCGACCTCCTGCGTCGCGCCGGCTTCCAGGTGCTGGAGACGACCGCGATTCTCCACTTCCCGAGAGTCATCGCCGCGGTCGCTGGAGTGCTGAACGGTCGCCTGGCGCACCGCCCCCGGGTGGCGGCGACCTTCAGAGGAGCCGAGCGCCTCGAGCGCTGGCCCACCCGCTTCGTGACGGGGCACTTCATCGCGACTCTCGCGGTACGGCCCGAATGAGCGCTCCCGGCGCTGTCGTTATCGGCGGCTACGTGAACGGGCTGGGGATCATCCGCGCCCTGGCCTCCCGCGGCGTCCGCTCCGTGGTGATCACGACGAAGCCGTACGACATCGCGCACAGGTCGAGGTGGGTCGTCGGGTCCCGCGCGGTGCAGGATCTCGAGGAGCGGGCGGACGGGCTGGTCGAGGTGCTCGATCGAGAGGCCTCGAGCTGGGCAGGGTGGGCGCTCGTGCCAACCAACGATGAGGCGCTCGCCGCCCTGCGGGAACACGGCGAGCGGCTCTCCTCCAACTACCGGATCGTGGCCCCGTCCCCCGACGCGACCCGCTACCTCCTCGACAAGCGGCTCATGATGGAAGCCGCGCAAGGGGTCGGGGTCGACACGCCGCACTCCTACGGGCCGGCCGAACCCGCGACCGCCGCGCGCGCCGACCTCCGCTTCCCGCTCGTGGTGAAGCCGCTCGTCGCCCCCCGGTTCTTCGCGCGGTTCCGGTCGAAGCTCGGCGTCGCCAGGGACCACAACGAGCTCGAGCGATGGATCTCCGAGATGGGACGCGCGCAGATCCCGGGGCTCGTCATGGACCTCGTCCCGGGCCCGGACAGCGACATCTACGCGTACTGCACCTACCTGGACCAGGGCGGTGCCCCGGTCACCGGCCGGTTGGTGCGAAAGCTGCGTCAGACACCTCCCGGCTTCGGCGACGCCCGGGTGGCGGAGATCGTGGACGAGCTGCCTGAGCTGCGCGAGGCGACGATGGAGATCGCCCGTCGGATGGACCTTCGCGGGATCGTGAGCGCGGAGTTCAAGCGCGACTCCCGCGACGGCCGCTTTCGCTTCCTCGACGTCAACGGGCGCTCGATGGTCTACAACGGCCTGCTTCGGCGGGCCGGCCTCGACCTGGCCGGCTTGGCCTGGCACGACCACATGGGCGAGTGGCCGGGCCGCGCCGGGGCCCGACTGGCGTGGCGTGTGGATCCACCTCCATCCCGACCTGCTGCGCTCGACGCTGGAGAAGCGTCGTGGGCAGATGGAGTTCGCGGAGTTCGTGGCGCCATACCGCCGCCCGAAGGTCGAGGCCGTCTGGTCACGCCGAGACCCGTTGCCATTCGCCGCGCAATGGTCGCGCAGCCTGAACGAGGGCGTGCACGCCCTCCGCCGGGGAAGGGCGGTGGAGCTTTTCGAGGCGCGAACCCGGCCCCCTACGGAGGCTTTGCCGGCCTCACCGGCCGTGGCAGAAGGAGGCCACGGCACGGAACTTCCGGTCGCCTCGGTGCTCGGACTCGCCCACCCGCCGAGCTTCGATTCGGGCGTCGGCCCCGAGTAGGTCCTCGAGCAGCGGGCGGGCGCGCGCCTCGGCGCGCTCATAGGCAGCTACATCGACCGTGGCGAGGCGGAGCTCGAAGCGGTCGGGCTCGTGCTGGATGAGCTGGTACTGCAGCACGTCGGGGTCACCTTGGAAGACCTGCCAGACCGCGCGGGGATGGACGAATCGCCCGTCCGGCAGCGGCAGGATGTCCTCGACCCTGCCCTCCAGCTCCGAGAGGACCCTGAAGCTTCGCCCGCACGGGCACGGCTCCGCCGCCATCGAGCCGAGGTCGCCGATCGGGTAGTTCAGCAAGACGGTCGCGCGGTTCACGAGGTTGCTGATCACGATGCGGCCGACCTCGCCGGCAGCAGCCGTCGCTCCGTCCGCTCCGACGACACGCACGTGGCAGAGATCCTCGTGGAGGTGGAAGCCCGTGCGCCGCTCGCAGTAGAAGCCGATCTTGAACGCCTCGGCGGCGCTGTAGCGCGACATCACCGGGATGCCGAAGGTCCCCTCGATCTGCTCTCGCCCCCGTGCGGCAGCGCCTCCGCCATGTACATCACCATCTTCGGGCGGTGGATCTCCAAGCCGCGCGCGGCGACGGTGTTGAAGAAGAGCTGAATCCACCCGCCGTACCCCACGAGCAGGTCGGGGCGCTCGGCTCGTGTGAGCGCGGCGACTCCCTCGATCGGCTCGCGCACCGACACGAAGCGCCTGCGCGGCCGCACGGGCATGAAGGTGCTCTGCGCGTAGAAGGCGACCACGTTCTTCATCGTCGAGGTCTCGTTGCCCACATACATCTCCTTCGGCCGAAACGATCCGCCGGTGCCATCGATCACCGGCGCGCGCTCCCTCTCACCGAACCCGATGTTGGCCAGCAGCGACCGGCGATCGTGGTGCACCCGCAGCGGCGTCCCGCGTGGTCCCGGTGGTGAAGAACGTGAGGGCGTTTCTCGCCCGCCGGGAGTCGGACAGGAAGAGCTCGGGCTGCCGTGCGGACCAGTTTCCGGTCGAGGATCGGAAGCCGTTCCAGGTCCCCGGCGCCCCGGATCTCCCGCGGATCGATCCCCTCGCTCTGCGAAGAGCTCCCGGTAGTAGGGCACCGTCTTTGCCGCGTAGGCGACCGTACGGCGGACAGCCGCGTCGCGACGTCGTTCCACCTCCTCGCGCGGAAGGAAGGGAACGCGCCGCTGGCCGCGCACGTTCGCGGCGACCACGACGCTGCCGTAGGCGCGCTTGAGGGGTGAGGGGCTCACAGGTCGAACGGCACCCCGGAGCCGCGGGCGACGGTGCGCATGTCCTCGATCACGCTGCGCGAGAGCGGGATGCCGCTTTCCAGCCGGCGCTCGCGCGCCTCGCGCTCCGGGTCCCCGGCGACCAGGACCGGCCGGCCGGGGTCGATCGGGCGCGTAGCGCCGGAGCCTGGCCGCCAGCGCGTCGACGTCGGATTCGACGGCCCCCTCCTCGCGAAAGCGCGTCGGATCGATCGCGAAGAAGAAATGGCCGATCCCCCGGCTGCCGGGGAGAGCGCGCCGCACAGGATCTCAACCATCGCTGCAAGCCCATAGCCCTTGTAACTCGCGTTCTCGGGCGAGCTGCCGAGGGGGGTGAGCCTGCGCTCCAGCGCGGCGACGCGGCCGTTGCGGATCGGCTTGCCCCGGGAGTCGATCGCCCACCCTCGCGGAATCGAGCGCCCGCGCGCCATCTGGTCCACGACTTGCCGAGCGACGCCGTGCTGGTCGCCATGTCGAGCACGAAGTCGGCGCCGGCGGCGGACGGCGCGGCGAACGCGAACGCGTTCGTCCCGAGCATCGGCTCGGCGCCGAAGGTGGGGATAACCGCCGGCTCCAGCGTGTTGGTGGTGGCCAGGCCCAGCAGCCCCGCCTCCGTGGCGATCGCCACATAGCTGCCGGCCGCCCCGAAGTGACCGGAGTTGCGCACCGCCACCGCGGCCGCCCCCGTCTCCCGGGCCTTAGCGATCGCCATTCGCATGGCCCTGTCCGCGGGCACGTGCCCCAGCCCGCCGCCGCCGTCGAGGAGCGCCGAGGCGGGGCCCTCGGACACCACCCGGACCTCCGCCGGGACCGTCAGCGCGCCCTCGCGAAGCGCGCGGTGGTAGCCCAACAGCATGCCGACGCCGTGCGAGTCGATCCCGCAGAGGTCGGCGTACAACAGGTGGTCGGCGGTGATCGAGGCCGCCTCGTCGGGCATGCCCCAGGAGGCGAGGATCGCGAGCACCTGGCGTCGCAGGTCCTGCGCGGCAACGCGTCTGCCGGGCCAACGGCCGAGCACGTTGATGGGCAGGATCCGCTCGAGCGCGAGCGAGCCGGTCCACAGCGGCCCGGAGGTCCGCAAGGACTCACCGATCCGCTTCCGCAGTTCGCTCAATGCGATACGGAAGGCCGGCGACCGGTGCATAGCCCGGATCCTATCGCTCCACCCTCGACGGTCCGTGATCCCGACCTACCACCGCCCCGAGGAGCTCGAGGGCGCCGTCGAGCAGCGCTCTGGCCCAGACCGTCTCCGACGTCGAGGTGGTGGTGGTCGACGATCGGGTCCGCGCGCACCGGCGCAGCCGCGCTCGGACAGCGTCCGGGTCAGAGGTCATGCGCCTCGAGACTGGAGCACCGTCGGCCTCCTCCGGCAGCGCGGACACGCGGGACTGGCCGCCGTCGCGCAGGGCGCTGGAGTGACGCTTCCTCGACGACGACAATCGCATGCTTCCGCACATGGCCGCCGCGTCACTCGAGGCGATCGACGCAGTCGAGCCTTCCCGCGCCGGTGGCCGTCGTGTCCGCCAAGCGAGCTGTACCTGGGGACGGCGGCCGGTTTCTCGGCCGGCTGCAGCTCCGCCACGCATCCCCGCGGCGATCACTTCTTCCTCGAGACCGCGCCGCCCGACCTGTCGTACATGGCCAAGGGCATCGCTGGTACGTCGACCGAGAGCTCCTGTCGCTCGGTCGGCGGTGTTCGATCCCACCTTCACGTCGCGCGAGGATGTCGCGAGTGAGCTCTTCCTCTCGCGCTGAACCCGGTCTGCTCGATGCGCGGCGGGACGTCCGACTTCGTGGGCGACCACCGCATGTGCGGTGCGCGTTCAGACAGGGACCCCGACGATGTCTCGTAACTCGACACGCCTCGAACGCGGCTTGCCCGCGAACTAGTCGAGGAAGCACTCGGCCCCTGTTCGAGTCACATCCCTGTAGGGTCACGCCGAAGCCCTGCTCGGTCACGCGCGCATGTCGCTCGTGGCGGGCCCGCGTCGACGCAGTGCTCCCGGCCATCGCGCGCGCAGTGCGCGTCGCCCCCGGACAGCACTGCTCGGACCTCGTGCTGGAGCTCCGCGCCGCACGGTTGCCTCTGACCAGGACATGGAATAGCTCCGGCTAAGCGCGCCTACCCGCATTCTGGGCCCATCCCCGTGCCGGTACAGACAGCCGCAGGCGTAGACCGGCGGCTCGCCGGCTGAGGTCGAACTGGACGCGCTGCACGATTCGAGCGACTCACGAGCGTCGTCTCGAGTGTCGAGAGCGCTCTGGCCGATACACACGCGCGGTCCCCCGCCAAATGGGAAATACGCGTACTTCGGCCGCCCGCGCCGCGCCGTCCTCGCCGAAGCGCTCCGGGTCGAAGCGTTCCGGGTCGGGCTAATAGGCCGGGTCACGCTGGAGCACGTAGGAGGACAGCAGGAGCTTCGACCCCGCGCGGACGCGCTTGCCCGTCGGCAGCACGTCGTCGGCGGCGGGCGACCCGGAAAAGCAGCGGGCTCGGCGGCCAAAGCCGCAGTGACTCGGCCACGACCATGCCGGTGTAATGCAGCGCCCTCCAGTCGTCGCCCCGTCGGCTTGCGTTCCCCGAGCACGTCGGCCACCTCGTCGCGCACCCTCGCCTCGACTTCCGGATGGCGGGCGACCGCTGCCACGGTGTAGGTCAGCGCCCGCCCGACGTTCTTGTGGGACGCGAGCAGTAGGTTGAGCGCCTCGTCGCGGACCTGACGCGAGTCGCACGCCGCCCGCCCGCCCGCGTGGGTGTCCATCAGCATCGAAAGCAGGTTGTCTTCGGACGCAGGCCGATCCCGCTGCTCGCGGATCAGCTCCTCGACCGTGTCGTCGAGGCGCCTGATCGCGCGCCGCTGCTGCGGCCGCACGGCGATCGGCAGGAAGGCGGGCTCGGTGACCGGCCAGTCGAACGCCCGGCTCCTCGCATGGTCGCGGGCGTGCATCCCCTGCTCGAGCGCCTCAAAGCGGGATCCGGACTCGATCCCGAAGATCGATGCGATCGATGTCTGCCGTGCCAGCCGGATCCATCTCGCCGACGAGGTCGACCTCAGCTACGTCGTTCCCAGCGCTCGAGCATCGCGTCGACGCCGCGCTGGATCACGTCGTTCAGCCGGGTAACCGGATCGCGCCTGAAGACGGGCTGCCGCGCGCACCTTCATGCGCCGGTGCTCCGCTCCCGTGCTGGTCATCACCCCGTCCCCGAAGATCCGTCGGGCCCGCGGGCCGATGTTCCGGATGGTCTTCGGATAGATGCTCGTGCCGCGCGACGAGGACGTGCTGAACGTCCTCTGCACGCTTCAGGAGGTACGCCGGCCGCCGCGAGCCGCAGCTCCACGACGTCGCCCGGCGTCTCCGCGCACTCCTGCAGCAACCCGAGCCGATCTCGCCTGAAGGCGGGCACATGTCCCAGGAGCGGTAAAGCTGCAGCGGCCATGCTGCCGCGATCCTAACTCGCGACTAGGCGGCGCTGAGCGCCTTGACCAACTCGTCCTTCGACATGTCCGCGCGTCCGGGGATGTCCCTTTGCTTCGCGCGCTCGTAGAGCTCGGCCTTGGACAGGTCGGTCAGGCCGCCGCCGTTGGACGATGCGCCCCCTGCTTGCTCGAGGCTCGCCTTCAGCGCGGCCATCAGGTCCGGCGCCGCCTTCGGCTTCTCGGGCTCCGGCGCCTCGATCGTCTCGCCCGCACGCTTCGCCTTGATGATCTCGCAGAGCGTGTCGCGATAGGTGTCCTCGTACTTCTCGGGCTCGAACGGGCCATAGAGCTTGTCGATCAGCGCCTGCGCCATCTCGACCTCGCGCTTGTCGACGTCGCCCTTCTTGACGTCCGGCTTGATCGTGTCGGCCTTGCGGATCTCGTCGGCGAAGTACATCTTCTCCAGCAGAAGAGCGTCGTCTGAGACCCGCATGCAGCCGAGGTGCTGGCGGTCCCGCATCACGAACTTCGCGATCGCCGCGCGGCCGGACTCCCGCATCGAGCGGACGAGCAGGGCATAGACCTTCTCCGCCCCGTCCTGCGGCCCGAGGTAGTACGTGCGCTCGAAGAAGATCGGGTCGATCGCCTCGTAGTCGACGAAGTCGCGGATGTCGATCGACTTGTACGTGTCCTCCTGCGCCTTCTCGAAGTCCTCGTCGCGCATCGGGACGTACTCGCCCTTCTCCCACTCGAAGGCCTTGACGATCTCCTCCTCCGGGACGGGCTTGCCCTCCGTCTTGCAGACCTTCTCGTAGCCGATCCGGCTGCCGTCCTTCTCGTGGATGTAGTTGAAGTGGAGCTTGTGCTCGTCGATCGCCGAGTACATCCGGACCGGGACGTTGACCAGCCCGAAGGAGATCGCCCCGGTCCAGATGGCTCTAGGCATGCACGCCCTCGCACATCTCCTCGACGACCTTCGAGCAGAACGCATCGAGATCGTCGGGGCTGCGGCTCGTGACGAGGCCGTTGTCGACGACGACCTCCTTGTCCACCCAGTTCGCGCCGGCGTTCTTGAGGTCGGTCTGGATGCTCGCGTACGAGGTCATCTCCCGCCCGTCGACCACGTCCGCCTCGACGAGCGTCCACGGGCCGTGGCAGATCGCCCCGACCGGCTTGCTCGCCTCGACGAACGAGCGCACGAATGCGACCGCGTCTTCGTCGGCGCGCAGCTTGTCCGGGTTGATGACGCCGCCGGGAAGCACGAGCCCGTCGTAGTCGGACGAATCCGCGTCGGCGACGACCTTGTCCACCTTGAACGTGTCCAGCTTGTCGAACTCGTTCTTGACGCCCTGGATCTCACCGTCTTCGAGCGATACGAGCTCCGGCGTGCCGCCGGCCTCCTCCACTGCCTTCCACGGCTCGGTCAGCTCGGATTGCTCGACGCCGTCGGCGGCGAGGAACGCGATCTTCTTCCCATCGAGCTTGCCCATGAGTTCTCCTTTCTCCGGTAAACGACGAAACGGTCCCATCAGGGACCGTCTCGTTCTCCAGCATCGACCGGGGCTCGCGCCTTCGGCGCTCCCGGTCGATCACCCCGCGTTCGCGGGATTGCCCGTTGCGTCGCCCGCGTCCGAGTCGGCGTCGCCGCGAGCGCCGGCGTTCTCCTCGGCCTCGTCGCGAGCGGCGCCGCTCCCCTCGTCGTCGGGCACCTGCTCAGACGGTGCCTCTTCGGGGAGCTGATCGGACTCTTCGCGCGGGGTCTCCATCGTCTAGGTCTTGCGCTCGAGGTTCGCGACCTCTTCGGCCTTGCGCGTCGGCGCTGCTCGTGAGCGCGCGTCGAGCTCTTCCTTCGCCTCGCCCTTGCGCTCCTCCTTGGCGCCCTCGCGCCTGCGTGCTCGGATCGTCGAGCAGGTCGCCCGCGGCCTTCTTGACGCGGCCGGTGATCTTGTCCGTGATGCTCATGTGCTGGCTCCTTCCGGGTCGGTTTCCCGTCCCTTCAGGGGGTTGCCGAGTCAGGCTGTTGCGAAACGCCCGCTACGCGCCACAAGCGTGGATGCAACGGCCTCTGCGGCGCTGTCGCCGGAGCGCACGGCGCCGTCCATGTAGCCGCTCCAGACGGTCGCGGTCTCAGCCCCGGCCCAGTGGATCGGCCCGACCGGCGCGCGCAGGTGCGGCCCGTACGCCGTCCAGGCGCCGGTGGGCATGTAACAGCCGTAACAGCCGCGGGTCCACTCCTCGTCGGCCCAGCTCTTGTCGACGTAGTCGAGCGGGCTCTCGGCCTCGCTGTCCGAACAGGCGCACGAAGCAGTCGATCACTGCCGCGCGGCGTGCCTCCGGGCTCCAGGCGCCCAGCTCGCGCGCCTGGTTGCCCTCGAGGAACCCGAGCAGGACGCCGGGGCTCCCGTCGGGCGGCGAGTTGTCGAACGTCAGCTTCACCGGGCCCGTCGGTGCTCGTCGCCTGCCCGGTCAGCCCGCGCTCGCGCCAGAACGGCCGCTCGTAGATCGCCATGCACTTGATGACCGCGCCCTGCGGGATCCGCTGCGTGAGCTGGTCGCGCAGCGCGGGCATCGGCGGGTCGTAGGCGATCCGGCAGGTCAGCGTCGGCGGCATCGCGACGATCGCGCGCCTGCGCCTCGACTTCGAGCTCGTCCGTGTGCACGGTGACGCGATCGGGCTCGTAGGCGATCCGCCTAACCGGCGCCTCGAGCACGACCCGCTCGCCGAGCTCCTCCGCCATCCGGATCGAGATCAGCTGCGAGCCGCCGACGACGCGCGCGTCCTGCGCGCCGCCCTCGGTGTCCCACAGCGCGTCGAGGCCGCCCGGCCGACGAGATGTAGAAGAGCACGTGCAGCAGTGACAGGTCCTCGGGCTGCGCCGCCCACACCGCCTCGACCGCGAGCGTGAGCGACTCCCGCGCGCCCTGCGTGTAGACGTTGCGGCGCATCCACGACCACAGCGTCTGGCTGTCCCACTCCTTCGCCTTCGGCGCGCGTCCACGGCGCCTCGGCCGGCACCTTCCGCGCCATCCGGTCGAGCTTCCACTGCGCCTGGCCGAAGTCGGCGAGCAGCCGCTTCGACATCTTCGGGATCGTCCCGGTGTAGCGGTCGAGCTCGCCCTCGTACTCGATGACGTGCTCGCCCTGGTGTAGGTCGGGAACGACTCGAGCCCGAGCTCGCGCATCAGCTCGAGCACGCGCGTCTGGGTCGGCCCGACCCACTGCCCGCCGACCTCGACGATCTTCCCGTCGCCGATCGGATGGTTGAGCGTCCGGCCGCCGACGCGGTCGCGCGCCTCGAGGACGACGCAGTCGATCCCGTCGGCAGCCAGCTTGCGCGCCGCGGCGAGTCCGGCCAGCCCGGCACCGACGATGACGACGTCGGTCTCACGCGAATCCGGCACGGTTCAAGCCTAACCCCACGGGTACGCTCAAGGCCATGGCTGACGCGAGCGCGGCGGGCACCTTCGACATCGCCGACATGACCGTGAACCGGCTCGGCTTCGGCGCGATGCGGATCATCGGCGACGGGGTCTGGGGCGACCCGCCCGACCGCGAGAACTCGCTGCGCGTGCTGCGGCGGGCGGTCGAGCTGGGCGTGAACCTGATCGACACGGCCGACTCGTACGGGCCGCATGTCAGCGAAGAGCTGATCGCGGAGGCGCTCTACCCCTACCCGGACGACCTCGTCATCGCGACGAAGGGCGGGCTGAGCGCTCCGGGCCCGGCCGAGTGGCACCGCAACGGGCATCCGGACCACCTGCGCGAGGCGTGCGAGGGCAGCCTGAAGCGGCTTCGGCTCGAGCGAATCGACCTGTACCAGCTGCACGCCCCCGACCCGAACGTGCCGATCGCCGAGTCGCTCGGCGAGCTGAACGCGCTCCAGAACGAGGGGAAGATCCGCCACATCGGCGTCTCCAACTTCGACACCGATCAGCTCGCGCAGGCCCGCGAGCTGTCAACGATCGTCTCGGTGCAGAACCGCTACAACCACGCCGATCGCGAGTCGGACCCGGTGCTCGAGGTGTGCGAGCGCGACGGACTCGGATTTCTCCCGTGGGGCCCGCTTGGGTGCCGGCTCGATCCCGGCCCAGACCGCGCTCCCGTGGCTGCTGCACAGGTCTCCGGTGATGCTGCCGATCCCGGGCACCTCGTCGGTCGAGCACCTGGAGGAGAACGTCGCCGCCGCGTCGCGGCTAGGGCCGCGGCAGCTCGCTCGTGTCGACGACCTCGAACGCCCGGCCGGGCACGTCGCCGAGCGTGTGCAGCGCGTCGTTGTCCCAGTGCCGTTCGGCGCGCCCGTCACGTACCACGCGGAGCCGTTGTCGGCCACGATCATCCCGTAGCGCTTCAGCGCCTTCAGGATGACGCGCGCCTGGCGCGGGAAGCCGCCGATCGGGTAGTCGGCCTTCAGCCTGAAGCGCTGGCCCATCGCCGGCAGGTCGGGATCGTTCGAGTCGGACGCGAAGTGCCGCGCCGGATAGATGAAGTCACGCCGCGTCTCCGGGACGGTGAAGCGCAGCGCGTGGTTGATGCGGCCGCGCTTCACCTCGTCCCAGCGGGCGAGCCCGGGCAGGATCGGCAGGCCGGCGGCGTCCGCCGAGGTCCAGGTGGCCGGCCGCATCCTGTTCGAGCGCAGGTTCCAGATCGCGCCGGAGCCGGCGGTCCAGCGGCTGCCGCCGTCGTGCGGATAGGCCGCGAACAGCTCGTACAGGCGGCAGCGCCGGCGGTCGACCACGATCACGTGCCGGTCGCCGTCCGAGCCGCGGCCGCCCTCGATCGGGACGTCCCGCGGAATCGGATACGGCCCGCGGTCGGACTCGTCGGCGTAGTCGAACCTCACCGGCACCTTCGGCTGCGACTTGCCCGACCGTGACGAACGGGATCCCGATCCGGGCGCCCTCGTAGAGGCCCGGAGCCGAAGTCGGCGTGCATCGTGTCGCCGGCCCCGATCGCGCGCACCATCCGGTCCGAGCCCGTCAGAGCACCGGCAGGTCGTCGACGCGCTGGTTCCAGTGGCTCGACTTCGGGAACATCGGGCAGTCCGGCGCGCCCGGCACCGGCCGCGACGCCCGCGCTGCCGGCCAGGACGGCGGCGGCGACCGCTACGACGGCGGCAGCTGCTGCGATCCGCGCGGGGATGTCTCGCCTTCCGGCATCTTGCCGTCGCGGCCGACGTAGCCGTCCTTGCCGCCGACCACGAAGTAGAGCGCGTCGTCGTCGCCGACGTTCTTGAGCTTGCGCACCGTCGGCGCGTCAACGCGGGCGATGCCGCCCGGGCCGAGCACGTGCGACGTGCCGTCGCCGAACGTCATCTCGACCGTGCCGCGATGGATGAAGTACGTCTCCTCCTGCTCATCGTGGTAGTGGCGGCCCGTCTCGTACCCGGGCGGGATCGCGATCGCGTTCATCCCCATCGCCTGCACGCCGAGCTCGCGGCGGATCTTGCGGAACCCGTACCGGTCCCCGAGCGCGTCGACGTTCGCGACGGCGAACCCGTCTCCCTCGACGACATCGTGCACGGGCTCCTGCGCCATGTGCACAGAGTAGCCTCGCCGCGTGACGCGCACGGCCGTCATCGACCTCGGCTCGAACTCGTTCCGGCTCGTGGTCTACGACTGGGAGCCCGGCGGTCCGTGGATGCTCAGCGACGAGATCCGCGAGCCCGTCCGAATCAGCGCCGGGATGGGCGACGAGGGCCTGCTGCTGCCCGGACGCGATCGAGCGCGCCGTCTCCACGGCGGAGGTGTTCGCCTCGTTCTGCAGGGCGTCGGGGATCGACGACGTCGCTGCCGGTCGGGACCAGCGCGATCCGCGACGCCCACAACCGCGACGAGCTCCTCGACCAGATCCACGAGCGGACGGGCTGGGACGTGCGCGTGTTCAGCGGCGCCGAGGAGGCCTACTACGGCTACCTCGCCGTCGTGAACTCGACGACGCTCGCCGACGGCTTCGCGATCGACATGGGCGGCGGCAGCATCCAGCTCTGCCGGATCGAGGAGCGGCGGCTGCGCGACGCCGAATCGCTGCCGCTCGGCGCCGTCCGCGTGAGCGAGGCGCTTCCTCACCGACGAGGACGCGTCCGAGAAGGCAGATGAAGAAGCTCGCCAAGCACGTCGCCGAGCAGGTCGAGCGCCTCGGATGGTGGGGCGGCGGCGCCCGCGGCTCGCGGGCATCGGCGGCAGCATCCGCAACCTCGCCGCCGCCGCGCAGAAGCGGGGCGGCTACCCGGACTCGGGCGTGCAGGGCTTCCTGCTCACGCGCGAGACGCTCGGCGAGCTGGTCGACGAGCTCGCCGGACGCCCGGCCTCGAAGCGCGGCAAGGTGCCCGGGATCAAGCCCGACCGCGGCGACGTGATCCTCGGCGCCGCGCTCGTGCTCGCGAGCGCGATGGACAGCGGCGGCTTCGACGCGATCGAGGTCACCGACGCCGGCCTGCGCGAGGGCGTCTTCTTCGAGCGCTTCCTCGACGGGGCGCACCCGGCGCTGATCGACGACGTCCGCGGGCAGTCGGTGGACAACCTCGCGCGCCGATACGGCCACAGCGGCGCCCACGCGAGGCACGTCGAGCACCTGTCGCTCGAGCTCTACGACGGGCTCGCGAGCGCCGAGCTCCTCGAGCCGTCCGCCGCCGACCGCGAGCTGCTCGCGCGCGCGTGCACGCTGCACGACATCGGCGTGGCCGTCCACTACGACGACCACCACAAGCACTCGCGCTACCTCATCCTCAGCAGCGGCCTGCCGGGATTCGACCAGCGCGAGCTCGAGCTGATCTCGCTGATCGCGCAGTACCACCGCAAGGGCGACCCGGACGCGTCGCCGCTCGGCGCGCTCGCGCTGCGATGGCGATCAGGAGCGGCTGGCGCTCCTCGCGGGGATCATCCGGATCGCCGAGCAGCTCGAGCGCGGCCGCGATCAGACGGTGCGCGACGTCTCCGTCTCGAGCGAGAACGGGTCAGTCGTCGTGCGCGCGGCCGCCGACGAGGACGACGACGTCGCGATCTGGTCGGCGCGCCGCGCGTCCGAGCTGCTCGCGGGCGCGCTCGGGCGCCCGCTCGAGATCGACCGCGCCTAGCGGTCCTCGGTCGCCTCGGCCTCGTCCGGCTCGCCGTACTCGGCGGTCGAGCGCTCGGCCTCGGCGTCCTCGTTGTCGATCGCGTCGGCCTCGGGGTTGCCGGCGCCGTCGCCGTGCGAGGCGTTCTCGATCAGCTCCTCCTCGGCCTGCTCGAAGCCCTCGGCGACGCCGCCGCCGGCCTCCTCGACGGGCTCCATCGCGGGATCCTGCTTCTCGTCTGGGTCGTTGATCTCCATGCGGGCGGTGCTGCCCGCGCGCGCTCAGGCCGAAACCGCCGCCGGCCGGCGCACGAACGTGGCGATCACCTCGGCGAGCCGCTCCGGCTGGTCCTCGGCGATGAACGTGTAGGAGTCCGGGATCTCCTCGCAGCGTCGCGTTCGGCAGGTCGGCGGCGAGCCGGTGCGCGTACTCGAGCGGGAACAGCTTGTCCTCGGCCGCCCACGCGAGCAGGACCGGCTTGTCGAAGCTCTTCAGCTTCTCCGCCGCCTCGATCGTGTAGCGCGAGTCGACCGCGCGGAAGATCTTCCCGAGGTCGCGCCGGACGCCGCGCGACGTCCGCACCGGGCCCGAGCCACGATCGTCGACGACGGCCTTCTCGGGAAGGCGCTTCGTGACCCAGCCGAACGCGATCGGGAGGCGCTGCGCGAACCGCGGCCGCAGCGACTGCGCGATCAGCCAGACGGAGCCCGGCACCTTGGCGACCGGGCCGAGCGGCTTGAAAGGCGGCGGCGGGAAGCGGTCGTAGATGTCGCACGACGTGAGCACGAGGCGCGAGACGCGGTCGGGATGCTCCGCCGCGACGAGCTGGCAGAGCGCGCCGCCGGTGTCGTTGCCGACGAGCGTCGACGGTCTCGAGCCCGAGCGCGTCCATGAAGTCGACGATCATCTGCGCCGAGCGCCGGCGGCGAGAGATCGGCGTCCGGCGCCAGCGGCGATCTCGTGCGACCCGAACGGCCAGTCGGGGACGATGCAGCGGAAGTCCTTCGAGAGCTGCGGGACGACCTTGCGCCACAGGCTCCCGTTGACCAGCGACGCCGTGCACGAACAGCAGCGGCTCGCCGGTGCCGTCCTCCCGATAGCGGATCGTTCCCTGCGGCAGATGGACCTCGTGCTTCATGAACGCCTCCTTTACATACAGTCTGTACGTATCTAGCATACAGGCTGTATGAAAGTCAAGGCGCGACAGCCGGAGGCGACGCGTGCGGCGCCTCGTCGCGGCGGCGCGCGAGCTGTTCGCCGAGCGCGGGTACGCGGGCGTCGGCACCGAGGAGATCGTCCAACGCGCGGGCGTGACCCGCGGCGCCCTCTACCACCACTTCACGCGACAAGGAGGACCTGATGCGCGCGGTGCTCCACGACCTCGCGCGCGAGCTCGCCGAGGCGTCGGCGACCGCGGCGCTGAAGGAGACCGACCAGTGGCGCCAGATCCTCGCGGCGGTCGACGCGTTCCTCGACGCGTGCACCGACCCTGCGATCCAGCGGATCATGATGACCGACGCCCCGAGCGTCCTCGGATGGGACGAGTGGCGCGAGATCGACACCCAGTACGGGCTGGGACTCGATCAAGGCATCGCTCGAGCAGGCGATGGAGACCGGCCTGATCGCGCGCCAGCCGGTCGACCCTCTCGCCCACCTGCTCGTCGGCGCGCTCGACGAGGCGGCGATGTACATCTCGCGCGCAGCCGACACCGAGGCGGCCCGGCGCGAGATGGGCGAGTCGATCGAGCGGATGCTCGAGGGCCTGCGCGCTCTAGGCTGCCGCGGCCTGGACGCCTACCGCACACCCGACGAGCGCTTCGAGAACCTGCCCGACTTCCCATGGGAGCCGCGCTACCGCGACGTCGACGGCCTGCGCATGGCGCACGTCGAGGACGGCGACGGCCCGCCCGTCGTGATGTTCCACGGCGAGCCGACGTGGAGCTTCCTGTGGCGCAAGGTGCTGCCGCCCGTCCGCGACGCGGGCTACCGCGTGATCCTGCCCGACCTGGTGGGCTTCGGCCGATCCGACAAGCCGACCGACTTCGACTGGTACTCGTACGAGCGCCACTGTCGAGTACGCCGCCACCCTCTTCGAGGACCTCGACCTGCGCGACGCGACGGTCGTCGTGCACGACTGGGGCGGCGCCGATCGGGCTGCGCATCGCGGTCGAGAACCCCGAGCGGGTGTCGAAGATCGTCGTGACCGACACCGGCCTCTTCACCGGCCACCAGCGCATGAGCGACGCCTGGAAGATGTTCCGCGACTTCGTCGAGCGCACCGAGGACCTGCCGATCTCGATGCTCGTGCGGCAGCGCGTGCAAGACGGACCCTGGCGACGAGGTGGCCGCCGCCTACGACGCGCCGTTCCCGGAGCCGCGCGCAAAGCAGGCGGCGCGCGCGTTCCCGCTGATGCTGCCGACGGAGCCGACCGCGCCCGGCGCCGAGGCCGGCCAGAAGGTGCTCGCCGCGCTGAAGGAGGACACGCGGCCGAAGCTCTTCCTGTGGGCGGACTCCGACCCGATGCTCACGCTGAAGACAGGGGCGCGGTTCGCCGAGGTCTGCGGCACCGAGATCGACCACGTCATCCCCGACGCGAGCCACTTCCTCCAGGAGGATCAGGGCGAGCTGATCGGCCGGCACATCGCCGACTGGCTAGCGCCGAGGCGTCGTAGAGCGGCACTGACCGACCGCGCGCGGCCGCTGATGCCATGCCAGGCGTCCTGTTCTTCGAGTCGCTTCGGCATCGACGCGATCGTCCAGCGGTCGGGCTTCAGCGAGCGGTCGTCGAGCTCCTCCCAGTGGAGCGGCGCCGCGACCGGCGCCTCGGGACGCGGCCTGACCGCGTACGGCGGCACCGCGTGCTGCGCGTACCGGTTGCGCAGCACGTCGACGAAGATGCGGTCGCCGCGCTTCGCCTTGTGGAACTCGGTCGTCAGCTTCTTCGGGTGCTCCTCGGCCAGCCGCACCGACGACCGCCTTCGCGAACGCGAACGCCTCCTCGAACGGCACGGGCCGGATCGGGACGGTCACGTGGATCCCGCGGGAGCCGGTCACCATCGCGTGCGGCGCCAGGCCTAGGTCGCGCAGCATCTCGCCCGGTCGCGCGCGCCGCCGCGCGCACCTCGGCGAACTTCTGCGTCGAGGGATCGAGGTCGAACACGATCCGGTCGGGCTTGCGCACGTCGTCCGCACGGCTCGTCCAGACGTGCGGCGTGATCACGTTCTGGCCGGCGAGATAGACGAGCGTCGCCGTCTCGCGGATGAGGATGTGGCGCAGGCTGCCGCCGCGCTTCGCCACGCGCACGTCCGGGATCCATTCCGGGAAGTGCTTCGGGCGGTCCTTCATGAAGTGCCCCTCTCCGCCGATCCCGCTCGGGAACGCCTGCATCGCGACCGGCCGGTCGCGCACGTGCCGCACCATGATCCGGCCGACCTGCTCGTAGTAGCCGGCCAGGTCCCGCTTCGTGATTCCCGGGAAGAGCTCCTTGTCCGGATGCGAGATCGAGACGTCGCGCTTCACCTGACGTCCGTGATCAGCCACGAGCCGTTCTGCTGGCGCTCGAGTGTGACGGTGCGCTCGCCGTCCGAGGCCGCGGCCGTGTCGCCGTCGAGCGAGACCTCGTAATCGCCGAGCGGCTCGTCGTACTCGTTCAGCACGGCCTTCGCGCAGTTCTCGTCCTCGGCGATCTCCTTGCGGTACTCCGGGGTCGCGTAGTCGCACAGCGCGGTGACGTCCTTGTTGACCGCGTCGATCACGAACCTGACTGAGGCCTCGTCCCCGCCCGCATCGCTTCCCGGCGGTCCCCTCGAGCAGCGGACCGAGGTCGTACGTCGACGTTCCCGTCGTCGTTGCGCTGCACGACCTCGAGCTGCTTGTCCTCGCCCTTCACGGTCACCGTGCACTCGAACGTGTCGCCTGTCTCGGCGTCCGGCGACGGGCAGTCGACACCGTCGATGACGAGCCCCTCGCGCTCGGCGTCCTCCTTGATCTCGTTCTCGAGCTCGCCGCCGTCGATCGTCGTGCCGCCGCAACCGGCGATCGCGAGCACGAGGGCGATCAGGAGCAAGCCGCCTCATCACGATGGAAGTATCCCGCGCATGGACTACGAAACGCTGCTCTACGAGCAGGACGACCACGTCGTCACGCTCACATACAACCGGCCCGACCAGCGCAACGCGGTCAACCGGACGATGAACACGGAGCTGCACCACGCGTGGCAGCGCTTCCGGGATGACGATGACGCGTTCGTGCTCGTGATCACGGGCGCCGGCGACACGACCTTCTGCGCCGGCTGGGACCTGGCCGACGCAGCGTCGCTCACCGAGATGCCGGACTACGAGTTCTTCAAGCGCTCGATCTGGAACTCGCCGGGCGAATGCGGCTACACCCGCCGCGTCGACATCTTCAAGCCGGTCATCGCGGCGGTCAACGGATACGCGTTCGCGGCCGGGCTCGAGACGGCGATGCTCGCCGACATCCGGATCGCCGCGGAGAACGCCGAGTTCGGCGCGACCGAGCGGCGCTGGAACATCGTGGGCGGCGACGGCATGACCGTGCGCCTGCCGCTGATCGTCGGCTACGCGCGCGCGATGGAGATGATCATCACGGGCCGCCGAGTCGACGCGCGCGAGGCGAAGGAGATCGGCCTCGCCAACGAGGTCGTCCCGCACGGACAGGCGCTCGACGCGCGCACAAGAGCTCGCGCGCGAGATCGCGGCGCTTCCGCAGGGCGCGATCCGGTCCGACAAGGAGAGCGTGGTCCGCGGGCATCGGACGCACGCTCGAGGAGCGCCTGCGGATCGAGGCCGAGCTGACGCTGTCCATGTTCATGCGCAAGGACTCGCACACGATCGGAGCCTCCGCATTCAAGGAGAAGCGCGCGCCCGAGTGGCCGCACCACGGCCTCTAGGCGCGCCAGGTACGGCTCCAGCGCCTCGCGGATGTTCTGCGGCATCGGCCGCTTCGCCTTCGTCGCGGGGTCGATGAAGACGTGGCGGATCTCGCCCTGGACGACCGGCGCTCCGCCCGTGGACGCGTCGATGCGCGTCGACATCGCGGTCTCCCCCAGGCGCGTCAGCCGCGCCTCGAAGTCGACCACGTCGTCGAACCTCGCCGGTCCGAGGAAACGCACGTTCACCTCCGCGACCACCATGTCGGTCCCGGCGTCGACCATGTCCTGATACCCGCCCAGCGCCTCGCGCCAGAGCTCGGTGAGGACCACGTCGAAGTACGCGACGTAGTTCGCGTTGAACACGACGCCCTGCGGGTCACACTCGGCGTAGCGGACCCGCAGGGAGTGCTTGAAGACCTTCTCGGCTACTGCTGCGGTACCGAGCTCTCGCAGGCTTCGACGGCCTGGTCGCGCGCCGGTCCTTCCGGCACCGTCTCCTCGACCACCCTCTTGCATATCTCGAGGCTGGCCTCGCGGAGGTCCTCCTCGTCTCCTTCGGCGGCCTGCTCGCAGATGTCCCTCAGGTCGTTCCTCAGATCCTCCGAGAGCTGCTGGCTACTCGAGTCGACGCCCTCCTTGCACGCCTCGACCGCCTCGTCGACCGAGTCGACGTCACCCGACGGAGCCACGCCACCCGAGTCGTCAGTCTCGGTCGAGTCCTCCGTCGTGTCGGCAGGTGCGCTCTCCGTCGTTGCGGGCGAGTCGTCCGCGCTGTCGTCGTCGTCATCGCCGCATCCGGCTGCGATCAGGCCGCATGCGAGCAGTGCGGCCAGGACCAGAAGTAGTCGTTTCATATGCGCAACCTATCCCGAATCGGCGAGCTTGTCGCGGCAATACGCGTCGCGGGTGGCGCGGTAGCCGGTCTGCTCGACCGCAGCGAAGCCGCGCGCCCAGTTCGCGGCGTTCGCCTGGATCTGGTCGGCGACCTCCTTTCGCTCCGCGTCGTCCTCCGCGTTCAGGAGCCGCTCGGCATTCCTCCACACCAGCTCGCGCCAGCCCTTGACGAGCTCGAGCCCGAGGACGTCGTCGGCGGGCGTCGATTCGCTGTTCGTGAGCCCGACCTGCGGGTCGAAGCGGTCGCGGACCGCGCGCACGACCTTCGGGTACGAGCTGTCGAGCACCTCGTTGATGGCGTCGTGGTCCTCCTTTCGGGAGTCGCCGTCGCGCGTGCGCAGCCCGAGCGCGGCGAGCACGAACGGCATGTCGTTCTGCACGTGCGCGTTGATCCCGAGCAGCATGTCCTGCGCGCGCGTTGAGGTCCTTCGATTCCGCCGCCTCGAACGCGATCCGCCATGCCTCGGGCACCGGCCTGCCGCGGCGCGCGTCGCGGATCGCGTTGAAGTAGACGTTCGCGAACAGTGCGTCCTCGACGTAGAGGTACTTCGGGTAGCGCAGGAAGTCGGGGCGCTCGCGCAGGACACGGCGCAGTTCCTTCGTCAGCTCGAGATAGGTGGTCGCGAACACCGCGCGGTGGTCACAGCCCCAGCGGCTGCTGCAGGGCGCGCAGGCGCCGGATCTCCACGTCGATGCAGCGCATCCGTGCGCGCCGGCAGTTGGGAACGGACCGCGGCTGGATCTCCGTCGGGCTGGCAAGCGCCGGCAGGAACCGCTCCCAGTGCACGTTCGCCGGGTGATCGGAACCGCGCGCGGACGCGCCAATCGCCAGCACGGCGATCATCAGGACAACCGCAAACCTTCGCATCGGCGCCAACATCTTCCCGAACTCGAGCAGTTCGGGGCAGTCGGCTCGCTGGACGGATGTTCGAACTTGAAAGAACGCAAAAAGCGTCGATGTTGCACCTGCGTGGTCGAGGACCAGACAGTCGAGGTGCACAACGGACGGCACTTCTTCGGGCGCTTTTCCTGGCAACCGACGCGGCAACGGCGGCTCGAATCCCGAGACCACCGTCGACGACCTCACCGGCCTGCGCAACCACCGCGCGCTGTGGCGGGAGCTGAGCAGCCGCTCGCAGGCCTGTTCACCCTCGCATCCGCTCGCTCTTGTGATGGTGGACCTCGACCAGCTCGGGAACGTCAACCGCACATACGGGCACGATGTCGGCGACGCCGTGCTCGAGCGCGCGGCATCCGTTCTGCGCTCCACGGTTCCGTTCCCGCGGCTCGCGTTCCGCTACGGAGGCGAGGAGTTCGTGGTGCTCGTGGAACCCCGGAACGGCGAGGCTAGGGAGCTGGCGGAGCGCGTGCGAAGCGAGATCGCGGCCCAGAACGGCGCGCTTCCCATGATCACCGTGTCATGCGGCGTCGCAGAGCTCGACGAGCCCGTCTAGCCATGGGTCGCGCTCGACCGCGCCGACGCCGCGCTTCGTGAGGCGAAGCGGGCAGGGCGAAACCGCGTCGCGCGTCGCCGGCCGCACCTCTCCGGGCGAGCGTGTGCAGCTCGTCGAGGAGCTCGAGCGCGAGACTGCACGCCGGGCGGCGATGGCGCTCGCGATCGCGACGCTCGAGGTGCGCGACACCGAGACGGCCGAGCACTCTGACGACGTCCTCACGCTGTGCGAGGCAATCGGCCGCAGGCTCGGCTTCGACGACGGCTCACTGCAGCAGCTGCGGCGCGGCCGCACAGCTCCACGACATCGGCAAGGTCGCGATTCCCTCAGCGATCCTCAACAAGCCGGGTGCGCTGAACGACGACGAATGGGCCGTGATCCGCGAGCACACGGTGATCGGCGAGCGGATCCTTCGCTCGGTGCCCGAGATGGCCGAGGTCGCGATGATCGTCCGCCACTCGCACGAGCACTGGGACGGCAGCGGGTATCCCGACGGACTGGCCGGCGAGCAGATACCGCTGGCGAGCCGAGTGATCCTGTGCGCCGACGCGTTCCACGCGATGCGCGCCGACCGCCCCTATCGGCGGGGGCGGCCGGCGGACGAGGCGATCGCCGAGGTGCGCGCGTGTGCCGGAACGCAGTTCGACCCGGCCGTCGTCGACGCCTTCGTCGACGTCGTCCAGGAGACGCGCAAGGCCCGCCGAGGCGTCCTCATCGGCCCACGCAACCGTCGGCTGGTCGCCCTGCTCACCGCACTCGTGATCGGTAGCGGCAGCGCCGTCGCGGCCGTCCCAGAGGTCCGCGAAGCGATTCGGTCCGTGTTCGGCGTGATAACCAGCCCGAGCTCCGCCGACACCCCGGGCGCCCCTGAGCCTGACATCGGGTTCGGCCCGCTAGGAGTCTTGCCCAAGATGGCGTCGGACACCCAGGGCGAGCCGGCGACGCGGGGGAAGGGCGACAAGCATGAGGCCGCAACCAACCCCGACAAACCACAGAAGAACGGCTCGGGCACCCCGGACCGCGACGGCTCCCGGACCGGACCTGCCGCCGGCCCCGACTCCGACGAGCGGGGCGACCCGGGCCGGGGACCCGACCGCGGCGACCCTGGAACGCCGCCACAGGACGGCGGGTCGACCCCGCCGGAATCCGGCGCCAACAAGACGACTCCTCCCCCCACCGGCGATCCCACGCCGCCCCCCGCCGCCGATCCCACGCCGCCCCCGCCGCCGATCCCACGCCGCCCCCCGCCGCCGATCCCACGCCCGACCAAAGCCAGGAGGGGCCAACAGGCCAGGACGACTGGTATGACGGTCGGCACCCCCGGAATAGGGCACGGCTACGGCCACGACAAAGGGCACGGCCAGGGCCACGGCAACGGGCAGGGCCACGGCCACGACGGCGACTGATCGCCGCCTAAGCCGTCCCGCCGTCCCGTAGCGCCCGCGACCGCTCCGCCACGCGCTGGAGGAAGTCCGGCAGCGGCCGCACCATGCCGCGCCCGGTCTCGTCCTCCCACACCTGCTCGAGCTGGGCAAGATGCTCGTCCATCACCTTGTCGATCAGGTCGAAGTCCGCCGACCTGATCGCGTCGAGCGTGCGCTCGTGGATGTCGATCGTCCACTCGGGGATCGTGGGCGCGTGCATCGCCATGTCGCGCGCGAGCTCGAGCCGCCGGAACAGCGATCGCATCAGCGACACGACCGTCGAGTTGCCCGTCGAACGCGCGATGGCAAGGTGGAACGCGAGGTCGAGCTGGAGGAAGAGGTCCTCGTGGCGGAGGAAGTCCGGCTTCCCGGCGAGCTCGGCCTGGCGGTCGATCGTCTTCTGCATCGCCGAGAAGTCATCGCCGCTCGCGTGCACCGCCGCAAGCTGGGCGACGCGCGGCTCGAGCAGGCGGCGCGCCTCGAGCACGCCGGCCACCTCGCTCACGCGCACCTCCCATCCCGTCTTGACGAGATCGCGCGGCACGAGCTCGCTGCGGACGAAGATGCCGCCTGTCTGCCCGCGCCGCACCTCGAGCACGCCGGCGTCGACGAGCGCCTTCACGGCCTCGCGGACCGTCGGCCGGCTGATCTGCATCTGCGCGGCGAGATCGCGCTCGGAGGGCAGCCGGTCGCCGACGTGGAGTTCGCCGGCGCGCAGCTTGTCCGCGATCTGCTGGAGCGCTTCCTCGAACGTGCGCCGGGTAGAAACCGGCTCGAACTGCCGTTCCATCGCCAGCGAGTGTACGGCGGCGCGTGTGCTCAAGCGACAGCCGCGAGCCGGCGCGCACGACCGTCGCGACGCGCGCGCTCTACTCGCTCGAGCGCATGGCGTTCGGCGACCGCTGCCGGCGGCTCGCCTGTCCGCCTCGACTCGGCGAGCGCGTCATCGAGCCGGCTCATCGCGGTCGCAACGTGCACGTCGACGTCCGCGTCGGCCGCGCGCGTCCACTCGGCAGAGCAGTTGATCAGCCCGCCGCAGTTGGCGAGGAAGTCGGGCACGTAGAGAACGCTCGCGCGCCGCGAGCCGCTCGGCGACCTCCGGCGACGCGAGCGGGTTGTTGGCGGCGCCGCAGACGACGCGGCAGCCGACGTGCTCGTCGATCGCGCCTCCGGCCGCGCACGGCGCGAGCACGTCGAGCTCGCGCGCGAAGAGCGTCTCCGCCGACGGCGCCGGCTCGACGACGCCCTCCCCCGCGAGCGCGTCGAGGCGTTCGGCGTCGACGTCGAACGCGACCACGCGCGCGCCCGCGTGCGAAAGCTTCCGGGCGAGCGACCCGCCGACCTTGCCGACGCCCACCACGCCGACGGTCCGGCCGTCCAGCTCTGCCGACCCGGTCGCCGACGCGAGGCCGAGCTGCATCGCGCGCATCACGGTCTCCGCGGTGACGGGCGACGGATCCCCGCGCCCGCCGTTCTCGACCGACTTGCCGACGACCCAGCGCGTGTGGCGCGACATCAGGTCGATGTCCGCGGTGGTCGTCCCGATGTCCTCGGCGGTGATGTACGCGCCGCGCAGCTCGTCGACGGCCTCGGCGGCGGCACGCAGGCGCGCGTCCCGGAGCTCCGTCCGGCCGTCGTCGAGCATCACTGCCTTGCCCCCGCCGAGATCGAGCCCCGCCGCCGACGCCTTGAGCGTCATCGTGCGCGCGAGCCCGAGGACGTCGTCCAGCGCGTCCGCCATCCCGCCGGGATAGGCGCGAATGCGCATGCCGCCGAGGGCCGGGCCCGAGCACCGTGGAGTGCACGGCGATCACGAGTCGAAGGCCGATTTCCCGGTCCTGCCGGATGACCACTCGCTCGTGCTCGGTTCCTTCCGTTGCCGATTGCATAATGGTCATGTATCTTTACCTTATACCCAGGGAAGGCTTTTGCCAAGCGGTTGAGGGGAGTGAACGAAGCTTGTCCATAGGACAGATACCGGGCGAGGGCGTACGGACGCGACGCAGGTTCCCCCCGCGCCCGGAGCCGCACCGCAAGGTCTCGCTCCAGGACCGGTACGAGCTCGAGGACGGCCGGATCTTCCTGACCGGGATCCAGGCGCTCGTCCGGATCGCGTTCGACCAGAACCGCGCCGACGCGCGCCGCGGGCTGAAGACGGGCACGTTCGTCTCCGGCTACCAGGGCTCCCCGCTCGGCGGGCTGGACAGGGAGTTCCAGCGCCAGCGCGAGCTGTGCGAGCGCCACGACGTCTTCGCCGTCCCCGGCCTCAACGAGGAGCTGGGCGCGACCGCGACCTGGGGCAGCCAGCTCGCCGGCACCCTCCCCGGCGCGCGCTTCGACGGCGTGCTCTCGATGTGGTACGGCAAGGCGCCCGGCATCGACCGCGCGACCGACGCCCTGCGTCACGCGAACTACTCGGGCGTCTCGCGCACCGGCGGCGCCATGATCGTCGTGGGCGACGACCCGAACGCGAAGTCCTCCACGATCCCGAGCGCGTCCGAGTCGCTGCTCGAGAGCCTGCACGTCCCGACCTTCTATCCCGGGCACCGTCCAGGAGGTGCTCGACCTCGGCCTGCACGCCTGGGCGTGCTCGCGCGCGTCCGGGCTCTGGAGCGCGCTGAAGATCGTCACGAACGTCGCCGACGCGGCCGGCACGGCGCAGGTCGCACCAGACCGCGTCGTCCCCGCGTGCTCCGACGATCGAGTGGGAGGGCCAGCCCGTTCGAGTACACGCCCAACGCCAGCATGCTGGCGCCGGCGTCGCTCGAGATGGAGCGCACGCTGCTCGGCCCGCGCACCGAGACCGCGCTCGCGTACGCGCGCGCGAACGGCGTCAACCCGATCGAGCGGCTTCGGCGCCGACGCGTGGATCGGCATCGTCGCCAGCGGCAAGAGCTACCGCGACCTGCGCCAGGCCCTCGCCGACATGGGCCTCGACGACTGCGGGCTCGCGCACGCCGGCGTGCGGATCCTGCACCCGGCGATGATCTGGCCGCTCGACCCGGAGGTCGTGAAGCGAGTTCGCCGCCGGCCTCGACGAGATCGTCGTGGTCGAGGAGAAGCTGCCGTTCCTCGAGCGCCAGATCAAGGAGATCCTGTACGGCGAGCCGCGGCGCGCCGCGAGTCGTCGGGGAAGCAAGGACGAAAGGGGAGCCGCATTGCTGCCGGCCGAGGGCGAGCTCGACGCGGACGCGATCGCGCGCGCCCTCGGCCCGCGGCTGCTCCAGCGCGGCCACATCGACTCGGTCGAGGGCCGGCTGCGCAAGCTCGCCGAGTCCGCCTCGCGCCCGCTGCCCGCTGCCGATGGCCGCCCGCACGCCGTTCTTCTGCTCCGGCTGCCCGCACAACAGCTCGACGCCGGCGCCGGAGGGCACGCTCGTCGGCGCCGGAATCGGCTGCCACACGATGATCCTGCTGAACCCCGAGGGGCGCGGCGACATCACCGGGATCACGCAGATGGGCGGCGAGGGCGCGCAGTGGATCGGCATGGCGCCGTTCACCGACGACGAGCACTTCGTCCAGAACCTCGGCGACGGCACGTTCCACCACTCCGGCTCGCTGGCGATCCGCGCGGCCGTCGCGGCCGGCGTGAACGTCACCTACAAGCTCTTCTACAACGACGCCGTCGCGATGACGGGCGGCCAGGCCGTCGAGGGGCAGATCCCGATCCCCGACCTCACGCGCTGGCTCGAGATCGAGGGCGTCAAGCGGATCATCGTCACGACCGAGGACACGCGCCGCTACAAGGGCGTGTCGCTCGCGCCGATCGCCGAGGTGCGCGACCGCAGCGAGCTGATGGCCGCGCAGGAGGAGCTCGCCGCGGAGCCGGGCGTGACCGTGCTGATCCACGACCAGGAGTGCGCCGCGGAGAAGCGCCGCAAGCGCAAGCGCGGCAAGGTCGAGGAGCCGCCGCAGCAGGTCCACATCAACGAGCGCGTCTGCGAGGGCTGCGGCGACTGCGGCCAGAAGTCGGGCTGCCTGAGCGTGATCCCGGTCGAGACCGAGTTCGGCCGGAAGACGCAGATCCACCAGTCGTCGTGCAACAAGGACTTCTCGTGCCTCGAGGGCGACTGCCCGTCGTTCCTGACGGTCATCCCCCCGAAGCGCAAGCGCAAGCGGGACCGCGCAGCCGACATCCCACTCCCCTCCGTCGAGCTGCGCGACCCGCTTCGCCTCTTCAGCGACTCGGAGTTCACGCTCCGGATGATGGGAATCGGCGGGACCGGCGTCGTGACGGTCAGCCAGGTGATCGGCGTCGCCGCGCTGATCGACGGCCTGCACGTGGCCGAGCTCGACCAGACCGGCCTCAGCCAGAAGGGCGGCCCGGTCGTCTCCGACATGCGCATCTCGCGCGAGCCGCTCCCGGGCTCGAACCGCGTCTCGACCGCCGGCGCCGACCTCTACCTCGGCTTCGACGTGCTCGGGTCGGCGAACCCGAAGAACCTCGCCGTCGCCGACCCCGACCGGACGGTCGCCGTCGTCTCCACGCATGCGGTCCCGACCGGCGCGATGGTGCTCGACCCGAAGCAGGGCTTCCCGGCCGTCGAGGGCGAGCTTCAGACGATCGACGTCGTCACACGGCGCGAGCAGAACGTGTACCTCGACGCGCAGCGGCTGTCGGAGGAGCTCCTCGGCGACCACATGCCGGCGAACATGCTCGCGCTGGGCGCGGCCTGGCAGCGGGGCGCGCTGCCGATCTCGCTGTCGGCGATCGAGGAGGCGATCCGCCTGAACGGCGCCGGCGTCGAGAAGAACCTCGCCGCGTTCGCGTGGGGCCGCGCCTACGTGCTCGACCCCGACGCGGTGGCCGCCGTCGTGCGGCCGGAGGAGCCGAAGCGCGCCGAGGGCCTCGAGGGCCTGCTCGACGTGCGCGTCCCGGAGCTCGTCGAGTACCAGAACAAGGCGTACGCCGAGAAGTACGTCGAGTTCGTGCGCGAGGTCGAGGCGATCGAGCAGGAGCGCACGCCGGGCTCGACCGCGATCGCCGAGTCGGTCGCCCGCCACCTGTTCAAGCTGATGGCGTACAAGGACGAGTACGAGGTCGCGCGCCTGCACCTGGCCGCGCTGCCCGACCGAGGGCAGGTTCTGGTTCCACCTGCACCCGCCGATCCTGCGCGCGCTCGGGATGAAGCGGAAGATCAAGCTCGGCCGCTGGTTCGTGCCGTCGTTCCGGATGCTGCGCTCGATGCGCCGGCTGCGCGGCGACGGCGGTCGACCCGTTCGGCCACGCGAAGGTCCGCCGTGTCGAGCGCGAGCTGATCGGCGAGTACCGCGACCTCGTCTCGCGCTCGCTCGAGCGCCTCGGGCCCGACACCGCCCCGCTCGTGCTCGAGATCTGCGACCTGCCGGACGAGATCCGCGGCTACGAGGAGATCAAGCTGCGCTCGGTCAAGCGCTTCCGGATGACCGCGGAGCGCCTGGAGCGGAAGCTCGCGCGGGCGGGCGCGCTCGAAGCTGCGGCCTGAAGCCCGAGCGGGCGAGCTGCCGCCAGCCACGCGGCCGCGACAGCATCTGCAATCCCAGCGGCTGCGAGTCGAAGAACGACACGCGCTCCGTCGCGAGGCCGTCTTCGCCGTAGGACGAAGCGGTCCACCGCGTCCCACGAGAGCGGGCGGGCGCCGTACGTCGCGCTCAACGTGAAGTGGATGAACACGAGGTTGCCGTCGATCGACGAGTCGTGCACCTCGCCGCGCAGGTCGGGCAGGAAACGGAACAGTCGTCGGAATGCGTCCCTCGCGTCGGCGAGGTTGAACGTGTCCGGCGCGAGTGGCTGAATCAGGCGAACGTCGTCTGCGAGCAGCTCGCCGAGGCGGTCTGGGTCGGGATTGCTCCACCACTCCGCGAAGCGCTCGACGAACTCAGCCGACACGTCAGCCCAGCACGATCTCCGCGGCTTGCCGAACTGTGTTCTCGTCGCCCGCGATCAGGAGCGTTGTGACGATCGACTCGCGCCATGCGGCGAGATCGTCGCGGATCTTGTCTGCGGGCCCGATCAGCGAAAGCTCCTCGATCAGCTCGAACGGGATCGCGGCGCCGGCCTCGTCCTTCTTGCCGCCGAGATACAGCTCCTGGACCTCGTCGATCATCGACTCGTAGCCCATCCGGATCGCGACGTTCGCGTGGAAGTTCTTCCCCTTCGCCCCCATACCGCCGAAGTACAGGGCGTAGAACGGGCGCAGCGCGTCGGCGGCGGCCTGGACGTCGTCGGAGACGAGGAACGGGACAGTCGCGACCACCTCGAAGTCGTCTGGCTTGCGCCGCGCGCCGTCGCGCGAGAAGCCCTCGTTCAGCGAGTCGCGGTACATGTCCTCGTGCTTCGGCGAGAACAGCATCGCGACCCAGCCGTCGCAGATCTCCGCCGCGAGCGCGATGTTCTTCGGTCCCTCGGCTGCCAGGTAGATCGGGATGTCCTCGCGCACCGGGTGGATCGACGCCTTCAGCGGCTTGCCGAGCCCGGTGCCGTCGGGGAGCGGCAGCGGGTAGTGCGGCCCGTCGGCGTGAGCGGCCCCTGGCGCGCCCAGATGTCGCGCAGGATCGCGACGTACTCGCGCGTGCGCGCGAGCGGCTTCGCGAACGGCATCCCGTACCAGCCCTCGACGACCTGCGGGCCGGACACGCCCAAGCCGAGGATGAAGCGGCCGCCCGAGAGGTGGTCCATCGTCATCGCGGCCATCGCCGTCGCCGCCGGCTGACGGGCCGACATCTGCACGATGCCCGTGCCGAGCTTGATCCGCTCGGTCTGCGAGCCCCACCATGCGAGCGGCGTCAGGCAGTCGGAGCCGTACGCCTCGGCGGTCCAGATCGAGTCGAAGCCGAGCCGCTCCGCCTCGGCGATCGCCTCGGTCGCGCCTGGCGGCGGGCCGCCTGCCCAGTAGCCGGTGTTCAGGCCGAGCTTCACGCAGGGAACCTATCGAGGACCCACTCCGGGCCGAGCTCGTCGCGCCGGTACGAGCGCCCGCGCATGCGCACGTAGTCGCGCGTGCGCGGGTCGAGCGGCAGCCCGCTCTCGACCGGATACCACTCGTTGTGCTCGCGGATCAGCTCGTTCAGCTCGTCGAAGCGCCAGCGCCGCGCGACCGCGTGCCAGCGCTGGGCGAACCGCTCGCGGTCGTCGCCGCACTCCTCGCGCAGGCGCTCGTAGGCGGCGCGCAGCCGGCGGCGGTGAGTGCGGGTCGCGTCCTCGATGTCGCGCAGCCGCTGCATGTAGCGCGGCAGGACGCCGGCGGCGAGATAGCTCTCGACCGAGCGCTTCGTCTGGCGCACGCGCCGGGAGAGCGGCTTCCCTTCGATGGTGTCCTCGAAGCGCTTCGCGAGCTCCCGTTCGACTGGTGACGGATCGGTCACACGTTCATTTTGGCGGCGCTCGCTAGCCTCGCCCACGTGTCAACGCAGTACGTCTTCACGATGTACCGCCTGTCGCGCGTTCACCCGCCCGACAAGGAGGTGCTGAAGGACATCTCGGTGTCGATGATCCCGGGCGCCAAGATCGGCGTGATCGGGCCGAACGGCGCCGGCAAGTCCACCCTGCTCCGGATCATGGCCGGCCGCGACACGGAGTTCCGCGGGGAGGCGCAGCTCGCACCCGGCGCGACGGTCGGGCTGCTCGAGCAGGAGCCCGAGCTCGACGAGAGCAAGGACGTGCGCGGGAACGTCGAGGACGGGCTGGCCGAGCTGCGCGGCCTGCTCGACCGCTTCAACGAGCTGTCGGCGAACTACTCCGAGGAGACGGCCGACGAGTTCGCTCGGGTTCAGGAGCGGATCGACGCGACCGACGCGTGGAGCCTCGACCAGAAGCTCGACATCGCGATGGACGCGCTGCGGCTGCCGCCGGGCGATGCCGACGTGTCGAAGCTCTCCGGCGGCGAGCGGCGCCGCGTCGCGCTCTGCAAGCTGCTCCTCTCCGCTCCCGACCTGCTGCTGCTCGACGAGCCGACGAACCACCTCGACGCCGAGTCGGTCGCCTGGCTCGAGCGGCACCTCCAGGAGTACGAGGGCACGGTCGTGGTCGTCACCCACGACCGCTACTTCCTCGACAACGTCACCGGCTGGATCCTCGAGCTCGACCGCGGCCACGGCGTCCCGTTCAAGGGCAACTACTCGTCGTGGCTCGAGCAGAAGCAGCAGCGCCTCGCCACCGAGGAGAAGAAGGAGAAGGCGCGCAAGCGCGCGATCGACCGCGAGCTCGAGTGGGTCCGGATGGGCACGAGCGCGCGCCGCAACCAGTCGAAGGCGCGCCTGCGCGACTACGAGCGCCTGCTCGCGGACGAGCAGAAGGTGAAGCTCGACGACGTCCAGATCCACATCCCCGTGGGCCAGCGGCTGGGCGACCTCGTGGTGGAGGCCGATGGCGTGACGAAGGGCTACGACGACCGCGTGCTGATGGAGGACCTCTCGTTCAGCCTCCCCCGCGGCGGCATCGTCGGCGTGATCGGCCCGAACGGCGCCGGCAAGACGACGCTCTTCCGGATGATCACGGGGCAGGAGCAGCCGGACGGCGGTGCGCTCAGGATCGGCGAGACGGTCGAGCTCGCCTACGTGGACCAGTCGCGCGACGCGCTCGATCCCGACAAGACCGTCTGGGAGGAGATCTCGGACGGCGAGGACCAGATCGACGTCGGCGGGCGGAGGATGGCCTCGCGCGCGTACGTCGCGGGCTTCAACTTCCGCAGCTCCGACCAGCAGAAGAAGGTGGGCAAGCTCTCGGGTGGCGAGCGCAACCGCGTGCACCTGGCCAAGCTGCTGCGGCGCGGCGGCAACCTGCTGCTGCTCGACGAGCCGACGAACGACCTCGACGTGGACACGCTGCGCGCGCTCGAGCAGGCGCTGCTCGACTTCGCCGGCTGCGCCGTCGTGATCTCGCACGACCGCTGGTTCCTCGACCGGATCGCCACGCACGTGCTGGCGTTCGAGGGCGACTCCGAGGTCGTCTGGTTCGAGGGGAACTTCGAGGCATACGAGTCTGCACGCCGCGAGCGCCTGGGCGACGCCGCCGACCGCCCACACCGGATCACCTACAAGAAGCTGACGCGCGCCTAGCTCGGCAGGTCGGTGCCGCACTCGGCCGCGACCGCGGCGAGCTGCTCGGCCATCTCGGCGCGGCGGCCCGGCGCACTCTCGGCGAGGTTGTCGACCTCGAGCGGGTCGCGTTCGAGGTCGTAGAGCTCGAACTCGGGCTCCGCCTCGCCGCTTGGGTCGAAGTAGACCGCGTACTTCATCTGCTTGTCGCGGACCGCGCGAATCCGGTTCGGCTGGCCGGAGACGTTCTTGAAAGCCGTGCCGGCCTGGTGGTCGTCGTAGGTGAAGTGGATCGACTCGCGCGCGGAATCGGCCGGCGCGACGCCGCTGAGCAGCCCGTTGCCGTCGCCGTCGCGCGCGTGGCGAGCGATGACCGGCGTGAGGTCCCGCCCGCGGACGTCGCAGCCGGAGGTGTCAGCGCCGGCCAGCGTCGCCAGCGTCGGGAAGACGTCGATCAGCGAGGCGAGCGAGTCGGTCTCGGCCGGGCTGGTCGAACAGCGCAGGCGACGAGATCACGAGCGGGACGCGGATCGTCTCCTCGTACACGTTGAACATCTTCTGCCGCAGCCCGCCATGCGACAGGCCCATCTCGCCATGGTCGGCGCACCGGACGATCACGGTCCGCGAGCGCAGCGAGCCGCGGGTCATCGGCGGCCCCGAGCGCCTTCAGCAGGCGGCCGATCTTCTCGTCGACCACGCGGTGCAGGTAGGCGTAGAAGCTGACGTAGTCGCGCTGCATCCGCTCGTTGCGCAGGTGGCCCAGGTAGGCCACCTGCCCCATCCGCATCAGCCCGTGGACGTTCGGCTTCGACGACAGGTCCTCGTCGAGCGTGGGCGGCAGCGGTACCTCGATCTCGCGCACCTCGTCGAGCGTGTAGCCGCCCTTCTCGAACTGCGCCGGATAGCCGAGGACGTCGTGCGGGTTGATCAGCGAGACGACGAGGCAGAACGGCTCAGGCAGGTCCTCGCGTGCGAGCCACTCCTCGACCCCGCGCGTGTAGTCCTCGTCCCAGCCCTCCCTGGTCGCGCCGGCGATGCCGCCGCCGAAGTTCTCCGCCTTTGCGTTCTCGCCGGCGTCGGGCGGGTCCCAGTCGGCGAAGCCGAACTCGCGCTCGAGCCGCTCGGTGTCGGCACGGCTCCAGACGCCCTCCACCGGCTTCGTCAGGTGCCACTTGCCCTTCAGCGCCACGTGATAGCCGGCGGCGCGCAGCACGTGGGCGATGCTCTGCGTTTCCGGCTTCAGCTCGGGCTCGTCGCCGCCCCGCTCGCCGCGCTGGGCGATCGCCGGTGGCGAGCGCGCGCGCCAGCCGCCCGCGGTCGACCTCGCCGCGCACGCCCATGCGCGCCGCCGTCTCGAGCACGAACGGGAGGTTGCGCGGATCCGGGAGCAGGTCGCCCATCGTCAGCGTCAGAGGCAAGCCGTGCTGGGCCGGGTACTGGCCGGAGAAGAGCGTCGCCCGGCTCGGCGTGCACATGCACGTGTTGCAGAACGCTTGCGTGAAGCTCAGCCCCGTGCGCGCGAGCTCCGCGTCGTTCGGCATCAGCTCGCGCATCCACCCGGGCTCGTCCGGCCAGTGCTGCGGGTAGCGCTGCTGGTCGGTGATCAGCAGCAGGAGGTTCGGCCGGTCCACGCTAGGCCGATCCTATGTGCCCGACGTCACGCTGATTTCAGATACTCGCCGGTATCTATTAGGTGGGATGCGCCGAATCGTCGCCCTCACCGCCCTGCTCGCGGCCCTCGCCGCGCCGGCCGTCGCGGCCGAACCCCGTAACGCGCCCGACTGCCGCTTCGAGGGCGCGCGCTCCTACGAGAGCTTCGGGTCGATCCGCACGTTCACCACGAGCTCCGGCCTCTTCGGCTGCCTGACCGACGTCGGCCGCGCATACAAGCTCGACACCGGCACGCTGCGCGCCCGTTCGAGCGCGACGCGCGGGACGTTGTTCGGCGCCGGCGACTGGGTCGGGTTCCAGACACGCGACCGCTCCGGGCGTGCGCGCGCGTCGCGCGCTCAACCTGCGCACCGGCAGGACGCACTCGGCGCGACGTCCGCGCCGGTCAGCGCGCTGGTCGTGAACCATGACGGCACGCTGGCGTGGATCGCGCGCACCACGCTCCACACGAAGGCGAGCTCGGGCGACGTCCGCGTGCTCGCCTCGGACGCCGCGATCGATCGCCGCTTCCTCGGGCTCGAGAACGACCGCGGCTGCGCGGTCACTTGGAAGGTCGCCGGCGAGCAGCGCTCCTCGAGCATCTTCTGCTCTACGCCGTAGCTGCAAGAAAGGGCTACGTCCCCGTTTCTTGCATTTGACACCCCGCTGGGCGCGTGGTCTGATCGCTCCATGAGCGCTCATGACTACGTCATCGTTGGAGCAGGGTCGGCGGGCTGCGTGCTCGCCGCGCGGCTGAGCGAGGATCCGGACGTATCGGTTCTCCTGATCGAGGCCGGCCCGCCGGACGACAAGGAGCTGATCCACGTCCCCGCGGCGTTCGGATCGCTCTTCAAGACCGACGTCGACTGGGACTACGCGACCTTCCCTGAGGCGGGCTGCAACAACCGGATGATGTACATGCCGCGCGGCAAGACGCTCGGCGGCTCCTCCTCGATCAACGCGATGGTCTACATCCGCGGCAGCCGCGTGGACTACGACGGCTGGGATCGCGGCTGGAGCTACGACGAAGTCCTCCCGTACTTCAAGAAGAGCGAGGACAACGAGCGCGGCGAGAGCGAGTACCACGGCGTGGGCGGCCCGCTGACGGTGAGCGAGAGCCGCTCGAACAACCCGATGGCCGACGCCTGGGTCGAGGCGGCGGTCGAGGCGGGGCTCGAGCGAAACGAGGACTTCAACGGCGCGGCGCAGGACGGCGTCGGCCGGTACCAGGTGACCCAGCGAAACGGGATGCGCTGCTCGACCGCCGTCGCGTTCCTGCACCCGGTCGCGGAGCGGCCGAACCTGACGATCGAGACGCGCACGCACGTGCACCGCGTACTGCTCGAGGGCACGCGTGCGGTCGGCGTCGTCGCGGAGCAGGGCGGCGAGCTGGTCGAGGTGCGCGCCGAGCGCGAGGTGCTCCTGTGCGCGGGCGCCTACAACTCGCCTCAGCTTCTGCTCCTGTCGGGCATCGGCCCCGCCGAGGAGCTCGCCCAGCGCGAGATCGAGTCCGTCGTCGACCTGCCCGAGGTCGGGCGCAACCTCCAGGACCACGTGCAGATCGGCGGGATCTGGACGACCGAGGAGCCGGTGTCGCTGATCCTCGGCGCCGAGCCGGAGTACCAGGAGGCGTTCGAGGCGCGCGGCGAGGGTCCGCTGACCTCCAACGTCGCCGAGACGGGCGGCTTCTGGCGCTCGCGCGACGACCTCGAGGCGCCCGACCTGCAGTTCCACTGCGCGCCGGTGATGTTCGTCGACGAGGGGCTGGGCGATCCCGTCGCGCACGGGATCTCGTTCGGCGTCTGCCTGCTGACGCCCGAGAGCACGGGCAGCGTCACGCTGCGCTCGAACGACCCCACGGCGAAGCCCGCGATTCGGCACAACTTCTACGGCGAGCCGGCCGACGTCGAGCGCGTGATGGTGGGCCTGCGGAAGGTGTACGAGATCGCGCGTCAGGACGCGCTCGCCCCGTACTGCCGCGAGCTATGGCTGGGGGCCGAGTCGGACTGCGGACGCCGACCTGCGCACCCACATGGGCCAGCGCTCGCAGGTGCTCTACCACCCGGCCGGCACGTGCGCGATGGGAACCGTCGTGGACCACGAGCTCGAGTGCGTGGCACCGAAGGCCTGCGCGTGGTCGACTGCTCGGTCATGCCGCGCGTCGTGCGCGGCAACACGAACGCCCCCACGATCATGATCGGCGAGCGCGCGGCCGACCTGATCAGCGGCGCGCCATCGGCAGCGGAATCGACGTCGAGCCGTCAGGTGGCTCAACGCCCCACTGCCCTGACCAGTTGACCGGGGTGGCCGACGGGTCCGGCTTGCCGAAGCGAGCCTCCATGTGCGCGGCGACCTCCTCGTAGAGCTCGTCGCCCAGCACCCGGCGCAGTAGGCCCTCCTCCGTGCGATACAGCGGCGTCGGGCTGACGTACGCCTCAGGCGCGTCGATGCACCACCAGTCGAGCGGCTCGCTCTCGCCCGAGCCCCAGTCGAGCTCGTGGTCGTACGGCCGCAGCGTGTGCGTCTCCTCGTCGTCGTCGTGGTCGATCGCGAACGGGACCAGGCCGCACGTGAACGGCTTCCAGTCGAGCGGGTCCTCCCCGCGCCGCAGCGCCGCCACGTGGAACGCACACCCCGTCGTGCCTGACGGGCCGTCGCCGGTGTTCTGGAACACGCAGTGGCCGCCGCTCACGCGCGTGTGGCGGGAGCCCGAGCTGCGCTCCTTGAACCAGTTCGTCGCGGTAGCGGTCGATCAGGTCCCAGTCGTCCGCGGTCAGTTGCTTCACACGCCGCGAAACGCGCTTGAAGTCGTCCGCGCCCTCCTCGTCCTCGTCGTCGACCTGGATGAACACGCCTGCCTGGCAGCAACCGCCGACCGGCACGCCGTGGATGCCCTTGCAGCCGCAGCCGTAGATGCATTTCCACGCGCTGGCGAGGAACGTCAGGTCGATCTCCCAGCGCGACGCGTCGCGCGGGTCGATGAAGGTGGCCCATTCCTTGTGCAGAGCTCACCCGGCGTTTGTAGCACCCCGGGGGGTGGGAACACACCTAGCCGTGGGGGCGACCGGCAACCAGGTGTTGCGATACATGGCGATTCTCAACGCCGCGAGCTCGTTCGGGCTGGAGCGGCGCGAGATCGAAGCCGTCGCCGGGCGCTTCGACCCGCGCCGTACCCGCTGCGATCAGCTCGCGGACGCGCTGGCCGACCTCATCCTCGCCCGTTCACCGACGGGCGAATGTTCTGGTTGAGCCTGAACATGTTGTCCGGGTCGTAGCGGTCCTTCAGCGCGACAAGCCGGTCGTACTTCGGCCCGTAGCGTCGACCGAACGCGCTCCTCCCCCTCGTCGTCTGAGACGTAGTTGAGGTACACGCCGGCCGTGCTGTGCGGCTTCATGTCCTCGGCCAGGCCCTTTGCCCATGCGACGTGCGCGTCGGCCGTCTCGGCGTCGGGCTCCATCCACATCGCGAGCGCGTGGTAGCACCACGGCACGTCGCGCCGGCCCAGCGCCGTCTCGTCCTCGCCCATATGGCTGATCGCGCCGCGCATCGGCTCCATCAGGAGCTGCGCCATCGGGCCGGCCCGTCCGGCGCCGTGCCGCACCAGCTTGTCGATTGCCTCGTCGGAGAGATCCTCCATGAACTCCGCCTTGAAGTAGCCCCGGATGCCCTTCGGCCCGCCGTCGTCGAGCATGCTCTGAAGCGCCGTGTAGGGCATCGCCTGCACGAGGTCGACCACCGGTTGCGCGACCTCGCGGAGGGGCGCGACGACCCGCTCGCCCTGGTCGTGGTCGCCCGTCCAGCAGATCACCAACCCGACCACCGGCTGTCCGTGCAGCTCCGCCGGAACGAACGGCTCGGGCGGCGCGCTGATGAATGCCACAGCGCCGCCGAGGTCATCGGGCGCCGACGGCATGTACTCGCGGGCGAACCTGAGGATCTCCGTCGCGCGGTCGGGCGTCGCCATCATCAGCCCGCCGTAGACGATCGGGCCGACCTCGTGGAGCCGGTACACGAACGACGTGACGATCCCGAAGTTGCCGCTGCCCCCGCGGATGCCCCAGAAGAGCTCGGGGTTCTCGTCCACTGCTCGCCGTCAGCCGCTCGCCGGCAGCTGTCACGACCTCGGCCGACAGGAGGTTGTCGGCCGTGAGCCCGCACTTGCGCTCGAGCCAGCCGCTGCCGCTCCCCAGCGTGAGGCCGGCGATCCCGGTCGTCGAGAAACGCCCACCCGTGACCGCGAGGCCGTGCTCCTGGGTCGCCGCGTCGAACTCCCCCCAGGTCAGGCCCGCTTCCGCGCGCGCCGTGCGCGTCTCGGGATCGACGGTGATCCCCTTCATCGGCGAGAGGTCGATCACGATGCCGTCGTCGCACGTCCCGTAACCCGGGGCCGAGTGCCCGCCGCCGCGCACCGCGACCTGCAGGCCGCGCTCACGGGCGAAGTTGACGGCAGCAACGACGTCGTCCGCCGTCGTGCAGCGCGCGATCAGCGCGGGATGCCTGTCATGGATGCCGTTCCAGACGAGGCGCGCCTCGTCGAATTGGTCGTCGCCGGGCTGGAGGAGCGAACCGCGGAACGCGGCGGCCAGCTCCTCGACAGCCGGGGCCGAAAGGGTCTGCTCCGGCATGGGTACTCCTCCTGAAAGTCAGTGGGCCGAGTCCTTGGCCCACTGTCCTTCAGCTATGCCGTGGTGTCAACCCCGATGGCGCTCAGCCGCTGTTGAAGAGCTGACCGCGCACGGCCCCGCCGGGGAACCGGTTGTTGTGCACGTTCACGTAGAACCTGCCCGGGTTGTCACGCAGGTCATCGGCCAGCGACGACGAGATGCCGGTGCAGCCGCTGGAAGTGCCCGGATCGCCGTTCTTCGGATGCTTCAGCGTGACGACCACCTCGCCGTTCCTGCTCCTCCGTGCCTGGTGGATGTGGGCGGCGACGGGGTCGCCGATGTTGGCGACCGTGATGCCGTAGCAGAGCCGGTCACCATCGATGATGCCCGAGAACGAGCCGCGACCGTTGGCGTCGCCAGCGCCCCTCTGCCCGTCGGTTCCGATCTCGTTGTCGCCCTGCAGCACACCGAAGCCGGCGCCCCGGTTCTGCTGTGAGCTCTCGCCCTGAGCGCCCAGCGCCACCGCGACGCCGGCGCAGGACAGCAGCCCCACCGCGAGGGCTGCGATAGCTCGTCTGTTCTTCATGGAAGCCTCCTCAACACTTTCCGAGTAGCTGTGCGGTCAGGTAGGTGTCAGTGAGAATCTGAAGGCGCTTCACCTGGTCGCCCTCCCAGCGCCAGATGTGCACCACAGGGGCCTTGTCCGACTTGTCGCCCTTCGTCACGTCCGTGTGACCCAGCACGACAACCGTGTCGCCGTCCTCGAGGAACTCGTCCGCGGTCAGCTCGAAGCTGTCCCACGCACCCACGGCCTCCTGCAGCGCCTGGATCGCCTGGTCCTTCCCGCGGTGCTCACCGCCGCCGGGTAGGTCGGTCGAGTTCGACCCCTGCCAGACGAAATCGTCCGCCCAGTCCTGAAGCGCGGCGTCCAGGTCGCCCTGGTTGAACTCCTGGTAGCGCTGGCGCATTCGGTCGGCACGTTCGGCCATATCTCCTCCTAAGGCTCGGATACCGGTCTGGTGCATCCGACCCTAACCCGGCCCCGTCAGCACATCAATGGGTTCACGAAGGCGAACAGATGCTCGCCTTTAGCCGATTAAAGGTCTCTGGACGAATGGTCGATACAGGGTGGGCAGGGGTAGCCGCCACGGTCCGCCCCACGGGGACTTTTTCGACGAGGAGGAACGTGATGGCCGCCGATCTGATGAGGCTCGTGGACGGGTTCGAGCCGATCTCGCTGCCGGCGCTCGAGAGCCACGCTGGGCTCCAGGCGCGGGTGGACCGCAAGTACATCGTCGATTTCGAGACGCTCGAGCGGCTGCTCGCTGAGCTTGGGGATGAATACCTCGCGCTCGAGATCGATGGCGAGCGGCTGCAGCAGTACGACTCGGTCTACTTCGACACCCCCGGGCTGCTGGGGTACAGGGATCATCTGCAGGGCCGGCGCAAGCGCTTCAAGTGCCGGACGCGCCTCTACGGCGGGACGGCCTGCTTCTTCGATCTGAAGATGAAGGGCACCCGTGGCGAGACGGTCAAGCGCCGGCTCGCGCTCCCGCCGCTGGCGCACGGTTCGCTGACCGCCCAGGCGAGCACTTTCCTCAAGCGCGAGCTGCTGCAGGAGTACGGCGCTGCGGCGCCGGCGGAGCTCGTGCCGACGCTTCAGAACTCGTTCGCCCGGCTCGCACTCACCCACGGCCGCCGTGAGGAGCGGCTCACGATCGATTTCGGCCTCATGCTCGGCAGGGTCGAAGGCGAGCGCTACCGGATGCGCCCGGACCACGTCCTGATCGAGGCGAAGTCAACGACAGGGCTCGGCACCGCCGACCGCCTCCTCCCCCGGCTCGGCGCGCGGCCACTCACGATGTGCAGCAAGTACTGCCTCGGCATCGCGCTCGGCGACCCGGCGGGACTCCCCACCAATCCGTACCGGCCGCTGCTGCGGCGCCACTTCGACCAGACGCCGATCCCGGCGGCTCCCGCGGCGCTTCCGGCCCTGGCAGCGAGCGGGAACCCGGCCATGGCCATGGCCGCGTAGTTGTCCCGCCGCGGTTAGCGCCCCTACACACGGGTACCTCAACGAGCAGGACAAGAACGACCGCAGGAGGCGATGTTCGGGCGGCAAGAAGAGCTCGTGACCAGCGTGAGCCTCTAAGCCCGAGACTGGAGGGAAGCATGGAGCGTCGGGTCGTCAATCCGTGGACATGGCAGGAGCAATTCGGTTACGTCCAAGGCAATGAGCTGAGCGGCGCGGAACGCGTCCTCGTCTGCGCTGGACTGGCCTCTGTCGACTCAGACGGGCAGCCGCTGCACGAAGGAGACATGGGTGCCCAGGTCGGGCAGGCGCTCGACAACCTCGAGACTTTGTTGGGTGAGGCGGACTTCACGCTCGCCGATGTGGTGCGGCTCAACTACTTCGTCACTGACGTGGACGCGTTCTTCGAAGCAGGCGAGATCTACGGTGCGAGGCTCGCCCAGGCCGGCTGCCAGCCGGCGTCGACCCTGCTCGGCGTGTCGCGTCTCGCCTACCCGTCGCTGCTGGTCGAGATCGAAGCGACGGCCGCGAAATAGTCGCGGGCGTCTAGCGGCACGCCGGCCTTGCGCCCTGCGTCGCGGTCTGAGACGGTCAGATCGGCTGACTCATCTCGACGACAGGAGGACCGATGCCTACGATCTCCCGAGACGACGCCACCGTCGAGTTCGCGGACGGTGAGGCCGAGCTGCGGGCAGCACAGGCGGGCAACATGACGGTGGCCTTCGTTCGGGTTCCAAAGGGCGCTGACTTCAGGCCGGCACTTCAAGGCCTGCCCGGCGACATGTGCCAGTGTCCTCACTGGGGATACATCTTGAAGGGACGGATCCGGATGCACACGCCGGATGGTGAGGAAGACTACGCGGCGGGCGACGTCGTCTACTGGCCGCCAGGCCACGCCCCCGAGGCGCTGGAGGACTCGGAGTACATCGACTTCTCGCCGACCGAGGAGTTCCGCCCGGTACTCGATCACATCAAAGGCGGCTAGCCAGAGCCGTCAACGAGGGTTGAGTGAGGGTTATCTCTGGAGGCGGATCGCGTTCAGGTCGCGTTCGCGCACTTCGTCGATTCGCGCCAAGAGGTCGTCGACGTCGTCGTGCTCCGCGTGGAGGTACCGACCCGCGAGCGCGTCGTAGCGCCCCGTCGCCAGCTTGCGGACGAGTTCGGGCGCTAGCTCTGGCGGCGTCCACGGCGCGTCCTCACCGAAAGCCCCCTCCGTCATCTCCGTCTGGACGAGCCCGGGGCTGAAGAAAAAGACCGGAATGCGGCCGGCGAGTTCGTTGGCGAGCGATTCGCCGTAGCGGCAGACCGCCGCCTTGCTCGGCGGGTATGAGGTGCGCTCGCTGCCCGGCAGATAGGCGGCGCCGCTGCCTGTGATCACGATCCGCCCGCGGCCCCGCTCGAGCATGCCCGGGATGACGGCGCGGCAGCAGAGGTGGACTCCCAGGACGTTGACTTCATAGACGTGCCACCAGTCGGCGGGGTCGGTCTCCCACGACGATCCCCGCGTGCCCATGACACCCGCATTCGCGACGAGCAGGTCGATCTCCCCCGCCTCGGCTACCGCGTGCTCGACCGAGCCGCCGTCGGCAACGTCGACCTGTACCCACCGGCCACCGATCTCGTCCGCAACGGCCTCCACCTGTTCGCGGCTGCGTGCGCCCACCACCACGTCCCAGCCGTCCGCAGCGAGCGCCCGCGCAATCCCTGCGCCGATGCCACGTCCACCGCCGGTGACGAAGGCCCTCATGCGCGGCAGCTTATTCGCGTGAGCGTTCTCCGATTAGCGCGAGACTTCACACCACGGTCAGCTGCAGCAACAAGCCGATCAAGCCGCAGCCGAGAACGACGAACAGGACGGTCAGTTTGGCCTGGAAGCGGTAAAGGGCGACGAACGCACCCACGGCCAATAGGGCTGTCGGGATGTCCACGACACTCTCCTCGAGGATCTCGACCGTGACGGCGCCGATCAACCCGATCACACCGGCGGCAACGCCCAGCAGGAAAGGCCGGATCCGCGGGTTCTCGGCGACGGCGACGAGCCAGCGGTGGAAGAAGATCGGGAAGACGAAGGCAGGCAGGAAGATGCCGAAGGTCATCGCCAAACCGCCACCGAGACCTCCGGCCAGGTAACCCACGAAGGTCGAGAAGATGATCATCGGCGCCGGCAAGATCCCGCCGAGCGCAAGGCCGTCGAGAAATTCTGCGTTCGTCAGCCAGCCCTGCGAGTCGACAGCGGTGTCCTGCAGAAACGGGACGACGGTGTAGGCGCCGCCGAAGGTGAGCAGCCCCGCCTTGAGACCCTCGAGGAATATCTCGGCGGTCAGCGACAGCGTGACCGCTCCGACGACCAGGCTGAGCGCGGTGAACGGCGCTATGGAGAAGGAAGCAGCGCCGCCCATGCGAGAGCCCGCGGTCGTCCACAGTTCGTAGGCGAGCCCCGCCGCGAGCAGGACGAGTACGAAGCTGAGATCGAGTCCGAGCGTCAGCCCGAAGCTCGCGGCTGCGATGACCGCAAGCGCGACGTTGTCGATGAACTTCCGGCCGAGGCGCACGATCGCCATCGCGACCAGCGCCCCGACCGCCGCCTTCAATCCGTAAAAGAGCTCCTCGAACCGCTCATCAAGCCCCGCCTCCACGTAGAGCACCGACAGACCGAGCATCAGAAGGAAGCCGGGGAGCATGAAGCCGAGGCCGGCTACGAACCCGCCGAGCTTTCCGCCTCGGAGACGGCCGAAGTACACACACAGTTCGTGCGCCTCGGGACCCGGGAGGACCTGGTAGACGGCGAGCGTCTTCTTGAAAGTCTCCTGGGAGACCCAACGCTCCTCGTCCACGCACTCCTTCGAGATCATCGAAATCTGAGCCCCAGGGCCGCCCCACGCGAGCAGCCCGAACTTCAAGAACCGCACGAAGATCGAGCCGAGAGAGTCCTGGCGGTGACGCACGAGGCGCGGCAGTCTGCCCTAACGCCTGACCTGACGGCGGCGGCGGCGTACGATTCGTCAAGCCGTGGAGGCGCTTCTCCTCGTCATCCCGCTCGTGATCGGAGTGCTCGTCGGTCGCTGGTGGGTGGCGCCCGTCCTCGCTGCGATCTTCGTCGCCGCCGTCACGCTGACGGCTGTGGCCGAGAACTACGGTGGTGACTGCCACCGGCCGGATGGCTGTGGACTGGGACCCGTAGCTCAGGCAATGTTCTTGGCGCTGTTGTGGGGGTTCCCGGCGATCGCTGCGCTGACTGCCGCGGGTGTTCTAGTCCGCCGAAGACGCGACCGCCAGAGTCCTGATCGGTAGAAGGATGAACTCGGGCTTACCCGCTCACGGCAGTGCTGCTGCGGAGCGCGCCACGCTCTACGCCGTGCACACCTCGCACCCGGCGCATGCTGCGCGTCTGATGCTGGAGCACAAGCGAGTCGAACACAGAGTCGTCAACCTGGTGCCCGGCAGCCATGCCGCCTTCGTGCGAGCGATGGGCTTCCGCAGCGGAACAGTGCCCGCGCTGCGGTTCGGTGACTTCCGACCAGCGTTGGAGGATCGACCGGCGGCGCGTTTCGCCAGCGAGCTGATGCCCGACTACCCGACCGGGATTCCGGCGGGCCTCGTTCCTCGCGACTGGCTCACCCTGCTCGCCGCGGGCGAGCTTGAAGCCTCGGCGGACGCGACTTGAAGTGAGCTCGGCGGTTCCAACGCGGCCCGGCCCGTGCGGTTGTCAATCGGCGAGGCCGAGAAGAAGAAGAACCACACCTCGAACAGCACGAACGCGACGACCACCATGCCAACGAGGATCCGTTCCGGCGCGGTCAGAGTCGGCTCGACCCCCGCGTACTGCGGCCGCTCGCCGCGCATGCTGCGCAGCCACGGCGTGTGCTGGCTAACCGTCGGAGCCTGTCCGGTCATCTCTTGATAACGCCGGGTGAGGCGACCGAAGAGCGCGGCGAGCACGAAGCACACGATCGCCAACACCACGACGACTACGAACACCGCCCCCATGGTCGGAGGGCCGCTGCCCTGGACACGCGAGCCCACCCAGAGGGCCAGCAGCGGGCCGCCGGTCCACACGTTCAGCCCGACGATCGTGAGCAACGCTGCGAAGGCGATCCGCTTCGGCGCAGACGCCCGCTCAGCGGTCTCCTCCTCCACCCTGCCCTTATGCCCGCGCGTGGCCCGAAGCAACCAAGCACTGATGGACTTGCGGGACGGTTCGCCACATAAGCTGATCGGGTATTTCGCCCGAACTGGAGAGACGACATGCTTCGAGCTCGCCCGTTGGTACTGATCGTGTTGATGCTGTCCATACTCTCCGCTGTCGCCTGCGGGGACGACGACGATGATGAAGCCGGGGAAACAACCGCATCCGCCGATGTGGATCGCTACTGCGAGTTAACTCAGCAGCTCGACAAGGCCGGGAGCGAAGCCTTCCGCGAACTCGAGCAGGATCCAGACGCAACGGAGCAGGACTTCGAGCAGGCCGAAGCCGAATTCGTACGACAGAACGAGGCTGAACTCGACGAGCTCGCTGAGGTCGCTCCCGAGGAGATACAGGAGGAAGTGGCAGTGGTCCTGGCGTCCTTGCGCGGCCGTGCCGGCCTCGAGGAACAACCTCCCGACGATCAGATGTCGCAGAAAGCCGAACAAACCCTCCAACGGTTTGAACGAGAGAACTGCCCCGGGATGCCGGAAGGCAGCTGACACTGGACCTCGTGGCTAGCGATAGCGTCAAGAGCGGCCGTACCCCCGATCAACGCCTCGCCACCCCGGTTTCCGCCGCTTGCGCACGCGGTCGCCGCGTCGGTGCTCCGCCTGCCCCCGGGCTCACGTGTGCGGCGGGGCCTTTTAGTGCGGACTGCGCGCACCGGCTTCGAGGCATGGGTGCGCGGCGATTACGACGTCCTGCGGGCGACTGCTGATCCCAAGGTCGAGGTGCGCCTCAAGCACGCTTCCGGCACGGGTGGCTTCGAGGTACCCGTGGGCCTCGATGAGATCTACCACGGCCCCACCGGTTACTGCGAGTCCATGGAGCTGTGGTCGGAGTCCTTCAGGAACTGGCGCGCTGAGGTAGACGACGTGATCGAGGAAGCGCCCGATCGGATTCTCATCATTGCCCGGCACTCGGGCGAGGGCATTGCCGGCGGTGTCGAGCTCGAGACGGGAGCGGCGCGCTACACGGTCCACCGCAACGGTCGTGCGGGTGGACGGTTTCCTGGGGCCCGACAGAGAGGGCGTCGTCGCAGCGCTCTGCGCCCACAACCCTCAAGTAGCGGACTAGACCGTGTCGACCCGTTCGCGCATCGCCTGACCCGCGTCAGTGTCCCCGCGGAACCAGGCGTAACGGACGACCTTCCCGCTGCGGACGGTCCACAACGCTGACTCACGGCCCTCGATCTCGGCGCCGCTTGCACGTCCGCGCGCGCGATAACGGAGGACCACGGCCACGTCTTCGCCGTGCGCACTGATCTCCTCTACCTCCACCTGCCAGGTCTCCCACCCTTCGAGCGTTTGCGTGACCGCACGCGTGAAGGCCGCGAGCCCATGCCGCGTACCGGGCTCCACTGCGTCCGGCGGATTGACGTACTCGATATGCGGATCGAGTAGCTCTGGCGGCCCAGGAAGGTCCCCCCTATTCCAGGCCGCGTACACGGCGTGAACGACGTCGAGAATTGCCTCCGCCATATGCCGGGTTATCGAGCCGTCGAGTCCGACTTGCATGTGCGAGCGGTCACGGGCAGTCGCCCCCGGTGCGCTCGTAGATCGCGCGGGCGCCGGTCGAGAGCGCCTCGACGAAGGAGAGATCGCCCTCACTGACCAACACGAGCATGCAGCGGCCCTGTACCCAATGCACGGTGCCAATCGGATTGCCGTGCAGGTCGCTCCCGATCCAGCCGCGCCCGCCTGGGACACCACGCACCGTGAAGCGGCGGATCTTCGTCTTGGGGAGGAGCGCGTGGATCGTGCTCGCGCGCAACTCGTACGTCATCTCGTTCCGAGCCCCCTCGGGGGTCGAGAACAGCCGCATCTCACTCACGCCTGCCCCGTCACGACCGGCAATGGTCCGCACCGTGGTGAACGAGATGAACTCGTTCTTTCGCAGTTCCCGCACCTCGGCCCGCGACAGTCGCGCGTAGTCCGCGAAGGCGCCCACTCCCTCGATGGTGAAGGCATCGCCATCGGGACGGAAGCCCGGCTCCTCGCCGTTTCGCATGAGGAACCGATCGAGGCCATGGTCGTCCGAGCTCGCGTTCCCATTCGTCGCTTGACGCGCCGCGGGCTCGTCATCGCCATCGCCGCCGCAGGCCGGGCCAGTCAGTACCAGCGCCACGAGCAGGCCCCATAGCAATGGCCGAACGCGCTGTGTCCTGGCCATACGCGCGAGCGTACGGCACCTCAAGCAATCAAGGAATGGAACTAGTGGGACGGTTATCGAACCCTGAGGGCGGCTCGCCGTGGCCGTGCGCGGCAATAAAGTCTCCCTGTGACGCCGCGCGTCGACGCTGTGATCCCGCTCAGTGACGGGCGGCGCCTGGGCTATGCGGAATGGGGTCCGGAAAACGGGCAGCCGATCTTCCAGTTTCATGGTTCGCCCGCGGGTCGGCTCGACCGTTGGGGGGAAGATGCGGCGCTCGAGCGTCTCGGCGTGAGGCTCATTACGACCGACCGCCCGGGGATCGGCCGGTCGACCCATGACGGCGCCCGCCGGATCGTCGACTGGGCAGATGACGTGCGAGAACTCGCCGATCACCTCGAGGTAGGACGGTTCCGGGTCGTCGGCTTCTCGATGGGCGGCGCCTACGCGGCCGCCTGCGCTGCACAGTTACCTGATCGCGTCACCGCCGCGGCGCTTGTGAGTCCGGTTGGCCGAGTAGACGAACGCGGCGTCGAAAGCATGGGAACCGCACCCTTCCTGAAGCTCGCGCGGCGGGCGCCGTATGCGATGCGCGCCGTGTACACGGGCCTCGCAATGATGGCCCGCCACAGTCCCGATCGAGCGCACGAGCAGTTCTGGGCCCGACTGCCGCGAATCGATCGCGAGATAGTCGACCGTCCCGCAGTGCGAGAGCGGTATTGGCCGGCCTTGACCGATGCGCTCCGCGGCCGGGGCCGCGGCCTCGTGGACGATATGCGAACGGTGCAGCGTCCCTGGGGGTTCGACCCGGCTGCGATCACGGTCCGCGTCCACTTGTTCCACGGCACGAGTGACCGCGTTGTGCCGCCGAGCGATGCCAAGTACTGGCTCGACACCGTGCCCGACTGCCATGTCCGATGGTATGAGGGCGAAGGGCATTTCCTCATCGAGGATCGCTTCGAGGAGGTACTCCGCGTGCTATCGACCGACGCGAGCTGACGACCGGGGCGCGCGGCGGCAGATTGCCGATGCGCCTGCCCTCGAACCGCGCGAAGCAACCAAGCAATGGAACTAGTGGGACGGTTATCGAACCCTCGATCCGGCGTCGACCCTGTCGTTTGGGTCCCCGTCACTCATCAAGCGCGTTGAGAGCCTCTTCCCAGCTGGCGTAGTTCACAAAGCGAAGCGGGCGTCCGAGCTCATCGAAGTACCACACCTCGCAACCGTCGGCGTCGATCTCGATCCCACTGCCACGGCCGATCGCTCGTTCCCGATAGGCCACGAGGACGACGTCACGGACAGCCTCGGCCCTGAGCAAGTCCACGTGAAAAGTCGCGAAGACCTCAGCCAGGTCGTGGAGGTACTGGCGAAAGCCGGAGTGACCTCGGTAGCTACGCCCAAAGAGCGCGTCGAATTCCGAGACGAAGGAGAACTCGGGCGAGATGAGCTCCGCTGCCCGGTCGGCGGCCCGCTCGTTGAACGCGGCATAGACCCGCCTCACCGCCTCGACGTCCCCTGGCGTCATCGTAGTCGCCGAGTATCCCTAGGCGACAGCAACCAAGCAATGGAGACGGTGGGAATCGAACCCACGTCCGCGGCCGGTGTGGAGAAGCGTCTACGAGCGTAGCCGGGCCTCTGATCTCGCCTCCGCCTAGCCTGCCCGGCCGGGTTGGTGGAGGCCAGTCCTCTTAGATGTCGCTCCTCCGGCGAGGACGACCGGTGGAGCCTGAGCCCGTTTCTGATGCCGGCGATCCGCCCCACGGGCCGAGGGCGGGCCGACAGCTCACTCGCCTAGTTGTTGCTAGGCAGCGAGCGCGAACTCATGTGAATCCGCACTTATTGGTTGTTCCCGGTTGTTTAACGAGGCCTACCGGGGACCTCGACTCGCAACTGTCCCCACGAAAACGTCCACGTCGAAGCCTGTCGTCCCCGTGGTATGTGCAGTCAATGGTAGGGATGGCGCCCACCTCCGTCCAACCCTGGAGTACGTGTGGAAGAGCGGACTCGCGCTGTGAACCGCCTTCGCGCGCTTACAATCGGAGGGGCGCTCCTGGCCGCGCTGATCCTCGGCGTCTTCGCCTTCCTGATCGCGGACGCCCAGAGCGAGGAGCGAGAAGAAGTCGAGAAGCGCTTCCGGACGTAGCGCCAGGTCTCTGCGGCGGTCACGAACGGGATCTTCCAATGCCGCGTTCCAGGCGACGCAGATGCAGGCGATCGAGGACTTCTCGGGCCCGGTCGAGCGAGGCCGCGCTGGCGGAGTTCGCCGCGCAGGGGCAGTCGCGGTACGTCGCGGTCTACGACGACCAAGGGGCGCCGCCTCGGCGCCACCGCCGGGCACCCCGCCGCCCGGGCCCGCCGTCGATATCGCGCTGCGAGACCGGCACAGCCGCGGCTCTCGGACGTCATGGGGACCGGAGAGGACGCCACGATCGAGTTCGCGATCCCCTACGAGACGCCCTCCGGGCGGCGGATCTTCGTCACGGGCTCTCCCACGCAAGCCGTTCGCGGACTTCCTCGCCGCCTCACTCGGCGAGCTGCCGACCGACTTCGCGGACGCCGAGACGGCGATGGTCGACAGCAACGGCGTCGTCCTCGGCGGCGACAACCTCTCGATCTCCGCCCGGCGAGAAGCTCGACGACCCCGAGCTGCTCGAGGCGCTTGCGAGCGAGGAATACGGCGACTACGGCGACGACCGCTACTTCGCCTCGAGCGCCGATCACGAACTCGCCGTTCAAGATCGTGCTCGACGCGTCGAAGTCCGACCTCTACGAGAGCATCAGCGGCACGGCGATCTCCTGGATCATCTTCGCCGCGTTCGCCCTGGCGCTGTTCGGCGGGCTGTTCCTCCTGCGCCGCGCGCTCGATCGCCGGCGCCGAGCTGCAGCGGCGCGAGCTGAACGAGCGCCACGCGGTCGAGATCAACGACAACATCATCCAGGGGCTCGCGCTCGCCAAGTACAAGCTCCAGGCCGGCGAGGGCGAGGCGAGCGCCGACCAGGTGTCGGAGACGCTGCGCGAGGCCCAGCGGCTCGTGTCGGGCCTGCTCGGCGACGCCGAGGTGCAGGCCGGCCAGCTGCGGCGCGAGATCGCCGCCGAGACGACGCGGCCCGAGGAGCCCCCCGCCGACGAGGCAGAAGCAGTGAGCCAGCCGATCTCGGTCGTCGTCTGCGACGACGTGCCCGAGCTGCGCCGGCTCGCCCGCGCGGTCCTCGAGGAGGCACGGCGAGATGGAGGTCGTCGGCGAGGCCGGCGACGGGCGCGAGGCGATCGAGGTGATCGAGCGGCTCCAGCCCGACGTCGTGGTGCTCGACCTCTCGATGCCGGAGCTCGACGGGCTCGAGGCGATCCCGCTCATCCACCAGGTCGCCCCGGCGACCGAGATCGTCGTCTTCTCCGGCTTCGAGGAGGGCAAGGTCGCGGAGGTCGCGCTGCGGCTCAAGGCGAGCCGCTACGTGCGCAAGGGCGCCCCGCTCGAGGAGCTGCGCAGCGCGGTGCGCGAGCTGGCCGCGGACGCCGCCTGAGCGACCCGGCGCGCTGCCACAATCGAGGCGTGGAAGGAAGGCCGGAGATCCAGCCGGAGCCGTACTACCCGCCGACGCTACGCGCCCGAGCCGCGTGCCGAGCGCGCGGCCGTGGTGGAAGAGCGCGCTCGGCGTGCTCGGCGCGCTCGCGCTGCTGATCCTCAAGTTCGGCGCGAAGCTCAAGGCGGTACTGCTGCTGCTGCCGAAGCTCAAGCTGTTCACGACCTCGGCGTCGATGCTCGTCTCGATCGGCGCGTACGCGCTGATCTGGGGCTGGAAGTTCGCCGTCGGGCTCGTTCTTGCTCCTGCTGGTCCACGAGCTGGGCCACGTCTGGCAGGCGCGGCGCGAGGGGCTCGACGCGAGCGCGCCGCTCTTCATCCCGTTCCTCGGCGCGGCGATCGCGCTGAAGGAGCTGCCCAAGGACGCCGCCGTCGAGGCGCGCGTCGGCCTGGCCGGCCCGATCCTCGGCTCGCTCGGCACGCTGCGTGCCGCTCGCGATCTGGCTCGATCACCGGCGAGGAGTTCTGCCAGGCGCTCGCGTTCTTCGGCTTCTTCCTGAACCTGCTCAACCTCGCGCCGGTCCTCCCGCTCGACGGCGGCCGCGCGATGGCGGCGCTGACGCCGTGGATGTGGATCGTCGGCTACGCGCTGCTCGTCGCCGCCACGGTCGTCGTTCCCGAACCCGATCATGCTGCTGATCCTGCATCTTCGGCGGCCTCGAGACCTAGCGCCGCTGGAAGGAGCGCAAGAACCCCGAGCAGCAGCGCTTCTACGCGGTGAGGCCGAGCACGCGCGCCGCCGTGGCGGCCACCTACATCGGCCTAGCGCTCGCCCTCGTCGTCGGCATGGAGGCCACCTTCCTCGAGCGGGACTTCGACGACGTGTGAGCGGTCGGGCTGCTCCTCCGCGGGCGCCTGGCTGTAGTCGCCGAACGGGCCCGTCGCGCTCCGCGACGACCGCCTGCACGCCCTCGCGCTCGGCGAGCTCGATGAAGCGGTGCGCCTCGGGCGTGTTGCGCATCAGCCCGTCGAGGATCGGGCCGAGCGTCTGCGTCGATGCGAGGCCCATGTTCTCGAACGCCTGGTTGACCACCAGCTTCATCGCGGCGAGCTGCGACGGCGGAAGCTGCGCGAGCCGCTCCGCCTCCGATCGCACCTCGGCCTCGAGCTGCTCGAACGGCACGGCGCGGTTGATCAGGCCGGCCTCGGCCGCCTCCGTCGCCGGACAGCGGCTTGCCGCTCAGCGCGTGCTCCTTCACGCGTCGTCAGGCCGAGCCGGTAGATCCACATGCCGGTCAGGTAGGCGCCCCACATGCGCGAGTACGGCGTGCCGATGCGCGCGTCCTCGCTCGCGTAGACGAGGTCCGCGCACAGCGCCATGTCGCTGCCGCCGCCCACGCACCAGCCGTGCACCTGCGCGATCACCGGCTTCGGCACGCGCCAGATCGACATGAACTTCGGCACGGCGCCGGCGGGCGAGGTCATCACCGCGAAGTCCTTGCCCGGATCCCAGCTGCCCTCGGTCGTGATCCGCTCGTCCCAGTGGTGGAAGCCGCCGGCGAAGTCGAAGCCGGCGCAGAACGCGCGCCCGGCGCCGCGCAGCACGATCACGCGCACCGAGCCGTCGTCGCCCGCGCGCAGGACCGCGTCCTGGAGCTCGTCGGGCATCGGCGGCACGATCGTGTTCAGGCTCTCGGGCCGGTTCAGCGTGATCGTCGCGATCGGGCCATCGACCGCGTACAGCAGCGTCTCGTAGCTCACCTGTGGCGCGACGCTACAGGTAGCGCGCGCGCAGCGTCAGCTCGGCTGACGCTGCCCGGGCGCGTTCGGCCTTGAGCGTGACCCGGTACGCGCCGCGCTTGGCCTTGCGGCCGAGGCGGATCCTGCACGCCTGCTCTTGCCGCTGGCCGTAGCTCGCCGCCTTGACCCTGCGGACGACGCTTGCCGTTGCGGCGCCTGCACCTCGAATCGCGACTGTCGCGCGTCTCGTCGAGCTTGAAGCGGACTCGCAGCGGCTTGCGCTTGCGCCCGCCGAAGACCGAGCGGCCGAGCGAGTAGTACTGACGAACGAGCACGGTCGAGCGCCGGTCGAACGCCGGCAGCCTGAAGAACCGCCCGCGCTTGCGCCGCACCGACACGTGGCGCATGTCCTTCTTGCCGTTCGGCGCCATGTCGCGTGAAGCGCACGTCGTAGAACCCGTTCCGCGCGCGACGCGGCTTCCAGGTGAACGCGCGCCTGCGCGGTTGCGGAACGTCTTCACCCTCTTCCGCGCGATCCGACGGCCGGTCGACTGCCGGAACACCTTCGCCGGTCACACGATTCTGCCCGCGCGGCCGAACGAGAAGCGCACGCGCTTGCGCTTCTTGCGCGGCCTCGCACTTGATGGAGTCGAACCCCGACGCCGTCGCACATGCGCCGGCGTCGCGCGCGCGGGAACGTCGGCGTGCCGGGCAGCGGCCCGCCAGCGCGGCTTGGGCGGCGGCGGCAGCGTCACCTTGTAGATGTCGATCGCGTTGCGGCCGGCGTCGCCGAGCAGGAAGTCGCCGGTCGCGCCCCAGTAGGTGAACGAACCGTCGGGGTTCTCCTCGACCTTGAAGACGTGCGAGGCCCACTGGTTCGCGTGCTCGGGCACGAAGTAGCCGGCCCGCTCGAAGTCGATCGTGCCGTCGGCGTTCTCGGTGAAGTCGATGACCTGAGTCCCCTGCGAGTACCAGCGCCATGAAGATCCGGTTCTGGCCGGGGATCTGCTGGAAGACGTGCGATGTGCAGAGCGAGCCCTGCGGCTCGGTCTGGATCGGCGCGCGGAAGATCGCGCGCTCGCCCTCGGAGTTCTTCGCGTAGACCTCCTCCTGGTAGGCCTCGATCGCTTCGGTACGCGCGCCGGTCGGGCTCGGGTGGCGCCGTGCCGAGCTTGTCCACCGGGAACGCGTGGATGCCGCCGTTGCCGAGCGTGTTGTCCGCGCCCGGCGTGCAGCTCGCGCCGACCGGCAGGATGCCGCCGCCGCGCTCGTCGGTGACGAGCATGTAGCGGCCCGACTGGGTCAGCTCGGCCTCGTGCGAGACGAAGATGTCCTCCGTCGACGTCGAACGGCGGATTCGACGTTGTGCCGCTGCTGGTCATCGAAGCCCATGTGGTGGATCGCGCCCAGCTTCTCGACGCCCTCGAGCGACGGGCGCGGGCTCAGCTGGAGCCAGTCGGCCACGCGCAGGCTCTGGTCGCCCTCGCCGTCCACGCAATCCTCGACGAACGCGCTGGTCGCGCCACGGGTCCGCGGCCGTCGAGCTCTCGCGCCGCGCGCACGGCAGCGGCGTTCCGCGCGGCTTGTCGTCCGAGTAGTCGGTCGGCGTGCCGTTGTCGTCGAACGCGTCCGAGAAGTCGAGCAGCAGCGTGGCCGTCGATCGCGGCGCAGGTGACACGGTCATCCGGGTAGATCTCGAGCTCGTGGCAGGCCGAGCCCGTGCGGAACGTGTTCGAGCTGGCGAACTCCACCGTCGGCCAGCGGTAGCGGTAGACGTCCGGGTCGCACGCGTCGATCTTGAACTGGCGCGTCGCGCCTTCCGGGAAGTTCATGCAGCTCGACATGTCCACGACCTCGATGCCGTCCATCGAGGTCGTGGGTGCGGCCTCGTCCTCGTTGGTTCGCACCGCCCTCCTCGTCGTAGTCGACGCCGTCCGAGCTCGACACGAACGCGATGTGCGGGCGCTTCGGATCGATGTTGACGGTGTGCGCCTGGCCGACGTGGGAGGTCAGGCCGATCTCGGTGGGCGCCGCCGGATCGGTGACGTCGATGATCTCGAGCCCGCCCTGCTTGGTGCCCGAGATCGCGAGCGTGCCCTGGTCGTGGCAGCGGCCCGTGGCGTCGGTGGCATCCACGACGATCTGCGTGTCGCGGGTGTCCACGTACGGGTTCGGGAACTGGACGAGCGCGTTGCCCTTCGGCGCCGCCTCGGCGTCGTGCTGGAGGCCGGTGACGCCGGTTGCGACGCCGGGACACGTGGCCGACGGGTGGCCGATGACGTACTGCGGATCGACCTCGCCGTCCGCGTTCGTCAGCTGGACGATGGTCTGCCCGGCGGTGTTCGCGCCCGCGGCGAGCGTGCCCACGGAGGCGTACGTGAGCCCTCCGGAGGTGAAGAAGTCGAGGTCGGTGTGCGGGTTGCCGGTCGGGATCGTCGCGACGAGCTCCCATTCGGCGTTCTCGCCGCCGGCGTTGATGCTGGTCGAGAGCGGCGCGGCCTCGGAGAACCCGGCGGCGCGTGGTCGAACTCGTGCGCCACCGCGGTGCCCACGGCGCCGAGCGTCGCCGAGCGCGGCGATGCAGCCCCCCAACTTGGTCCTCACGCTTCGGCGCATACCCCTTGGCGCGAAAGTCTACACCCGTTCGCGTACCAGCAGCGTCTGGGCGGCCCTGCCGATCCGCCCGCGCTCGTCCCAGAGCAGCGTGTCGGACATGCCCACGCCCGCCGAATCCAGCCGCGTCGCGGCATCGAGGCAGACCCATTCGGTCCCCGGGGCGCGGTGGAGATGGACCGTCAGGTCGGTGTTGATGAAGAGGTAGCGGTGGTAGTCGAGCGCGGCGCTCACGCCGTTGCCGGAGTCCGCCGCGACGAGCACGCGCTGGAGCGGCGTGGGCTCCTCCCCCTCGACGAGCGGGTGCCGCATCCGCATCCAGACCACGGCCGGGCCCGAGCTCGAGGAACGCGCCGGTCACGAACCGGTACTCCATCGCCGTGTGGTAGCCGACGTCCACGCCCGTCGGGAAGAAGTCCTTCGGAGCTGCCGTCGTCGGGCCCGTGAGCAGGGCGGCTCGTCCGGCGGCTGCGGCTCGAGCTCGACCGGCTTCGTGTCCGCAGCCGCCACGCGGTCGCGCGCATCACCTCGCCGTCGTCGTCGGCCAGCGAGGCCTCGACCAGCTCGACGCTCCGGCCCGGGCGCACCACGCTCGCCGAGACGGTCAGCGGCGTCATCGGGACCGGGCGCAGGATCTCGAAGGTGATCCGCCCGACGTGCTTTCCGTCCCGCGTCGCCGGCAGCGCTCGATCGCGCGCCCGAGCAGCGCCGCCGGCGGCCCCGCGTGCTGGGACGTCGGGGTCCCACGGCCCGCGCGTCAGCTCGGACGGCTCGAAGACGTCGCCGCGGCGGCGGAAGAAGCTCACCGCTCGCGCAGCGCCCGCTCGATCTCGCGCTTCTGGTCCTTCGCCTTCAGGTCGCGCCGCTTGTCGTGGAGGTCCTTCCCCTTGCCCAGCGCGAGCTCGACCTTCGCGTACGGCCCCTTGAAGTAGACGCGGGTCGGGATCAGCGTGAGCCCCTTCTGCTGGATCTTGCCGATCAGGCGCTCGATCTCGCGCTTGTGCATGAGGAGCTTTCGCGGCCGCTCGGGCTCGTGTCCCGTCGCGCGGCGCGTGCTGGTACGGCGCGATGTGCATGTTGTGCAGCCAGACCTCGCCGTCCGTGAGAGTCGCGTAGGCGTCCTTGAGCTGCACCCCGCCGTTGCGGAGCGACTTGACCTCCGAGCCCTGGAGCTGGATCCCGCACTCCCACTTGTCGAGCAGGTGGTAGCGGTAGGAGGCCTGCCGGTTGCGCGCGAGGTCAGCCATCAAACCGATATTGGCAAGAGGTCGACCCGGCCGCGCGGCGCGAACACCTTCCCGACCTCGACGCGCACGGGGTCGCCCATGCGGAGCGCCTTCCCGGACTCCTCGCCGACCAGCGCCGTGCCCTCCTCGTTCAACGACCACCACTCGCCGCGCAGCTTGCGCGCCGGGAGGAATCCCTCGAAGCCCTCGTCGCCGAAGCGGACGAACGACGCCGGCGCCGATCACGCCCACGACCTCTCCCTCCCACTCCGCCTCGGGGCCGCGCTCGGTGAGCTCGCGCTCGAGCAGGAACGCGAGGCAGGCGTCGTCGGCGTCGCGCTCGATCTCCATCGCCTCGCGCTCCGCCGCCGACGACGCCAGCCCGGCCTCGTCGAGCTCGGCCGACCTTCGGCGGGACGTCGTCGGCACCGACCGCCGCGAGCAGCGCGCGGTGTGCGACCACGTCCGGGTAGCGCCGGATCGGCGACGTGAAGTGGCAGTAGTGCTCGCTCGCGAGGCCGGCGTGGCCGATGTCGTCCGGCGAGTAGTACGCCTGCTTCAGCGACCGCAGGACGAGCGACGTGAACGCGGCCCGCGGCCGCGGCCCGACCGCCGCACCTCCTCCACGACGCGCCTGCTGATCTCGCCGACCGCGTCCGCCGCCTGCTGCGGGCTCATCTGCTCGGGCAGCGGCGGGGTCGGCACGTCGAGCGACTCGAGCTGCTGCACGAGAAGCTCGACCCGCGCCGGGATCCGGCCGCTCGTGCACGCGATAGAGGGTCGGCAGGCGGCGCTCTGCGAGCAGGCGTCGCCACCTGCTCGTTCGCCAGGATCATCAGCTCCTCGATCAGCGTGTGCGACTCCGTCTGCTTCTCCCGGCGCACCGCGACGACGTCGCCGTCGCTCGTCGAACTCGAACTGCGGCTCGTCGGACTCGACCGCGAGTGAACCTCGGCGCGCGCGGCGTTCGCGCAGCGCGGCCGCCACCGCGCGCGCGGCCGCGAGCGTGTCCGCCCACGGCTCCTCGGCGCGCGCCTGGCCGGCGAAGATCCGGTCGACCTGCGGGTAGTCGAGCCGGACGTCGCTTCGAATCACGCTGCGGTGGAACGCCGCGCTCACCACGCGGTCGGCGTCCATCTCGAGCTCCACCGTGACCGCGGGCCGGTCCTGATGCGGCACGAGGCTGCAGGCGTCGCTCGACAGCGCATGCGGCAGCATCGGCTCGACCGCGCCCGGGGACGTAGACGCTCGTCCCGCGCCGGTACGCCTCAGCCGTCGAGCGGCCGGCCCGGCCGCACGTGCGCGGTCACGTCGGCGATGTGGACCCACAGGCGGACCCGGCCGTCCTCGCGCCGGGCCGAGATCGCGTCGTCGAAGTCGCGCGGCCGTCTCCGGGTCGATCGTCAGCGTGGGCAGCGCGGTGAGGTCGACCCGGTCAGGCCTGATCGGTGGCTTGCGCGCGTCCTCCTCGACCGCGCTTCGGGAAGCTTCGCCAGAGCCCGCGGTCCACCATGATCGCCTCCATGACGTCGCGCGCGACCTCGGGTTTCCCGAGCGGGCGGATCACGCGCGGGCCGCGCTTGCCGCCGCCCACGAGCACCATCGAACCCGGGCGCGCGTCGCGCGCCTCCTTCGCCGGGATGGTCATCCTGGCCGCCGCGCTGGAACAGCGGCGTGGCGGTCAGGAACCGGCCCTTCTTGACGAGCACGCAGACGACCGGCCGGTCGATCCGGCGCCGCCGCTCGTCGGGCGTCACTCGATCTTGTCGACGAGCGCGTCGACCGCGATCGGAATCGCCTCGTCCTGCATCGTCCGCGGGCGATCGCGCGCCTTCAGCTCCGGCATGATTCCCGTCCGCGAGATGTTCTCGCCGCTCGGGAGGTAGTAGCTCCCCACCGTCAGGTCGAGCGCGCCGCCGTTCGACAGCGGCTCGAGCTCCTGGAACACGCCCTTCCCGAAGGTGCGCTCGCCGACGAGCGTCGCGCGGTTCGTGTCGCGCAGCGCTCCCGCGGTGATCTCCGATGCGCTCGCGCTGCCGCGATCGACGAGCACGACGATCGGGATGTCCTCGTCGATGGCGTTGCCCTCCGCCTCGAACTCGCGCTCGGGTCGGCGCCGGCCCTTCGTCGAGACGATCGTGCCGTCCTCGATGAAGATGCTCGAGACGAGGACGGCCTCGCGCAGCAGGCCGCCGCCGTTCCCGCGCAGGTCGAGGATGATGCCCTGCGCGCCGCGCGTCGATCAGCTTGTCGATCTCCTCCCGCAGCTGGCCGTGGACCCCCGACGTGAACGACAGCAGCCGGATGTAGCCGTACTTCTTGCCTTCGGCGGTCTCGAGCTCCGCCTGGACGATCGGGACCTCGATGCTCGCGCGCTCGACCTCGACCGTTCGCTGCTTCTTCTCGTTGCCGCCCGGCTGCACCGTCAGCCGCACCGTCGTGCCGGGCTTGCCCTTGATCTTCGCGGTCGACACGTCCGTCGGCTCGCCGGCGATCGACTCTCCGTTCACCTCTGTGATCACGTCGTCCGTGTGGATGCCCGCCTTCTCCGCCGGCGACCCGTCGAACACGCTCGCGACGAGCAGCCCGCGCGGGTGCTCCTGCACGGTCATCCCGACGCCTTCGAAGCGGCCGCTGACCGACTGGCTGAACAGCTTCGCCTCCTCGGGCGTGAGGTAGTGCGAGAAGCGGTCGTCGAGCTCGCGCACGATCCCCTTGTAGGAGGCCTGGTTGAGCGCGTCCTCGTCGACGTCCTTGTAGAAGCCGTCCTCGATCGCCTCGATGATCTCGGCGCGGACCGCGCGCTCGTCCTCGACGAAGATGTCGCGGATCTCAGACGGCAGATGCTCGGGGTTTCCGCCCAGGTAGAGCCCGGCGCAGAGCGCGCCGACGATCGCGACGATCGTGAGGATCAGCTTGGAGAGGGACCTCACCGGCGAGGAGGCTACTGAGCGCCGCGCTGGGCCTAGATGCGCAGGAAGCGACGCAGTGTGACCGCGCTGCCGACGGCCGAGACGGCCATGCACGAGAGGAGCAGCAGCACGATCAGGAGCGGGAAGTCGATCGTGTCGGGAGCCGCGATCAGCGCGAACCGATCCGACAGCGGGTCGACGAACGTCTCCTTCGCGATGGTCAGTAGGAGGACGGCGAGGATCCCGCCCATCGCACCGACGATCACGCCCTCGATCACGAACGGCCAGCGGATGAACCAGTTCGTCGCGCCCACGAGCTTCATCACCTCGACCTCGCGCCGGCGCGCGAAGATCGAGAGCCGAATCGTGTTCGCCACGAGCGCGATCGACGCAAGGATGAGCAGCGCGGCGAGCATCGCCGTCAGCGCCTTCACGAAGCCGGTGGCCTCGAGGATCTTGTCCGTCTCGTCCTCGCGATTGCGCACGTCTTCGACCGCCGCCAGCTGCTGGCTGTTCAGGTGGTCCGCGATCGCAGCGACCTGGTCGGGATCGTCCGGATACAGGCGGAACAGATCCGGAAGCGGGTTGCGGCCGAGCAGGTCGTAAGCCTCGGGGTTCTGCTCGCGCTCCTTCTCGAGCGCCTCCTCCTTCGAGATGAACTCGACGCGTCTCGACGTTCGGCGTCGCGGCGAGCTCCTCCTCCAGCTGTGCCACCGCGCTGTCGTTTGCCGAGTTCGCGACGTACACGTCCACGAGCACCCGGTCGCGCACCTCGTTCGCGGTCCCCGTCGTGGCCTGCACGATCGGGATGAAGATGCCGAGCACGAGCGCGGTCAGCAGGACCGTCACCGTCGCGGCGAGGCTCGGCGCGGCGTTGCGCTGAAGCGCGCGCAGCGCCTCCCTGAGGAAGAAAGCCGGCCTCATCGCTAGTTCGGGTGCCCCTCGGCGCCGATCCCCATCTCGCCGCGGAGGCGGATCGCGAACTCGCTCGTCGACTCGTCAGGCCGGTACAGGCCGGAGACCTCGTCGCGGATGATCCGGCCCTCCTGCAGCTCGACCACTCGGCGGCGCATCTTGTCCACCATCGCGTGGTCGTGCGTCGCGACGATCACGGTCGTCCCGGTCCGGTTGATCCGGTAGATCAGCTGCATGATCCCGATCGACGTCTCGGGATCGAGGTTGCCGGTCGGCTCGTCGGCGAGCAGGAGCGGCGGGTGGTTGACGAACGCGCGCGCGATCGACACGCGCTGCTGCTCGCCGCCCGAGAGCTCGTCCGGGTAGTTGTGAAGCTTGGTCGAGAGCCCGACCAGGCGAAGGATGTCCGGCACCTTGCGCCGGATCTCCTGCCTGGTCTCGCCGATCACCTGAAGCGAGTACGCGACGTTGTCGTACACCGTCCGGTTCGGCAGCAGCTTGTAGTCCTGGAAGACGACGCCGATGTTGCGGCGCAGGTACGGCACCTTGTTGCGCGGGATCTCGGCGAGGCTCCGGCCGGCGATCAGGATGTCTCCCTTCGAGGCCTCGAGCTCCTTCAGGAGCAGCCGGATGCATGTGGACTTGCCGCATCCGGTCGCGCCCACGAGGAAGACGAACTCGCCGCGGCCGACGCGCATCGAGGCGCGGTCGAGGCCGACGGAGCCGCCGTCATAGACCTTCGTGACGTCCTTGAACTCGACTACGGGCGCGGCCGGCTTCGGCGCTGGGCGCCGACGCGGCGCGACCTCTGTGGGCCTCGTCGCCATGGGGTCTGGATGGATAGCGGATCTCCTGCATCCGCTCGCCGGTTGCAAGCGTTATTGCAGGGAAAAACGTGCAAAAAGGTGGTCGTCGCTCTCCAGCAGACGGACCAGTTTCATGTCGACCGTCTCGTGCAGGACACCCGTCACCATCGTGGGGGCGTCGGGCTCCCCGGCGAGCTTCGGAGCGATGCAGTGGAAGAGCTCGTCCACCGCTCCCGCACGCAGCAGCTCCGCGTTCAGCGTCGGCCCGCCCTCGCACAGGACCGACCGCACGCCGCGTCCGCGCAACATCGCGAGGAGGCGCGGCATGTCCACGGCGCCGCCCTTGAAGCGCAGGTACTCGATGCCGGGGCCCGGCAGCTCGCCTTCGGAGAAGGTCGCGACCAACACCTGCTGATCGGGCTCGTGCAGCAGCGGCAGGTCGGACGGGAGGTCGAGCCGGCCGCTCACGATTACGGCGAGCGGGATCCGGAGCGAGTCCCGCCTCGATTCGCGCCTCACGCCGCTCGGGCTTGCGCACGAGCCGCCCGTATTTCTCCGCGCGCAGCGTCCCCGCCCCCACCATCACGGCATCTACGCGCGTGCGCAGCGCGTGGAAGAGATCCTGGTCGGCCTCGTTCCCGATCGGCCCGGAGCGGCCGCCGATCGTCGCGCGCCCGTCGGCCGTCGTGACCATGTTCAGGACGAGGTACGGCCGATCGGCATGCGCCAGCTCGCCAGAACTCGCAGGTCCTCGACGACGGCGGCGCCGTCGGGGAGCTCGCCGGGCTCTGGGAGAAGCTGGCGGAACATCGGCGCAGCGAGACGTAGCCCTTTCTTGCACGCACGACGGCCGCGGCTTTCGCCGCGGCCGTCTCTACCGCGTGTGCGTCTGCGGGAGCCGCTTAGTCGCGCGTGCCGGTGCCCGTGTCCGTGAACGTCGGGGCGCCGGTCTTGCCGGCGGTGCTCTTGCCGGTGTGGCCCTGGGTGCTGCCAGCAGTCCGCTGCTGGGTCTCGGCGCGCGTCTTGGCGGCCGTGCTCTTGCCAGTCGCCTGACCGGTGGTCGTGCCGGTGCCCGCCGTGGCGGTGCCGGTCACGCCGGCCGTGCTCTTGCCGGTGCCGGTCTGGGTGCCATTCGCCGTCACCTGCTTCGTCTCAGCGCCGGTCGCGGCGGTCGTCGAGTTGGCCGGTCACGGCGGAGCTCGAGTCGGTGCTGTCGCCGTCGTCCGTCGACTCGTCGCTGTCACCGTCACCGTCGCTGCCCGGGCCGGAGCTGTCGTCGTCCTCGTCGTCATCGCCGCCGCCGGGACCGCTGTTGCGACTTCGCGGTCGCGGTCGGCGCGTCCGAGCCGTCGTGGCCGAGAGCGGTGCCGACCCAGTACATCGGCGTCGCCGCAACGAACAGGACGACGAGGAAGATCATCCCCGCCTTCCTGATCGGCGACATCTGATCTTGGTCGGCGACGGCGGCCTGGTCCCCGGACAGGCTTAGGAACATGCGCGCCGCGCCATGGCGGTCTTGAGATTGATTCACGTGGTCTCTCCCTTCAGGTAAACGCACTGTCCACCTGACACACCGCCGGAGCGCTTGATCACGCTGCCGCTCAGATTGGCGCGTTCGGCCTCCGCTTGGTCCCGGCCCGGCCCAAACGCACAAGTTTCGGCAGATTTGCCACCAGGGGCTCGAGCGCTATGCGCGGCGTCCCTCGCGGACGGCCTGTCGGCGGGGTCCTTCTCGAGCATCCGCAGGATCAACTCCTGCAGCGGCTCGGGGACGCTCGCCGGCATCGGCGCGGGCTCGTCGGTGAGCTGCGGGAAGCGCTCGTCCGTCTTTCTGCGCGGAACGGCAGTTGCCCGGCCACCGCGTGGTACACGGTCGCGCCGAGCCCCCATACGTCGGTCGCACCGCCGATCGAGGCTGAATCGCCCGTGCCGCACTGCTCGGGCGCCATGTACGGGTCGGTGCCGATCGCGCCCTCGATCCGCCGCGCGCGCTCGAACGGGCGGGCCACGCTCAGGTCGATCAGCCGCGGCGGCACGCCCATGACGATGTTGTCCGGCTTCACGTCGAGGTGGACGATCTCCTCCTCGGCCAGGTAGTGGAGCACGGAGGCGACGTGCAGGGCGAGCGGCAGAAGCTGCTCCTGCGGCAGTGGCCCGTGCTTCTTGATGAGACGGCGCAGCGTCGGCCCCTCGAGGTGCTCGATCAGCACGTGCGGGTACGGCGGTTCCAGCACCGCGTCGAACCCGCGGATCAGGCACGGATGGGCGAGCTCCCGGAGCGCGTCGGCCTCGCGCCGCAGGCCGCGCATCGTGCCCTCATCCTCGAGCTGGTCCGGGCGCACGACCTTCGCCACCATGATCGAGAAGAGGCGGTCGTCCCACACGAGCAGGACCTCGTAGGCGTTGCCGCCGCCGATCGGCTTCAGGACGCGTCCGGCCGGGCGCGATCTCGTCGCCCTCGGCGAATTCCCAGGATGCCGTCTCGGTGGCCATCGCCCGCCGAGTATGGCGTGATGTTGACCGCGCTCGGCGTGTCTACCCTCGTAGACAGATGACTCCCCGGCATCTTCTCGAGCCGGCACGGCTTGCCGGCAGGCGCTCTCTGAAGACGCAGAGCGACTCGCGCCTCGTCGACCTGACGCGGGCCGGGAACGATCGCGCCTTCGAGGCGATCGTCGCCCGCTACAAGGGCGACCTGCTGCGGTACTGCTCGCGGATCCTTCCCGACGGCCGCGGCGAGGACGCGGTGCAGCAGTCTTCGTCAACGCGTACGGCGCGCTGCATCGCGACACGACCCCGCTGGCGCTGCGGAGCTGGCTCTTCAGCATCGCGCACAACGTGTCGCTGAACATCCTGCGCCAGCGCGGCGGCGACCACGAGCCGCTCGACGCGTATCCCGGCACCGAGGAGCCGGCGCACGTCGACGCATCGAGCGGCGCGAGCGGTTCCGCGAGGTGCTCGCCGCCGTCGCCGCGCTCCCGCCGGGCCAGCGCGACGCGATCGTGCTGCGCGAGCTCGAGGGCCGCGGCCACGAGGAGATCGCGCGCGAGCTGGGCGTGACGGGCGGCGCCGCGCGCCAGCTGATCAGCCGCGCCCGCGAACGGCGTCCGCCAGGCGGCGGCCGCGGTCCTGCCCATGCCGCTCCTCATGCGGCTGACCGGCGACACCGCGGCGTCGCCGACCGCCGAGCGGCTCGCGGAGCTGACCGCCGTCGGCGGCGGCGTCACCGTCGGCAAGGTCGTGGCGACGGGCGCGATCGGAGCCACGCTGCTGGGCGGCGCCGTCACCGGGCCCGGACCTGGTCGAGGGCGACAGGGACCGCCGCTCGCCTGACGTGGCCGAGGCGGCTCCGCCCGACCCGCCCGACGAGTTGGAGCGAAGGCGCAGCCGAGGGCGCGCCGAGCGGCGACGGTGGGTCGAGCGGCCGCGGCGGACGGCGACGACGACCGCAGCGGGAGCAACTCCGGCCCGGGCGACGGCGAGCGCGAAGGACGACGACGACGACCGCGACGGCCCGACGACGACGACAACTCAGGGCCCGGGATCCGGCGACGACGACGACGAGCTCGAGCGACGACAACTCCGGGCCCGGGTCGGGCGGCGACGGGACACGACAACTCCGGCCCGGCGGAGCGACGACAACGCCGGACCGACAACTCGGGCCCGGGCTCCGGCGACGACGAGCCGAGACGACAACTCGGGGCCCGGTGGCGGCGACCCGACGCCGGACGAGATACTCGAGCCTGATGAGGACTCGAGCGGCAGCGGTGGCGGAGACAACTCGGGGCCCGGCAGCGGCGATGGGGACAACTCGGGCTCCGGCAGCAGCGGCCCCGGCTAGCCGACGCGACGCCGTCCTCGACCGTGTGCGCGCCACGCCGCCGGGGTTCGTGCGGACCTATGGCGACGTCTCGCCCGGCGCGCCGCGGTTCGCCGGAACCGTCCTGCACGGCTGCGACGACCCGACCGTGCCGTGGCAGCGGATCGTGCGCGCCGACGGCTCGCTTGCGAAGGGCGAGCGCCAGCGGCGCCTGCTCGAGGCGGAGGGCGTCCCGTTTCGCGGCGATCGTGTCGATTTGCGCATAGCCCGGCTACCCGACCTGCTCTAGTTATGGGGGATGCCCCTGCTCGACCCGCCCCGACGGAGTCGAGCTCTCACTGGGAAGAGGCCGGTGACGGTCCCGGCGTCCTCATCTGCAACACGTTCAACCTCGCACGGGTCGACGGGCTCATCGAACAGCTCGCGTCGTCGCGGCGAGTCATCGCCTACGAGCGCGCGGGCTCGGCCGCTCGAGCCAGCAGGGCCCGTATGACCTGGCGACCGGCGTCGCCGACGCCGAGGCGCTGCTCGAGGAGACGGGCCCGGTGGAGGTCGCGCTCGGCATCGGAGACGGCACCCACCGCGCGCATCCGGCTCGCCGACACGCGTCCCGACCTGGTCGACAGGGTCGTCTTCACCAGCAGCGCGCTCGGCAGGGAATCCGGCGAGCGGTCCGGGTTCGCGGCGTCCACCGAGGTCCTCTATGCCCTGATGAGCCTGCTCCGGCGCGACTACCGCAGCGGCCTGCGCCAGATGCTCTCCGGCTCAGCAAAGGACGAGGCCGAGGAGCGCGAACGGCTGGAGGAGATGGTCGCCGCGATCCCGCAGGAGGCCGCCATCGGCTACCTGGAGGCGTGGATCGCGGCCGAGTCCTTCGACGTCGCGCGCCGGCTGGGCAGCCGGCTCACGGCGCTGGCCTATCCCGGGAACGCGTGGTTCCCGATCGAGATGTACGAGGGCATGCGCGACCACCTGACCGAAGCGTGCTTCGAGTTCGTGGACGACGGGCCGATGATGCGGCCCGACCTCGCGGCCGAGGTGCTGCTGAAGGTGAGCGAGCCCGCTAAGGGGTGATCGAGATCATCCGCTCGATCGGGATGCGCGCCTTCTCGGCGATCTCCTCCGGGACCTTCACCTCGTAGGCGCCGGTCTCGTCGAGCAGGGCGTCACGCACCTTCGGGAGCGTGATCATCTTCATGTACTGGCAGACCGCCTTGCGGTCGAGCGGGATGAACTCCTTGTCGGGGTTCGCCTCCTCGAGCGGGTGGATCATCCCGGTCTCGGTCGCGACGATGAACTCCTTCGCGTCGGAGCTCGCCGCGTGCGTGAGCATCCCGCCCGTCGAGAGCATGTGCGTGTTCTCCGGGTCGATGTCGCCGTGCGCGAGGTACTCCATCACCGCCGTCGTGCAGCCGCACTCGGGGTGGATGAGCATGTCGGCGTCCGGGTGCTCGTCGCGCATCCGCTGGACGTCGTCGGGGCGCAGGGCGGCGTGCACGTGGCACTCGCCGGTCCAGACGCGCATCTTCTTGCCCGTCTGCTGCTCGACGAATGCGCCGAGCCACATGTCGGGGCCGAAGAGGATCTCGGTGTCGGGGCCGTGCTCGCGGTAGATGTGCTCGACCACCTGGACCGCGTTCGAGGAGGTGACGCAGTAGTCGGTCTCGGCCTTCACCTCGGCGGTCGTGTTCACGTACATCACGACGACCGCGCCGGGGTGCTGCGCCTTCCACGCGCGCAGCGCGTCCGCGGTGATCGTGTCGGCCAGCGAGCAGCCCGCGTCGGCGTCCGGGCAGCAGGACGGTCTTCTCGGGCGAGAGGACCGAAGCCGTCTCCGCCATGAAGTGGACGCCGCAGAAGACGATCGTGTCGGCGCCGGCGGCCGCGGCCTTGCGCGACAGCCCGAGCGAGTCGCCGACGTAGTCGGCGACGTCCTGGACCTCGGGCACCTGGTAGTTGTGCGCCAGGATCACGGCGTTGCGCTTGCGCGCGAGATCGCGCACCTGCGCCTTGAGGGCGGGGATGTTCTCGAGGACCAGGGGTGCGTTCACGATGCGCTCCTGCGCCGGGTTCGAAAAAATTTGTTTCGACCGCGCTTACGGTTGGCCGAAATGTCTGGTCAGTTATCTAGTCCCCTACGCGGCAGCGACGAGGAGAGCGAGATGGCCCAATACGTAGACGGCTTCGTTCTGCCGATTCCCAAGCGAATCTGGACACCTATCGCCGTATCGCGAGGAAGTGCGGCAAGGTCTGGCGGGAGCACGGAGCGCTCGACTACAAGGAGTGCGTCGCCGAGGACGTGAAGCGCGGGAAGGTCACCTCGTTCCCGCAGAGCGTCAAGCTGAAGCGCGGCGAGGTGGTCGTGTTCGCGTGGATCACCTACAAGTCGCGCGCGCAGCGCGACAAGGTCAACAAGAAGGTGATGGCGGACCCGCGCCTGGCCGACATGATGGACCCGAAGAACAGCCCGTTCGACACCTCGCGCATGATCTGGGGCGGCTTCGAGACGATCGTGGACGTCTAGGGGTAGCGGCCCGTGTTGCGGGCGTCGTGGCGGAAGCTGCCCCATTCGACGCAGGCGGACGCGGGCGACGGGCGTGTCCCAGACCCATAGGTAGCCCTCGCGGGTGACCGCGACGACCTCGAGCTTGTCGTCACCGTCCACGTCGCCGACGGCCGGGCCGGCGAACAGCCAGCCGCCCGTCTGCTTCGGCCAGCCGTCCGGCTCGGAGCCGTCCTCGCGGAAGGCGTGCAGGAGCAGGCCGCTCGTGCCGGCGATGACCTCGGCGGCGCCGTCACCGTCGATGTCCGCGACCGCCGGAGCGGTGATGATCTGGAACTGCTCGACGGGCGCCGGGAACCCGGCGAGGTGGCTGCCCGACTCGGCGTCCCAGCCGCCGACGATGTGCTGGTACGGGATCCGCTGCGCCGGCGCCTGCGAGGCAACGGCGAACTGGGTGTCGACGAGACCCGAGAAGAAGCCGAGCGGCGCCGTCCTCCGACAGCCGCCCGAATGCGCCGTTCGAGCCGAGCGCCAGCGCGGACGCGGCGGTCGTGCGCGATTCGGCGCCCTTGCCCGTCGTCGTGAAGTGCTGGCCGCCGGAGAACTGAGAGCCGTCGCCGCGATAGAGGTCCGGCTGACCCGTGAACGCCGCGATCGCGACCTCGTCGGCGCCGTCGCCGTCCACGTCGGCGAGCGCGGGCGACGCGGGCGTGCCCTCGCCGGCGATCGGGATCGCGTCGGCCGCGAGCGCGGGCGGCTTGATCGGCCAGCCCGGCTTGAGCTCGCCGCCGGCGTTCCAGGCGTACACGCGCCCGGTCGGTCTGCGGCGTCGAGCCGTAGACCTCGGCCGATCGCCTCCACGACGTCGGGCTCGCCGTCGCCGTCGATGTCCCCGACCGCGGGCGACGAGACGACCCGCTCCCGGTCCTCGCCGTCGCGCGCCTCGACCGGCCAGCCGGCGAGTCGCGCGCCGCGCCCGTTCCAGGCGTACACCTTGCCGTCGCCCGCCCCCACGACGATGTCGAGCTTGCCGCGGCCGTCGAGCTGCGCGAGCGCCGGGCTCGCGTAGATCGCCGCGTCGCGCTCCGGGCTCGGCGGGCGGCGCGCGTCGATCCGGACCGGGAACCCGCGCACCCGCCGGCCGTCGTGGTGCCACGCGTACACGCGGCCGTCGAGCGCCGCCGCGACCACCTCGGGCCGCCTGCCGCCTCGCGATGTCGCCGACCGCCGGCGTGCCGAGGAAGCCGGCGCGGACGCGGCCGATCCGGCGCGCCGCGCTGCGCGTGGCGAACGCGGTGCGGCTGCGCCGCGGCCAGCCGCGCACGAGCTTGCCGCTGCGTCCCTTCCACACGCGCACGCGGCCGTCGGTCGTGGCGAGCACGATCTCGTCGACGCCGTCGCCCGTGAGGTCGGCCAGCACCGGCGAGCTCTCGCCGGAGCTGCCCGAGCCGGCGCGGATAGCCGCGCTTCAGCATCGGGTCCGTGTTCCTGTAGAAGAACGCGCGGTCCTCGCCGGTGAGATCGCCCTCCTCCAGCTCTGAGCCTCAGCGTCCACCCGCGATCGCCCATCTGCCGGAGTCGGACGACGACCGAGTGCCGGCCGGCGGCACCCCTGGGCAACGGATGACAGTCGTCCGGGTCGGCGGGCTGCTCGCCTCGGCCCGATCCGAGGCTCCAGCCGCCGCCGGCTACGAGCTTCACGACGACGCGCTTGCGTGCGACGAGAACAGGTCGGGCGCCGTGATGTCGGCTGCCGGCGGGATGCGGCCCTCCTTCGCCGCGCTGACCGCCTCGAACGCGTTCACGCGGCCGTAGCCCGTGTACTGGTCCCAGCCCGGCTCGCCGCCGTTCTGGTCGCCGCTGAGATCGTCCGCCGTGCCGATCAGGAGCTGGCGGACCTCGACCGGCGTGAGGCTCGGCCGCGCGGCCTTGACCAGCGCGGCGACTCCGGCGACGTGCGGCGTCGCGGCCGACGTGCCGCTCCAGTTGCGCGAGTAGCCGCCGCCGTAGTCGGTGGTCGGGACCTGGGTCGGGCGCCGCGAGGTCGATGTGCGGGCCGTAGTCGGAGTAGGCCGCTCGCACCGTGAAGTCCGTCGCGACGGGCGTCTGCGGCTCGAGCGCCCCCTGGGCCGCGGCGTCGGCCGTGTCCGGGTTGAGCCCGCCGACGGCGATCACCTCGTCGTAGGTAGCCGGGTAGTTGTGGTGGTTCGCGGACTCGTTGCCGATGGCCGCCACCAGCACGACGCCCTTGCGGTGCGCGTACGCGACCGCGCGGTCGAGCGCGGCCGAGCGCGACTCCGCGCCCAGGCTCATGCTGATCACGTCCGCGCCGTGGTCGGTCGCCCAGACGATCCCCGCCGCGAGCCGCGAGCCCTGGTGCAGGATGTTGTCGGCGGTGCGGATCGGCATGATCCGCGCGCCCGGCGCGATGCCGGCGATGCCCTCGCCGTTGTCCGTGGCCGCGCCGAGCACGCCCGCGACGTTCGTGCCGTGGTTGTTCTGCGTCTCGGATGTGACGGTGCGTGTCGTTCATGAAGAAGTCGAACCCCTCGGTGAAGCGGTCCTTCAGGTCGGGGTGGTCGACGTCGACGCCGACGTCGATGTCCGCGATCACCACGCCCTCGCCGGTGGAGAGCGCCCAGGCGCGATCGACGGAGATCCCGCGGTTGGTGGTGAGGTCCCACTGCTCGTGCCGCGAGTTGGGCAGCGGGCTGGCGTCGAACAGCGGGTCGTTCGGCGGGTCCTGCGGGAACGCCGCGAGCGCCGTGGCCGGCACGAGCGCGGCGAGCGCCAGCGCCGTGAGGGCGCGCCTCATCGCACGCCCGGGAGAGTCAGCTTCGCGCTGTTGACCGTGGTGACGGACGGGAAGTTGTCCCGCCGGAAGAACGTCGAGTCGTCGCCGGTCACCTCGAGAAGCAGCTCGTGACCCTTCTCGAAGCGCCAGTGGTTCCCGTACAGGTCGTAGGCCGCCTTCTGCTCGCCAGCGCCCGGCTCGACGACGCGGTAGGCCCCGCGCGTGACCAGCGTCTGCACGCCGTCGGGCGCGACGTCCCAGAGGCGTGAGTTGAGCTGGATGTCGGTTCCGGTGGCCTCGTAGGCGAGCTCGAGCCGCGGCATGCCGAGCAGCGTAAAGTCGCTCTCGATCGGCATGCGCCAGGTGGCGACGCCCGGGGTCTCGGGCTGGTCGGTCGTGACGCAGCCGCGCTGTCTGAGCCCGATCACGACATGGTCGGTGGTCGGCCCGCCGCGCGGATCGACGATCGGCGAGCCGGTCATCTGCGGCCCGGGCAGCTCGAACGCGAGCTCGTCGGGGTGGAGCGCGCCCCAGTTCTTCACGCGCACGACCGGGCCGAACGCTTCCGGGTCGCAGAGCGTCGGCGCGCTGCGCACGTCGAAACGTCAGCCGGCGCTTCTTGCCCGAGCAGGTAGCGCGTCGAGCAGCCGGTTCGCGAGCCGGTGGTAGTAGCGCATGTCCGGGATCTTGATCTGCGACGTCAGGTGCTCGAAGTCGCCGAAGTACAGCTGGATCGGGTAGTTGCGCCGGATCGAGCGCAGCCGCTTGTACATGCGGACCGCCTCGACCGCCGGGAAGATCGGGTCGGTCCATCCCTGCGCCGCCAGGATCGGGATCGAGCGCTGGCGCTTCGGGCTCCGCCGCAGCGCCTTGAAGAAGCCTTCCTGGTAGTACGGCGAGCGGTCCTCGGTCAGCGCCTTCTTCGCCTCCTCCACGACCGGGTCGCCGTCGTAGGGCTCGCCCTGGTTGACGCGCGCCGAGCCAGCGCGCGATGTCCTCGGTCATCTTCGTCCCGATCAGGGCGATGAAGCCGTTCAGCAGCGTGATCTTCGCCACGCCGAGCGGCGTCGGCTTGGCGTTCAGCCCATTCGGCACGAGCGAGAAGAGAAGGTCGGTCCAGGTGAACTGCGGCACGGCCGCCGCCAGCCGGACGACCTTGCCCTTCGGCGAGCGCCAGGTGCCGTACTGCGGCGCGCCCTTGCCGCGCACGGTCGCGAGCAGCCACGTCTGGCCGCCGCCGTATGAGCCGCCGACCGCGGCGACCTTCTTCCGCTTCGCGGTGCCGTCGTCCACCAGCAGCCCGGTCAGGTGCTGCGTGTCGCGCATCTCGACATGCTTGCTCGCGAGCGCGATCTGGCCGCCGGACTCGCCGTGCCCGCGCGCGGAGTAGTTGAGCACCGCGTACCCGCGCGCGGCGAACCAGAGGTTGTTGAACTCGACCGTCTTGTAGTTGTCGGCGGCCTCCTCCGTGTCCGAGATGTACTCGCCCTTGTTGCTGAGGAAGCCGTGCAGGAAGACGATCAGCGGCAGCCGCTCGCCCTTCTTCACGTTCGCCGGAAGCGTCAGCGTCGTGTCGAGCGGCGTGCCGTCGAAGCTCTCGACCATCCCGGTGCAGATCGTGTGCGCGTCGTGCTTCTCGCAGCTGTCGCGAAAGCCGGCCTGCGCCGGCGCGGCGGTGAGCGCGAATACGAGGCCGGCCAGGGCCAGGGCGCGCATCAGTCGAAGAGCAGGCTCAGGTCGAGCGCCGGCGCGGAGTGGGTCAAGCGCGCCGATCGAGATGAAGTCGACGCCGGTCTCGGCGACCTCGCGCACGTTCTCGAGCGAGATGCCGCCCGAGGCCTCGAGCTGCGCGTGGCCACCCGCGCGTGCGACGCACTCGACGAGCTCCGCCGGGGTCATGTTGTCGAGCAGCAGCCGGCGCGCGCCGGCCTCGAGCGCGATGTCGACGTCCTCCGGCGTCTCGCACTCGACGCACACCTCGACCCCCTCCGGCGCCTCGGCGACCGCCTTGCGCGTGGCAGCGGCCAGGCCGCCCGCGACCGCCGCGTGGTTCTCCTTGACCATCACGGCGTCGTAGAGGCCCATCCGGTGGTTGGTGCCGCCGCCCGCGGCCACGGCCGCCTTCTCGAGCTCGCGCATGCCCGGCGTCGTCTTGCGCGTGTCGAGGATCTTCACGCCCGTTCCCTCGACCGCCTCCACGTAGCGCGCCGTCAGCGTCGCGATCCCCGACAGCCGGCCGAGGAAGTTGAGCGCGGTGCGCTCCGCGGTGAGGATCCCGGCGGCCGGCCCGTCGAGCCGCGCGACCACGTCCTTCGCCGGCTCGAGCTTCACGTCGAAGCGCTCGAACACCGCGGCGGCGACGTCGAGCCCGGCGATCACGCCCGGCTGCTTCTGCTCGATGCGAGCGGTAGCGCGCAGGTCCGGCGGCACCAGGAGCCGCGTGGTCAGGTCGCCGTCGCCGACGTCCTCGGCCAGCGCGCGGTCGATCAGGTCGTCCACGGGTTCAGCTTAGGTCGGCGCAAGTCTTGGCGGGCTGGCGCGTTTGCATTCACGTGCTACGAACACTGCTCATCTCGCTTGTCGCGCTCCTGGCCCTGTCCGGCGAGGCGTTCGCAGATGTGTCGATCCTCCGCTACGACCGCGGCGCGACGACCTCCGAGGAGCTGGCGCGCAAGGTCCACGGGCTCGGCGGCAAGACCGTCCTGTTCCAGAAGCTTCCCTTCGTGGCCGTCCGCGGCTCGGCGGCCGAGCTCGGGCGAGCGGCACGCCTGCGCGGCGTCGTCGCCGCACACGAGAACGAGCGGATGGACTACCACCTTCACAACTCGGTCCCGATCGCCTACGGCGGCGCGCATCCGCAACCGGTCTGGGATCTCGGTTACGACGGCCGCGGCGTGAACGTCGCCGTGATCGACAGCGGGACGGACGGGCTCCATCCCGATCTCGAGCAGCGGGTCGTGAAGAACTACAAGGTCCTGCACGACGTCTTCACCACCGACACCGCGCCGCTCGAGCAGCGCGTCCAGGAATGCCCCGTCGCTTGTGACACCGACACGACGAGCGGCCATGGCACGCACGTCGCGGGCACGATTCTCGGCGACGGCACGGCCTCGTCGGGCTACCACACCGGCGTCGCCCCGGGCGCGGGGCTCGTCTCCTACGGCGTCGGCGAGGGGGTCGCGGTGCTGTGGGCGCTTCTCGCGATGGACCACCTGCTCGCCCATCCCGAGCTCAACGTCGTTGCAGTCAACAACTCCTGGGGCCCGACCGAGGACACGCTGCGGTTCGACCCGGAGGATCCGCGCAACATCGCCACCAAGGCGCTGCACGACGCCGGCATCACGGTCGTCTTCTCGGCCGGGAACAGCGGGCCGAACCCGGAGAACCCGACCGGCGAGTCCGACTGCTCGACCGAAAGCACCGGCGCCACGTGCATGATCAACCAGCTCTCGGTGGCGCCGTGGACGCTCTCGATCGCCAACACGCGCACGGACCAGGGCACGCTGCCCGGCGAGCAGACGCTGAACTACACGTCCTCGCGCGGCGATTCGACGCCGCGCCAGGTCGGTGACATGACCATCACCTACCAGCCGACGCTGGCCGCGCCCGGCACCAACATCTGGGCCGCGCGCAGCATCACCGGCGCAACGATGCTGGGCACCTGCACGGTCATCGCGGCCGAGCCGCCGGCCTGCACGGAGGGCCGGCCCGAGGACTTCCCGCGCTACGTGCCCTCATCGGGGACGAGCATGGCCGCGCCGCACGTGGCGGGCGCAGTGGCGGTGGTCCAGTCGAAGGCGCTGGGGACGCTGGGGCGCCGGCTCTCGCCCGCGGAGGTGCGAGACGTGCTCGTGCGCTCGGCCGCGCCGATGGCGAAGAACGACAGCTTCTACGACTGGCCGTGCGGCGAGGCCTACTACCCCGCCACTTGTCCGATCGAGGACTTCGGCGGCACGACCGACCAGCCCTACGCGAGCTGGCAGGTGGGAGCGGGCGCCCTCGACATCAGGGCCGCGCTCGAGTTGGTCGAGCCTGCGACGGCGCAGCCCGCCAAGAAGCGCAAGAAGCCGAAGCCGGCGAAGTAGCGCCGGCCGGTAGCCTCGCGCGCGGTGACCTACGTCTCCGCCGAAGCGCGACAGGAGCTGCTCGACACGATCGCGGACGCGATCGACGAGCTCGGCGTGGCACTCGCCGCGCTGGGCGAGGCCTACGAACAGCTCGACGAGCGGACGGCCGACACGCTCGAGGAGCAGCTCTTTCGCCCGGTGCAGGTGGCGTACGGACGGGCGCAGCGGACGCACGCGGGATTCGCTCAGCGCTTCGGCCTAGATGCGCGCGCTTTCCAGCCGGCGACGCGAGGGGTGCCGTCCACGGGGGTGAAGGGCTTCGTTGCGGCCGCGGTCGACGCGGTCGCGCAGGCCGACGCGGACCTCGCCGAGCTTCAGGACTCGATGATGCCCGTGGAGGTCGGCGACGCCGAACTGCGGGCCGGCCTGGCGGACGTGCGGGAGCTGCTCGCGGACCTGCGCCGACGCGCGGACCAGCTCCTCCGCACCTTCGGGCGCTAGTCAGTACAGGACCGACGGGTACCAGGAGCCGCGCGGCTCGTGGTACTCGCCGAGCGCCATCAGGTTCATCGGCTTCACAAGGCGGAGACCCTCGCCGAGCGACCAGCGGAACAGCGGCGAGCGCAGCGGCACCAGAAACGCGAGCGGAGCGTCGAGCGCGGCCGCGGCGCCGAGCATCAGCGCACTCATGTCGTCGTCGCTCTCGGCAACTCCATGGTTCATCGGCCAGAACGTCACGCTCGAGGCGTACGCCGTGATGCGCCCGTCGCGCAGCGCGACGAACGGAGCGAGCGCGTGGACGGCGTCACGCAGCTCTCCGGTGCGCGGGAACCCGTGCACCCGCTCGCAAAGCGCCCCGCACTCCTCGATGTCGTTCTCCACGAGCGGCCTGACCTCGATCCCTTCCACAGGGGCGCTGCGCGGCTTGCCGGTCGTTACGGCGACCGGCTCCTTCACGTCGAACCCGAGCGACTCGTAGAGGCAGAGCGAGCGCATGTGGAACGCGTCCTGCAGGAGCCTGACGCCCGGCGCGTCCTTCCCACGCTCGATGACGGCCTCCATCAGTCTGCGCCCGACGCCGGCGTTCTGACCGCTTGGGTCGACCGTGATCGGCCCGACGCCGCGAATCGGGCTGCGCTCGTCGAGGAAGTTCGAGCCGACGACGCGGCCGTCTCTTTCAGCCACCACTCCCCACACCGACGGGTGGGGGATCCAGCTGTTCATCATCTGCTCCGCGGCTTCGAGCACAGGGAAGTCGCGATCGAAGCGGTGGTGGTCGTGAATGCCGCCGAACGCGTCGAAGACGATCTGCGCGCAGGCGGCGGTGTCCTCAGGCGTCGCCTCTCGGAGCGTGAGCTGTTCGGTGGCCGGCAAGTCCGCCACCCAGTCTACGTCCGGCGGGGCACTAGCGCCGGGCGAGCAGCGCGATTCCGACGCCGGCGCTGCCCAGCGCGGCCAGGAGGCCGGCGAGCCGCGTGTCCGGCGGAAGCTCGGACCAATCCGCTGCCTGCACGGCCGTGTCGAGCAGGTCGGCCGCCACTCCAGCCGCGAGCCATGGCGAGACGTCGCTGCCGGTGGCGACCGCGCGCAGGGTCCCGAGGCCGAGCACGACGTCGCGCGTCCCGTACGCCCGCAGGCCGGTCCGGACGGCGGGCTCACGTGCCTCGTCCCCGGCCAAGAGACGCCCGAATCCGGTCGGCGCCGTGATCAGCGCGGCGCCGAACGCCAGGCGCCCAAGCCCGTAGACAGCCACGCGGGGCTCCACGTGCCGAGTCTAAGCGCCGTTCGTGGCGCCCGCGCGGCGCAATAGCTCCGCGCGGACGAAGCCGTCGAGGTCGCCGTCGAGCACGCCCTGCACGTTGCCGACCTCGTGGTTCGTGCGGTGGTCCTTGGCCATCGTGTACGGGTGGAGAACGTACGAGCGGATCTGTGAGCCCCAAGCGACGTCCTGCGCCTCGCCCTTCTCCTTCGCGATCTCCTCGCGGCGCTTCTGCTCCTGGACCTCGAGCAGCTTCGACTTCAGCATGTTCATCGCGGTCGCCTTGTTCGACGACTGCGAGCGCTCGTTCTGGCACTGGACGACGATGCCCGTCGGCCGGTGCGTGATCCGCACCGCTGAGTCGGTCTTGTTGACGTGCTGGCCGCCGGCGCCCGAGGCGCGGTAGGTGTCGACCTGGAGGTCGGCCTCGTCTATATCGACGTCCACCGCCTCCTCGACAAGCGGCGACACCTCGACCTGCGCGAACGCGGTGTGGCGGCGGGCAGAGGCGTCGAACGGCGAGATGCGGACGAGCCGGTGCACGCCCTTCTCGGCGGAGAAGAGGCCGTAGGCGTTGTCGCCGCGCACGATGAACGCGGCCGACTTGAGCCCCGCCTCCTCCCCCGGCGACGCCTCGAGCATCTCCACCTTGAAGCCGCGCCGCTCCGCCCAGCGCATCTCCTGGCGCAGCAGCATCTCGGCCCAGTCCTGGGCGTCGGTTCCGCCCGCGCCGGCGCTCACGGAGACAACGGCGTCGCCGGCGTCGTAGCGGCCCGCGAACAGGCGCGCCTCCTCGAGCTCGGCGAGGCGCTCCTCGACGGACTCGCGCAGCGAACCGAGCTCCTCCCTCATCGACTCGTCCTGGAGCGCCTCCAGCTCCTCGAGGTCGTCGATGTCCGACTCGAGCGAGCGGAAGCGTGTCGAGCTGCCGCTGCACGCGCGCGTGCTCCGCCGACACCTTCGCCGCGCGGCCCTGGTCGTCCCAGAAGCCGGGCGCCTGCATCTCCTTCTCGAGCGCGTCGACGCGCTCGCTCAGCGAAGCCGGGTCAAAGGTAGTCCGCGAGCAGCTTCAGCTGGTCGCGGAGCGCACTAGGCGCCATGGCACTTCTTGAACTTCTTGCCCGAGCCGCACCAGCACGGGTCGTTGCGGCCGATCTTCTCCTCCTCGGAGACGCGGCGCGTCTCGACCTGCTGCGGCGGCTCGGCCGTCGCGTCGGCCGCGTATCTCGGCCGCCTCGGCGACGCCGGCCGGAACGGCGCCGCCCGGGCACGGTGGCCGCCGCGGCCTGCAGCGCGCTGGGCTGGTCGGCGGCGGTGCCGCCCGCGTAGTTGAGGGCCGATGTCTGGCTGGCGCGCGCGCCGCCGCCGACGGGCCACTGCTGACCGCCGCCGTTCTGGCCCTCGACCTCGACCTCGACGTTGAAGATGTAGCGGGCGAACTCCTCCCAGATGTTGTTCATCAGCTCGGTGAACATCTCGAAGCCCTCGTTCTTGTAGGCCACGAGCGGCTCGATCTGGGCGAACCCGCGCAGGTGGATGCCCTCGCGCAGGTAGTCCATGTCGTGCAGGTGCTCGCGCCAGCGCTCGTCGATGATCTGGAGCAGCATGTAGCGCTCGAGCGCGCGCATCAGCTCGTCGCCGAGCTCCTGCTCGCGCTCGTCGTAGGCGTCGACGACGTCCTTCTTCAGCTCCTCGACCAGCTCCTCGCGAACGAGCGCGTTCCGGTCGAGGTCCTCGAGCGCGATCCCGACCGGGTACATCTGCTCGAGCTGCGTCCACAGCCCGTCGAGGTCCCACTCGTCGATGAACTCGCCGGCGATGTACTCGCCCGTCATCCGCTCGATCACGTCGCCGATCTGCTCGCGCGCGGTCTCGCCCATGTCCTCGCCCTCGAGGATCCGGTCGCGGTACTCGTAGATGATCTCGCGCTGCTGGTTCATCACGTCGTCGTACTCGAGGACGCGCTTGCGGATCAGGAAGTTCTGCTCCTCGACCTTCTTCTGGGCGTTCTCGATCTGCTTCGAGAGCATCTTGGCCTCGATCGGCTCCTCCTCGCCGGTCTCCTTGTCGACCGGGCCGAGCCGGTCGAGGATCCGGTAGATGCGGTCGCCCGCGAACAGGCGCACGAGGTCGTCCTCGGCGGAGAGGTAGAAGCGCGACTCGCCGGGGTCGCCCTGGCGGCCTGAGCGGCCGCGCAGCTGGTTGTCGATCCGGCGCGACTCGTGGCGCTCGGTGCCGAGGATGAAGAGCCCGCCCGCCTCGAGCACCTTCTCGCGTCGTGCCTCGCACGTCCTTCTCGATGTGCGGGAAGACCGCGTCCCACTCCGAGTCCCACTCCGGCGTGTCCGGCTCGAGGCCGCGCTTGCGCAGCTCGAGCGTGGTCAGGTGCTCGGGGTTGCCGCCGAGCTTGATGTCGACGCCGCGGCCCGCCATGTTCGTGGCGATCGTGACCGTGCCGGGCTGGCCCGCCTCGGCGACGGTCTCGCCCTCGCGCGCCGCGTGCTCGGGCTTCGCGTTCAGGACGGTGTGCTCGATCCCGCGCTGGCTTGAGCCGCTCCGACAGCATCTCCGAGACCTCGACCGAGATCGTGCCCACGAGGACCGGCTGCCCGGCTTCGTGCCGCTCTTCGATCTCCCTGACGACGGCGCCCCACTTGCCGTCCTTGGTCTTGTAGATCTGGTCGTTCTGATCCTTCGCGGACCATCGGCATGTTCGTGGGGATCTCGACGACCTGCAGCTTGTAGATCTTCATGAACTCGGTGGCCTCGGTGAGGGCCGTGCCGGTCATGCCCGCGAGCTTGTCGTAGCGGCGGAAGTAGTTCTGGTAGGTGATCGTCGCGACCGTCTGGTTCTCCTCCTGGATCGCGACGCCCTCCTTTGCCTCGACGGCCTGGTGGAGGCCCTCGGACCAGCGCCGCCCCTCGAGGATGCGGCCGGTGAACTCGTCGATGATCTTCACCTCGCCGTCGATCACCTCGTACTCGACGCCGCGCTTGTAGAGCGACTCGGCCTTCAGCGCACTGGATCAGGTGGTTGACGAGGTTGCCGTGCTCGGCGAGGTACATGTTGTCGATGCCGAGGAACTTCTCGGCCTTCTCGACCCCTCGCTCGGTCACGGCGACCGTCTTGTGCTTCTCGTCCGGCTCGTAGTCGAAGTCCGCGACGTACTCCTTCGACTTGGCCTCGAGCCCCTCGGGCTTCTTGCCCGGCTCGAGCATCGGGGCGAGCTTGGCGAACTTGTAATAGAGGTCGGCGGCCTGCTCCGGCGCGCCCGAGATGATCAGCGGCGTGCGCGCCTCGTCGATGAGGATGTTGTCGACCTCGTCCACGATCGCGAACGGGTGGCCGCGCTGGACCTTGTCCTCGAGCTGGATCGCGAGGTTGTCGCGCAGGTAGTCGAAGCCGAACTCGGAGTTCGTCCCGTAGGTGACGTCGGCGGCGTAGTGGTCGCGCTTCTCGGCCGGGATTGCGCTCGTCCGACTGGAGAATCCCGACGCTGACGCCGAGCGCGTCGTAGATCGGCTTCATCCACTCGGCGTCGCGGCGAGCCAGGTAGTCGTTGACGGTGACGAGGTGGACGGCGTCGCCGGCGAGCGTGTTCAGCACGACGGCGAGCGTGGCGGTGAGCGTCTTGCCCTCGCCGGTCTTCATCTCGGCGATCGAGCCGTCGTGCAGGACCATGCCGCCGATCAGCTGGACGTCGAAGTGGCGCATCTCCATCGTGCGCCGGCCCGCCTCGCGCGTCAGGGCGAAGCTCTCGAACAGCAGGTCGTCGAGCGGCTCGCCGTTGCGGCCGCGCTCGCGCAGCTTGTCGGCCGTCCTCGCGGAGCTCCTCGTCCGAGTAGAGCTCAAACTCGGGCTCGTAGTCGTTGATGCGCGCGACGTTCTTCTCGAACGCCTTGAACTTCTTCCCCTCGCCGACGCGCAGGGCGCGGTCAATCAGTGCCATGGACTACCGAGGATAGCTCCCGGCCTAGGACTCGGCTGGGCGGGGCTCGACGCGCGCGGATTCCCTGCCGGCCGCGGCGCTTGTCGCGGTGCCGCTTGACCTGGCGCGCGAGCTCGTCGGCGACGAGGTTCACCGTGTGCGACATCGACTCCGAGGCGTCCTTGGCCCTCAGCGTCGCGCCCTTCAGGTAGAGCGTCGCCTCGGCCACGCATTTCTCGCGGATCGACGGGTTCCGCTCCTCCGACAGCTCGATCTCGAGCGTGGCGAGCTCCGACACCTGCTTGCCGACCTTCTCGAAGCGCTTCTCGATCTTCTGACGGATCTCGTCGGTGACCGCGAAGTTCCGACCCTTGACCTCGATCTTCATGCGAACCCTCCGGTCGCTGGGAGACTCGATTATCTCACCGGGGTGCGAGCGTAAGCGACTGCGCGCCCGCAACTGCCATCCGGCTTCTCGCGCAGCGCATGTGCGCAGGCGCTGAGCGTGGCCCCGTCGTGACCACGTCGTCGACCAGGACGACCGGCCCGCTACCCGCCCGCATGCGCCGCTGAAACGGGGCGGCGCGCGCAGGCGCTGGCTGCGGGCGCGCCCGACCTGGCGGCCGTGCTCGCCCACGCGCTCGAGCAGCTCGCAGCACCGGCAGCCCGGTGCGCGACGGCGAGCGCCTCGGCGAGCAGCGCGGCGTGGCAGAAGCCGCGCGCGCGCCGGCGCGCCGGCGGCGACGGCACCGGCACGAGCGGGTGCGCGAGCATGCCCGTCGGGCGCGCCGGCCACGATCGACGCGGCCATGTGGCCGGCGAGCGCGCTCGCGCCGTGGAACTTGAGCCGCCGCACGATGCCCGCGCCGGGCCGTCGTAGGCGACCGCCGCCCAGACGCTCGAGCGCCCGCGAGCGGCACGGGCGCCGGGCCGAGTTGCTCGAGCGCGCGCGGCACGCCGGGCAGAGGACGGCCTTCGGCGCGGTCGGCCGCCGGCAGTGCGGTGCACAGCGGCGGGGCGAGCAGCGACAGGAGGCGCACGAGCCGACCCTCGCGGCCGCGTTCAGACGGCGGTGTTGCCGCTGCGACAATCCGGGCGCGTGACCCACCCCGCACCTCCACTGGAACCTCGCGCCCACGGTCGTCGCTGGCGCTCGGGCTCTACGCCGGGATCTACCTGTGGCGCTGGCGCAGCCGCGCGGCGTGAGGAGGGCGGCCGCGGCGCCGGCGTCGCTCAGCTCGCCTGCTTCGCCGTCGCGCTCGCGGCGCTCACCGCCGCGGTCGTCTCGCCGATCGACGGCCTGGGCGAGGACTACCTGTTCTCGATGCACATGCTCCAGCACATCCTGCTCGGGGACATCGCTCCGGTCTTCCTCCTGCTCGCCCTCTCGCGCGTGATCATGCGGCCGGCCACGCGCCGGCTGGTGCGCGGTCGAGCGGGCGCTCGGCCGCTTCGCGCATCCGCTGACCGGGCTCTTCCTCTGGTTCGCCCTGATCTACCTCTGGCACATCCCCGCGCTGTACGACGCGGCGATCGACTCCGAGGTCGTGCACGCGCTCGAGCACGCGTCGTTCTTCACCGCCGGGATCGCGCTGTGGTGGCCGCTGATCCAGCCCGTGCCGATGCGGCGCCGGATGACGGGCATGTGCGCCGTTCGCGTACATCGGCGCAGCGAAGCTCGGGCTGGCCGGCCTCGGCCTCTACCTGACCTGGTCGACGAGCGTCGCCTACGAGCACTACGAGACGCGTGCCGCGGATCTGGGGGCTCACCGCGGTCGAGGACCAGAACGTCGGCGGCGCGATGATGATGCTCGAGCAGTCGCGTGGTGCTGCTGATCGCGTTCGTCGTGCTGTTCGTCCAGATGCTGACCCAGTCCGAGGCCGAAGAGCAGCGACGCGAGCGCCTCGAGCGGGCGGCGGCTGCTTGAGCGCGCTGCTCGAGCGGCTGGGCGTCGAGCTGCCCGTCGTGCAGGCCGGGATGGGCGGCGGCCTGTCACGCGGCGCGCTGGCGGGCGCGGTCTCCGGCGCCGGCGGGCTCGGCACGGTCGGGTTCGAGTCGCCGGAGCGGATCCGTGCGGAGATCGAGGCGGCCCGCGCGCGCTCGGACGGCCGGCCGGTCGCGGCGAACCTGCTGCTGCCCTTCAGCGCGGAGCGCTCACTGGGAGGCGGCGAGCACGGCCGACGCCGTCGTGACGTTCTGGGGCCGCCCGCGGCGGCGCACGCAGAAGCCCTGGCTGCACCAGGTCGGTTCCGTCGACGAGGCGCGCGCGGCGGTGGCGGCCGGCGCCGACGGCGTGATCGCCCAGGGCGTCGAGGCGGGTGGCCACGTACGGGGGACGGTGCCGGCGCTTGTCGCTCCTCGAGCGGGTCCGAGCCGCGCTGGCTGACGACTTCCCGGTGTTCGTAGCGGGTGGCATCGCGGACGCGCGGACGTGGACCGGGCGCTCCAGGCCGGGGCCGCGGCGGCAGTGCTCGGCACCCGGTTCCTTCTCAGCGAGGAAGCGAACGCCGCGCTTGCGTACAAGCAGCGGCTGATGGAGTCGCGCGAGACCGTCGCTGACCGATCTCTTCGGGATGGGCTGGCCCGCGCCGCACCGCATGTCTGGAACGAGGCGGCCGAGCGCTGGCTCGATCCGCGACGGCGCCATGCCCGGATGGCTGAGCGCCGTACAGCGGGTTTCGCGGCCGCTCCTGGCGCGCGTGCCGGTGGACTTCCAGGCGCGGATCGCCGGGGCGCAGACTGCTGGACGGCCGTTCTTCGGACCGCTCGCCCCCACCGCTGACGGGCCACGCAACCTGCTCGACGCCGGCGCCCTCTACGCGGGCGAAACGGTGGCTCGGCTGCACGACATCCGGCCCGCCGCCGACCTGGTGCGCGACCTGGCGCCCGCGGCGTGAGGCGTCCCGGCCATCCTCGCCGGCGCCGGGGCGGCGGTCGTGCTGTCGCGGTGACGATCGCCGTCGCGCTCCTGCGCGACGGCGGGCCCCCGGCCGCTCCCGAACCCCTGCCCGGCGCCCCCAAGCCGGGCGCGCCGCCGTACGACGCCGCGGCGTTCCAGCCGCTCGCCTACGAAGACGGCTCGGACGCGACTTCATCTCGCGCGGCAGCCAGGGCATGGCTCACATCGTCTACGCGCTGAGCCCCGGCGGCGTGGAGCGCGAGCGTCGCGCGCACGCGCCGCTGGCGCCGGGCGATCGACCGCGCGGTCGCGGGCACGAGCGTGCGGGCCGACGACCTCGAGGCGATGATGTTCCTCGAGAGCGCGGGCCGGCCGACCGTCATGGCCGACGGCACTCCGGCGAGCGCCACCGGGCTGATGCAGATCATCCCGTCGACCGCGACGGCGCTGCTCGGGATGAACGTGGACCTGGCGCGCAGCCTCGAGATCAACCGCGAGCTTCCGCGCGCGCAGCGCCGCGCCGTGATCTCGCGAACGGGCGAAGAAGCGACGGGCAGCGCGGCGCGAGGTGCGACGCGCTACTGCGCGAGCGCAAGGTCGTGGACGAGCGCTTCGACCCGCAGAAGTCGCTCGACGGCGCGGTGCGCTACCTGCTCGAGGCGCGCCGCCGCTTCGGGCGGACGGACCTCGCGATCGCCTCGTACCACATGGGAATCGGCAACCTGCGACACGGTCATTCGCACGTACGTGTCCCCGCGACCGGCGCCGAGATCGACCCGCCGGACCGTCGAGCGCTACGGGCTCTCGTGGCCGCAGCTCTACTACGACTCGTCGCCCACGCGGAACCCGCGCACGTGGAAGCTCCTCACCGACCTCGGCGACGAGTCGCGCCACTACCTCTTCAAGGTGCTCGCCTCGCGCGAGATCCTGCGCCTCGCGCGCGAGGACCCCGACGAGCTCGAGCGGCAGATCGCGCTTCAGACCGCCAAGGCGAGCGCCGAGGAGGTGCTGCGGCCGGAGTCGCGCTACGCGCCGTACGAGGACGACGCGGACCTGCGCCGCGCCTACAAGCGCGACGAGCTGGTCCCGCTGCCCGAACGACCCGGTGCGGCTGGCCTACCGGCCAGGCCGGAAGATGGGCTCGCTGGCACGGCGGCTCGACCAGCCGCGGATCCTCTACCGCGGCCTGCGGCCCGAGGCGCTCGCCACCCTGCTCTACCTCTCGAAGGAGTACCGCCGGATCGCCGGCAGCGCGGAACCCTGCGCGTGACGAGCACCGTGCGCGACCTCCCCTACCAGGAGGAGCTCGTGCGGACGAACATCCAGGCGACGTCGCGAGTTCTCGCTCCACACGACCGGCTTCGCGATCGACATCGCCAAGCCGCGCGCGGACGCGCCGCTGCGCTTCCTGCTCGAGCGCCTGCAGGCATGGAACGCGATCTCATGGGTCGAGGAGCCGGGCGCCTTCCACCTGACCGTCGGCCCCCAGGCGGAGCCGTTCATGCCGATCTACGAGGCCCTGGTGGAGGACCGCCGGCCGCTGCTCGGCGTCCTCGCGAGACGCCGTCGCTCCGAGGGCAGAGGCGTCGTGCTCGACGTCTCGACCGCGACACGCCGCCACGCCGGCGAGACCGCTCCAGCTGACGGTCGAGAACGACGACCAATACGCACGCGGTCGAGTACGGGCTCGCCTACCGGCTCGAACGCCGCACTGACGACGGCTGGCGTCTGGATCAACGAGCGACGCGGCGTTCGCACTGATCCTCAAGGTGGTCGAGCCCGGCGAACGAGAGCACGAGGAGATCCAGCTTCCGGACGACCTCCAGCCGGGCCGCTACCGGATCATGAAGTCGTTCAATGCGCCGGCGACCGGCCGCGAGATCCACGCCTCGGTCCAGTTCACCGTGGCGAATCGCTGACCTAGGGCTCGCGCAGGCTCTCGGCGATCCCGACGTGGCCGGCGATCGCGTCGATCAGGAGCGTGCCGGCCGCGAGCTCGGTGCCGGGGAAGATGATCGAGTCGCGCAGCGCTGACGTGTCGCCGATCCGGCAGTTGTCGCCGATCACCAGCGGGCCCATCAGGCGCGTGCCGACGCCGATCTCGCAGTCGCGCCCGACCCAGACCGGCGGACCGACGAACGTGACGTCCTCGAGCTCGGTGCCCTCGCCCACGAACAGCCCCTCGTCGAGCTCGGTGCCGCTGCGCTCGAGCTTCAGCTTGCCTCGAGCGACGTCGAAGGTGCCGGACTTCAGCTCGTGCAGCGAGCCGACGTCGTTCCAGTACTCGTCGATCTCATGGACGTAGAACGGGACGTCGTTCTCGAGCAGCGCCGGGAAGACGTCCTGCGCCCAGTCCGCGAACGGGCGGTCGGGGAAGTAGTCGAAGATCTCCGGGCTGAAGACGTAGATGCCGCAGTTGCCCAGGTTCGACAGCGCCTCGGCGGGATCCGGCTTCTCCTGGAACCCCTGGATGCGACCGTCGGCGTCGTGGATCACGACCCCGTACTCGCGCGTGTCCGGCACCTTCTTCACCGTCGAGCGTGGCGATCCCGCCCGCCGACTGGTGGCGCTCGACCAGCTTGCGCAGGTCGATGTCGGTGAGCGCGTCGCCCGAGATGATCACGATCGGGTCGTCACCGAAGAAGTCGGCGACGTTGCGCACGCCGCCCGCTGTTCCGAGCAGCTCCTCCTCGTAGCTGTAGGTGAGCGTGTCGCCGAAGTAGTTCTTGATCGAGTTCGGGAAGTAGTGGAGGTTGGCGATCAGGTCGTCGAACCCCTGGCCCGTTCAGCAGGTTCACGATGTGCGCCATCACGGGCCGGTCGAGCACCGGCACCATCGGCTTGGGGATCTCGAACGTGATCGGCTTGAGCCGGGTACCGAGCCCGGCTGCGAGGACCATTGCCTTCATGCGGCGGGCCAAGCTAGCGGATCAGCGCATCCAACTGGATAGATACGCGCGCTGCTCGCCTGTGAGCTCGTCGATCGCCACGCCGAGCGACTCGAGCTTGAGCCGCGCGACCTCGTGGTCGATCTCCTCCGGAACCGGCACGACTGCCGGCTCGAGCGCCTTCCTCGCGCGTCGCGAGCCACTCGATCGCGAGCGCCTGGAGCGCGAACGAGATGTCCATCACCTCCGCGGGGTGGCCCTGGGCGGCGGCCAGGTTCACGACCCGCCCTGCCGCGAGGAGGTTGAGCCGGCGGCCGTCCAGCTCGTAGCGCTGGACGAGCGGAAGCACGTCCTCGGGCGGCCCGCGCCGCCGCGTGCTGCCAAGGCCGCGATGTCCACCTCGACGTCGAAGTGGCCGGCGTTGGCGATCACCGCGCCGTCCTTCATCCGCTCGAAGTGCTCCCCGCGCAGCACGCCGCGGTTGCCGGTGACCGTGATGAAGAGGTCGCCGCGCTCGGCTGCCTCGCTCGCCGGCAGGACCTCGTAGCCCTCCATCCGCGCCTCGAGCGCGCGCAGCGGGTCGACCTCGCAGACGATCACCCACGCTCCCGCACCCCGTGCGCGCAGCGCGATGCCGCGGCCCGTGTATCCGTAGCCGAGCACGACGACCGTTCGGCCGGCGAGCAGCAGGTTGGTGGCGCGCAGGATCCCGTCGAGCGTCGACTGGCCGGTGCCGTAGCGGTCGTTGAACGCGCGCTCGGTGGCCGCCTCGTTCAGGGCGAGCACGGGGCAGGCGAGCTTGCCCTCGCCCTCGAGCGCGCGCAGCCGCACGAGGCCGATCGTGGTCTCCTCGGTCGCGCCCACGAAGCCGTCGGGGATGCCCGCGTCGTGCAGCGCGACGATCAGGTCTCCGCCGTCGTCGATCGCGGCCTGCGGCTTCGACTTGGCGGCCGCCTCGATGCCCGCTCCCGGATCCTGCCCGCGCCGTGCCTTCACGCCGAGCGCCTCGGCAACGTCGTCCTGGGTCGAGAGCGGGTTCGACGCCGCCAGCTCCACCTCGGCGCCGCCCGCCTCGAGCGCGCGGACGAGGTTCGCCGTCTCGGCAGTGACGTGGAGACACGCCGCGACCCGGAGCCCCTCGAGCGGCTTCTCCTTCGCGAACCGCTCGCCGATGGAACGGACGACCGGCATCTGGCCGGCCGCCCATCCGATGCGGTCAGCGGTCAACGGTCAACTAGTACCGGTAGTGCTCGGCCTTGTAGGGACCGTCAACGGGCACGCCGATGTACGCGGCCTGCTCCGGCGACAGCTCGGTGAGCTTCACGCCGAGCGCGTCGAGGTGCAGCCGGGCGACCTTCTCGTCGAGGTGCTTCGGCAGCACGTAGACCTTCTTCTCGTACTCGTCGTTCTTCGTGAACAGCTCGATCTGGGCGATCGTCTGGTTCGTGAACGAGTTCGACATCACGAACGACGGATGGCCGGTCGCGTTGCCGAGGTTGAGCAGGCGGCCCTCGGAGAGGACCAGCACTGAGTGGCCGTCGGAGAAGCGCCACTCGTCCACCTGCGGCTTGATGTTGATCCGCTCGATGCCGTCGACCTTCTCGAGCCCGGCCATGTCGATCTCGTTGTCGAAGTGGCCGATGTTCCCGACGATCGCCTGGTGCTTCATCCGCGCCATGTGATCGGCGGTGATGATGTCCTTGTTGCCGGTGGCGGTGATGAAGATGTCCGCCGTCTCGACGACGTCCTCGAGCGTCTTCACGTCGAAGCCGTGCATCGCCGCCTGCAGCGCGCAGATCGGGTCGATCTCGGTGACGATCACGCGCGCGCCCTGGCCGCGCAGTGACTCCGCGCAGCCCTTGCCGACGTCGCCGTAGCCGCAGATCACGGCGACCTTGCCGCCGATCATCACGTCCGTGCCGCGGTTGATGCCGTCGATCAGCGAGTGGCGGCAGCCGTAGAGGTTGTCGAACTTCGACTTCGTCACCGAGTCGTTGACGTTGATCGCCGGGAAGAGCAGGTCGCCGGTCTCCTGCATCTGGTAGAGGCGCATGACGCCGGTGGTCGTCTCCTCGGTGACGCCCTTGATGCCCTCGCCGATCTTCGTCCAGCGCTCGCCGTCCTCCTCGAGCGAGCGCTGCAGGACGCTGAGGATCACCTGCAGCTCCTCGGAGTCGGCCGACTCGGGATCCGGCACGGCGCCCGCCTTCTCGTACTCGGCGCCCTTGTGGACGAGCAGCGTGGCGTCGCCGCCGTCGTCGAGGATCATGTTCGGGCCGCCGCCGTCGGGCCAGCGGAGCACCTGCTCGGTGCACCACCAGTACTCCTCGAGCGTCTCGCCCTTCCACGCGTAGACCGGCACGCCGGCCTCCGCGATCGCCGCGGCGGCGTGGTCCTGGGTGGAGAAGATGTTGCAGCTGCACCAGCGCACCTCGGCGCCGAGCGCGACGAGCGTCTCGATCAGGACGGCGGTCTGCACCGTCATGTGGAGCGAGCCCGTGATGCGCGCGCCCTTGAGCGGCTGCTGCGCGGCGAACTCCTCGCGCGTCCTCATCAGGCCGGGCATCTCGTGCTCGGCCAGGCGGATCTCCTTGCGGCCGAAATCGGCCAGGGAGATGTCGGCGACTTTGTAGTCCTCGGTGCGGCTCTGTGTGGCGGCTTCCATCGTTCTCCTATGTCGTGGTGGCCAGCAGGCGCTGGTGCCTCTCTTGCTCCCAGGTCAGCCAGTCGTTTGCGTCGATCTCCGTTGGCTTCTCGGGCTCCTCCTCGAGCCAGCTCTGGATCGCGGCTTCGAGGCCGTCTTCCTCGCGCATCCGCTTCGCGAACGCGACGTCCGAGAGGCCGCAGTCGAACCGGGCCAGCAGCTCGCGCAGCGTGCGCAGGCGCTGCAGCTCGCCCGGTCCGAAGATGCGGTAGCCCGAGGCCGTCCTGGCCGGCTCGATCAGGCCCACGCGCTCGAGGTAGCGGAGCATTCGAGGCGACCAGCCGGTCGTGTCCGCGGCCTCGTTGATGGTGAGCCCATCCATCGGCGCCAACCTTACCACGGTTGTGTCAAGGTTGTGCGCAGCGCTGCGATGACGGTCTCGGGGTCGTTGGCGACCTGGCGCCAGGTGAATCGGAGCACCGTCCAGCCTTCCGCGCGGAGCATCGCGTCGCGCTGGCGGTCGCGCTCGAAGGCCGCTCGCGTGTGGTGGTACTCGTAGCCATCCAGCTCGACGATCAGCCTCTGGTCTTCCCATACGGCGTCCACTTCGTAGCCGTGCAGGTACACGTTTTGGCTGGGTAGGGGGAGGCCCGCCTCGTGGATGAGCTCCGTGAAGCGGCGCTCGAGCTCGGAGCGGGTGAAGGGCGGTGGTTTGTACGGGGCGACCGCCGCTCGCAGCCGGCCGAGTCCGCGGCGTCGGCGCCCGCGGCTCATCATCTGCTCGATCGCCACCAGGTCGAGTACCTGCCTTCGCTCTGCCTCCTCCACCGCACGAGCCAGTTGTCTCGGGACCACGATCTCCGCTACGTCGAGCAGGGTCCGGGGAAGGCTGGTTACGGGGATGCCGTCGATCGTCCCGCGGTCAGCCTGCTCGAGGGGCGACGTATGGACAGCGATGTTCGGCCGCGCTCGCCGCCGGGTTGGCACGGTCACGTCGATGACCGAGCGGCGGTCGGGCATGAGCTCCCAGAGCCAGGCCGCCGTCCGGTGGCTCGCGACCGCGTCGGGACCGCAGGCCAGGACCGCCGCCATCAGCCGGCCGCGTCCGCTCAGCGCGCGATGGCCGACCGCGTAAACGCTGCGATGGACGACGTACAGCCGCTTGCGCTCGACCCACGAGTCGATGGCGGCGGGCGGCATGCCGAGCGCGACGAGCTGCGAACGCGCGACCACCCCGTACTGCCGCGCCGCCAGACGACCCACTTTGCCGGCACGTGACGCACGTTGCCTCTCACTATGGGAGTCAACGTGACGCACCCCTCGAGGATCGGGCCCGGCGGCGCACCGGAGAGTTGCAGGCGTTACGAACGGAGCTCGATCGTGAGCGTTTCGGGCTCGGCCGACGCCAGGGCTGAGCGCATCGCGGCCTCGTCCTGGAAACGGTCGGTCAGGCGGCGCGCTTCACAGCGGACCGCAAGCGTCGGCCCACGGAATGGCCACGGCGTCACGCGGGTGCCGTCGACGCTGACCCCCTCCACCTCCCCTACCCAGCCCAATAGCGCCGCGAGCGACAGGTAGTCCCAGATCCACACGAGCGTCGATCCCGGCTCAAGTCCGCGCGGGCGAAGCCGAGCGGCGAGCGGAACGCTTCCTGCTGGGAAAGGAAGTCGTCAACAGCCGGCGTCCGCTCCCGAAGCTCATACAACCGCGTCCCGTGCAGGGACACCAGCGCGGCCGCGTACACCGACGTCGTAACCAGCCTCTTGGGCGCCTCGAGCCAGAGTGCGGCGTGGGTTTCCAGAGGCATTTCGGTGAAGGAGTGAGGGAGGCCCGACGAATGGTTGAGGGTGGGCGCCAGGTCCCACTCCGCCATCCCGACGTCGTGCTGCTCCGCCGCGAGGCAGACCTCTTCGAAGGGCGAGAACGGCTCCGCCCACGCCCGCGCCATCTGCCCCGAGATCCACGCGTGCGACGCCTGGCCGATGCACAGGACGTCGTCGCCTTCGGGCCTCAGCAGCATGCGCGGCGAGAGTACCCTCACGTCATGGCCGCGCCGCCACGCGTTCGCCTCCCCGCCCTGATCCAGGGCGCCGCCTTCGCGGCGGACACGATCGGCTTCCTCGAGCGCTCGCGCAACCGCTACGGCGACGTCTTCGAGGTGCACCTTCCCGGCATGGGCCGGTTCGTCTACATCGCCGACCCGGCGCTCATCAAGCAGGTTTTCGCCGCGGACCGCGACATCGGCCTGGCGGGCGAGGCGCGCAAGCCGTTCGTCGAGGACATGCTCGGCGAGCAGTCGCTGCTGACGACCGACGGCGAGCAGTGGGAGCGCCAGCGCAAGCTGCTCGGCCCGCCGTTCCACGGCGAGCTGATCGAGAACTACCGCGACCAGATCGAAGCGATCGCCGTCGCGGACATCGAACGCTGGCCGCGCGGGATCGCGTTCCCGCTTCGCCCGCGCATGCAGGCGATCACGCTCGAGGTGATCCTGCGGCTCATCTTCGGGATCGAGGACGTCGCGCGCCTGGAGCGGCTGCGCGCGCTGCTTCCGCGGCTGACCGAGGAGGGCGCCTGGCTCTTCTGGCTGCCGCGCAACATGCGCTGGGAGTGGTTCCCGCCGCTGAAGAAGCTGCTCGCCCTTCGCGACGAGGTCGACGCGATCCTCTTCGACGAGATCGCGAACCGCCGCGCCGACCCGACCGTTGGCGAGCGCACGGACATCCTGTCCCTCATGGTCGCGGGAGGCGACGCCGACGACCAGGAGCTTCGCGACGAGCTGATGACGCTGCTGGCGGCCGGCCACGAGACCACGGCGACGGGGCTCGCCTGGGCGTTCGAGCGGCTCGCGCGCCACCAGCACGTCATCGAGAAGATCCGTGCCGAGGAAGGCGAGGAGTACCTCGACGCGGTCGTCAAGGAAACGTTGCGCATCCGGCCCGTCATCACCGACGTCATTCGCAAGATCAAGGAGCCGATGCAGCTCGGCGAGTGGGAGATCCCCGTCGACCGCCACCCCACGCCCGCGATCGCGCTCGTACAGCGCGACGGGGCCATCCACAACGACCGGCTGGAGTTCAAGCCCGAGCGGTTCATCGGGAATCCCAAGGCGTTCTCGGGCTGGATCCCCTTCGGCGGCGGCCGCCGCCGCTGCGTCGGCTCGCACATGGCGCTGCTCGAGATGAAGGTCGTGATCAGGGCGGTGCTCGAGCGCGTCGACCTCGAGGCGCCGACTCCGCGCGGTGAACGCGCGCGCATCCACCACCTGACGCTGATCCCGTCGCGCGGAGCCCTACTGACCGTCCGTCCGCGAAGCGATGCGCCGGTCGGCCTGCCGCCGCGCGAAGCCCGGGATGAACGGGCCGAGCCGGTCGCGGTTGTCGGCGACTAGCCAGTACAGCCGAGAAGCAACGCGCGGAAAGCGTCGTAGGAACGGAAGTAGCCGGGAAAGGCCGGCGCCGGCGGAATGAACGGTTCCGGAGGCGTCGACGACGTGGAAAGACCGAAGACGTTCTTCCGTACCCAGCCCGGGAAGCAACTCGGCCGCGCGAGGTGATCTGGAGGGCCACCGGCCGCAAGCGGCGGCGGACATCAACCTCCAACATCCGCGCCACCACGAACTTGCACAGTCCGCAGTCCGCGTCGTAGAGAAGCCAGGCCTGGTCAGCCAAGCCGCTGCTTGAAGTCCTCGATGCGGGCAACCGGACTCGGATCTACCCCGTTCAGCACGGCCGAATACAGCGACACGAGGTCGCCCAGGAGCACCAGTGACAGCACGCGCTCGACGCGCGTCTCCCCACGCGTGTGCACCCGCGCGACCGGCGAGCCGGCGGCGGCCACGACGTCGGCGGTCAGCTCGATCCGCTGCTTGACGCGCGGATGCTGCTCGTCGTCCTCGAGGAAGACCGCCGTGAACGTGGGCTGGCCCCAGCCGCAGATCTCGTTGTGGTCCATCTCCGGCAGCACGCCGTCGAACGCGGGCGTCTCGGCGTTCTCGTTCAGCTGCGAACGCCAGCGGACGCTGACCGGAGCGGTGAGCTCGGCTCCGTAGACGACGGGCACCTGGCCCTGCAGCGCGCGCGCGAGCGACTTGGCCTCGCCGTCGGGCTCGCCATCGGCGCCCCACTCCGACCCGAGCTCCTGCAGCAGCGCGGCCGCAGCCTCCACCTCGTGGCGCAGCGAGTCGGTCACGCCGGCGAGCGCGGCCACCTCGAGCGCGCCGACGGTCATGTACGCGACGGCCGCGCGCGGCTGCATCCCGGACGGCACGCCGATCACGGGCACCCCGTCGGCACGCGCCTCTTCCGCGAGCCGGCCCCCGGTTGTCATCACGACCCGCGGAGCGCGGCGATCGCCCGCGGCGGAGTACGCCGCGAGCGTCTCCTCGGTCTCCCCGGAATAGCTCGAGCAGAGGACGAGCGTGTCCTCGCCCACCCACGACGGCGGCTCGTAGTCGCGCGCGGTGAAGAGCGGGCGCCGCGCGCGGTCGCCGATCGCGCCGCGGGCGAGGTCGGCGCCGATCGCCGAGCCGCCCATGCCGCACACGACGAGCCCGCCGGGCGCGTCGACCGGCGCGATGCCGGCCGACTCGACGCGCCAGAGCGCGTCCTGGAGCTGATGCCCCTGGTTCAACACGTCGTCGAGCATTGAGCCGGTGTCGACGGCCTCGACGGCGCGGTGATCGAGCTCGCTCATCCGATCTCCTCGCCAGGCTGGACGCGCGCGTCCTCTTCGACGACGGCTCCCGCGGCGACCCGGGCGTCCTTGCCGATTACCGCGCCCGGTCGCACCTCCGCCCCGTCGCCGATGCGCGCGCCCTCGGCGACGATGCACTCGCGCAGCGCGCAGTCCGCGCCCACCGCGACGCGGTCGTGCAGCACCGCGCGCTCGACGCTGGAATCGGACCCCACGCTGCAATGGTGGCCGACGACCGCCTGCGGCCCGATGTGGGCGCCGCTCAAGAGGCCGCCCTCGTACACGAGCGAGCCCGTTTCGTCGCGCTCCGGGAGAGTGCTCTCGACGACGCCGGCCAGCAGGTCCCAGGTCCCCTCGAGGTATCGCCGCGGCGTCCCGACGTCCATCCAGTAGCCCGCGGCGAGATAGCCGTAGAGCCCCTGGCCGACCAGCGAGGGAAAGATCTCGCGCTCGATCGAGACGGCGCGGCCGGGCGGGATCTGGTCGATCACCTCGCGCTCGAGCAGGTATGAGCCCGCGTTGATGCGGTTCGTGGGCGCCGGCCCGGGCGACTTCTCGAGGAACGCCTCGACCTCTCCGTCGTCCTTCGTCGGAACCACTCCGTAGCTCTCCGTGTCGTCCACCGCGATCAGGCCCAGCGTCGCGCGCGCGCCGGTACGCTCGTGCTGCTCGCGCTCGGCCGTGAGGTCCATGTCGGTCAGGACGTCCCCGTTGAGGACGAACAACCGCTCATCCTTTAGGGCGCCGGTATCGAGCGCGAGCCGCAACGGCCCCGCCGTGCCGAGCGGCTCGTCCTCGTGGACGTAGCGCAGCCGCATCCCGGCGTGCATGTCGCCCAGCACGCTCTCGACGTCGTCCGACATGAACCCGCACGAGAGGATCACGTCGTCCACGCCGTGGCGCGCGAGCCAGTCGAGCATGAACGTCATGAACGGGCGGCCGGCGAACGGCATCACCGGCTTCGGCGTGGTCAGCGTCAGCGGCCGGAGCCGCGTGCCCTCGCCGCCAGCGAGGACGAGTGCCTGCACTCGTCAGGCCTCGACGGCCGAAGCCGCCGGCCGGCCGATCCCCTCGTACGTGTAGCCGGCGGCGCGGAGCGCCTCGTCGTCGAGGAAGTTGCGTCCGTCGACCACGAGCGGTTTGCGCATCAGGTTCTTCACGGCGCCGGCCCAGTCGAGCTCGCGGAACTCGGGCCACTCCGTGACGAGGACAGCGGCGTCGGCACCGTCGAGCGCATCCTCCGCGCGAGTCGCAGCAGGCTCGCGCCGCCCAGCATCTCGCCGGCGTTGCCGAGCGCGACCGGGTCGTAGATCCTCACCTCGGCGCCCTCGCCCATGCAGCCGGTGCGCGAGCACCAGCGCGGTGGCCTCGCGGATGTCGTCCGTGTGCGGCTTGAACGCGAGCCCGAGCAGCGCGATCTCCTTGTCGACGAGCGAGCCGAGGTGCTTCTGCAGCTTGCCGATCGTGCGGCGCTTCTGCAGCTCGTTCACCTCGATCACCGACGACAGGAGCTGGAAGTGGTAGCCGGAGTTGCCGGCGAGCTGCTTGAGCGCCGAGACATCCTTCGGGAAAGCACGAGCCGCCATAGCCAATGCCGGCCCGGAGGAAGCTCGGCCCGATCCGCTCGTCGAGCCCCATCCCCCGCGCGACCTCCTCGACGTCGGCGCCGAGCTCCTCGGAGACGTTCGCGATCTCGTTGATGAACGAGATCTTCGTCGCGAGGAACGCGTTCGAGGCGAGCTTGATCATCTCGGCGGAGGCGACATCAGTGCGCACGATGGGCGCGCCGAGCGGCTCGTAGAGCTGCTCGACGCGGTCGGCGAACTCGGCCGACTCGGGCCCGGCGCCCACCACGACGCGATCGGGGTTCATGAAGTCGGCGACCGCCGCGCCCTCCTTGAGGAACTCGGGGCAGGACACGTACCCGACGCCCGGGCGCATGCGCTGGATCCAGCGGCCGGTGCCCACCGGGACGGTGCTCTTCATCACGAGCGCGTGGTCGGTTGATTCGCCGAGCTCCTCGACCACCTTCTCCACGCGCGAGAGGTCCGCGTCGCCGGAGTACGTGGGCGGGGTGTCGACGCAGCAGAACAGGAGCGTGGCGTTCGAGATCACGTCGCCCATGTCGGTCGTGAAGTGCAGCCGGTCGCGGTTCTTCGTGAGCAGCTCCGCGAGGCCCGGCTCGTGGATCGGCACCTCGCCACGGCTGAGCGAGTCGACCTTCTCCTGGAGGATGTCGCGCGCGTAGACGTGGTGGCCGAGCTCGGCGAAGCCGGCCGCCGTGACCAGTCCGACCCAGCCAACGCCGATGACGCCTATCGGCTCGCGTTCACTCATGGCCGCGGCAGGCTACCGGTCCGTGGAGCTACAACGTCCGCGTTGACGTCGCGATCGCCAGCATCTGGTCCTCGGACAGCGTCTGGAGCAGAGTGTTCTGGAGCCAGTACACGGCGCGGTTGGTCCGCCACGCCACCATCCTCAGGCGGTCGCCGTCGTAGTGCAGGTCGTACTCGCGCCCGTCGATCTCGCGCGTCTCGGAGGCGTCGCGCAGGACGGGCGGGTCCTTCCACGTGGTGCCCTGGATCCCGTAGTACTCGCCGATCAGGCCCTTCTTGATGACCATGCGGTACGACGGGTACCACTTGCGCTCGCCCTTCTTCCCGACCGGGATCTTGTAGTAGAGCGGCGGGCCGGCGTACAGCGCCGCCGTACGTGCGCAGCTTGGGATAGAACGCCGGGAACTTCTGGCCCTGGTTCACGAGCTGCAGCGCCTGGTCCTTGCCGGCGACCTCGGCGTTCTCCAGGCCGGAGACCGGCGCCTTCTTGTCCTTCTTGTCGCCCTTGAGGCGCCCGCGCGGGCCGGGGGTTCCCTTCAGGCCGAGGAAGTCGTCGCGCAGGTCCTTCATCACCGCCGAGCTGGCGGTGACGTAGCTGACGCCGATCGAGCCCTTGAAGTGGATCTCGCGAACCGGGTGCTGGGCGGATGCGAGCGCGAGCTTGAGCAGCCGCAGCACGTTCGCGCGGCCGCGGATGTCGGAGTCGGTGTACTTGCCGAAGATGTCGAGCAGGTCGTGGCGGCGCTCGAACAGCTTGGTGATCCCGATCTGCTGCTTGAGCTGCCTGAGGAACTCCTGCTGGCGGGCGGCGCGCACGATGTCGGTGTCCTCGTGGCGGTAGCGCACGTAGTCGAGCGCGTCCTGGCCGCACACCTTCTGGTAGCCCTGCTTCAGGTCGATCGTCGCGTAGTCGGGCCCGTATCCGGAGTTGTCGTTGAAGTAGCGGCGGTCGACGTCGATGTACGCGCAGCCGAGTTCGTTCACCGCCTCGCGGAAGCCGCCGAAGTTGATGTTGACGACGTGATGGATCGGGATGCCCGTCACCCGGCTGACCGTCCGCAGCGTCAGCTTCGGGCCGCCGAGCGAGTACGCCGCGTTGATCTTGTCCGTGCCGTAGCCCGGGATCCTGACCTTCAGGTCGCGCGGCAACGAGAGCAGCGCGGTGGCCTTCTGGCCGGGGTCGAGGCGAACCAGGATGATCGTGTCCGAGCGCGCCCCGCCCGAGCCGCCGATGGCCGACTCCGCGCGCTTGTCGGACCCGATCAGCATGATCGTCTGCGGCTCGCCCGACTCCGCTGCCTCGAGGTACCTATCCAGCTTCAGCTGCTTGCCCTCGCTGAACGCCTCCTCGAGCCGGTCGATCTCGTTCCAGCCCGCGACCGACGTCGCGCCGGCCGCGACCGCGATCAGCACCGCCGCGCCGGTCAGGAGGCGCTTCCAGTAGTTGCCGGATCTCTCGAACTGGTCAGGCAATGCGCAGGTGCGTGGTCTCGGTGCCGCCGGCGGCGAGCTCGACGAAGTTGACGAGGGCCTTCCGGTACCGCTCGAGTGACGAGAGTGATACCCACTCCTCCGGACCGTGGTGTCCCGCGCCGATCGGCCCGAACTCGACCGCGGGCACGCCGGCCTCGAGGAAGCTGATCGCGTCCGAGGTGCCGTCGCGCCCGACCGAGATCCGCTCGGCGGGCGTGCCCTCCTGGATCGCCTGGGCAAGCAGCTGCACGTAGGGGTTCGAGGCCTCGACGAGGATCGGCTGGCGGTGGAAGACCTTGCGGACCTCGACGTCGGGCAGCGACGCGATCTCCTGCTGGATCCGGCCGGGCTCCTGCCCCGGCAGGTAGCGGATGTCGAGGTCGATGACGCACCGGTCCGGGACCTTGTTCAGCGCGTCACCGCCCATGATCCGGCCGAGGTTCACCGACGCGCGCGGGAAGAGCTCCGACGACTCCTGCGCCCAGCCCATCTGCTCGATGCGACGGAACCCGTGGAGCGCCTTGAGCACCGCGTTGTCACCCTGCCACGGCGTCGAGCCGTGCGCCGCGCGGCCCTCGAACAAGAGCCGCAGCGCGAGCACGCCCTTGGCCTGGACGCCGATGTGCATGTCGGTCGGCTCGCCGGTGATCGCGAAGTCGCCGACGTAGCCGTGCTTGACGAGCCAGTCGGACGCGCGCAGCTCCGTCTCGTCCGATTCCTCGTCAGCGACGCAGACGAAATGGACGCGGATGTCGGTGCGCTCGGCGACCTCGCGTGCCGCCACCATCATCGCCGCGAGCGCGCCCTTCATGTCGTAGGCGCCGCGACCGTACAGGCGGTCGCCGTCGACGCGCGGCTCGAACTGCTCCGCGTGCGCCGGCACCACGTCCAGGTGGCCGTGGAAGACGATCGTGGGCCCGCTTTCGGCGCCCACCGTGGCGGCCAGCACCGGGCGGCCGTTGAAGACGGCGTCCTCCACATCGACGTCCCTGGCCTCGAGCCAGCCCTTGATGAATCCGGCGCACGAGCGAATGCCCTCCGGATTGGAGGTGTCCCAGGCCATCAGCCGCTTGGCGAGCGCGCACTCGTCCACGGCGACCTAGGGTAACGGCGGCCCCCGATCCGGATGGACACCCGCGCCGACCGATTCCCACTCTTCGACTCGCTCCGCGCGCTGGCAGCGCTGGCGGTCGTCTGCTCGCACATCGGCTCGTTCGGTGGCGTGCTGCACGAGGGCGACGCGCTGCGTCCGTACGTGGGCCAGTTCGCGGTCGCGGTCCCGATCTTCCTGCTGATCTCGGGCTTTCTGCTCTACCGGCCGTTCGCCGCCGCCCGGCTGCGTGGACAGGACATGCCGTCGATCCCCGCCTACGGCTGGCGCCGCGTCCTGCGGATCATCCCCGCCTACTGGGTCGCGGTCACCGTGATCACCATCTGGCTGGGCTCGAACTACCTCTTTCACGGAGGCGAGCAGCCGATCGAGGTCTTCTCGCCCACCGGCCTGGCGGCCTACTACGGCTTCGGGCAGCTCTATTCGGCGAGCACGCGCGGCGGCGGCATCCCGCAGGCATGGACGATCGACACCGAGGCCGCGTTCTATATCGCCCTCCCGCTCTACACGCTGCTCGTGTTCTGGCTGCTGCGCCGGTACCGGGTGAGCTGGCGGGGCGAGCTCGCGCTGCTAGCCGGGATCGTGCTGCTGAGCCAGCTGTACAAGCTGATCGTGGTCGACGCCGCCGACATGCCGACGGTGCCGGTCACACCGCTGCCGCTGCTTTCCTCGCTGCCCGCTTACGCCGACCACTTCGCCCTCGGCATGGCGCTTGCGGTGGCGAGCGTCGCCGTGGCGCAGATGGACGTCGTGCCGCGCGCCGTCGGCGTGATCGAGCGGCGGCCGTGGGTGCCATGGCTCTTCGCCGCGATCGGATTCTGGGCGGTCTCGACGCAGATCGGGATGGAGGGCTCACCCGTGGAGCAGATGACGACCGAGCAGTACTTCGCCCGCCACGCGCTCTTCGCCGTGGTCGGCTTCGGGATGCTGCTGCCGGCCGTCTTCGGCGACCACAAGAGCGGCTGGGTCCGCCAGCTGCTCGGAAACCGCGCGCTGCTCCACTTCGGCATGGTCAGCTACGGCGTCTACCTCTGGCACCTCGCCTGGATCATCCAGCTCGTCCACTGGGATCTCGGTTCGCACGAGGTGATCGGGCCGTGGTTCACGTGGCTGCCGATCGTCATCGGGGGGGCGTGGATCCTCGGCAGCCTGTCGTACTACCTCGTCGAGCGCCCGGCACTTGCGCAGAAGCGGCTCGTCCCCGACCGCCGGCCGGCGCCGTCACCGGAGCCCGCACCGTGACGCACGCGTACACACAACCCTCGTTCGGTCGGCGCCTGCGCGACCACGCACGCGAGCAGGGCGTCGGGGCGGTCGCGGCCCGGATGGCTCGCTGGGCGGCGGCCGTGGTGGTGCCGCGCGGTGGGGAGTTCGTGCTCGGCGGCGAGTCCTACCGGCTGCTGCGGCGCGCGCACGGGCTGACGTGGGTCACCGAGCGCGCGGTCGAGGTCCCCGTGGCGCAGCGGCTGCTCGAGAGCCACCGCGGCGGGCGCGTCCTCGAGGTGGGCAACGTGCTGGCGCACTACATGCCCGTCGACCACGAGGTGGTGGACAAGTACGAGCGCGCGCCCGGGCGTCCGCAACGTGGACGTGCTCGATCTCCCGGCCGAGCCCGCTTACGACCTCGTGATCGCGATCTCGACGCTCGAGCACGTCGGCCGCGACGAAACCCCGCGGGAGCCGGAGCGCGCCGTCCGTGCTCTCGAGCACCTGCGGCGGCTGCTCGTGCCGGGCGGAACCCTCTTCGCGACCGTCCCCGTGGGCTACAACGCGGAGCTCGACTCCACGCTGGCAGCCGGCTCGCACGAGCTGCGCGCGATGCGGCGAGGGCCGTGGCGTGAGGTCGATCCCGCCCAGGCGTTGGAGTGCCCGTACGACTTCCTCGTGTACAGCGCCGAAGCGGTGCTGTTCGTCATGGCCGACTCCCTACGCTCAACCTGATGCACATCCTCGTCCTGACCGACCGGGACTGGACCCATCCGCAGGGCGGCGGTACCGGAACCAACCTCTTCGGTCAGATCTCCCGCTGGCTCGCATGGGGTCACCGAGTGACGGTGGTCGCGTCCTCGTACCCGGGCGCCGAGCGCGAGGAGCGGATCGGCGACCTGACGATCCATCGCATGGGCGGGCGAGGCACGGTCTTCCCGCGCGCGATCTGGAAGCTGCGCCGCGGCCTGGTCCCCGACGCCGACGTCGTGCTCGAGGTGATCAACGGCATCACCTTCCTGACACCGCTGTGGCTGCGGCTGCCGCGAATCGCGTTGATCCACCACGTCCACCGCGAGCACTACGCGCAGGAGCTGGGACGGCTCGGAAAGGTCGCCGCGTTCCTGCTGGAGACCGCTCCGCTGCGCTGGCTCTACACGGGGGCGCACTTCCAGACGCTTTCCCGCGCCGAAGCCGAGAAGATCGCCGAACACGACATCCCGCTCGAGGCCATCGACGTCAACTACATCGGCGTCGAGCTCGACGCCTTCTCCCCCGGCGAGCGCGCGCCCGAGCCGACGCTGCTCTACCTCGGCCGGCTGAAGAAGTACAAGCGAATCGAGCTGCTGCTCGACATGCTCGAGATGGTCCCCGGCGCGGTGCTCGAGATCGCGGGCGAGGGAGACCACCGGCCCGCCCTCGAGAAGGAGGTGGCGCGGCGCGGCCTGGGCGACCGCGTGCGCATGTACGGGCACGTCAGCGAGGAGCGCAAGCGGGAGCTCCTCCAGCGGGCGTGGGTGAACCTGACGGCGTCCTCCGCAGAGGGCTGGTGCCTGACCGTGATGGAGGCGGCCGCGTGCGCCACGCCGACCGCCGCACTCGCCGTCGGCGGCTTGCCCGAGTCGATCGAGGACGGGCGCACGGGAGCGCTTGCGAACGACGTGCCCGAACTTGGCGAGAAGGTGCGGGCGATCCTCGCGGACCCGGCGGAGCGCGATCGCCTCGGCCGTGCCGCGCTCGAGCGCGCGCGCACGTTCACGTGGGACGCGGCGGCGCGACGCTCACTCGACGCGCTCGAGGCCGAGCGCGCGGCCGCGCCCGAGCCGGGGCGTCTGCGCAGCCGGCTTGCGCGCTCCGACACCGGCCGCGCGGCCGGCCTGGCGGCGGCGGTGCTGGGGGCGAACGTCGTGTCGCTCATCTTCACCGTGGCGTTCGCGCGCATCCTCGGCACGTCCGGCTACGGCACGCTCGCCGCGCTGGTATCGACCTTCCTGATCCTGCAGGTGCCGGGCTCGGCGCTTCAGATCACGGTCGCGCGCGAGGTGAGCACCGCGATCGCGCTGGGACACGAGGCGCCCGGCGCCGGCGTGCGTCGGTGGCTCGGACGGATCGCCGTGCTGACCCTCGCGATGACCGCGGTCGCGGTCCTGCTGCGCGAGCAGCTTGCCGCGGCGATCGGCGTCGACGCCGTCTGGGCAGCCGCGGCCACGATCCCGACGGGCTGCCTGTGGCTGCTCGCGTCGGTCGAGCGCGGCGCGCTCCAAGGGTTCCAGCGATACCGCGCCGTGGGGCTGTCGCTCATCGGCGAGGCGTCGGCCCGGCTCGTGTTCGGCCTGCTGCTGGTCGCGATCGGGCTGGGCGTGACCGGCGCGTTCCTCGGCACTGCGTGCTCGGTCCTCGGCATGGCAGTCGTCCTCCTTTGGCCGCTCCACCGGGAGCTCGAGCGCAGCGGCTCGCTGCACGCCACGGGCGTGGCCGTGCGCCGCTTCCGCGACCTCGCCGCGCGCACCTGGGCGCCCGTCGCGGGGCTTGCCCTGCTCCTGATCCTTCAGGAGATCCACGTGATCGTCGTCAAGCACGAGGCCAGCGACGACGCGGCAGGTGCGTACGCGGCGGCGGCCGTCGCGGCGAAGGCGATCATCTGGGTGGCCGTCGGGCTCGGGCTCTACCTGCTGCCGGAGGCGGCGCGCAGGACCAAGAGCGGCATCGACGCGCGGCCCGTCCTCGTCCGCACGCTCGTGCTGATCGCCGCGCTCGCCCTCCCCATGGTGCTCGTGTACGCGGTCGCGGCGCGGCCGCTGCTCGAGATCGTCTTCGGCGAGAGCTTCGGCCCCGCCGCCGGCGCGCTGCCGTGGCTCGGCATGTCGATGGCGCTGCTCGCGTGCGTGTACCTCGCGGTGCAGTACCTGCTGGCGGTCGGCAACGCCCGGTTCATCGTCGTCCTCGGCATCGCCGCGGCCGCCGAGCCGCTTCTCCTGCTTCTCATCGGCGCGCACCTGCGCGACGTCGCGCTCGCGTTGTTCGGCCTGCAGCTCGCGCTCGCGGTGGTCGTGACGACGATCTCGTTCCGGAGCGCGGCGCACCCGGACGCTGCGCCGGTTCGTGGGCGGCTTGCCGTTTGACTCCGCCGCTCTCGACGGCGTCGAGGGCTGGCTGAGCGAAGACCAGGCGCGCCGGCTCCACGAGGCCGCCGCCGCGGTCGTGCCGTCGGGCCGGATCGTCGAGATCGGGAGCTTCCGCGGCCGCTCGACGATCGTCCTCGCCAGGGCGGCGCCGGAGGGCGTCGAGGTGGTCGCGATCGATCCGCACGCGGGCACCGACCGCGGGCCGCAGGAGATCGAGACGAGCGCCGCCACCGGCGAGTCCGACCACGAGCGCTTCCTCGCGAACCTGGAGCGAGCCGGAGTGCGTGAGCGCGTTCGCCACGTGCGCGAGTTCTCGTATGCCGCCCACGGAGCCGTCGATCGCGAGATCGACCTGCTGTACGTGGACGGCGCCCACCGCTACGGCCCCGCGCGCGATGACATCGCCAGCTGGGGCGCGCGGGTGAAGCCCGGCGGACGGATGCTGATCCACGACTCGTTCTCGTCGATCGGTGTGACCGCCGCCATCCTGCGTCACCTGGTGTGGAGCCGCAAGTTCGCCTACGTGGGGCGCACCGCATCATTGGCCGAGTACCGGCGCGCCCATGCCGGCCTGGGGAGCGCGCTGCGCCAGCTCGCACAGCTCCCATGGTTCGCGCGCAACGTGCTCCTCAAGATCGCGCTGGTGCTTCGCCTTCGCTCCGGCGACTGGCCGTACTGAGCGCGACCACACCAAGCAACACGAGGAGCGCTGCGAGGCTCGTGATCCAGCCGATCCGCCAGCTCAGCGGCTCGTAGGTGAACTCGACCCGGTGCTCGCCGGCAGGGAGCGGCACACCGCGGAGCAGGTAGTTCACGCGCTCGATCGGCACCTCCTCCCCGTCGAGCTCCGCCTTCCAGCCGGGGTAGTAGACGTCGGCCAGCACGAGCAGGGCGCGGCGGTCGGCGTCGGCCTCGATCACCACTCGCTCGGGCTCCTGCTCAGTTATGCGCGCGCTGCCGGCGGCGCCAGGCCGAAGCGGTCGTTCGGCGATCCCGGCGACCGGCCGTTCGACGATCGCCTCGCGGCGTGCATCGAACCGGGGCTCGAGCACCGCGTCGAACGCGGCGTCCTCGTCTTCGACCAGGCGAGCGGCGCCCACGAGCGACGCCCGCGGGAGCGCGCGCTCGTTGGCGTAGACGCGCGCGTCCGGACCGTCATAGACGGGACGCAGCGACCTCTCGTCCAGCTCGTGCTCGGGCGCCGTCATGACGTTCGCAGCCCCCAGGAGGCTGAAGACGCGCAGGGAGCGCTCGGTGACGGGAGCCTCCAGGTGCGGGATGAAGAACCCCTCGCGGGTGAAGACCGCCTCCTTCCACAGCTTCGAGTGGCGGTGCTCGGTCGGGAAGTCGTAACCGCGGATGTCGTAGAGGTCGAAGTCCATCGCGAGATTCGGCTCGAGCGGCGGCAGGATCCCGAGCTCGTTGGCCCCGACGAAGCGCTCCGGGCGCCGGTCCTGCAGGTACTCGATCGCGGGCGTGACCGGCACGCGCGCGTGCTCCTCGTCGATCGCGGGGTTCAAGCCCATCCCGATCCGGAAGAGGTCGAAGGTGACAAGCGCGATCGCTACGACTGCGAAGGCGGTGATCCCGATCCGGCCGCGCACGCGCAGCACGAGCAGAACCACCGCCGGCACGGCGAACGACAGCCAGACGATCAACGCGGCCAGCCGGATCACATCGGAGTCGAGCGGCGGCTGGACGAAGGCCCATGCGGTCTCCAGGGCCGAGCCGACGTCGTCGAGGCCCGGCCGCCCCACCGCCAGCCACACGAGCGGCACGCACGCGAGCGCCACGGCAATGCGAACGGCCCAGCGCGCGCGTTCCGGGCGGCCGGGGTCCAGCAGGTCGTCGAACGTGAACGCCGCCAGCAGGGCGACTGCCAGCAGGTAGTAGATGATCAGGCGGCCGTTGTGCGCGCTCGAGAACACGGGGAGCGCGTTCACGATCTGGTGGATCGGCGGGGCGCCGACCGCCACGGCGACGGCGCCGAGCCCGAACGCTGCGATCGCGACGCGGGTGAGGTTGGGCCTGAGCACCGGCGCGGCTGCCGCGAGCATCAGCGGCAACGCTCCGGCGTAGAACGCGCGGTTGTTTACGAACCCAGTGACCGGAAGCAGGGTCTGGGTCGTCCGGCCCCAGTAGTCGGGCAGCAACGCCATCGCGAGATAGCTCGGGCGGATCTTGTCGGGATCGGCCTCCGTCCGCTCCTCGAGCTCGCCGGAGTTCAGGATCAGCTCGGCGAGAGGCACGAGGCTGATGGCCGCGAGCAGCCCGCCCCCCGCGAGGGCAAGGGAAAACGCTGCAAGCGGGCGCCCCAGCGGCCGCGCATCGGAGGGCGACTCGCGCCGGAGGACGATCAGCCGGAGCACGAAGAATGCGAGTGCGGCGACCAGGACGTGAAAGCTCGACTCGGGATGCCCGCCGAAGAACTGGAGCGCGACGACCACAGAGAGACCCGCCGCGGGCAGCGGTCCCGGGCGGCGGATCACGACCTCCGTCAGCGCCAGCAGCCAGGGCAACCACGCCCAGACGCTCGAGAGCGGCCAGGCGAGCCAAGCCACGAAGAAAAGACCGAACGCGTAGACGATGCCGGCCAACAACGCCGGTGCGAACCGCAGCCTGACCGCCCGCGCAAGCAGATAGGCGCCGAAGGCCGCGACGAACAGCTTGAGCGCCGCCATCCACGCGAGCGCGCGCGACACGGGCATGACATACGCCGGCGTGGTGAACGGAGAGAAGATCGCCGACTGCGAGTTCGCGTGATAGGGCCGGCCCGCCATCACGTGCGGGTTCCAGAGCGGCATGTCGGGTAGCCGCTCCTTCGTGTAACGGAAGAACGGCTCGAACTGGAGCGACTGGTCGATCAACTCGAAGTTCGAGCCCAGTGTCTCGACGTCGTCCGGCCGGGAGTCGGTCCAGGGCGTGACGGTGTAGAGGTAGTCGGACGGCGACAGCGTCTTGCCCGGCACCAGCGCCGGCGAGACGAAGGCGATCGCAAGGACGGCGTAGATGGCCGCGGCCCACAGCGCGGGCCGCGACAGCACGCGCTTCATCGCGAACGGACGACTCGATCCACCAGGTACAGCGGGCGCTCGAGCGCCTCCTCGTGCACACGCGCGAGATAGCGGCCGAGCACGCCGACGCTCATCAACTGCACGCCGCTCAGGAACAGCACGGCGATCAGGACCCAGATGTAGCCGCTCGCGGTCACGACTCCGACGATGGTCAGGATCAGCAGCACGAACGCCGCGAGCGCGCTCAGCACCGAGGTCACCGCCCCGGCGTAGCCGACCAGGCTGAGCGGCACGTCCGAGAACGACGTGAGCGCCTCGAGCGCGAGCCGGACCAGCTCCGGATACGAGGCCCCGCGGCCCTGCTCGCGGCCGGCGCGCCGGTACTCGATCGGAACCTGCTCGTAGCCCACCCAGGCGACCATTCCGCGGAGGAACCGCCGCCGTTCGGGCATGCGCCGGATGTCCTCGACGACGCGGCGGCTCATCAGGCGGAAGTCGCCCGCCTGGCCCTGGTAGGGAACGCGCGCGAGCCGCTCCATCATCCGGTAGAAGGCGGTCGCGAGCGCTCGCTTGACGCGGCTCTCGTCACGGCCGATCCGGCGCGCGTAGACGACGTCCGCGCCTTCGCGCGCCGCCGCAAGCATCTGCGGGATCAGCTCGGGCGGGTCCTGAAGGTCCGCATGCATGACCGCGACATGCTCGCCGCGCGCCTCATCCAGCCCGGCGGACATCGCGATGTCCATTCCGAAGTTGCGCGACAGCACGACCAGCACGGCCTGGTCGCCACTCGCGATGTACGACTCAACGAGCGCCGCTGAGTTGTCCGTGGATCCGTCGTCCACGTAGATCACCTCGGTCGGCCCGTCGATCTGACCGAGTTGCTCGTTGAGCCGCCGTCGAAGCTCCGGCAGGCCGTCGGCCTCGTCGAGCACAGGGATCACCACGGACAGCAGCGGCCGGGAGTCCTGGGGAGCCGTCACGCGCAGCGGCGACCTTAATGGATGCTCCTGCGGCGTCTGCCCACAAGCATTCGCGCGAGGCTGATGGCGAGCAGCACCACGGCGGCGACCGCGATCCAGTGCGCCCCGAGCAACTCGGTTGCGTAGCTCGAGTTGTGCCCGCCGAGGTCGTCCGGAGGGAACAGCGCGTACACGGTGGGCACCACGACCACCAACAGCGCGCCTGCGGCTCCGAGCAGCCATGCGAGCGATGCCCCTCGCCAAAACAGGAACGTGAGCAATGGAAACGCGACCGCACCGGCGCGCAGCGCAAACAGGAAGGCGATGGCGGCCGCGAGCGGGAACGCGATCGCCGCGGCGACGACGAGTGGACGCGGCCGCAGGCCGGTCCGCCCCGGCTCGCGCGGGAGTGCAGCCACGAACGGCCGCCGGTGCGCGCGCCGCAACACCAGGAAGGCGAGCAGCAGCAGACACGCGCCTCCGGAGACGACATAGCCCACGTCGACCGAGCGCTGCGGAGCGAAAGAGAAGTCGACGGCGTTGCAGTCGGCCGGCACCTCCCAGCCGTTGGCGAAGCCGGCGGCCACCTCGGGGTCACCGAGATCGCGCCCGTCGCAGGACGCGCGCCAGCCCTCGTCGAAGCTCTCGGCGAGCACGAGCCGGGCCGGGCCGGTCAGGGCGAGCCGGACTCCCTCCCGCGACGAGCCGTCTCCCTTCCCCGGGTCGACGACGGTCCCGATCGGGCGACTCACCTCGGCGCCGCGCGCGGGGGAGCGCAGCCGCACCATGTACGGCAACAGCGTGTCGCCACGCGCGGTGACGCTCTGGCGCCGTGCCGGAAGCGGCAGCAGGTCGCCGCAGCGCCGCGCCGGCACCGGGTACGCGGCGTCGAGGTCCTCGATCCGGCCCGTCGCCCGCAGCTCGACCGCGCGCGCGCCGCCGCGGACGGTCATGTCGCCGCACCGGCCGCTCAGCGCGCCCGCGCGCTTGATCGTGACGCGCGGGACGCCACGCCCCTCAACCTCGGCGATCCCGACGGCCTCGCCCGGCGCGTCCACTATTTCGAGCCGGAAGACGCGCGCCGATACGGGCCGTGGCAGCCTGACGACGCCGTCTCGGCTCACGGCGAGCTCCGGGCCGCCATCACCCACGCGCACCCGGCTGGGCAGCCGCGCGGGCGGCGGCGGCTCGCGCAGTCGGAGCGATCGGATCGTCGCGCGCTCCGCCGTCCGCCACTCGAGCCACGGTTCGGCACCCGGCACGGCGCGCCCGACCCACGCCGTCGTTGGATCGCCGTCGAAGGCCTTCGACGCGCGCGCTCCGGGCCGCCCCTCGTAGCGGCTCGACGAGGTGAACCGCTCGGGCCCGGTGAAACCGGCGAGCCGGTCGAGCGCGGGGTCGGGTGCGTTCGCGGCAGCCGACACCCACGCTTCGACGTCGTAGGCGCGGGCCACCGGCGGCTCGATCTCGCGTTCGATGTCCAGCTCTGGGTCGCCCGCCTCCCGGATCAGCGGCGGCTCGACCGAGTGCTCGTCGGGAACCGCGGCAGCATCGGGGTCGCTCACGGCCTGCCGCCGGAACGGCAGGTCTCCCGTGGCCCGCGTGAAGAGGTAGCTCACAGCGGTGTCGGCGAGGTCCACCTCGGCTAGTGCGCGCTCGAGGCGCTGAGGCGGCCGGAACAGCTCGCGCACGCGCAGGCCCGGCACGCGCACCTCGGCGAGCGCCCCGGGGCCGCCGCGTCGGCCGTCGGGCAGGTCGCGACCGGTGATGCGGACGCGCAGGCGGTCGACGCCGCGCAGGTCGAGCTCGAGCCGGTTCGGGCCCGGCTCGAGTGCGAATCGTTGCCCTGCCACCTCGACCTCCGTCACCGACGTGGCGTCCTGCCGCCGCGGCAGCACCTCGATGGACGGGACGTCGCGGGGTGCGTCGAAGCGGACCTCGACCCAGCGGTTGTCTCCGCGCAGCTCACGGTCGGCCTCCCACCAAGTCCCGGTGTCGCCGTCGAACGCGGCGAACGGGCCGTGCTCGGGGAACTGCGGGAAGCCCGGCGTGAACGGCGACCGCAGCGCCTCCACCCCGCGCAGCACGGCGACCGTCTGCCCCTCCTCGTCCTGCTCGCCGAAAGGCTCGAGCTGCGGTGCGTCGACCGGCACGGGCTCGTCGGCCGCAAGCGTCCGGCCCCACGTCTGGCGCGGCCGCGCGGGAGAGACGATGCGGCGCCGGTTCGTGTCGGTGATGACGACCTCGTCCGCGCGCGAAGCGGCGGCCGCGAGCTCGGCATCGCCGAGGTCGCCCGCGTACGCGAGCGGCTCACCGGGGGCGAGCGCCTGGAAGGCGGCGAGGCCCGCGATGGCCTCGGCGGAACCGTCCAGCACCACGCCTCCCTCGACCGCCTCCACCCTGACGAGACCCGCACCAAGGCTCTCGTAGACGCGGACCTGCGGCAGTTGGACGGGCGTGGTGAGGGAGCCGGCCGCGGGCTGGTAGCGACGTTCCGGCCCGTAGGCCGCCGCCGGCTCGCCGGCGCCCGCGAGCGAGAGCGCGCGCGCCGCCTCGGCGGGCGGTGGCGCGCCGCTCCGAACGATGTCGTCGTCGGCACCGGTCACCACCGACTCCGCGGCGAGCCAGCTGAGCAGCGGCTCGAGCTGGCCGGGCACGAAGCGCTCCTGGTGGATGCCGGCGTCGATGGTCCAGAGCGCGTCGACGGCGTGCAGGTCCGAGTACGGCACGGCCGTCTTCGACGCAACCGGCCGCTCGGCCAGAGCCGGCAGGATCGGGTCGACCGTCGCGCCCCAGTCGTAGAACGCGTAGAGCTGCCCGGGCAAGACGAGCGCCCGCGCGTTGGGCCCGAGCCGCTCATCGATCCGGTCGGCGGCCTGCTCCCACGCGTCCGGCACCTCGTCGAACGCGAACTTGGGATCGACCGCCCGCCCGGTGACGAGCGGCCACGAGGCGGCGCACACGAGCGCGACACCCGCCAGCGCCGCGGCGATCCGGGGCGTCCGGGCCGGCAGCCTTCGCCACAGCTCCGCGGCGGCCGCTCCACCGAGGCACGCGAGGGCCAGCGCGACGAGCGGCCCCGCCTTGTACGTCGTGCGCAGGAACTGCACGGGCTCGATGTGGTTGTACGCACCGGTCACGGCGCGCCGAAGCGGGGTGCCCTCGGGGAAGCCGGCGGTCATCACGAGCAACCCGGCGAGCAGGAGCAGCAGGAAGAAGGGTGCGTAGCGCCAGCGCCGCGTCCACACGAGTCCGGCGATCGCCAGCCCGGGCACGAGCAGCGACGCCACGACGACGGGCCGCGAGAAGAGAAGCTCCGCGCTGGCGTCGAAGTACGGCAGCGGCACGTCCCCGAAGCCACCGCCGAGATAGCTCAGCCAGTAGCCCATCAGGCGCAGGCTCTCGGGGATGCTCGTCGTCGCCCAGATCGCGCCGGCCGACTCGGTGAAGGGAAGGAAGTTGATCCCGAACGCCGCGTGGACAGCCACCGGCACGAGCCACCAGAGCGACGCCACTACCGAGATGACGGCCGTCCGCCACGTGAGCGACCACACGGCGCGGCGACCAACCGTGCCGGTGAACCACTCGTACAGAAGGAGCAGCAGCGGCCCCAGCAAGACCCAGCCCGTCACAGCCGCGTTGACTCCGCCGCCCGTGGACGCGAGCACGAGCGCGAAGACCGCGGGCCACCACCAGCGGCCGGGAGTGCGGAGGCCGCGGTGGACCGCGAGCAGGAGCCACGGGAGCGCGGCGTAGCCCGAGCAGCGTCACGGTCGTCGCCTGGGTGAACGTCGTGACGTAGGGGTTGACGACGTAGAGCGCCCCGGCGACGGTGCAAGAAAGGGCTACGTCCCCGGATCTTGCATCGCAGAGCGTGTCCAGCAGCTTCACCACTCCCCAAGCCGCCACGGACAGCAGCAGGCCGAGCCACAGCCGCTGGACGACCCACTCCGGGCAGCCCCGCCAGGTCACCCAGCGCGTAGAACGGCCCCATCGGCCAGAGGTAGCCCGAGTACTGCCCGGCCTGGACCTGCCCGAGGCCGCCGGACGAGCTCCACACGCTCGCGACCTCGCCGAGGAAGCGGACCGGCTCGACGTGCAGGTCGATCTTCGTGTCGGCGGTCACCTCCCCCGGCCGCTGCAGGAACGCGATCGCGAACGAGAGCAGCGTCAGGCCTGCGCCGATGTGCCGCGAGCCCGGTCTCACCGGGGCCGTAGGCTAGCCTCGGCTCGCGTGAGCGCGCCCTCGATCGTCCGCGCCCTCGTGGTTGTGACAGCGGTCTGCGCCGCCGTCGTCCTCGTCGCGCTGGAGCGCTCGGAGGACGGGTGCACGGACTCGGTCAAGGCGATGTTCGTCGCGCTGCGCGACCGCGTGCCGGAGCCCGAGCTCGATGCGACCGTCTCCGATGTCGAGGCCGATTGTCCAGGCAGCTCGCGCCTCGTCGACTCGGGCGCCGTGCTGTTCCGCGAGGGATACCCCGAGCAGGCCGACGCGCGTGCTGCGCGAGGCGGTGGAACGCGAGCCGGACAGCTTCAGCGCGTGGGCCGGGCTCGCGTCGGTGCTGGCGGAGTCCGACCCGGCCGGCGTCGTCCGACGCTGCGGCGCGCGCGCCGCGAGCTCAACTCGTTCTACCGCCCGCCGTCGTAGGGCCGGCCCGGCACAGCAGGACGCCGGCGAGGACGATCGCCGGCAGCGCCACCGCCGGAAGCTCCCAGTCCCAGTCGATCGCCGCATGGACCGCGAAGAGCGAGACTCCGGCCACGGCGCCGGCCACGAGCTCTCGCTCGCGCCGCACCGCTGCCGAGCGCTGCGGCGACGACGCCGAACACGAGCAGGCCCGAGCAGGAGCAGCCCGACGATCCCCAGCTCGGCCGCGGTCTCGAGGTAGAGCGAGTGCGCGTCGCGCACGGGCTCGTCCACGTCGCGCTCGCTTCAGCCAGTCCACGCGGATAGCCGGCGATGCCGCTGCCGCGAAGCGGATCGTCCGCCCACGACCCGAGCGCCACGTCCCAGTAGTCGTAGCGGTTGCTGCCGAGGTCGTCGAGCCGGCTTGCGGTGGCGCCCGTCTCGGCGTCGCCGCGGTCGAGCGCGACCGCGGCGAGCGGCGCGCCGACGAGGACGGCGAGCGTGAGCCCGACCGCGACCGCCCGCCGCGGGAGCGCGTAGGTGTGCGCGGCCGCGTCGCCCGGCACGGAGCTGCACGGCCGCAGCGCCGGCGGCCACGACGACGAGCGCGACGAGCGCGATCGCGCCCTCGCGCGTCGGCGGACCCGCCCTCGAGCGACTCGACAGCGGGCAGGAGGCTGGCCACGAGCGCGGCCGCGAGCCCGGCGGCGAGCGCCACAAGCGCGGCGCGTACCTGGCCTCGCGTCGGGCAGAGCGCCAGCACGACCGCGACGCCCACCACGAGCGCCGCGATCGCGCCGCGCGAGAAGGTGAGGTAGATGGCCATGCCGAACGGCGCCGCGGCGGCAGCCGCAGCCGCTCTGAGGACGGCGGGCGCGTCGGTGTCCCCGCCACCCGGATCGCGAGCGTCAGCCCGAGCGCGCCGAGCACGCCCATCCCGTTCCAGTAGGTGAGCGGCTGCTCGAGCCGCCCTGCGGCGGTCGCGGACTGCTCCAGGTCGATCAGGCCGGGCAGCAGCCTGTCCGACATGCCGTACAGGCAGACGACGAGCGCGCCCCCGGCGAGGGCCGGCTCGACCAGCCGGACGTCGCGTGTATCCGCCCAGGCCATCGCCGACGCGAGCAGGGCGCCCGTGTAGAGGATCAGCCGGCCGACGTCGTCGCGCCCGGGCTCGGTCAGCGGCGCCCACGAGAGCGAGATCGCCGCCCACGCCGCGAGTCCGCCGAGGCCCGCGAGCGCCGCCCACGCGGCGCGCGACCGCGGAAGCGGGGCGCCGGTGACCGCGAGGAGCGCGACGAGCGCCCACGCGGCGACCCCGGCGACCGTGCGCGAGCGGTCGAAGAAGCCGCCGGACGCGAAGGCGAGCGCAGTCGGCCCGGCGAGCAGGACACCGGCGACGAGGATTCGCACCAGGACGGACCCGCCAGACAAGTTTGGAATAGTGACATCGGTGCTGGCTGAGGCAGCGACTCGCACGCGCTGGGTTGCCGCCGCCGTATTCGCCGGCGCCGTCGCTCTGTCGGCGTTCTCGATCCTGCGCGGCATCGATCCCTTCGACGAGGGACTGGCGCTCCAGGCCGCGGCGCGCATCGCCGACGGCCAGCTTCCCGTACCACGACTTCACGTGGGCGTACGGCCCCGGCCAGCCGTACCTGCTCGCGGCGCTGAACGAGCTCTTCGAGCCGTCACTCCTGGCATGGCGCATCGTCCGGGTGCTGGTGAACGGCGTCGTGAGCGTGGTCGTCGTACCTCGTGCTGCGGCGCTGGGCCGGCGAGCTTCCGGCGCTCGCGGGCGCGCTGGTCACCGCGGCGGCGATGGCCCAGCCGCTGAGCGCCAACCCGTTCGCCCTGGCCCTGCTGTTCGCGCTCGTCGCGGTGGCGGCTGCCGGCTGGGAGCCGCCGCGACCGGTTGCCGGCAGCCGTCTTCACCGCGCTCGCGGCCGCGTGGCGACTCGACTTCGCCGTCTTCGCCGGGGCTCGCCTGCGTCGTCGCGCTCGCGCTTCGGCGGGACCGGCGCGGCCTCGCTGGTCTACGCGGCCGGCGCGACGGCCGGCGCCCTGCTCGTCTACCTGCCGTTCCTGATCGCCGCGGGCCCCGGCGACATGTGGGACGCCCTGGTCGACAACCGGGCTCGCAGGACCGCGAGTACTGGACGCTCCCGTTCCCGCTCGAGTACGACGGCGACTTCGAGCTCTGGCCTCCGGGCGCGCTCGCGCACGACCTCAAGGACGTGCTGTCGTTCTACGTGCCGCTGCTGCTCCTGGTCGGGCTGGGCGTCGCGGCCGTGGCGGCATTCACGCGCCGGCGCGAGCTACCGCGCCTCTGGGTCGCGCTGCTGGTGCTCGGTGGGTGCTTCTTCATCTACCTGCGCTCGCGCACGGACGCCTTCCACGAGACGCCGCTGATCGTCGCGCTGGCCGTGCTGCTGCCGCTCGTGGCCGTGGGGACGCGCCGTCGCGTCGCGGCGCCGGCACTGGTGGTCCTCGCCCTGCTCGGCGCGTACGTCGTGTCCAACCGCGCGAACGCGCTCTTCGACCCTCCCGACGCTGGAGCCGCTTCGGCTGGACGTCGCGGACGGCGTCGAGGCCGAGCCCGGCGATGCCGCGACTCTGCCGCGCGCCGTCGCACAGGTGCGCGAGCTCGTCCCGCCCGGCGAGCCGATATACGTCGTCACGCGCCGCTCGGACCTCGTGCGGATCGGAAACCCGCTCTTCTACGTGCTGGCCGACCGGCCGAACGCTGATGGACACCGACTTCGACCTGCAGACATCCGCCGGCGAGCAGTCCTGGATCGTCGAGCAGCTCGAGGCGCGACCCCCGGGCGCGATCGTCCGCTGGACCGATCCCGACAGCGCGCGCGCGCGAGCCGAACGAGCGCGGCGAGCCGAGCGGCTCGCGCCTGCTCGACGAGTACCTCGCGCGCGCCTACCGCGAGCGCGCCCGCTTCGGCCACTACATCGTGCTGGAGCCCGACGCGTGAGCGGCCTCGACCTCAGCCGGGAGCGCCAGCGCGACTACGGCTCGCGCCACCGGTCGGAGGCGCTGTCGTTCCTCTCACCGCCGCTCGGCGAGGTGCTCGACGTCGGCTGCGCGGAGGGCGCCAACGCCGACGCGCTTCGAGCCGCGGGCGCAACGCGGCTCGTCGGCATCGAGGTCGACGAGCGCTTCGCCGAGGTCGCGCGCTCGCGCTACGACGAGGTGGTCACCGCTTCCGTCGAGGACGAGCTGCCGTGGCCGGCTGGGAGCTTCGACACCGTCCTCTGTTACGACGTGCTCGAGCACCTGAACGACCCGTGGTCCGTCCTCGCGCGCCTGCGGGAGCTGCTGCGGCCGGACGGGCGCGTCCACGTGGCGCTCCCGAACGCGCGCCACACCTCCGTCTGGCTGCCGCTCGTGCTGCGCGGCCGGTTCGCGTACGCGCCAGCGGGCCTCCTCGACGTCACGCACCTGCGCTTCTTCGCTCGCCGCGACGCCGAGGACCTCGTGCGCGGTGCCGGCTTCGAGGTGACGAGCGTCGAGCACCAGCGCCCCGACACGGGCCACGGCCGCCTGGCCGCGCGGCTCGCGCCGCGCCTATGGCCCGAGCTGCGCGCGATCCACTGGTACGTCGAGGGACGACGCGGCTAGCGGATACGGGCGCGCGAGGCCGCGCGGCGCGGGCGCGCCCGGCGGCGCGACAGCGCGCGCTCGTGGTCGCGCTCGCCGCTGAGCACCTGCTCGACCTCGCCGGGCAGGCGCGCGCGGAAGCGATCGAGCGAGAAGCGCTGCGCGTTCTCGACGCACGCCTGCGGGTCGATCGCATCGGCATCGAACGAGGTGACCGCTGCCGCCAGCTCCGCCGGGACCGCCGTGCCAGAAGACACCCGTCTTCCCCTCGCGCACCGTCTCGAGCGCGCCGCCGGCCCCGATGCTGATCACCGGCCGGCCGGAGGCCTGCGCCTCGACAGCGGCGAGCCCGAACTCCTCGACGGCCGTCACGACGAGCGCCTGACAGCCGGCAAGCAGGCGCGCCGCCTCCGCGTCGGGCACGCGGCCGGTGAACTGGACCGTCGGACCGGCCATGCGGCGCAGGCGGCGGCCGTCCGGCCCGTCGCCGGCGATCACGAGCGGCAGCCGCAGCCGGCTGAAGGCCTCGACCGCGATGTCGATCTGCTTGTGGCGCATCAGCTCGGAGAGCACCAGGTAGTAGCCCTGCGGCTCGGCCGGGGCGAACCGCTGCGATGTCGACGGGCGGATGCACGATCGTCGCGTCGCGGCCCCAGTAATGGCGGATCCGCGCGCGCGCCGTCTGCGAGATCGTCAGGTAGCGGTCGACCCGCTGCGCGGCGATCCAGTCCCACTGGCGCCAGCGGCGAAGGATTCCGCGGAGCACGTGCGCGAGACCGGGTCCGGCAGGTCCGCGAGCGTCCGGTCGCGGTCGTTCCACGCGTACCGGAACGGGTTGTAGCAATAGGACACGTGCGTCGTGTGCTCGTGGCAGACGACGGCGTGCGCCCACGCGCTCGAGCTCGAGATCACGAGGTCGTACTCGGACAGGTCGAACGACTCGATCGCCGACGGGTAGAGCGGCAGCAGCGCGCGGAACGTCGATGCCGTCGGGTGCAGCCGCTGGAGGAACGACGTCCTGATGTCGCGGTGTGCGAACCGGCCCTCGGTACCGCGCTCGTCGTAGACCGCCGTGTAGATCGGCGCTTCCGGCCAGATGTCGGCGATCGCGGAGAAGACGCGGTCGGCACCGCGAAGGTCGACCAGGAAGTCGTGTACGAGCGCAACCGTGCGTGGAGCGGGCCGGGAGTCCACCAGGCGCAGTCTAGGGCCGCCCGCCCAGCAGCCGTCTGCTACGAATGGCCCGCAATGAGCCGCCGTTCGTCAGCCGTCCTGGCCGCCGCTCTCGCGCTTGGCGCGCCCGCGCCGGCCCTCGCCCAGAGCGTCGGCGACGAGCAGTACCGCGACCCGTTCGCGGGCGAGGAACAGCCCCAGGACGACGGCGCCGAGGACACCGCGCCGGCCGCGCCGACCCCGCGCCGGCGCCCGCTCCGGCGCCCGCCGCGCCCACCGAGTCGAGCCCGGTCGAGCCGATCGCGACCACGGCTGGAGACGCTGCCGCGCACGGGTGCCGAGGCGGCCTGGATCGCCGCGGCGGGCGCTGCTGCTGATCGCGGGCGGAATCGGTTTGCGGCGCACCGCCCGCACCTGACGTGAACCTCTTCGTCGTCGGCTGGGGCTCCGGCGTCGAGGTGGCACAAGCCGAGAGCGCCCTCAGCCGGCTGCTGGGAGAGCTGCCGTTCTTTCCCGGTCGTCCCGTCGAGACGTGGGCGACGGACCGCGGCCGCGGCCGCGTGGGTCCGCCACGACGACCTCCCGTACGCCGCCGAGAGCGACGGCTCGCTCGCGCTGTTCTCCGGACGGCCCGTTCCGGTGGACGGGCGAGGACGAGGCAGACGGGCGCGCGCCCGCCGACGCGCGCTTCTTCCTCGAGCCCGGCGGCGAGCTGGGCGGACGCGATCGACGGCCGCTTCGCGTCGGCCGCCTACCACGCGGGAACGGGCGCGCTCGAGCTCGCGACCGATCCGGTCGGCGCCTACCCGCTGTTCGAGGCGACCGTGGACGGCGACGCGCTGGTTCTCGAACAGCGCCGCCGCGCTGCGCGAGCTCGCCGGCGATGCCGGCCTCCGGCTCGACTCCGTGGCGGGGCTCGTCGGCGGCGGCTGGCCGCTCGAAGGGCATCCGATCTGGGCCGGCATCGAGCGCGTCGAGCCCGGCGCTGTGCTGCGGCTGACAGCGGACGGCGAGGAGCGGCGACAGCTTCTCGCGTGCGACGAGATCGCGCGCGCTGCCGGGCCGCGGTCTCGACGCGGAGGCGGCGGCGAAGCGCCTGACGGCGGCGACCGCCGCGCTCGCCGACTGGCCGGGCCGGCCGAACGTCGTGCCGGTCACCGCCGGCTACGACTCCCGCGTCGTGCTGGGCGCCGCGCTCGAGGCCGGGTTCGACTTCGAGGGCGTGACCGGCGGCGCGCCGGACGAGCCCGACGTCACGGCCGGCCGCGACCTGTGCGCGGCCGTCGGCGTGCCGCACTCGCTGCTGCCGCCAGACCCGCACGGGAACATGTGGAGCGACCACCGGCGGGCCGCGCGGATCGTGCGCCTGACGGCCGGTGGCACCGCCTCGCTCGCGGACGCCGCCGGCTTCCCGCTCGGTCCGCGCGACGGCGCGCTTCCGCTCTGGCACAGCGGCCAGGGCGGCGAGATCGGCCGCGCGTACTACGGCCGCGGGGACTGGTCCTCCGCCGGCGAGCTGATCAGCGCGCCTCTACGGCGCCTTCACCGCCCGCCGCCTGCACCGGCGCGAGCTGCTCTCGACCGCGGGCCGCGAGGTCGTCGAAGGACAGATCCGTGCCTGGGTCGAGCGGCAACTCGACTGCGGCGTGGCGCCGGCGGACGTCCCGGATGTCTTCTACGTCGACCGCCGCATGAAGACCTGGGCGGCGCCGACGCACGGCTGCGTCGAGTACGTGCGCGACACGACATCGCCGCTGTGGTCGCGGCGAGTCGTCGCGGACCTTCTCGCACCGTCCACCGAAGGACGCGCGCACTACGCCTACCACTCCGCGATGCGAGAGCGGTTCGCTCCCGAGCTCGCCCGAGTCGCGTTCGAGGGCAGACACGCCGGCGGCCCCGTTGCGCAGGCGCGCCGGCTGGCCGGCAAGGCGCGCTCGCGAGGCGCTGCGGCGCGGTGCGCGGCGCCCGCCTGGCAGCGGCGGACGACCCCCTCGACCCGATCCTCGCCGACGTCCGCGAGCAGGTGCTCGGCGCAGCGAGCCACCCGGCGTGGGAGGTGCTCGACCGGGACCGCTGCGAGACGCTCCTGTCGCGCCCCGCCGCCGCGCTCGACGAGATGAGCCGCTACCAGGTCTGGCGGCTCGCGACCCTGTTCGTCGAGTGACTACGCGGTCGGCGCCGGCGCGGAGGCGGGCGCGCGGCGCACGTACGCGCCGGCCTCGCTGAGCAGGCCGCGCTCGAACGTCCACGTGAGCGCCGCAGTCGCGCCGGTGAAGAGCACGATCTCGGCGACCGCCTGAGCCGCCTCGCGATCTCCGCCGACGGCGAGCCGTACGGCGACGACCGCCGCGGCCGCGATCGCGACCGGCGCGACCGCGCGCACGGCGAGCCGGCCCAGCCCGGCCCCCGGGAGCAGGCCGCGCACGAAGTGCCGCCTGACGGCCAGCATCAGCAGCACGCCCGCGATCCGCCCGGCGACGAAGCCGTCGAAGCCCCAGGCGAACAGGCCGGGCACGGCGAGCAGGAGGAACGACCCGACCATCACGACCGACTCGACGGCCTGCGGCCGCGGGTTGCCCGCGGCGCGGTAGAACGAGAACCAGTTGTAGCCGAGCTGCTGGAGCCCGGCGGCGACCGCCAGCCCTGCAGAAGGCCGACGGCCGGCTCCCATTCGTCGCCGAGCACGAACTCGACGAGGTCCGGTGCGAACAGGACGAGCGCCGCCACAGAACGGGACCACCCAGACGAGCGCGAGCCGGTTGGACTTGCCGAACAGCTCCGCGAGCGTCGCCGGCCGGTCCTGCACGGCGCAGATCGCCGGGTAGATCGTCGCCGCCAGGATCCGGTCGACGCGGTCCGCGTAGCGCGTGAGCGTGGCCGCGAGGGTGATGTAGCCCGCCGCCGCGAGGCCCTCGGCCAGGTCGAAGGCGAGCACCTGGCCCTGGAGCACGATCAGCATCGCGAGGACGCTCACGAAGATCGGCCACGAGAAGTGCAGGTAGCGCGATGCGGCCGCGCGGTCCCACTTGATCCGCAGCCGGTACGGCGAAACGGCGATTGCGGCCACGGCGGCGGTCGCGTTCGCCACGAACGGCCCGATCACGAGGCTCCAGACGCCCACGCCGGCGATCGCCAGCGGCACCGTCACGGCGAACGTCACCACCGGGACGATCACCTGCAGCATCCGCTGCCGCATGAAGTCCATCCGCCGGAAGAAGATCCACGTCGGGGACTGGAGCGAGAACGCGATCGGCAGGTACGACACGGCGAGCGTGAGCGCGAGCAGCCGGTCGTCGCCGTAGGCGAGCGCGACGAACGGCGCCGCGGCGGCGATGACGAAAGCCAGCACGACCGAGAGCGAGAGGTCGAGCGTGAACGCGCGCTGGAACTCCTCCTCCTGCTCGGCCTCGCCGTGGCGCACGAACTCCTCGTCGATGCCGACGCGCTTCAGGCCGGTGATCGTCACCGCCGTAGCACTGACCGCGCCGTAGAGCCCGATGTCCTCGGGTCCGAGGATCGCCGTACCACGATCCCCTGGGCGACCAGCAGTAGCTCGGCACTGCCGACGAACGCGCCGTTGACAAGCGCGCCGCGGCCCGTTCGGTGCCTCAGCTCGTCCGCGGGGAAGCCGAGCCGATCGCGAGCCGGGTCCGCCATGCGGGCATACTGCCAGCACGTGTCGAGCGACGGCCCAAGCCTGTTCGTCGCCTACAGCGGCAAGAGCGGCGGGGCCGGCCGCTTCCTGGTGGACGTCGTGACCGGGCTGCCCGGGCCCGCGGTCGTCGCTTGCCCGCCGGGCGAGCTCGCGAGCGCGTGCCGCGACCGCGGCGTGCCGGTGGTCGAGCTGCCCGAGCGCCCGCTCGAGCTGCGCGGCGGCGTGCGTGCCCGAGGCGCTGCCGGCTCCGCGCTCGCCGGCCACGCGCGCGAGATCGGCCGCGTGGTTCGCGCGATCGGGCCGTCGCTCGTGTTCACGTGGGGCATGCGCTCGGCCCTCGCGGCGGCCGCCGGCCTGCCGCGCGGCCGCGGCCGCCCGCCCTGGATCGCGCGCCACCACGACTTCTTGCCGAGCCCGGCGATCGGCTCGGCGCTGCGGCGCGCGCTCGGGCGGGCGGACGCCGTCGTCGTGAACTCGCGCGCCGTGCGAGGACGACCTGGGGCTGCGGCGGCCGGTCGAGGTGATCCCGCCGGGCGTGGACCTGAACCGCTTCACGCCGATGCCGACCGAGCGAGCACGGCGTCCTGTGGCTCGGGCGCGATCGTCGACTGGAAGCGGCCCGAACTGGCGCTCGAGATCCTCGCGCGCACACCGGACCAGACGTTGCGGCTCGCGGGCGCGCCGATCGATCCGGACGGCGAGCGGATCGTCGAGCGGCTCGCCGCCCGCGCGGCTGAGCCCGATCTCGCGGGCCGGGTCGACCTGCCCGGCGCCGTCGATCCCGCCGACGCGCTCCGCACCGCGCAGGCCTTGCTCCACACGGCCGACCGCGAGCCGTTCGGGATCGCGCTCGCCGAGGCGCTGGCGAGCGGCGTGCCCGTGGTCGCACCCGCCGCGGCCGGCCCCGTGGAAATCGTCGACGAGAGCTGCGGCAGGCTCTTCCCGCCCGGCGACGCCGAGGCCGCCGCCACTGCACTCGCCGAGGTGCTCGACCGCGAGACCGCGCTCGCGGCCGGAGCCCGCAGACGCGCCGAGGAGCAGTTCGATCTCGAGCGAGCACGCGCGCGCTTCATCGAGCTCGTCGAGCGCCACACGGCCTCACCGGTGCGCAGCCCGCGCGCAGGGGACGAGCTCGCCCTCGTCACGGTCACGCACGACTCCGCCGATGAGCTGGAGGCCCTGCTCGCCTCGGCGGCACGGCACCTGCCGGGCGCGCAGGTGGTGGTCGTCGACAGCGGCTCGAGTGACGACGGCATCGAGGTCGCGCGCCGCCACGGCGCGGAGACGATCGCCCTCGAGAACGTCGGCTATGGGCGGTCCGCGAACGCGGGGCTCGAGGTGGTCACCAGACCCGTGACGGTCGTCCTCAACCCCGACGTGGAGCTGGTCGACTCCTCGCTCGCGGACATGGCGGAGGAGCTTGCTCGCGGTCGCGAGCCTGAGCGCCTCCTCGTCCCCGCGGTCGTGCTGCCCGACGGCAGCCGCCAGGACGTCGCCCAGCACGAGCCGGCGACGCTGCCGCTGCTCGTCTCAGCGCTTGTGCCCCCGGCCGCCCTGCCGCGGCGCCTGCGGCCCGGGCTCGATCCCTGGCGCTCGACGCGGCCGCGACGGGTCGGGTGGCCGGTAGGCGCGTGCATCGCCGCGCGCACCGAGACACTGCGCAGCCTGGGACCGTTCGACACGGACATCTTCCTCTACGGCGAGGACCTCGACCTGGGCCTGCGGGCCGCGGACGCGCGGCATCGAGACGTGGTTCTGGCCGCGATGCGCGCGTCCTCCACAAGCGCGCCCACGCGACGCGCCGCGCGCTCGATGGCGAGCCGTTCGAGCTGCTCGCCAGCCGCCGCCGCGACGTGATCACCAAGCGGAGAGGACGCCGCCGCGCGCGCCTCGACGACGCGGTCCAGGCGGTCACGTTCGCCGACCGGATCCTGCTCAAGACGATCGCGCGCCGCGACACGACTCGCGAGCGGCGCCAGCTCGCGGCACTGCGCGCGACGAGGCGGTCGGCGTGAAGACGCCCGTCGTGATCAACGGCCGTGCCGCGATCCGGCGCGAGGTCGGAGGCGTCGAGCGGGTCGCCCGCGAGCTCTCCACCCTGTTGCCGCGCCTCGACCCGCGGCGCTATCGCGTCGCGACCCCTCCGCGCGCGCTCGCGCATCGCGCCGGCCACCTGTGGGAGCAGACCGTCCTGCCCGCGCTGCCCGCGCAGATCGTGTACTGCCCGGCGATGCTCGGACCGGTGCGCTCGAGGCGCAACGTCGTGTGCATCCACGATGCCGCCTCGGTTCGCCACCCGGAGTGGTACAGCCGCACCTACGCCGCGTACCAGCGGCGCATGCTGCCCCGGCTCGCGCGCCGCGCGCAGCTCGTCATCACCGTGTCCCGAGTTCGCGCGCGAGGAGGTCGTCGAGGTGCTCGGCGCGGACCCGGACCGGGTCGAGGTCGTCCGCTCGGGCGTCAGCGAGGCCTTCCACCCCGGCGCCGATGCCGCCGCGGCGCGCGCAGCGTTCGGCCTCGAGCGTCCGTACGTGCTCACGGTGGGCAGCCAGATCGCGCGCAAGAACCTCGGCGCGCTCACCGAGGCGGCCGACGCGCTACGCCGGGAGGGAATCGACCTCGTCGCCGCGGGCTCCGGCCGCGGCTACATGCGCGCGGGCGCGAGCGCCCGTGCGGGAGCTCGGGTACGTCGACGAGGCGCTCCTGCCCGGGCTCTACGCCGGAGCCGCCGCGTTCACCCTCCCCTCCCTCTACGAGGGCTTCGGCCTGCCCGCGCTGGAGGCGATGGCCTCCGGAGTCCCGGTGGTGGCGTCCGACAGGGGAGCGCTGCCGGAGGTGTGCGGCGACGCCGCGCTCCTGGTCGACCCGACCGACGCGGGCGCCCTGAGCGAGGCGATCCTCGCGGTGATCGGCAACGAGCGGCATGCGCGAGGCCGGCCTCGCGCGGGCCCGCACCTTCACCTGGGAGCGGACCGCGCGCGAAACGGATGCCTTGATCGAGCGGCTGCTCTAGCCCCTCGGGTCCCTGAGGACCAGCTCGACGTTGCGGTCGTTGCGACGGCCGCGCGGATCGCCCTCGTCGTCGTACTGGTAGTCGTAGGCGGACAGCCGGCGCGCGAGCGAGCCGAGCTGGGTGTCCGAGAACACCGTGCCCTCGGCGCCCGGCGCGAGCGTCGCGATCGGCGCCGCGTGGTCGACCACCGTGCCGAAGATCGACAGCGTCCCGTCGTCGTTGTCCATCACCTCGATGACGCGGGCCTGCTGCGGCCAGTCGGCATGGGCGGCCGTGTTGATCTCCCAGAACCCGCGCCTTCCGTCCTTGTGCGGGATCACGTCGTTCTCGTGCGTGTGGCCCGTGACGTACGCGATCAGGTGCGGGTTCTTCAGGAACAGCGACCGCATCGACTTCGCGCCGGCGCGCCCGCGGTGGAGCGGGGTGCTGCTGCGCGGGTCGTAGTCGCAGCCGCGCCTCGTTCGCCTGGCACTCCCCGGCGTCCTCGTCGGGATTCGTGTTCGTCATCGTGCCGAGCGTGTGGTGGCCGTAGGCGATCGCAAGCTGGTCCCTGCGCTTCGCCCGCCTGAGCTCCTTCTTCAGCCACAGGTACTGCGGGTTGTCGATGTTGCCCGTCTCGCCGCCGCCCTCCGCAACCGTGTCGAGCGAGATGAACCGGATGCCGCTGCGGTTGAACGCGTAGTACGCCGCCGCGTTGTCGGACCGGCGGTTCTCACGTCCGCTTGACGAAGCCGTAGCCGTGCGAGTTGTCCCCGCCTGCGTGCTCGCGCTTGTACTCGGCCGGCCCGATGCCGCGCCGGTCCGGATCGGGCGGGACGAGCTCGGCGCCGGCCAGCAGCGCGTTGACGAACTCCGGGTTGCTGAGGTCCTCGAAGAGCTTCTCGAGATCGTCGTACGCGTTCGGGTCGAACTTCTCGCTCGGGAACACCTTGCGGCAGCCGGTCACGATCCCGCGGCAGCAGCGCCGTGGCAAAGACCGTCCCCTGCAGCAGGCCGTCGTGGTTGCCGCGCGCCGTGAACCACGGCATGTCCAGCCCCTCGGCGGTGAACGGCTGCTGCGCGCGTTCCATGAGCCCGTGGTGGCGCGGGAACGGCGCGAACGGCGAGCCCGCGCCGGGCGGCGCCTGTCCGGGATCCCAGAAGTCGTCGTAGCGGTCGGCCGGACGGTCGGGCCAGTCCTCGTAGTCCTGGATGCCCGGTGTAGCGGCGCGCCGCGACGTCGGCGTTCAGGCGGTCGATGTCGGCCTGCGTCACGTCGTCACCCGAGCAGGGGTTGCCGGGGCCGATCGGCTTTCCCGAGAACGGGTCGACGGTGCCCACCCTCGAGGATCCGCATGTACCCAGCGCGTCTCGTTCAGCTGCTGCGAGTCGGCGATGTCGCCGGTGGTGATCGCGAACTGCAGCCGCTTGCGGCTTGCCGTTGCCCTGGCGGACCGGGCTCGTCCGGTTGTCGTTCATGTTCCTGCATCGTCTGGTCGAAGTTGTGGAGCGCCCATGCCTCCCACGGCCGCCGCTCGACTCGAGGTGATCGAGGCGATCGGTCGGCCTCGAGGCGGCCGGGCGACATCTCGTCCGCGATCTGCGGGATCGGTGAACTGGCCGAAGAACGCGATCGTGCTGGCGCGGTCTCGTCGCGGTCCCCCCTGCGGCCTCGCGGTGAGCCGGCGGACGACGTAGCTCTCGCCGGGCCGGCTGACGAGCTCGCCGTAGCCGTCCCGCGCCGCGCTGGATCGTCTCCTCGAGCGTGGTCTTGCCGGCTGGGTCGGCGAGCGCGACGGCGGTCGAGATCGACAGGGCGATGATCGCGCACAGCGCGATCGGGGAGATGCGACGAGTCAAGACTTCCTCCTAGCGGTCAGGGCCTGCCGGTAGAAAACCAACCGTAACCGCTAATCGGAGCGGTGCGCGCGCTCGATTACTGGTCGCGGCGCGCGCTCGCCCGGTACTCGGCGAGCGCGGGCTTGGCGTCGAAGCGCCCGTCGGCGTACCGGTACAGGCCCGCGAACCGGAAGATCTCCGCGCCCCGCTCGTACGAGGACGCCCACGTGTACCAGTACGCCCTGCGGAGGCGGAGCGCGCGGTCGTTGTCCGCGAGGCAGCCGATACGCCTTGTGCGAGGAAGGACGCCATGCCGCGGTCCGTCGTCCGCAGCGTGCGCTGCGAGCGCGGTGCCGTCGTCCGCCCCTTCGAAGCCGTGATCCCGAACTCCGTCATCCATACCGGCTTGCGCCGTCCCCGTGACGCTTCATCACCTGCCGGAACAGCCGCACGCCCTCGACGACGTTCTCCGCCTTGCCCGTGTACAGGTGGAGCGCCGCGATGTCGAACGACCCGCCGATCCCCCGCGCCGGTACTGGTAGCGCAGGATGTCCCAGGGCGAGCCTTCCTCGGTCCCGGTCAGGCCGGCGAGCACGATCTTCGCGCCCGGGTCCGCGTCCTTGACCGCGTCGTGCGCCGCATCGAGCAGCGGCCCGTAGCGCTTCGACCGGCCCGGGCTCGTTGAAGATCTGCCAGTGCCGGATCGGGCGCGCCGGCACGTCGGGATGCTCGTCCCAGAACGTCCCGCCGGGCCCGTACCGGTCGACGAGCGCGTCGACGTATGCCGGCGAAGTCCTCGGCGTCGTCGCGGCCACCAGTTCTCCACCGTCGGACCGCGCCCAGAGCGGCGTGCTCATCACGATCGGCAGCAGGTCGATGCCGTTCTCGACGGCGTCCTCGACGACCCGGTCGCTCTCGCTGAAGTCGAACTCGGCGCCCTCCTCGGGCTGCGCGCGCGCCCATGAGAACGACGGCGCGGCTGGACTCGACCCGGTTCGCCGCCATCCGCCTCCACGCCTTCGCCTGGACGTCCGCGGACGCGTCGCGCACCTCGCCGTCGTAGCTGACGCCGTAGAAGCCGGCCGGCACGTTTCGCGCCGCCGCGGCGGGGGCCGCGAGCGCCAGCGCGGCCAGGGTCGCTGTCAGGAGTCGCACGAGCACGTCAACCCCGCACCGTAGGGAGTGTTGCGACAATGCCGCGGATGGATCGCGTCTGCGTGATCGGTGCGGGGTCGTCGGGGATCGCCTCGTGCCAGGTGCTCGACGCACGCGGCATCCCGTTCGACTGCTTCGAGAAGGGGTCCGGGCGTCGGCGGAAACTGGCGCTACGACAACGACAACGAGATGTCGTCGGCGTACGAGTCGCTCCACATCAACACCTCGCGGCCGATGATGCAGTACGCGACCTACCCGATGCCGGACGAGTACCCGGACTTCCCGAACCACCGCCAGATCGCCGCGTACTTCGACGACTACGTCGACCACTTCGGGTTCCGCGACAAGATCCGCTTCAACACCGAGGTGACGCGCGTCGAGCCCGGTCGGGCGGCGGCTGGGAGGTGACGCTTGACGACGGCAGCACGCACCGGTACCGCGCCGTGATGGTCGCGAACGGCCACCACTGGAACCCGCGCTACCCCGAGCCGCCGTTCCCCGGGGAATTCAGACGGCGAGGCGGTCCACGCCCACCACTACCGGACCCCGAAGGGCTACGAGGGCAAGAACGTGCTCGTGCTCGGGTTCGGCAACTCGGCGATGGACATCGCGGTCGAGACCTCGCGCGTCGCGAACATGACGCTTCCTCGCCGTGCGGCGCGGCTTCCACGTGATCCCGAAGTACCTCGGCGGGAAGCCGCTCGACCAGCTATCGAACCCGATCACGCGGCGGCTGCCGTTCATGTGGACCGCCGGGCTGTACGAGCGCGCGATCGAGAAGGGCTGGGGCAAGCCCGAGGACTACGGGCTGCCCAAGCCGGACCACCGGATCGGGCAGGCTCACCCGACGGTCTCCTCGGACATCCTCACTCGCATCGGCCACGGCGACATCACCGTGAAGCCGAACGTCGAGCGGCTCGAGGGCGACCGCGTGCGCTTCGTCGACGGCTCGGTCGAGCAGATCGACCGAATCGTTTGGTGCACGGGCTACAAGATCAGCTTCCCGTTCCTCGACGACGAGCTCGTCCCGACCCGTGACAACCAGGTCGAGCTGTACCGGCGGGTCGTGCCTCCCGACCAGCCCGGGCTCTTCTTCATCGGACTGATCCAGCCGCTCGGGGCGATCATGCCGATCGCGGAGCGCCAGTCGGAGTGGATCGCCGACGTCCTCGAGGGCAAGGCGGGGCTTCCGGACCGCGAGCGGATGTACGCGTCGATCGCAGCGGGACGACCGCAAGCTCAGGAAGCGCTACGTCGCCTCGAAGCGGCACACGATCCAGGTCGATTTCTTCGAGTACATGCGCGAGCTCGAGCGCGAGCGCGCCGCCGCCGGCGCGGCCCCGCCCGCGCCGCTACCGATGCAGCCGTCGCCTGACGTCGCGGAGCTCCGCGACCGCGTCCGCGCCTTCGTCGACGAGCGCGTGATCCCGGCCGAGCCGCGGCTGGACGAAGGCGACCGCGAGCTGATGCGCTCGCTTCAGGACGAGGCGAAGGCCGAGGGCCTTTGGGCACTCGGCCTGCCCGAGGAGATCGGCGGCGGCGGGCTCGGCTTCATGCCATATGTGTTCGTCAACGAGGTCGTCGGGCGCTCGGAGCACGCGATGATCGCGCTTGGCACCCACTCCGCTCAGGACGCGACGATGCTCCACCTGTTCGGAACCGACGAGCAGAAGGAGCGCTGGCTGCGGCCGCTCGTGGCAGGCGAGATCTACCCGTCGATCGGGATGACCGAGCCGGACGTGGCGGGCTCTGATCCGACCGGGGTGCGCGCCACGGCGGAGCTCGATGAGCGACGAGTGGGTCGTCAACGCGCACAAGTGGTTCACGACCGGCGCCTCGATGGCTGCGTTCACCACCGTCTTCGCCGTCACCGAGCCGGATGCCCCGCCGCACGGCCGCGCCTCGATGATCATCGTGCCGACCGACTCCCCGGGCTACGAGATCGTCCGCGAGATCCCGACGATGGGCGACACCTCGGGCGCGCACTGCGAGATCCGCCTGACAGACGTGCGCGTGCCGGCGGGCAACCTGCTCGGCCCGCGCGGGCAGGCGTTCAAGATCGCCCAGGCCCGGCTCGGGCCCGGCCGCATCTACCACTGCATGCGCTGGCTCGGCCAGGCGCAGCGGGCGTTCGACCTGATGTGCGAGCGGGCGCTCTCGCGCGAGGCGTTCGGCGAGCGGCTGGCCGACAAGCAGACGGTCCAGAACTGGATCGCCGACTCCGCGGCGGAGATCCAGGCCGCGCGCCTGATGACGCTCGACGCCGCCCAGAAGATCGACTCGGGCGACGACGCGCGTGTCGAGATCGCGCTGATCAAGTTCTTCGGCGCGAAGGTCCTCCACGACGTGGTCGACCGCGCGATCCAGGTGCACGGCGCGCTCGGGGTGTCAGGCGACACGCCGCTCGAGCGCATGTACCGGCACGCGCGCTACGCGCGCATCTACGACGGGCCGGACGAGGTGCACCGGATGTCAGTCGCCCGCCGGATCCTGCGCCGCTACGAGAGCGGCTAGCGCGCGAAGGCCTCCTCCGCCTGCTCGCGCGTGTTGTACATCTCCATCCGCGTCGGCCTTCCCGTCGCGGAACCACCAGACCATGTAGAGCTCGCCGGCAATCTCGACCTGGCTGCCGCGGGCACGCGCGAACTGCTTCATCGCGTGCAGGACGCGGTCGTCCTCCTCGCGCAGCTCGGTCGTCTCCGCGCGCAGCGAGTCGAACTGCTCGTTCCAGTTCTCGAGCGCAGCCAGCGCGGCGTCGGGACCGGTGACCACGTTCCGGCCGATCGTCTCAGGCGGCTCGAGCCACTCGATCGTGGGGTGGAGCAGCTCGCGGCCGTCGGCGACCCGCCCCTCGCTGAACAGCTCGAAGAGGCGCTGAATGGTCGCCGCGTGTGCCCATAGAAGAAATCTAGGTGCTCAGTACGGCACACTTCCGACCATGGCGACAGTAGAACGACGGTCAACGGTCAACGGTCAACGGTCAACGACCCACGAGGTCTTCAACCAACCCCCGCCGCTCGAGCCCTACAACGTCTTCGAGGCCGACACCCCGCTCCGGGAGGCGCTCGATCGCGAAAACGCCGGCTGGGGGGTCGACCGCCTGCGCGACGTCGGCGAGGTGGCCGGCAGCGCCGAGGCGCGCGACCACGCCGACCGCTGCGAGCGCAACGAGCCCCGCCTCGTGACCCACGACCGCTACGGCAACCGGATCGACCAGGTCGATCTCGACCCGTCGTGGCACTGGCTGCTCAAGACCGCCGTCGAGCGCGAGATCCCGTCGCTCCCGTGGCGCGACCCGCAGCCCGGCGCCCACGTCGTCCGCAGCGCGCTCATGTACGTCTTCGGCCAGGTGAACGGCGGCGTGATGTGTCCGGTGTCGATGACCTACGCCGCCATCCCGGCCCTTCGCGAGCAGCCCGACCTCGCGGCCGAGTGGGAGCCGCGGCTCACGAAGCCCGACTACGAGGAGGGCGCGCTCGCCGGCATGGCGATGACGGAGAAGCAGGGCGGCTCCGACGTGCGCGCGAACACGACCACGGCCGAGCCCGTCGGCGACGGCGTCTACGAGCTGACGGGCCACAAGTGGTTCTGCTCGTACCCGCCGTGCGACGTGTTCCTGACGCTCGCGCAGGCGCCGGCCGGCCTCTCGTGCTTCCTGTTCGAGTCGAGCGATCCGGGCTTCCGCATCCAGCGCCTGAAGGACAAGCTCGGCACGCGTTCGCTCCCCTCCTCCGAGGTCGAGTACCACGGGCTGCGCGCCCGGCTCGTCGGCGAGGAGGGCCGCGGCGTCCAGACGATCATCCGCATGGTCAACCACACGCGGCTCGACTGCCTGACCGGCTCGGCGGCCGCCATGCGCACGGGCACCGTCCATGCGCTCCACCACACCCGTCACCGGTCCGCCTTCGGCAAGCTGCTGGCCGACCAGCCGCTGATGCAGAACGTGCTCGCCGACCTCGCGCTCGACTCGGAGGCCGCCACGGCCACGGCGATGCGGATCGCCCGCTCCTACGACGAGGGGAAGTCGGCGTCGGCGTTCCGCCGCTTCGCGACCGCGGTCGAGAAGTACTGGATCTGCAAGCGCGCGCCGCACCACGCGATCGAGGCGCTCGAATGCCTCGGCGGCAACGGCTACGTGGAGGAGTCGCGCATGCCGCGGCTCTACCGCGACTCCCCGCTCAACTCGATCTGGGAGGGCTCGGGGAACGTCGCGGCGCTCGACGTCCTGCGCGCGATGGTCAAGGAGCCGGACGGGCTGCCCGCGTTCATGGAGGAGTGCGAGCTGGCGCGCGGATCGAACGCAGCACCTCGACGCCCACCTCGACTCGGTCAAGGCGGAGATCGCCGGCCTGGTCGGACGCCGGGCGACACGCCAGACCCAGGCTCGGCGCGTGGTCGAGCGCCTCGCGCTCGCGCTCCAGGGCTCGCTGCTGGTGCGCAACGCACCGGACGCGGTCTCGGACGCCTTCTGCGCCGCGCGCCTGGGCGGCGAGGGTGGCCGCGCCTACGGAACGCTCCCTGCCGGAGTCGACACCCAGACGATTCTGGACCGCGCGCTCCCCGCGTGAACCTGAAGCAGCCCGAGTTCGACGAGGTCCGCGAGGTCGAGGGGTTCTACGCGAACCGCGCCCGCGTAGGGCGCCAGCTGGGGAGCCAGAAGCTCGGCCTCTCCTACTGGGAGTTGCCGCCCGGGCAGGCCGCCTACCCGTACCACTGGCACCTGACCGAGGAGGAGCTGATCGTCGTGACCGAGGGTACGCCGAGCCTGCGTTCTCCGGACGGCTGGCGCGACCTCGACGAGGGCGAGGTGGTTGCGTTCCCGCGCGGCGAGGAGGGAGGCCACCAGATCATGAACCGCACGCAGACCCCCGTCCGCTTCCTCGCGTTCTCGACGCAGCCCGGCCCGGACATCTGCATCTACCCGGACTCGGGCAAGCTCGGCGCCTTCGAGCGCCGGCCCGAGGGCGGCGGCCTGTGGGAGATGTTCCGGCTGCGCGACGCCGTCGACTACAACGAGGGCGAGAAGCCGCCGCAATGAACACGCTCCGGTTCGAGAAGGACGGCCGCATCGGCCGGATCACGCTCGACCGGCCCGAGCGCGGGAACGGCATCAATCGCGACATGACGCGCGAGCTGCCCGATTGCGTCGAAGAGGCGAACCTCGACCCTGAGATCCACGTGATCGCGCTCGCCGGCGAGGGCAAGGGCTTCTGCGGCGGCTACGACCTCGTCTGGAGCGCCGAGCAGACGCTGCCCAACCACGAGCCGGGCGAGGTCTGGGACCCCGTCCTCGACTGGCAGTTCATGAGCCGCAACGTGCGCGGGTTCATGAGCCTGTTCCACTCGGACAAGCCGGTCGTCTGCAAGGTGCACGGCTTCTGCGTGGCCGGCGGCACCGACATGGCGCTGTGCTCGGACCTGCTCGTGATCGCCGACGACGCCCGCATCGGCTACCCGCCCGCGCGCGTTTGGGGCGTGCCGACGACGATGCTGTGGGCGCACCGGATCGGCGCGGAGAAGGCGAAGCGGATGCTCTTCACCGGCGACCTGATCACCGGCGCGGTCAGGCCAAGGAATGGGGGCTCGCGATCGAGGCGCCGCCCGCGGCCGAGCTGGACGAGGCAGTTCGAGGCGCTCGTCGGCCGGATCGCGAAGGTGCCCGTGAACCAGCTCGTGATGATGAAGCTGCTGGTGAACCAGGCGCTGTACGCGCAGGGGCTGCACGCGACGCAGGCGCTCGGCACCTTCATGGACGGCATCGCCCGCCACACGAAGGAGGGCTACGCGTTCCAGCAGCGCGCCGTCGAGGTCGGCTTCAAGCAGGCCGTGCGCGAGCGCGACGAGCCGTTCGATGTCTGAGAACGTCGATGTCGTCGGGCACGTCGATGCGATCAACCGCGCTGACTTCGACGCGTTCGTAGACGCGATCACCGAGGACTTCGAGATCGACTTCTCGAACTCGCGCGGGCCGATGAGCGGCATCTACGGGACGAGAGCAGCCCGAGGCTTCTTGAGCGCGTTCTTCGAGCCTGGGCATCGCTCGTGTTCGACACGACGAGCTCATCGAGCTCGCGGACGGCCGCGTGCTCCAGGCGGGCACGCTCGGACGCGTGGCGAGGGAGCGGAGTCGAGGTGGACGCCAGGGGCGCGACGGTCTGGACGATCCGCGACGGAGAGGTCGCCGCGGTGAAGCTCTACCAGTCGAAGGAAGAGGCGCTCGAAGCCGTAGCTAGCTGAGCGCGGCGAGCCACTCGCCGAGCTTCGGCCCAAGTCGTATCGGCCCGAAGTCGCCGTCGTCGCGGATCGCCTCCGCCGCCGCCGCCATCGCCGACACGGCGAGGAACGCGAGGCTCCCGCCCAGGCTGATGCGCTGGGCGCCGGCTTCAAAGATCTCCGCCGCCGCCAGCTTCGGCCGGGCGAGCACGTTCACCGGCTTCGTCGTCGCATCGCACACCGCCCTGATCTCGTCGACGGTGCGCAGGCCGGGCGCGTACAGGACGTCCGCGCCGGCGCGCTCGAACGCCTGGAGGCGCGCAATCGTGTCGTCGAGGTCGGGGTTGTCGCGGATGTGGTTCTCGGCGCGGGCGGTCAGCGTGAACGGGAAGTCGAGCGCGCGGGCGGCCTCGACGGCCGCGCTCACGCGCTCGATGGCGTGGCCGAGGTCGTAGATCCGGTCGCCGTCGGGGTCGTAGTCCTCGATCGAGCCGCCGACGGCGCCCGCGGCGGCCGCGCGCTCGATCGCACGCGCCGCCTGCTCGGGCTCTGGGCCGTAGCCGTTCTCGAGGTCGACCGAGATCGGCACCTCGACCGCCTCGGCGAGCGCGCGCGTGTGCTCGACCACCTCGTCCAGGGTCACGCCGCTGTCGTGCCGGCCGAGCGTGAACGCGAAGCCCGAGCTCGTCGTCGCGAGCGCCTGGAAGCCGAGCCCCGCGAGCACCTTCGCCGAGCCGGCATCCCACGGGTTCGGGATGACGAACGGCTCGCCGTCGTGGAGCGCGCGGAACCGCTCGCCCTTCTCGCTTGCGTCACGAGTCAGTATCCTGCCATCGAAGAAAAACCAGGCAAAGGCGACGGCCCGCAGTGCCCCCGCAAGCAAGACGACGAGCTGTGTAAGCGGGTCGCCCTGGTCTACGGCCGGCATCTGCTCGCCGAGCTCGTCCCCGCGCGAGTCGAAGGTGCTCGCTGACGATCATCGCGCGAGGACGAGCAACAGCCGCCAAGCCGGGCCGGCCCCGGGCACCAGCGCCTCGGTTAGGTACAGCCATGCCAGCGGCTGCGGGCCGAAGAGGCTCAGACACGAGGAGCGTCTCGGCCGTCAGGGCGAGCTCCGCCTTGAGCCAGTTGCACGTCTTCGACATGCCCTGGATACGGCCGAGTGTGGCCGTTAGAGTCGGCCGTGGATCGCAACCCGAGGAGGCAATGCCCGGTTGAGCAGATCGAGCGGCGGCGCCGTACCGCTCGTGTGATCGTGTCCGTGCACATCGCCGAGCACGGCGTGCGTCGCTCGCTCGCGCTGCTGCGGAAGGGCGGCAGCCCGCTGAGCGCGCCGGGCCTGCGCTACTCGGAGGCTGCCGGGCTCACCCCCCTCGGCGCGCCGGTGCCGACCCTGCCGCCGCGCGGCACGCTGCTCATCTCCTCGTGGGACGACGACGACGCGCTCGACCGCTTCCTGGCCGAGAACCCGATCGACGGCTACCACGTGCGGATGCGCCCGACGCGCATCGTCGGCGCGTGGCCGGACATGCCGGGGCTCCCGGCCGAGGAGGAGCCGATGGATCCCGACGAGCCCGCGACGGTGCTGACGCTCGGGCGCCCGCGGCTGCCGCGCTTCGCTCGCTTCATCCGCACGAGCCGGCCGGCGGAGCGGCTCGCGGTCAGCCATCCGGCGATGGTCGCCGGGACCGCCGCCGCGCGCCTACCGCGCTTCGTGGCGACGTTCTCGATCTGGCGGACGGTGTCGGAGATGCGCGACTACGCGCTCGGCCGGCCCGACCCGAGCCACCTGAACGCGATCAAGGCCGACCGCAAGAAGACGTTCCATCACCAGGAGGCCTTCGTCCGCTTCCGCCCCTACGCCTCGACCGGAAGCTGGGGCGACCGGGACCCGTGGCCGAAGCTACGCGCGGCTGACCACGTCGCGCAGAATGGTCACGACCTCCTCGCGGGCGTCGACGTTCACGGCATGCCCGCTCCGATCGAGCCCGATCACTTGCGCCTGCGGGATCAGGCGCTTCAGCCGTGTGGACGACCGCCGCAGGAACGGCGGGCTCAACTTGGCCTCCACCAGTGTCACCGGGACATCAATCGCGGCGAACCGGCTCTCGTCCACGTGCTCGCCGCGGCCCGCTCCCAGGTCGGCGAAAATGCCCTGCGCGTTCGCGAGCAGCCTCTCGCGGCGGTCAGCCGGTGCCTTCTCGAATGCCGCCGCTGAAGCCGACGAGAACAGCCGGTCCGGCGTCCAGCGCCTCGATCAGCTGGATCGCGTCATCGCAGTGTGGCGCCCCAGTCGCCCGGCGATTCGGACGAAACGTCCGAAGCCGCGCCGGTCATAGGTGATGAAGCGGCAGTCGCGGGCGAGGTCCGAAACGTCCTCGGCCCATGATCTTCGCCCGGCGTGCCCGCGCCGTGGACCAGGACGAGCCGCTGACCTGTGCCCGCGTCCCAGTACGCGAGCTGCCGGTCGCCGAAGTCGAGTCGAGCCGTCAGGACTCGCTGAGGACGCTCAGGAAGGCTTCGTAGCGCTTGACGTCGCGCTCGAAGCGCGCGCGTGCCTCGGAGTCCTCCTCGGCCTCGTCGGCGTTGCGGCGCGCCTCCTCGAGCTTCGACTCGATCGCGCCGCGATCCACCTGGTCCGGCGGGATCGCGTCCTCGACCAGCACGAGGACGCGGTTGTCGGCGACCTGGAGATAGCCCTCGGACTGCGCGAACCGGGTCGCGTTCTCGCGGTTCGCGTTCAGGCCGTCTTCCTTGTTCTCGTAGAGCGCGAGCTCGGTCGGGTCGAGCATCGCCATCAGCGGCGCGTGGTTGGCGAGGATGCCGAGCGAGCCGACCTTCGTGCGCGTCGAGACCATCGCGACCTCGCCGTCGAAGACCTGCCCCTCCGGGGTCAGGACCTCGACGCGGATCTTGCGCTCGTCGGCCAAGGACTACTCCTCGTCCTTGTCCTCGTCCTCGTCGTCCGAATCTGCCCTCGGACTCCTCGTCGCTGGTCGTCGTCTCTCTGTCGCTCTTCCTCTTCCTCCGCCTTCGGCTGGTCCTTCTTCTTGCCCGAGCCCTTGACCTCCTCGAGCACCTCGTCGATCGTGCCCTTCATGTAGAAGGCGCGCTCGGGGATGTCGTCGTGCTCGCCTTCGACGATCTCCTTGAACGAGCGGACCGTCTCGGCGACCGGGACGTACTTGCCGGGCGTGCCGGTGAACGCCTCCGCCACGAAGAACGGCTGCGACAGGAAGCGCTCGATCTTGCGCGCGCGCTGGACGATCAGCTTGTCCTCGTCCGACAGCTCGTCGATGCCGAGGATCGCGATGATGTCCTGGAGCTCCTTGTAGCGCTGGAGCGTCTCCTTCACCTGGGTCGCGACCTGGTAGTGCTCGTCGCCGAGCACGGACGCCTTGAGGATCGTCGAGGTCGAGTCGAGCGGGTCGACCGCCGGGTAGATCCCCTTCTCGGAGATCGAGCGCGACAGCACCGTCGTCGCGTTCAGGTGCGCGAACACCGACGCCGGCGCCGGGTCGGTGAGGTCGTCCGCCGGCACGTAGATGGCCTGGACCGAGGTGACCGACCCCTGGCGGGTCGAGGTGATCCGCTCCTGGAGCTGGCCCATCTCGGTCTCGAGCGTGGGCTGGTAGCCCACCTGCGACGGCATCCGCCCGAGCAGCGCCGACACCTCCGAGCCCGCCTGGACGAAGCGGAAGATGTTGTCGATGAACAGCAGCACGTCCTGGCCGCCCTGCTCGCGGAAGTACTCCGCCATCGTGAGGCCGGACAGAGCGACGCGCATGCGCGCGCCGGGCGGCTCGTTCATCTGGCCGAACACGAGCATCGTGCTGTCGAGCACGCCCGACTCCTTCATCTCGAGCCAGAGGTCGTTGCCCTCGCGCGAGCGCTCGCCCACGCCGCAGAACGCCGACAGGCCCTCGTGCTCCGCGGCGATCGCGCGGATCAGCTCCTGGATCAGCACGGTCTTGCCGACGCCGGCGCCGCCGAACAGGCCGACCTTGCCGCCCTTCGCGTAGGGCGCGAGCAGGTCCACGACCTTGATGCCGGTCTCGAGGATCTCCTGGCTCGGCGTCAGGTCCTCGACCTCGGGCGCGTCGCGGTGGATCGGCCAGCGCTCGTCGGCCTCGACCTCGCCCTCGTCGTCGATCGGCTCGCCGAGCAGGTTGAAGATGCGCCCGAGCGTCGCCTTGCCGACCGGCACCGTGATCGGGCCGCCCGTGTCGCGGATCTCGGTGCCACGCGACAGGCCGTCGGTGGCGTCCATCGCGACGGCGCGTACGCGGTCGTCGCCGAGGTGCTGCTGCACCTCGCAGACGAGCGTCTCCTTCTCGCCGTCGCGCTCGATGTCGCACCTCGAGCGCGTTGTAGATGTCGGGCAGGTCGTCGGTCGAGAACACGGCGTCGACGACGACGCCCTTGATCTCCTCGATGCGCCCGGCTGCTGATCTTCGGTGCTGGCTTCCACGTTGATGTTGTCTCCTTTAGGTGAGGCCCTCGGCCCCAGCGACGACTTCCATGATCTCCTGGGTGATCTCCGCCTGGCGCTGGCGGTTCATCTCGAGCGTCAGGTCGTCGATCATCTCGCTGGCGTTCTCCTGCGCGTTGCGCATGGCGGTCATGCGCGCGCCGTGCTCGGACGCCGTCGACTCGAGCAGTGCTCTGTAGATGCTGATCTCGACGTAGTCGGGAATCAGGCGCTGAAGAATCTCCTCCGGCTCGGGCTCGTAGAGCCACGACGCCTTGCTGCCGCTCCTCGTCCTCGTTCTCCTCGCTCGGCCTCGTCCTCGTCCTCGGCGAGCGCCTCGATCTGCTGGAGCGGCAGCAGCGTCTCGTGCGACACGTTCTGCGTGAGCGCCGAGACGTAGTGGTTGTAGATGATCTCGACGCGGTCGACGCTCGTTGTCGACGTACTGCTGCACGAGGTCGTCGGCGATCTCGCGCGCGTTCGCGTAGGCGGGGCGGTCGGTGAAGCCGGTGTAGGCGCCGGCGACGTCGCGGCCCCGGAAGGACAGCGACGACACGCCGCGGCGCCCGGACGCGAACCACACGACCTCCTTGCCGTCCGCCTCGAGCTCCGCGGCGCGGCGATTGCCCGCGCGGATGATCTGCGAGTTGAACGGGCCGGCGAGCCCGCGGTCGCCGGTGACGAGCAGCAGGCCGACGCGCTTCTCCTGGTCGTGCTCCTCGAGGATCGGCATCGACGGGATGTTCTCGACGGCCTCGACCACGCGCCGCGTCATGCGCCGGATCGCGCCCGCGTAGGGGCGCAGGTTCTCGATCCGCTGCTCGGCGCGCCGCAGGCGCGCCGCGGCGACCATCTCCATCGCGCGCGTGATCTTCTGGATGTTCTTGACCGAAGAGATGCGGTTCTTGACGTCCTTCTGAGAAGCCATCGGGCTAGGCGGTGGCGCCCGCCTCCTCGCGCTCCTCGTCGGTCGCGACTCGTCGCTCCTTCGTCGCTCGTCCTCGTCGTCGGAGCCGTTCTGGGAGGCCTTCCGGCCCTCCTTCTTGCGCTCCTCCTCGTCCTTGATGCGGTCCGACTCGCCCTCCTCGAGCGGGTTGCCCTCCTCGTCGAAGTCGGGCCCGAAGTCGTCGATCGCCTCGGCGATCGCCGTCGCCGAGCTCCTCCTCGATCGAGTCGTCCCAGTCGCCGCCGGCGATCTTCTTGAGCAGCTCCTCCTTCTCCGAGTGCAGCCGCTGGAGCAGCTGCTCGAGGAAGTCCTGGATGCGCTCGGTCTTGATCCGGTCGAGGTAGCCGCCGGTGCCGGAGTAGATCGCCGCGACCTGGTCCTCGAGCCGCCACGGCTTGAGCTCGTCCTGGTTCAGCAACTCGACCAGCCGCTCGCCGCGGGCGAGCGTGGCCTGCGTCTCCGGGTCGAGCTCCGAGCCGAACTGCGCGAACGCCTCGAGCTCGCGGAACTGCGACAGCTCGAGCCGCAGCTTGCCGGCCACCTTCTTCATCGGCTTCGTCTGCGCGTTGCCGCCCACGCGCGACACCGAGATGCCGACGTTGATCGCCGGGCGGACGCCTGAGCGGAACAGGTCGCCCTCCAGGAAGATCTGGCCGTCGGTGATCGAGATGACGTTCGTCGGGATGTAGGCCGACACGTCGGACGCCTGCGTCTCGATGATCGGCAGCGCCGTCAGCGAGCCGCCGTCGAGGTCGTCGTTCAGCTTGACGGCGCGCTCGAGCAGGCGCGAGTGGAGGTAGAAGACGTCGCCGGGATACGCCTCGCGGCCCGGCGGGCGGCGCAGCAGCAGCGACATCTGGCGGTACGCGTACGCGTGCTTCGTCAGGTCGTCGTAGATGCAGAGCGCGTGCTGGCCGTTGTAGAGGAAGTGCTCACCCATCGCACAGCCGGCGTACGGCGCCATGAACTTGATCGGCGCGGCCTCGTCGGCCGGCGCCGCGACGATGATCGTCTTCTCGAGCGCGTTGTGCTCGCGCAGCGTCTCGGCGATCTGCACGACGGTGGACATGCGCTGCCCGATCGCGACGTAGACGCAGATCAGGTCCTTGTCCTGGTTGTTGATGATCGTGTCGAGCGCGATCGCCGTCTTGCCCGTCTGGCGGTCGCCGATGATCAGCTCGCGCTGGCCGCGGCCGATCGGGATCATCGAGTCGATCGCCTTGATGCCGGTCTGCATCGGCTCCTCGACCGGCTGGCGCTGGACGACGCCGGGCGCCTTGAACTCGGCCGGGCGCGTCTGCGTCGGTCTTCACGTCGCCCTTGCCGTCGAGCGGGTTGCCGAGCGGGTCGACGATCCGGCCGAGCAGCTCGTCGCCGACGGGGATCTCGAGCAGGCGGCCGGTGCGCTTGACCGTGTTGCCCTCCTCGATCTTGTCCCACTCGCCGAAGAGGACTGCGCCGACGTTGTCGGCCTCGAGGTTCAGCGCCAGGCCGGTCACGTCGTGCGGCAGCTCGAGCATCTCGAGCGACATGCAGTTGTCGAGGCCGTGCACGCGCGCGATGCCGTCGCCGATCGAGAGGACGGTCCCGACCTCCGACAGGTCCGCCCCGCCGTCTTCCATGCCCTCGATCCTCTGCTTGAGGATGCTGGTGATCTCGTCTGGCTTGATCTGCACTGAGTCGTCTCCTTACGCCGCTTTCGCGACCTGCTTCCGAAGCTGTTCAAGTCTGTTGCGGATGCTCGCGTCGAGCACCATGTTGCCGACCTGGAGCACGAGGCCGCCGAGCACGTCCGGCGTCGACGTGGCTCGTGAGCTCGACCTTCTTGCCGGTCTGCTCCTCGATCCGCTTGCCGAGGCCCTCCACCAGCCCCTCGTCCAATTCCACCGCGCTGGTGACGGTCACCGGCAGCAACTTGTTCTCCTCGCGCCACAGCGCGTCGTAGGCACGCCTGATGCGAAAGATGGCCGGCATCCGGTGGCGCTCCGCGAGGAGCTCGAGGAAGTTCAGGAAGCGCTCGTCCGCGTCCTCGACGATCTTGCGGATCCCGTCCTTCTTCTCCTGAGAGGAGAAGTACGGCGAGAACAGGAACACCTGGAGGTCGCGGTTCTGGTCGAGCTCCTCGGCGAACTGCCCAAGCTGCTCGCGCACGTCGTCGGTCACGTCGTTTTCCGACGCGACCTCGAACAACGCGTTTGCGTAGACCTGGGCCAGCTCTTCCATCAGCCCTTGCCGTTCTCCCCGGACAGCGCGGAGAAGTCGACCTCGCTGAGCGCCTCCTCGACGAGCCGCTTCTGGTCGTCCTCGTCGAGCGACTTGCGCATCACCTTCTCGGTGGCGGCGATCGTCAGGTCGGCGACCTCGCGGCGGATCTCGCCGAGCGCGCGACGCGTCTCCTGCTCGATGTCGCGCCGGGTCTGCTCCATCATCTCCTCGCGCTGCTGCTTGGCCTCGGTCTTCGACTCCTCCTGGAACCGCTCCGAGGACTGGCGTGCGCGATGGACGATGTCCTCCGCCTGCTCGCGCGCCTCGCGCAGCCGCTCGCGGTACTCCTGGAGCAGCTGGTCGGCCTCCTCGCGCGTGCGCTTGGCGGCGTCGATCGACTCCGCGACCATGTTCGCGCGCTTCTCGAGCGCCTCCTGGATCCGCGGGTACGCCGCGCGCTTGAGGATGTAGAAGCTGATCAGGAACGCGATCAGCGTCCAGATCATCAGCCCGAGCCCGGGCGAGACCAGGAAGCTGCCGCCGCCCTCCTCCTCGGTGGCGGCGAGCACCAGTGTGTTCGGTGAGCGCCGTCCAAGCCTAGAGGAAGAACGCGATCAGGCCGAAGATGAACGTGTAGAAGGCGACCGCCTCGCACAGCGCGAAGCCGAGCCAGCGAATCGACTGCAGCTCGTCGCGCATCTCCGGCTGCCGCGCGACCGACTCGATCTCCGCGCCGAAGATGATGCCGATGCCGATGCCGGCGCCGATCGAACCGAGCCCGGCGCCGACGCCGAGCGCGATCGCCTTGCCTGCGTCGGTCACACCGGTGTCGGTGACGCCGCCGCCTTCCTGAGCTAGCTGGAACAGAAGACCGAGATCCACGGCGTGCCTCCTTAGTGGCCTTCGGCGATCGCGCCGCCGATGTAGATGGACGTGAGGGTGGCGAAGATGAACGCCTGCAAGGTGGCCACAAGGCCGACCTCGAAGAGGAAGAAGGGGATCGCCATTCCGAGCGTGAGGACGCCGAGCGCCGACAGCCCGAGCAGGACGGCCAGGCCGCCCGCCATGAACAGGATCAAGAGATGGCCGGCGAGGATGTTCGCGAACAGTCGCACCGACAGCGAGATGATCCGGACGAGGTGCGAGATCACCTCGATCACGAACAGCGGGATCGCCGCGAAGCCCGTGATGCCGCCCGGCACGAACGTCTTCAGATAGCCGATGAAGCCGTGCTTGCGGACGCCCTCGATGTTGTAGGCGAACCACACCACGAGCGTGAGGACGAGCGGGATCGAGATGTTCGCCGTGGCGGCGTAGATCGCGAACGACGGGATCTCCGCCCCGAAGATGTCGATCGTCTCGTGGGTGTTCGTCGGCAGCGGGATGTAGCCGAGCATGTTCGAGAACCAGATGAAGAAGAACAGCGTCGCGATGAAGGCGAACCAGCGGCTGGCGAGCTTCGTGTCCGGCAGGTTGCCCTGGGTGATGGTCTTCTTCGTCAGGTCGTAGGCGAGCTCCATCGCCATCTGGGTCTTGTTCGGCTTGTCGACCATCCGCTTGGCGATCCAGGTCATCGTGAAGCAGGTCGCCGCGGCGGCCAGGAAGAGGTAGAAGACGGCGCGGTTGATCGACATGTCGATGCCGGCGATGTCGATCTCGATCCACGGGGTGAGCCGGAACTCCTCCTGGGGCTGGAACTCCTCGTTCTTCCCGTCGGAGCCGAAGATGACCAGCAGCATCATGAACAGCGTGAAGAAGCCGAAGAGGCCGATCAGGACCTTGGTGCGCGTCCTCATCGCCCGGCCTCCTCGAGCGGCTTGACGATGAAGAGCGTGGCGAAGTAGACCGTGAACACGAGGACCGACAGGATCCCGGCGGCCAGGCCGGCCTCCCGCTCGACGATCCCCGCGGCGAGCACGGTCAGCCCCACGAGGTAGAGCCGGCCCATCAGCGTGGCCGCGCGGGCGCCCATCGCCACGCGGCGGTCGCCGGACGCGACGGCTCGCCGCTCGGCGAAGCGCCTGCACGACCCGGCTCGCGAGCCAGGCGAAGGTGGCGGCGGCCCACCCCAGGAGCGGCAGCTCGGCCGCGATGAACACGGGCAGCGCGACAGCGCAGGACGACCAGGTCGAGGTTCCGCAAGATGCGAAGCCCCACTGAGGGGTCAGACGTGCTCAAAGCGTGGGTAGACATTCCGTAAGAGATACGCGCGAGGCCATCCGGCGGCATGACAAAGCGGCCCGCGGGGGCGGAGACCTTACATACTAGATACCCCCTAGGGGTATATACTCGCCGCATGCACGACGCCCACGCTCACGATCACTCCACGACCATCACCACGGCCCGCTCCCCACGAGCGGCCGCGCGCTCGACCTCGTCGCGCTTCAGCGCGACCCTCCACTGCCTGACCGGATGCGCCATCGGCGAGATCACCGGCATGGTCGTGGGCACCGCGCTCGGGTTCTCCGAGTGGGGCACGGTCGCGCTCGCGGTCGGCGCTCGCGTTCCTGTTCGGCTACACGCTCACGAGCTGGCCGCTGCTGCGGGCGGGATTCGCGTTCGCCGCGGTCGTGCCGATCGCGCTCGCCACGGACACGGTCAGCATCGCGATCATGGAGGTGGTCGACAACGCGATCATGCTCCTGATCCCGGGGGCGATGGAGGCGGGGCTCACGAACGAGCTGTTCTGGGGCAGCCTGTCGGTCGCGCTCGTCGATCGCCGGCGCCGCCGCGTACCCGGTCAACCGCAGGCTGATCGCGCGCGGCAAGGGCCACGCGGTGCTGCACGAGACCGGCATCCACGGCGGCCCGTCACCGCGGACCGTCGGCATGATCGCGGCCGATCGCGGGCACGTTCGGCACGGCCGTGCTGCTCGCCGAGGCGCTCGATGCGGACGACTTCGACCGCGATCGGCGGCTGGCTCGCGCTCGGGCTGTACGCGCGTCTACATGGCGCTCGCGTTCGGGCTGCGCACGTGGCTCCAGCTCCGCCGCACCGGCGAGTCCGGGTTCAAGGGCATCAGCGGCCGGCCCGGGTCGCTCGAGTGGATCGCCGGCGTCCTGTTCGTCGTCGCCATCGCGGTCGGCGTCGCGGCGCCCGTGCTCGACGTGACGGACGTGCTCGACCCGCTCGACGCGCTCGACTCGGCAGGCGTGCGCGCGACCGGGCGTCGCGATCTTCGTCGTCGGCCTCGTGGGCACGCTCTACGCCCAGGTCGCGATGGGCGAGTCGTGGCGGATCGGCGTCGACGAGCAGGAGCGCACGGCGCTCGTCACCAGCGGCCCGTTCGCGGTCGTGCGAAACCCGATCTTCGCCGCGATGCTGCCGGCGTCGCTGGGACTCGCGCTGCTCGTGCCGAACATCGCCGCGCTCGCCGGCTTCGGCGCGCTCGTGCTGGCGCTCGAGATCCAGGTCAGGCTCGTCGAGGAGCCGTACCTGCTGCGTCAGCACGGCGAGGCCTATAGGAACTACGCCGCCCGTGTGGGAAGGTTCGTTCCAGGCCTCGGCCGGCTCGCATGATCTTCCGCCAGATCACCCACGACGACCTCGGATGCGCGTCGTACCTCGTCGGTGACGAGGACGCCGGGGTCGCGGCTGTCGTCGACCCCAAGCTCGAGATCGACGAGTACCTGCACCTGGCGCGCTACCTCGGCGTGCACATCGAGCACATCCTCGAGACGCACAACCACGCCGACCACGTCTCCGGCCACGGGCGCCTGGCGGCGGCGACCGGCGCGACCATCCACGTCCACCGCGACGCCGCCCCCGACTACGACCACGAGCCGTTCGAGGACGGCTGGGAGCTCGAGCTGGGCAGCGTCCGCGTGCGCGCGATCCACACGCCCGGCCACCGGCCCGAGCACACGGCCTTCGCGCTGATCGACAGCGAGCGCGAGCGACGAGCCGTGGGCCGTCCTGACCGGCGACACGCTCTTCGTCGGCGACATCGCGCGGCCCGACCTCGCGGTGGACAAGAGCGAAGGCGCGCACGACATCTTCCGCTCCCTGCACGAGAAGCTCCTGCAGCTTCCGGACACGTGCGAGGTGTGGCCCGGGCACCTGGGCGGCTCGCTCTGCGGCGGGCCCGGCATGGACCTGAAGGTCTCGTCGACGATCGGCTTCGAGCGCGAGCACTCCCCCATGCTCCAGATCGCGGAGGAGGACGCGTTCGTCGAGAAGGCGATCGCCGGGCTGCCCCCGCAGCCGCCGAACTTCGAGAACATCGTCGGCGCGCAACCGCGGCCCGCTCGCTGGTCGAGGCGCGTGGACATCCACCCGCTAACCCCGCGCCAGGTCGAGCAGGCGCAGCAGGACGGCGCGCTCGTCGTGGACGTCCGCACCGAGCTCCAGTACGACGACGCGCACGTCCCGCGGTCGGTGTGCATCACGGCGCTGCAGGGCCGGCTTCGGCTCGAAGCTCGCGTGGATCGCCGACCGCGACCAGCCGGTCATCCTCGTCGGCCGAGACGACCACGACGCGCGGCACGCCGCCGAGCTCGCCGCGGCGGTCGGGATCACGAACCTGGGCGGCTTCCTCGCCGGCGGCTTCACGAGCTGGCGCGAGGAGCAGCTCCCGGTCGCACGCATCCCGCGGCTCACGGTCGAGGAGCTGCACGAGCAGCGAGACGGCCTCCAGGTGCTCGACGTCCGCGAGCAGGCGGAGTGGGACTCAGGCCACATCCCGGGCTCCGTTCACACGCCGTATCACGACATCGAGGGCGTCCCGGACGGCCTCGACGCGGACCAGCCGGTCGCCGCGATCTGCGGCTCTGGTCAGCGCTCGGCGGTGGCCGTCGGCCTGCTCGAGCTGCACGGCGCGAAGCAGCCGGTCCACGTGGTGGACGGCGGCGTCGGCACGTGGGAGCGCACGGATGGCCGCTCGAGCCGAGCTGTCGGCGCTCGGCACGGCCGCCAGGACCGTCAGGCCGACCAGGCGCGACACGAGCATCGCGACGTAGGAGATGCCGGCGACCTGCTCGATCATCACCAGCGCCGCGCGCGAACGGCTTCACCGGGACCACGTCGCTCAGGCCGGTGCTCGTCAGCGTCGTGAAGCTCAGGAACAGGAGCTCCATCCAGGAGCGGTCGTCGGCCGGGTCGACCGCGGCGGTGAAGCTGCCCGGCTCGATCGCCTGGACCGACCGTGAACGTGTAGGCGAACGCCCACGCGACCAGCGTGAACGTGGCGCCGACGGCGAACAGCTCGTCGCGCGTGATCTCGTGGTCCTCGAGCATGTACGCGATCAGCGCGCCGGCCGCGTAGAAGTAGAGGACAGCCTCGAACGCCGACGAGTACGGGAGCAGGTCGTCGTCGCCGGTCACCGCCTGGATCGAGCAGGAGGCAGGTGGCGGGAACGCCGAGGAGGACGGCCACCCAGGTGTGCGCCGGGGAGCGCTGGATCGCCAACAGGACCAGCGCCAGCACGAGGATGCCGAACAGGCTGAAGAGCGCGCGCCCGCATCGCTCGTCTCCATGAACGGGTAGAGCAGGAGCGCCGCGAGCTGAGTGACGAGCAGGACGGCGGACGGGTCTCGGCCGGACCCTCGTCAGCACGGCCGGAAGCTAGCCCTCGGTGCGGTCGGCTCAGCGAGTCTGCTTCGTCGGCCGCACGAGCATCTCGTTGATCGCCACGTGCTCGGGCCGCGAGACGGCGAAGAGAATCGCCTCGGCGATGTCCTCCGCCTCGAGCACCTTGCCGATCCGCTCGCGCATCTTCTTCGTGGCCTCGACGACCATCGGATTCGTGTTGTGCCCCTGGAGCTCCGTGTCCACGAAGCCCGGCTCGACGCACGTGACGCGCACGTTCACGTGAGCGGCCTCCTGGCGCAGCGCTTCCGAGAACCCCGTCACGCCCCACTTCGTGAAGTTGTAGACCGCCGCCCCGGCCGACGCGGTCCGGCCGGCCACCGAAGAGACGTTCACGATGTGCCCGCTCTGCTGCTCGGCCATCATGCGCGAGCGCCGCGTGGCTGCAGTAGACGAGCCCGAGGATGTTCACGTTCGACCATCGTGCGCCAGTCGTCGCCCTGCTGCGCGAGCAGCGGGCCGAGCAGCATCACGCCCGGCGTTGTTCACGAGGATGTCGAAGCCGCCGAGCTCGTCCTTCGTCCGCTGCACGAACGCGCGCGCCTGCTCCTCGTCGCCGATGTCCGCCTCGATCGCGAGCGCGCCGTCGACCGATCTTCTCGACGAGCGCGTCGAGGCGGTCCTTGCGGCGCGCGGCGAGCGACACCTTCGCGCCGGCCTCCGCGAGCGCCACGGCGGTCGCCTCCCCGATCCCCGACGACGCGCCGGTGATCGCGGCGACCTTGCCTTCGAGCGAAGCCATCCGCGCCAGCTTATAGTCGCGTCGTGTTCCGACACCGAGCTGATCGCTGCGCTCCGTGCGGGAGACGAGGCCGCCTTCGTCGACGCTCGTCGAGCAGCGTCCATCCGTCGCTCGCGCGGATCGGCGTCGGAATCGCGGCCGTCTTCATCCAGCACACGTCGCGTCGCTGACGCTGAACGAGAACGCGTCGCCCGACGTGCGGCGCGCTTCGAGACCTGGTCGACCGAGGCGGTGCCCGAGGACGCCGCCGTACTGGACCACTCGCTCGAGGGCGCCGACGACATGCCGGCGCACATCAAGGCGTCGATCTCGGCCGCGCTCACCCTGCCGATGCGCGACGGGCGCTCGCGCTGGGCACGTGGCAGGGCATCGGCCTGTGCGAGCACGGCGCCTGACGGTGCCCGCGCCGGCTAGGTGCGTGACCGACTTCCGCGACGATGACGGCTGCCCCGTCCAGCCGGGTCTGCGAACATTGTTCGATGCGCTGGGACAACCTCGAGGATCGATAATCGGAAGAGGAGCGAACGAGCTCCCCGGCTACCGCGATCCAGCGGTCTCCGCCGCTTGACGCGCCCGAGGCGCTGGACATGCGCTTCTACGAGTAGAGCCAATTCAGCGCTCAACCGAGTGCCGAATAATCGATGCCGTTCCGGTGCACGATCAAGAAGCACCGAGTTGCGCCCATTCATGTACCTATGCGCTCCGGGTGATCACGCCGATCCTCATGGCGCGACGGTCGAGCGATCGATCCTCTTGAGGAACATTCCGTCGGCGACGGAGGGCGACGGAATAGTCCGGAGGGCGGTTACCGCCGCTACGTGACGATCGAGGGGCTTGACGCACTCGTCCACTCGTCAGAGCCGGGCCTATCGGGTCACCCTCGAGGACGGCACGGAACTCGATCGCGAGCGGCGTTCACCGGTTCGTGTCGAACGCGTGGATGGAAACACCTCACGGGTACCGAGCAGGGTCCGAACGCAGCTTCCCTACCTCACTTTGAACAACAAGCTGATCGTCGACAGGCAGCTTTGCCTCTGCCCAGGAGCTTTCGCCGGACTACCGGCTTGGATATCTCTGCGGATTCATCCGTGGCGACGCTCACCTCGGTGTCCTATTCTACCCTGCGACCGGTAGAACCCGTCGCGGCGACCGGTTTCGTGCTCGAGGTTGGGCGAACTCAAGGCCTTGCGAAGGGCCGCGCTACCGCAGCCAAGTCTCGACGCGCCGACGATGTGTCGAGCCTCGTAAAGGGTCCGCCGTCGTCCCGTCGCGATCCTGCCGATCCGCACGGAGCGCGTCCGCGCGTAGGCACCGTAAGCAGAGCTAATCTACTTTCCGCGAGCACCGCGACCGACGACGGGCATCACGAGTTCCTGGCAGGCATATTCGACGCCGAAGTTTCCTTTGCGGCCCCGGAGGCGATTCTTCGAATTTTAAACACCGACCTGGAACGCATCGATACTACCTTCGTGAATGGGAGGATTGAGCTTCGACTCGACCGAGAAAGGCAACGTCGCACCCGGTCTCATCGTCCGTCGACCCGATGCGGTCGCGAGAGCAGCTTCGCTTCTTTCACACGCCGAAGCCGGCGATCACGCGAAAACGCTCTATCGAAGGTCCGCGCTCAAGTCGACGCGCAGCTGCATGTCGCATCGATCGCGCCGCTCGCGCGATGCGCCGCTCTACGACATCACCACCGGCACGGGCGACTTCATCGCGAACGGCGTAGTCAGCCACAACTGCTTCGCCCGCCCCACCCACACCTACCTCGACTTCAACGCGCGTGAGGACTTCGAGCGGCAGATCGTCGTCAAGGTCAACGTGCCCGAGCTCGTGCGGGCCGAGACGCGGCGGCCGTCGTGGAAGCGCGAGCTCGTCGCGCTCGGCACCAACACCGACCCGTACCAGTGGGTCGAGGGGCGCTACGAGCTCATGCCCGGCATCTGGGAGGCGCTCCGCGACTCGCGCACGCCCTGCTCGGTGCTAACGAAGTCGCCGCTCGTCACGCGCGACATCGCGCTGCTCAAGGAGATGAGCGACATGGGGCTCTTCAGTGCGGCGTTCTCGGTGCCCACGATCGACGAGAAGGCGTGGCGCGCCAGTGAGCCGCGCACGCCCAATCCCTACGCGCGGCTCGAGGCGGCGGCGGAGCTCAGCCGCCAAGGCATCGCGGTCAGCATCCTCGTCGCCCCGCTGATGCCGGGCATCAACGACGACCCGCGCCAGGTCGAGCGCATCCTCGAGCTGGCGGCCGAGGCCGGCGTGCTGAACGTGAGCGGCGTCCACCTCCACCTCCGCGGCGAGGTCAAGGACATCACGATGGACTGGCTCGAGTCGTACCGGCCCGACCTCGTCCCGCGCTACGAGCGGCTCTACGGCCGTGGCGCCTACGCGCCCGCGAAGGAGCGCGAGCGCATGAGCGCGCTTGTGAAGGACGGCTGGGCAAAGGTGGCGCCGCACCGCAAGCGCACCCCGCGATACGTCCGTACCGCCGACGACCCCGTGCCGCATCGGGTCCCCGAAGCTGCGCAAGAAGACCTGCAGGAGGCGCTTTTCTAAGCAGTCCGTAAGCGGCGCGTTTCGCGCTCCGCTCTCACGGGGAGGCGAGAAAGCATGTACCCGACTCTGGTCCGGGAGTTGGGCTCGCACGCCCGCTCACGCGCGCGCCGAGCCCGCGCCGAGGCAATCCTGATCCTGCCGCTCCTCGCAGCGGTCCTCTTCGCCTACCAGAACCGCAAGGAGCTGTTCGGCGTCGACATGCCGGTGCGGATCGCGTGCGTGGTCGCGCTCGTGATCCTCGGCTGGACATTTGCGCGCGACGTCGGACGCGCGCTCGGCCCGATCCTCTTCAAGCGGCTCGACCCCGGGACCGCCGGCACGCTCGGCTTCCTGATCCGTCTCTTCACGGTCGCGCTGGCCATCCTGGTCGCGCTTCGCATCGCCGGGCTGAAGCCCGAGACGCTCGCCGTCGGTGGTGCCCTCACCGCGGTGCTGTTCGGACTCGCCGCGCAGCAGACGATCGGGAACCTGATCGCGGGAACCGTCCTATTGAGCGCACGCCCGTTCCGGGTCGGTGACCGCATCCGCCTCCACTCCGGTCAGACCGCGGGCGCGATCGAGGGCACCGTCGCCGGCCTCGGGCTGCTGTACACGATCCTGCGCCGCGGCTCGGACCCGATCATGGTGCCGAACGCCGTCGTGCTGAACTCGGCGGTTGAGCCGCTGCGCGAGCCGGCGAAGGTGGACCTGCTCGCGCGCTTCCCTCGCGACGTCAAGCTGAGCGCCGTGCAGGAACTCGTCCAGCAGCGGATCACCGTTCCGACGATCGATCCCCCGCACATCGAGCTCGAGGAAGTGGACGGCGCAGAGGTGCTGATGCGCATCGAGGCGACACCGCGTGCGGACACCGACGGCCCCAGGTTGGCCGACGAGGTGCTCGCGGCAGTGGCGGAAGAGCGCCGCGCAGCCTAGGAGTCGAACTTGATCGCCGGGAACTCCCCGGTCTCCATCTCGCGTTCGATCTCCTCGTCGATCTCCTCCTGCGTGATCCCCTCCTGCTTCGCGAGCTGGCGCTCGCGGAAGCGCCGGAACTTCACGATCTCGAGCACGTAGACCAGGTACACGCTGGCCGCCACGGCGAGGACGCCGAAGCCGATCATCACGAGCGTCCAGGCCGTGTCGAAGTTGCCGTGGTTGTCGGAGTACGGCACGAACCGCAGCGCCAGCGCGAGCGCCGCCAGCGCGAGCGTCCACAGGTACAGGTAGATCACCGTCCGCCGCTGCGAGAACCCGATCCGCGCCATTCGGTGATGGAAGTGCTCGGTGTCGGCCTCCCATGCGGGTCGGCGGTACTTGAAGCGCTTCGCCACGACGAACGCCGTGTCGAGGATCGGCACCGCCAGCACCACGAGCGGGAAGACCAGGGCGACGACCGCCGCGGTCTTCAGCACGCCCTGCACCGCGATGCAGGCGAGCAGCAGGCCCAGCAGGTTCGACCCCGCGTCCCCCATGAAGACGCTCGCCGGATGGAAGTTGTGCCAGAGGAATCCCAGCGACGGCGCCGGCCGTGATCGCCGCGAGCACGCCCGCGTCGACGCGATCGAGCGACAGCGCGATGACCGCGAACGTGATGCCGCGAGATCGTGCACACGCCGGCGGCGAGGCCGTCGACCCCGTCGGTGAAGTTGACGACGTTCATCACGGCGACCATCGCGAGCCCCGTGACGATTGCGCCGCCGGTGGCACCCAGGTCCACCGCGCCCACGAACGGCAGCGTGAACGACTCCACGCGCACCCCGGCGGCCACGGGGATGGCGGCGGCCGCCATCTGGCCGGCCAGCTTCACTGCCGGCGGCAGGTCGTACAGGTCGTCGAGCGCGCCGACGAGCATCAGCCAGCAGCGCGCCGCCCAGGATGCCGCGTGTCTCGCCGTCGAGCGGCAAGAAGACGAGGAAGCCGGCGACGAGACCCCCGCGAGGATCGCCACGCCGCCCAGGCTGGGCACGGGCGCCTCGTGGAGGTCGCGGTCGCGCGGCATGTCGATCGCGCCGACGCGCACGGCGAGCCGCGCCGTAAACGGCGTCGCGACCAGCGTCACGACGGCCGCGACCGCGAACGCCGGCGACCGCCTCGAACTCGTTCATCCGACGGTCAGCGTAAGCAGTGGGCGAGACTGACCGCGTGCACGCCCATCACGGACACGCCCACACCCGCGCCGGCAACACCCGCCGGATGGCGATCGCGCTGGCCATCAACCTGGCGATGCTGGCCGCCGCGGTCGCCGGCTGGCTGCTGTTCGACTCGGTCGCCCTGCTCGCGGACGCGGGCCACGTGCTGTCGGACATCGGCGCGATCGGGCTCGGCATCGGCGGCCGCCTGGGCGGCCGCTCGGCCCGCGCGCGGCCGCCACACGTTCGGGCTGCGGCGCGCCGAGATCTTCGCCGCGTTCGCGAACGGCGTCGCTGCTGGTCGCAGTGGCCATCTGGGTGTTCGTCGAGGCCATCGGCGCGCCTCTCCGACCCACCCGACGTGGACGGCGCTCGGGATCGCCGCCGTCGGCGCCTTCGGCCTGATCGGCAACGTGATCGCAACGATCATCCTCGCGCGCGGGGACCGTGGCGACCTCAACCTCGAGGGCGTCCTGCGCCATTCCGCCGCCGACGCGCTCGGCTCGCTGGGCGCCCTTGTGGCCGGCGTCGTCATCGCGGCCGGGGGACCCGAGGAAGCCGACGCCGTCGCGGCGATGCTGATCGGCTGCCTGATCCTGCTCGGGTCGTGGCGACTGATCCGCGACCCGCTCGACGTGCTGCTCGAGTCCGCGCCGCGCGGGATCGACGTGACCGAGGTGGGTGACGCGATGGCCGCGTCGCAGGGCGTGCGCGAGGTCCACGACCTGCACATCTGGACGGTGACCTCGGGCTTCCTGGCGCTCGCAGCACACCTCCGCACGGATCCGCACGCAGATCAGGAGGCGGTGCGCGGCCGAAGTCGAGGCCGTGCTGCGGGAGCGGTTCAGCATCACGCACACGACGCTCCAGACGGCGCCGAGCACGGCTGCTCGCTATCGAGGATCGGCGTCGCGCAGCTGATGAGCCGGAGTGAAGAAGCCGCGGTAGCCGAGCCCCGTCGCGATCAGCGCCGACAGCGACACGCTCCCGAGCAGCGACCACAGCAGGATCAGCTGGAGCCGGACGGCGTCGACGGGCTCGGCGCCCGCCACCAGCATGCCCACCATGGCGCCGGGGAAGAAGACGATGCCGGTCGTCTTGGTCGAGTCGATCAGCGGGATCATCCCCGAGCGCAGGCTGCGCGTGACCGCGCCGGCCGCCGCCTGACGCGAGGTCGCGCCAAGCGAGAGCGTCGCCTCGATCGCCGCGCGCGAACCGCCGATCTCGTCGCCCAGCCGGTTGAGCGCGACGGCGGCCGCGGTCATCGCGTTGCCGATCACCATCCCGCCGACCGGCACGAGGTAGCGCGGCTTCGCCTCGAACACGCCGAGCGCGAGCACGAGCCCGAGCGTGGTCGCCGCGGCGACCGTCAGCGCGAGCACCACCGGGCCGAGCGCCTCCGGCACGTCCTTCGCGCGCGCCGCGCGCGGTGAACGTGCCGAACGCGACCATCCCTGCCAGGAGCGCCACCACCAGCAGCAGGCTGTCCGAGTCGAAGATCGCCTGGATCACGTAGCCGACAGCCGTGAGCTGCACGAACGAGCGCAGCACGGCAACCGCGAGGTCCTGCTCGAGCTCCGCGCGCCGCCAGCGCGACACCGCGATCGCGATCGCGACCAGCACGAGCGTCGCCGCGACCTCGGTGAGCGTGACGTCGATCGAGCTCATCGCGACGACCCGCCCTTCGCGCAGCTCGACCACCTTGGACGCGACCCGCACCGCCTGGCCGCGGTCGTGGGTCACGAGCACCATCGCGACGCCCGCCTGCGCGAGCTCGACCAGCGTGCGCTCGACGCCGTCGCGCGCCGCTTCGTCGAGCGCGGAAGTGGGCTCGTCGAGCAGGAGCACCTCGGGCTCGAGCGCGAGCGCGCGCGCGAGCATCACTCGCTGCTGCTCGCCGACCGATAGCTCGGCGGCGTCGCGGTCGGCGTAGGTGCGCGCGAGCCCTGCGCGCGCGAGGCATGAGTTGACGTCGGCCTCGCGGTCGCACAGCGACGGTCCGTAGCGCACGTTGTCGGCCACGGTGCCCGGGAGCGGCGCCGGGAGCTGCGGCACGAGCACCGCGCGCCGGCGCAGGTCGAGCACGTCGAGCGCGCGGACGTCGTCGCCCTTGAAGTGGATCGTCCCGAGGTCGGGATCGCTCAGGCGGTTGAGCAGCCGCAGCAGGCTCGACTTGCCCGAGCCCGACGGTCCCAGCAAGGCGGTCGCGCCGTCGGGGATCGTCACGCTGACGTCGTCGAGCACGCGCCGGCCGCCGCGCGAGGCGGAGACGGAGTGCAGGTCGAAGAGCCCGCTCAGGCGGGCGTTGCGGCGCCGCTGTACGAGATGTGCGGGTACAGCGGGTAGCGGTCGGCGATCGCACGCACCCGCTCGGACAGCTCGCCCTTGAGCGACGTCGTTCCAGTCGGCCGTGAGCGCGGTCGCCATGATCTCGCCCACCTCGCTGAAGTCGTCCTCCTGGAGGCCGCGCGTCGCGAGCGCGGGCGAGCCGACGCGCAGCCCGGACGACACCGCGGGCGGGCGCGGGTCGAACGGAACCGCGTTGCGGTTGACCGTGATGCCGATCTCGTGCAGACGGTCCTCGGCCTGCTTTCCGTCGAGGTCGGAGTCGCGCAGGTCGACCAGCACGAGATGGACGTCGGTGCCGCCGGTCAGGACGTTCACGCCGCGCTCCAGCAGCTGCTCGCCCACGATGCGCGCGCCCACGCGCGTGCGCTGCTGGCGCTCGCGGAAGGTCTCCGACGAGGCGATCTTCAGCGCAACCGCCTTGCCGGCGATGACGTGCATGAGCGGCCCGCCCTGCTGGCCGGGGAAGACGGCCGAGTTGATCTTCTTCGCCCACTCCTCCTTGCAGAGGATCATGCCGCCGCGGGCGCCGCCGATCGTCTTGTGGATCGTGGTCGAGACGACGTCCGAGTAGCGGCACCGGGTTCGCGTGCTCGCCCGCGGCCACCAGTCCCGCGAAGTGCGCCATGTCGGTGAACAGGAGCGCGCCGACCTCGTCGCAGATGTCGCGGAAGCGCTGGAAGTCGAGCTCGCGCGGGTAGGCCGACCAGCCCGCCAGGATCACCTTCGGCCTGTGCTCCTTCGCGAGCCGCTCGAGCTCGTCGTAGTCGAGCAGCGAGTCCTCCTCGCGCACCCCGTAGGCGACGATGTTGTAGAGGCGGCCGGAGAAGTTGATCTTCATCCCGTGCGTGAGGTGGCCGCCGTGGTCGAGCTTCATGCCGAGCACGGTGTCGCCCGGATCGCAGAGCGCGTGATAGACCGCCGCGTTCGCCTGCGCGCCCGCGTGCGGCTGGACGTTCACGTGCTCGGCGCCGAACAGCGCGCGCGCCCGCTCGATCGCGAGCGTCTCGATCGACGTCCACGTGCTCGCAGCCGCCGTAGTAGCGCTTGCCGACCTGGCCCTCGGCGTACTTGTTCGTCAGCACCGAGCCCTGGCAGTCGAGGACCGACTGCGGGACGAAGTTCTCCGACGCGATCATCTCGAGCGTCGTCTCCTGACGCCTGAGCTCGGCCTCCATCGCCTCGGCGACCTCGGGATCGACGTCGGCGACGGGCTTCGAGAAGTAGTCGGGCGGCAGCTCGCTCATCTCTGAGCCAAGTTACCGAAGAAGCTCCCGGATCCGGGCGGCGGACACCGCGCCCTCCCGCACGATCCGGGGCTCGTCGCCGCTCAGGTCGACCACGGTCGAGGGCGTCCCGGGCAGCTCGCCCCCGTCGATCTCGAGGTCCACCCCGGCGCGGATCGCGGGATCGACGTCCTCGAGCCGCCGCGGGTCCGGCCCGCCCGACGGGTTGGCGCTCGTCTGGAGGACGGGCACGGTCACGCCCGCGAGCAGCGGCTGGTCGGGCACCCGGATGCCGCGCCCGTCGGCCAGGATCACGGTGATCGGCCCCGGGAGGAGCTTCCTCGCGGCGTCCGGCAGGTCCGGAACAGCGTCAACGAGGAAGTACATGAGCGCGGACTTCTTCTCGCGCGGCCGCCCCTTGAGCGCGTACATCCGCTCGATCGCGTCCTCGTTGCCCGGATCGACGGCGAGCCCATAGACCGTGTCGGCGGGGAACAGCGCGATCCCGCCCGCGCCGAATGCACTCCTCGAACGTCATGCTCGGGCCGATCGTGACGCGCTCGCGGCCGGCGAGGTCCGCGCGGGTCTCGGCATCCGCGAGCATCCCCCTCACCGACTCCGCCTGAGCCTGGCGCGTGCTCCAAAGCCAACAGCGTCGCCGGCGGGCGCCTCGGCCACGAGCGCGCGGATCTCGTCGAGCCCGTCCTCTCCGCCCACGAGCGCCTCGCGCGGCTCGTAGCGCGCGATCTCGGGCGGCAGCTCGTCCCACTCGTCGAGGCGCACGTACGGGAGGTTCGCCACGACGAGGTCGTAGTCCCCGGGCGGCAGCCCGGCGCCCGTCGCAACCTCGATCTCGAGTCCCAGCCGCTCGGCGTTGCGTCGAGCCACCTCCGCGGCGACCGGCGCACGGTCGGATGCGCTCACGTGCAGGTCCGGGCGCTCGTCCTTCAATGCGAGCGCGACCGCGCCGGAGCCGGTGCCCACGTCGTGCACCCGTCCGCCCTCCGGGGCCAGCTCGACCGCGATCTCCACGAGCAGCTCGGTCTCGGGGCGCGGGATCAGAACCCGCGAATCGACGGCGAGCTCGATCCGCCGGAACTCCTTCCGCCCGATGATGTACGCGACCGGCTCGCGCCGCGCGCGCCGCCGTACCCAGCCCATGAGCGTGCGCGCAGGCCTCCGGCTCCAGCCCGAGATCGGGGTCCTCGACGAGCTTGAGCCGGGGAACGCCGGCCGCAGCGGCCACGAGCACCTCCGCGTCGAGCTGCGGCGTCTCGCAGCCCGCGGCCCGCAGCGAGTCGGTGGCGGCGGCCACCGCGTCGCGCGCCGCCGCGACCGCGGTCATGCCGCCGCGCTTGCCTCGAGCTTCCGCCGCTTCTCGTCGGCCTCGAGCGCCGCGGTGAACTCGTCCAGGTCGCCCTGGAGCACGCCGGCGAGGTTGCCCTTCGTGAGGTTCACGCGGTGGTCGGTGATCCGGTCCTGGCCGAAGTTGTAGGTGCGGATCTTCTCGGCGCGCTCGCCGGTGCCCACCTGCGAGCGGCGCTCGGCCGACAGCTCCGCCTGCTGCGCGGCGAGCTCCTGCTCGTACAGCCGCGCGCGCAGGACGCGCATCGCCTTGTCGCGGTTCTGGAGCTGCGACTTCTCGTCCTGCATCGAGACCACGAGGCCGGTCGGCTTGTGCGTGATCCGCACGGCGCTGTCGGTCGTGTTCACCGACTGGCCGCCCGGCCCGGACGAGCGGTAGACGTCCACCTGGAGGTCGTTCGGGTCGATCTGCACCTCGACCTCCTCGGCCTCGGGAAGCACGGCGACCGTGGCGGTCGACGTGTGGATCCGGCCCTGCGACTCCGTCTCGGGCACGCGCTGGACGCGGTGCGTGCCGCCCTCGTACTTGAACACCGAGTACGCGCCGTCGCCGCGAATCGCGAACGTGTAGTCGCCGTCGGCCACCGACAGCGGCTCCGTCTTGAAGCCGCGCCGCTCGGCGTAGCGCGTGAGCATCCGGTACAGGTCGCCGGCCCAGATCGCGGCCTCGTCGCCGCCGGTGCCGGCGCGCACCTCGACGATCACGTCCTTCTCGTCGTTCGGGTCGCGCTCGACCATCGCGAGCCGGATCTCCTCCTCGAGCTCGGCGAGCCGCGCCTCCGACGCGGCGAGCAGCTCGCGCGTCTCCGGGTCCTCCTCCTCGGCGAGCAGCTCGCGCGCGCCCTCGGCGTCGCTCGACGTGCGCCGCCACTCCTTCGCCAGCTCGTGCGCCGGCTCGAGCGCGCGGTACTGGCGCCCGACCTCGGCGTACCGCTCGCGGTCCGCGATCACCTCGGGGTCCGACATCTGCTGCTCGAGGTCCGCGAAGCGGGTCTCTATCTGCTCGACGAGCTGCTCAAGCAACGACTTCCATCCCGACCTTGTCCTCCTCGGAGGCCTCGGCGGGATTCTCGACCGCCAGGACGGCCTCGAGCGCTGCGATCGCCACGGCGAGCTGGGTGAGGTCCGGCTCGCGCGTGGTCAGCTTCTGGAGCTGCATGCCGGGCGCCATCAGGATGCGCGCCCAGCGCTTGGTCCGGTTGCGGCCGAACCACTTGATCACCTCGAACGCGAGGCCCGCGACCAGCGGGATGCCGACGATCCGCGAGGCGAACAGCCAGTACCACTCGGGCGTGCCGAGCGGGGCGAACACGAAGATCGCGACGATCATGACGATCAGCAGGAAGCTCGTCCCGCAGCGCGGATGGAGGCGCGAGAACCGCTGCGCGTTCTCCGGCGTCAGGTCGAGCCCGGCCTCGTAGCACGAGATCGTCTTGTGCTCGGCGCCGTGGTACTCGAACACGCGCTGGAGGTCGCGCATGCGCGAGATCAGCCACAGGTAGCCGAGGAAGATCGAGATCCGGATGAGCTTCTCGATCACGACGAACACGAACGAGTTCGGGATCTCGTCCTTGAAGATGTTGGTGAGCCCGGCCGGCAGGAGGAAGAAGAGCCCGATCGCGAGGATCAGCGAGAACGCGATCGTGCCCGCCCACGCCGCGCCGCCGATCTCCTGCTGCTCGCCCTTCTCGTCCTCCGTCAGCTGCGCGTTCGCCGAGATGCCGAGCGCCTTGAAGCCGATCTTGAGCGACTCGCCGAGCGCGACGACGCCGCGGATGATCGGCAGCCGGTACACGCGGTGGCGCTTCGTCCACGAGACGAGCGGCTCGGAGACGACCTCGATCTCGCCGTCCGGGATCTCGATCCTCTCGCCCGCCTTGACGGCCTCCACCTGCTCGGCGACGGCTTGCGGACCGCGACCGCCCAGGTCGAGACGCCGCGCATCATCACGCCCTCGAGCACCGCCTGGCCGCCTACCGGCGCGTCCCGCTGAGCGCTGATCCGGCCGTCGGCTTCGACCTGGGGCTGCGGCTCGGTCACCGCACGGATGCTAGAGGCAGCTCGGGTCGCGCACGTTGTCCTGCTCGCGCGACTCGTCGATCAGCTCCTTGGGATCGACCACGACGCGCATCTGGCTGCCGGCAGACGGGACCGTTGAAGGTGACCGTTCTGGTCTTCGTTCGGCTCCAGCACGTCGATCACCTCGACCTCGTCCACGACCTCCCCGTCGACGCGCAGGAGAACGCCGACGTTCTCGCGCCGGCGCCGTGCCGCGGTTGACGATCTTCACCTTGTAGACGGCCGTCCCGTCGACCTCGCCGGGCTTCGGCGTCGATCGTCGGCGACGCGCAGGTTCGGCAGGCCGCCGGCCTGGCTGCAGCGGCGCGACCGCCGCCGCGCGGTGAGGATCGGCTCGCCCCGTCGCCGTGCCAGCGGTAGCGCACGACGCACGCGGTAGACCGCGCCCTGGCGCAGCCCGCGGACGCGCTGCTCGTACCGGAACGCCGACGCCCCCGGGCGCGACTTCCTCCAGACGCCGAGCCCTTCGGCGGACACGCGCTCGAACTCGCCGTCGCCGGCCTTCTCGAACAGCCGGATGCGCAGCGACATCCGCGCCGTGCCGGGCACCGCGCGCATGCGCGCCGCGTAGGTCACCGGCCCCTCCGTGCTGCTCCTCCCACGGCGCACAGGAGAGCATGCGGACGCCGGCCGGCGCGGCCGCGTGCGCGGCGGGCGCCGCACACGGCAGCGAGAACGACGAGCAGGCTGGCGAGTCGAACGTGCATTCGTCTGCTGGAACCCGACCCGCAGCCGCCGGTTGCGGCGCTAGCGGCGCTTCTTAGCGGCGCGGCGCTGGAACCGCTCGACGCGGCCGCCGGTGTCGACCAGCTTCTGGCGGCCCGTGTAGAACGGGTGGCAGTTCGAGCAGATCTCGACGTGCAGCTCGGGCTTCGTCGAGCGCGTCGTGAACTCGTTGCCGCACGTGCACCACACGCGGGCCTCGACGTACTCGGGATGGATCGCTTCCTTCACGGCGTCGAGTCTAGCGACGGCGGAACCACGCGACGAAGCGCCGCCACCAGCCGCGCAGGCGGCCGCGGAAGCGCGCCGGCTCCGGCTGCTCGGCCCGGACGAGCCGGACCCACTCCTCGAGCGGAAGCTCCCCGGCGACGAGCCGCGCGAGCGCGGACGTGACGGGCGCGCGTATCCCCGCCGACTCGATCGCGCGCGCGAGCAGCGGCACGGTCTCGAGCGCCTCGACCGCCTGTCCGAGCCGCTCCGGGATCTCGGCCGCCGGCACGCCCTGGCTGAGGAGCTCGCCGGCGCTGCGGTTGCGCGACTTCGGAGCGAGCGCCGTCGCGACGAGGTCGCCGGTGCCCGCCCGCCCGAGGAAGGTGCGCACCTGGCCCGCCGCGTGCTCTCGGCGAGCGCCGCGACCTCGCTGAAGATGTCGCTCGCCGCCATCCCGGCCGCGTTGAGCCCCTGCGCCTCGGTGGCGCCCACCGCGACCGCGGCGGCGTTCTTCGCGCACCCGGCCAGCTCGACCCCGACCGGGTCGTCCGACACCTCGCAGACCACCCCGGCGCGCTGGAACACGCCGGCGCAGCGGTGCGCGAGCCGCTCCGAGTGCGAGGCGCACACGAGGCCCGGCGCCCTCGGTCGCCATCTCGCGCGCGTGCGCGGGCCCGCCGATGCACGCCACCCGGTCCGGCCCGAACTCGGCCTCGAGCGCGAGCGTCGGCGGGGCCCGTCGGGCGGGACGAGCCCCTTCGCGAGCGACACGACCCCGGCCCCGCGCGCGACGCCCTGCCGCTCCAGCTCCGCGAGCGCCTCGCGCGAGGCCCTTCGACGGGACGGCGAGGAAGACGAGGTCCGCACGGTGGAACTGGTCCGGGTGGCCGCCGAACGCGCGCACCTTCAGCTCCCGCGGCAGCGCGACGCCCGGGCAGGTAGCGCTCGTTCTCACCGCGCTCGTCCAGCTCCGTCGGCCTGCTCGGCGGTCCTGCACAGGAGCGTCGTGCGCACCCCGGCGCGCGACGAGCAGCAGCGCCACGGCTGTACCGAATGACCCCGCTCCCACGACCGATGCGCGCACGGCGGCACGGTATCCGTCTGACGCGCCATTAAGCTGCGCCGGGATGCGCCACTCACGCGAAGGCGGATCTACGTCGCCGCTCGCCCTGTCGGCAGCCGCCGTCGATCGGCTGCGGCGGGACGACGACGACGTCAACAACAACGCCGACAACTACGACGGCACCGACGCCGAGGTCGCCCAGCTCGTGGACGACTTCGCCAACGCCGGCCGCGACGGCGACGGCGACCAGGTCTGCGACGAGATCTTCACGGAGGAGCTCGCCGACAACGTCGAGGAAGAGGCGGGGCAGAGCTGCGCCAGCGAGGTCGAGGACAACCTGCCCGAGGGCGACTACGAGCTCGAGGTCGACACCCTCGAGGTCGACGGCGACACGGCGACGGTCGGCGTGACCGACCAGGACGACAACGAGTCCGTGCTGCACGTCGAGCAGGTCGACGCGGACTGGCGCATCGCGCGCGTCACGCCCGACTGATCACGGCCTCCGTTCAGCCGTCTGAACGCAAAACCACCCGGGTGTCCCTTGTCGGCCCCGCGCTGCCTTGCCGATGCTGGCGCCATGCCGGCCGCCCTCCCGATCCCGCGCAGCCGGTTCACGCCTGCCACGAGTAGAACCTCTACGCGACCGGAGGCTTTGGGGCGCCGCCATATGCTTCACGAGCCGATGAGCGACGCCGCGAACCGGACCCGGAGCCCGCTCGCGTGCTCATCGCCGACGACCACGCGCCGACGCGCTCGGGCGTGCGCCAGTCGCTCGAGGCCGGCGGCTTCGAGGTGTGCGCGGAGGCCGCGGACGGGGAGCAGGCGGTCGCGCTCGCGCGCAAGCACGAGCCCGACGTCTGCCTGCTCGACATCTCGATGCCGGGCGGCGGCGGCATCAAGGCGGCGGCCGTGATCAGCGAGGAGATGCCGGAGACGGCCATCGTGATGCTCACGGCGTTCGCGGGCGACGACGAGCTGTTCGACTCGCTCAAGGCCGGCGCAGCCGGCTACCTGCTGAAGGAGACCGACCCCGACCGGCTGCCGTTCGCGCTGCGCGGAATCCTCGACGGCGAGGCCGCGGTGCCGCGGCGCCTGGTCGCGCGCCTCATCGACGAGTTCCGCTCGCAGGGCCGCCGCCGGCGCGTTCCGATCGGCGGAAAGCGCGGCCCCGAGCTGACGACGCGGCAGTGGGAGGTGCTCGAGCTGATGGGCGAGGGCTACACGACGACCGAGATCGGGCGCCGGCTCGACGTCTCGCCGACGACGGTGCGCCGGCACGTCTCCGACATCCTCGCCAAGCTCGGCGTCTCCGATCGCCGCGAGGCGATCGCGCTGTTCTCGGACGAGTCCGGCACTCTCAGTAGCAGCCCGCTACCCTCCGGCGGGCCGTGCGCTGGCTCCCGCTCGCACTCCTTCTCGCCTTCCTGCTCGCAACTCCCGCTGATGCGAGGGACTACGCCGCGCCCAACTCCGCCTGGAGCATCCTGAACCCGGGGCAGAGCGGGAACGTGCCGCCGGACGCGCACTCGACCGACCAGGCGGACATGTACGACGCGCTCACGCCGAAGCTCGGTGACGTCACGGCGCGCGATCTGAGGACGACCTTCAAGCCCAACCTGTTCGGGACGCGCGGCCAGGGCCCGACGCGCGTCGAGGAGACGACGAACGACAACGTCCGGATCGTCGTCGACAAGTGGGGCGTCCCGCACATCACCGCGAAGCGCCGCAAGGACGTCATGTTCGGCGCCGGCTGGATGACGGCCAAGGAGCGACACCTGCTGCTCGAGATCGCGCGCCCGCTCGCTCGCCTGACGGTTCTCGATCCCCCGGGGATCAACGCCTTCGGCCTCGTGACGCAGCTGCGGCGGTTCACCCCCTCCGCCCAAGCCGACGTGATCGTCGCCCGCGAGCTTCGCCTGCTCGAGCGCACGAGGAAGGGCCGGCGGATCGTCAAGGACATGCGGGCGTACCTGCGCGGAGTGAACGCGCAATACCGCGACGCGGACCGCGCCTACAAGCGGTTCACGCTGGTCGACTTCATGGCGGCATCGGGCTTCATCGGGTCGATCTTCGGCCGCGGTGGCGGCGACGAGGCGCGCCGGTCGATGCTCCTGAGCGCCCTGCGCACCCAGCTAGGAGCGGCACAGGGAACGGCGGTCTGGAACGACCTGCGCAACTACAGCGACCCGGAGGCGCCGGCATCGGTGTCGAAGCCCGCGAGTTGGTCGTCGATTCCGAGCGAGGCACCGGGCAGCGTCGCTCTCGACGACGGCTCGTTCCAGCCCGTGCAGTACGAGACGGGCGCGTCGCTCACCGTGGAGCGGCCGAACATGTCGAACGCGCTGCTCGTGGCGGGCGGCGCTCCCAGACGGGCCGTCCGCTGTTCGTGGCCGGCCCGCAGCTCGGCACCTTCTACCCCGCGCTCGTGTACGAGATGGACATGCACGGCGGCGGGATCGACGCCCGCGGCGCTTCCATCCCCGGCGCCGGACCGTACGTGTTCATCGGGCGCAACCAGGACTTCGCGTGGAGCCTGACCTCGGCCAACAACGACATCATCGACACCTTCGTCGAGACCCTCTGCGACGGCAGCGACACGCGCTACCTGTACAAGGGCGAGTGCCGCGACATGACCCATGTGGACGCCGGCGTGCTCGAGGGGAACGACGCGGACATCCCGGACCAGCGGCTCGCGTGGAACGAGACCGTCCACGGGCCAGTGACCGGCTACGCGACCGTGAACGGCGAGCGCGTCGCGATCTCGCGCCGCCGCTCGACGCGCGGCCGTGAGGTCCTGAGCATGCGGCTCTGGCACGACCTGAACTCGAACAAGGTCAGGTCCGCCGGGGACTTCATCAAGGTCGCGAACCAGCTCGAGCACACGTTCAACATCGCGTTCGCCGACGAGGAGAAGATCGCCATGTTCTCCACCTGCCGCTGCCCGAAGCGCGCTCCCGGCACCGACCCCGGGCTGCCGACGCGCGGCACAGGCGAGTACGACTGGCGCGGGCTCCTCACGTCGAAACAGCATCCGCAGCAGGTGAAGCGCAACGGCGTGATCCTGAACTGGAACAACAAGCCCGCGCCGGGTGGGGCGCCGCCGACGACCAGTGGAGCTTCGGCTCGGTGTTCCGTGTCCAGCTCTTCGAGGAAGCGATACAGGAACGCCGCAAGCACACGCTCGCGAGCCTCGCGGGCGTGATGAACCTGGGGGCGGTACAGGACCACCGTGCCGCGGTCGTCCTCGACGCTCCGATCCAGGTGCTCGACACCGCGCCGGCGCCCAACCCACGCGCGGCGCAGATGCTGGCGATCCTCAAGGACTGGCGCGCGAACGGCGCGATCCGAATCGACGCCGATCGCAATGGCTTCAACGACCACCCGGGCGTGGCGATCCTCGACGCATGGTGGCCGCGGCTCGCCGATGCCGTCATGACACCCGTCCTCGGCGACCTGATCCCCCGGCTCGCGGAGCTCAACTCGCGTGGAAGCGCCCCGGAGGGGACCGGGAATCAGTCCACAGGCGGCTGGGCGGGCTACGTCGACAAGGACCTGCGCACGCTGCTCGGGCAGGGGGTCGAGGGCCCGGACAACGTCCGCTATTGCGGCGCCGGCGACCTGGCCGCGTGCGCGGCGGACCTGTGGGCGTCGCTCGACGCGGCCGGTGCCGAGCTCGAGGCCGCGCAGGGCACCGCTGACCCGAACGCTTGGCGGAAGAGCACCGAGATCGAGCGGATCAGGTACCTGCCCGAACCTGATCGACAAGCGGATCGAGTTCACGAACCGCTCGACGTTCCAGCAGGCGATCAGCTTCCGCGGCGGCCGGAAGTAGCAGCTACTTCCAGTCCAGCGTCCGCGCGATCAGCGCGTCCATGCCCCTGTCGCCGACGAGGGCCTTGATCCGCAGCCGCATCTTCGCGTCGCCGCCGACGACGTAGCGGAGCTTCGGGCGCGAGGCGGTGAGCGCCTCCTCGATCGCCTTCGCCACCTCGTCCGGATGCACGCCGCGCTCGGGGATCTTCTCGGTCTCCGAGCGGATCTTGTCCGCGAGCTTCCCGTAGCGCGCCCGCGCCTGCTCGCCCATCTCCTCCTCGAGCCGGTCGGCGGTCTCGCGGCCCCTGTCCCAGATCGGCGTGACGACGGCGCCGGGCTCGATCAACGAGACGTGGATGCCCCACGGCCGCAGCTCGCGCCGAGCGAGTCGCTGACCGCCTCGAGCCCGAACTTCGACGCCGCGTACGGCCCCACGAGCGGCAGCGCCATCTTCCCGCCGATCGAGCTGACGTTCACGATCCGGCCCTTCGCCTCGCGGATGTTCGGCATGAACGCCTGGATCACGGCGACCTGACCGACGAGATTGACCTCGAGCTGCTGCCGTAGCTCGTCCAGCGGCAGGAACTCCATCGGCCCGCTCACCGCGACGCCGGCGTTGTTGACGAGGCCGTGCAGCCCGCGCTCGTCGAGCTGCTTCTTCGCCGCGGCGATCGAGCCCGTGTCGGTGACGTCGAGCTTCACGGCGTGAAGCCCTCGCCGCCGAGCCGCTCGAGGTCGGCGTCCTTGCGCGCGGCTGCGAAGACGTCCCAGCCCGCGCGCTTCAGCGCAGCGCCGTCGCCTCGCCGATCCCCGTCGAAGCCCCCGTCACCAGCACGGCCTTCGCCATGCGCGCGACCCTACCGCGCTAGGTCTGCTGGTAGTTCGGGCCCTCGCCGCCCTCGGGCGGCGTCAGCCGGCCGCCCTTGGCGGTGATCGCGCCGCACTGCACGCAGTTCGAGGGCGCGACCTGGAGGTCGACGATCTGCTTCGGATCGACGCTCGCCGTTGCCCTTCTGGAGCTGCTCGAGGATCTCCTCGGGCACCTCGTAGACCTGCGCCGGGCACATCTGCTGCCACATCGAGCGCAAGCTCGAGCGGAACCTTCTGCTGGATGCGGATGTGCGACGGCGCGTCGTCGCGGGACTGGTTGCCCGTCGCGAAGACCGACGACAGCTTGTCGAACGTGTACTTGCCGTCCGGCTTCGGATACTTCTTCCAGCCGGTTGCCGATGAAGACCGGCTGGTTCGCGTCGTCGTGGGTCGCGAACCGCCCGCCGGGGAAGCGCCCGCCCGAGATCTCCATCGCGTTCGCGAGCGCGCCGCCGACGAGGAAGCCCCTCCCGAACACCTGGCGCATGTTGCGCGAGCGGTGCAGGTCCGTCTCGATCATCGAGCCCTCGACCTTCTCCTGGTAGCTCGAGAGGTCGGTGCAGTCGGCGCCCTGCGAGAGCTTCTCGTAGATCGTCTCGGCGGCGAACATGCCGGCGTGCATCGCGAGGTGGACGCCCTTCAGCTTCGGGATGTTCACCATCGAGGCCGAGTCGCCCGCCAGCACCATGCCCGGGCGCCCAGAGCTGCTTCGGCATCGCCCAGTAGCCGCCCGACGGGATCGTCTTCGCACCCCAGGCGACGCGCTTGCCGCCCTCGAGGATCTTCTTGACGAGCGGGTGCGTCTTGAAGAGCTGGAGCGTGTCGTGGACCGAGAACGTCGCGTCGCGGTAGTCGAGCCCGGCGACGAAGCCGATCGACACCTTGTCCTCGCCCATCGGGTAGATGAAGCAGCCGCCGAACTCGCGGTACTTCGCACCGAAGCGCAAGCGGCCAGCCCATCGAGTGGATGACGCGGTCGAGCGGCTTCTTGACCTCCCAGACCTCCTTGACGCCGAGCTCCCACTGCGGCGGGTCCTCGGAGGCCGAGGTCGAAGTGTGAGATCGCGGCGCCGGCCAGGTGGCCGGCGGTCCCCTCGGCGAGCACGGTCGCCTGCGCGATCAGGTCCGAGCCGGGCTCGAAGTTGCCCAGCTCCTCGCCCTCGCGCCCGCGGCCCTTGTCGCCCGAGCGGATGCCGCGCACGACGCCGTCCTCGACGAGCAGCTTGTAGGCCGCGGTCTCGGGCAGGATGTACACGCCCGCCTCCTCCGCCTTCTCGCCGAGGAAGCGGCCGAGCTGCGCGACCGAGGTGACGTGGTTGCCGTGGTTGCGGAACGGCGGCGGCGTGGGCACCAGCGGAATCGCGCGCTTCCGCGTCATGAAGTAGACCGTGTCCTTCGGCACCGTGCCGTAGGTCGGCCACTCCTCCTCCGGCAGGTCGGGGAAGAGCTTCTTCATCGCGGACGGATCCATCATCGCGCCCGACATCAGGTGCGAGCCGGGGCCCTTGCCCTTCTCGACGAGCGCGACGGGCACCTCGCCGAGGCGCTCCATCAGCTTCTCGTCCTCCGAGATCAGCTGCATCAGCCGGATCGCGCACGCCAGCCCGGCCGGGCCGCCGCCCACGATCACGACGCCGACTTCGATGCGCTCGTCCTCGGGATCGGTCGGCTCGGTTACGAACTCAGCGCCGGACTGAACGTCCGGCAGGAACTCCGCCGGTGCCGTCGCCATCGACGGCTAGCCGCCCTTCTTGGCCTTGATCGCCTCGGTCAGCTTCGGGAACGATCTTGTGCAGGTCGCCCACGATGCCGAGGTCGGAGAACTCGAAGATCGGCGCGTTCGGGTCCTTGTTGATCGCGACGATGTTCTCCGACGACTGCATGCCGACCTTGTGCTGGATCGCGCCCGAGATGCCGACCGCGAGGTAGAGCTTCGGCGCGACGGTCTTGCCCGTCTGGCCGATCTGGCCGGCGTACGGGAACCAGCCCGCGTCGACGACCGCGCGGGTCGCCGCGACGGCGCCGCCGAGCGCGTCGGCGAGCGGCTCTGCGAGCTCCTGGAAGCCCTCGGCCTTGCCCAGGCCGCGGCCGCCGCCGACGAGGATGTCGGCGTCCTCGATGTTCACGTCCGCGCCGCGCTGCTCGCCGCGCTGGACCATCGTGGCCTTCGTGGACCAGTCGGACAGGTCGACGCTCAACTCCTCGACCTCGGCGTCACCGCCGCCGGACTCGGCGATCTCGAACGCGTTCAGGCGGCCGATGATCACGGCCGGCCCGTCGTCGGAGTAGCCGACGTCCACGACGGCCGAGTCCTGGAGGATCGGCCGGACCGCGACGAGCTTGCCGTCCTGGACCTTGACCTCGGTGACCTCCATCGTCACGCCGCCGTGCAGGCGGGCGGCGAGGCCGGCGCCGATCTCGAAGCCGAGCAGGCCGCCGCCGAAGATCACGTAGTCGTAGCCCGAGTCCTCGATCAGCTTCGCCATGACGTCGACGACCGGCCCGCCCAGCCCCGCCGGAGCCGGCGCACGCCAGACCTTCGAGGCGCCGTAGTTGCCGAGCTGCTTGCAGAGGTCGTCGGTGGCGTCGTCGCCGACGACGACGGCGTGGGCCTCGACGCCGAGCTCGCTTGGCCAGCTTGCCGGCCTCGGAGACCGCGCCGAGGGAGTTCTTGTTGAACTCGCCCTCGTAGTGGAGGACGTAAGTGAGGATCCCGCTCATGCCAGCAGCTTCCTTTCCTCGAGCCAGGAGACGATCTTCTCGACCGTCTCGGCGGTGTCTTCGTCCTCGATGATCTGCCCGGCCTGCTTCTCCGGCGGCGGGTTGATCGCGAGGACCGCGGTGCGCGAGCCGGACTCGCCGACCTTGTCGCCCTCGATGCCGACGTCGCCGGCGCCCTTGGCCTCGAGCGGCTTCTTCTTCGCGCCCATGATCGCCTTGAGCGACGGGTAGCGCGGCTCGTTGATCGCGTCGCCGACCGAGATCACGGCGGGCAGCTCGACCTCGACGGTGTCGTAGCCGTACTCGGCCTGGCGCTCGCAGCGGAGCTTGCCGCTCTCGACGTCCATCTTGATCACCTGCGTGAGCGACGGCATCTTCAGGTGGTCGGCGACGACGGCGCCGATCGTGTAGCACTCGCCGTCGTCCGACTGCTGGCCGAGCAGGACGAGGTCCGGGCTCTCGCTCTCGAGGACCTTCGCGAGCGCGTAGCCGGTGGCCGCGACGTCCGAGCCGGCGAGGCGAGTCGTCGGTCAGGTGAACCGAGCGGTCGGCGCCGAGCGAGACCGCCTTGTGGAGCGCGCGGACCGCGCTCTCGGGGCCCATCGTCACGGCGACGATCTCCTCCACGTCGGCCTGGCCGCCCTCCTTCACCTGCATGGCGGCCTCGATGGCGTGGGTGTCAAAGGGGTTGAGGTTCTTCTCGCCGGACCGGTCGAGGCGCTTGGAGTTCGGATCCATGCGCTTCTCGACGGCGGCGTCTGGCACCTCTTTCACGAGGACACAGATCTTCAAGGGTTGGCTCCTTCGTTCGTTACGGCGGTACGGCGGCCAGGCTGGGCGTCCGGGGCAGCATGCCGGATCGCCCGCTGCGAGGGCATCCTACCCCATTGACTGACCAGTCAATCGTGCGAGTTCAGTCCGACGCGCTCGGCGCGCCAGGTCATCTTCTCGCTGTCGCAGTCCGATGATCTGCTCGCGCGCGTCGCCCTTCACCACCCCGTTCGGCCGGAAGCGGCCGAAGATCGAGAACCGCCGGCCCTGGCGGGAGAACGAGACGTCCCCGATCGGCATCGAGCCCGGGCACGAGGCTGCCTCGCTCGCGGTCGGCGGCGCAGCGGTTCATGAAGCGGAAATCGATGACCTCGTTGCCGTCGATGACCGTGAACGACACGCGGCCACCGTGCTCGGTCTGGCCGCGGTATCGGACCGACGTGTCGCCGCCGATGTTGACGTGCGCCGCGCGCCTGATCTTGTTGTCGCCCGCACACGTCTGGACCGCGACGAAGCGTGCCGGACCGGGCTCGGCCTGCTGGTAGTGAGTCATGAAGTCGAATCGGCCGTCGCCGTGCTGGGCGGAGCCGAGCTTGAGCTTGCGGCCGTTCTGGCGAAACGAGAGCGCGACCTTGTTCTCGCAGAAGGGGTTGGTCCAGCCGCGGCCGTGAAGGGTCACGTCATCGCCGGGCAGGCCGTGGTCGGGTGTGGCGCGAAGCGACGGATCCGCGGCGGCCGCGGCGGGCAGAGCGAGGCCAGCCAGCCCGCAGAGGCAGGCGAGATGCGAGCTGTTCATGGCCTAAGCCTGAACGCGCGCTGCGGATGTAGCTCTGGGCCGGCGGATCAGGTAGCCGTCTGCAGCGCTCGTGCGGCAGTTGCCTACCGAGGCGCCGCTCGCATGACGGTGCAGGTGTCTGGCACGTTGGACGGCGTCACGCGGACGGGCGCGTCGTCCGTGACGGGTCGACGCAGCTGATGCCACGGTGGTATGCACCGCACGGCGCCTGTCGCGCCGGCGCGCGTCCGCGTCCGATCCGCGCCGTGGCAGGTAGCGGTTGCCCGCGGACCGTTGCCCTGTGCCGCCAGTCGCCGTCGATGCGCACTGGTCGCGGCCTTCGCGGCCATGACGTCCCACTCCGTCGGCGCCGTGTCCAGCTGGTTGCCCGAGTCGCGCCGCTGGTCGCGATGTACGAGCGCGCCGCTGTAGTTCACGACGTCCCGGACGGTTCGGTCGCGCCTCAGCGCCGGCCAGTGAACCTGCGTACCGGCGGGACCCTGGGTGCCGGTTGGCCCGTGCGTGCCCTGCGGACCCTGCGCGCCACTGCGCCGGCTCGACTCGGCGCCACCTCGTGCACCGTCGCGATCCCAGCCGGGCCCTGCGGCCAGCCGGACGCCTCGATCGCTGGATGCCCGTCGCGGCGCCCTGCGCACCCTGCGGACGCAGCCTGCGGCCGTGCGTGCCCTGCGCGCCGTCCGCGCCGGCGGCGCCCTGCGCGCCGTCGGCACCGGTCGGCACCGGCCGGACCCTGCGGACCAGCCGGACCCTGCGGGCCATCGGCACCGTTAAGACCGTTGGCGCCATCGGCGCCGTCAGCGCCGTCAGCGCGGACCAGCCGGGACCCTGCGCGCACCGGCGGGACCCTGCGCGCCGGCAGCACCAGCCGGCGCCCTCCGCGCCGTCGGTGCCAGCCGGACCCTGCGCGCCCTGCGGACCAGCCGGACCGGCGGGACCCTGCGGACCAGCCGGACCCTGCGCGCCATCGACACCGTTCACACCATCGGCGCCATCAGCGCCGTCCGCGCCGTCAGCGCCAGCCGGACCCTGGCACCCTGCGGACCCTGCGCACCGGCGGGACCAGCCGCGCCCTGCGGCGCCGGCGGGACCAGCGTCACCCTGCGGCGCCCTGCGGACCAGCCGGACCGGCGGGACCCTGCGGACCAGCCGGACCCTGCGGGCCAACCGCACCGTCAATTCCATTCGCGCCGTCAGCGCCGTCCGCGCCGTCAGCACCAGCCGGACCCTGCGCACCCTGCGGACCCTGCGCGCCGGCGGGACCGGCCGCGCCCTGCGCGCCCGGCGGGACCAGCGGGACCCTGCGCGCCCTGCGGCAGCCGGCCGGGACCCTGCGGACCAGCCGGACCCTGCGCGCCATCGACACCGTCAAGACCGTCGGCGCCATCAGCGCCGTCAGCGCCGTCGCACCAGCCGGACCCTGCGCGCCCTGCGGACCCTGCGCACCGGCAGGACCGGTCGCGCCATCGGCACCGTCCGCGCCGTCGGCACCAGCCGTCACCCTGCGCGCCCTGCGGACCAGCCGGACCGGCGGGACCCTGCGGACCAGCCGGACCCTGCGCGCCATCGGCACCGTCAAGACCATTCGCGCCATCCGCGCCGTCCGCGCCGTCAGCGCCGGCCGGACCCTGCGGACCGGCCGGACCAGCCGGACCCTGCGGGACCCTGCGGACCAGCCGCACCCTGCGCGCCGTCGGGACCAGCCGCACCCTGCGCGCCCTGCGGACCAGCCGGACCGGCGGGACCCTGCGGACCAGCCGGACCCTGCGGACCCTGGGCACCATCAGCACCGTCAGCGCCATCCGCGCCGTCAGCGCCGTCAGCCCAGCCGGACCCTGCGGACCAGCGGACCCTGCGGACCGGCGGGACCGGCCATCGCACCGGCGCGCCCTGCGGGCCAGCCGGGCCCTGAGCACCCGGCGGACCAGCCGGACCGGCGGGACCCTGCGGACCGGCGCACCGGATCGAGACCCTGCGGCGCCCTGCGGACCGTCCGCGCCGTCAGCGCCAGCCGGACCCTGCGGACCAGCGCGGACCAGCGGGACCCTGCGCACCGGCGGCACCATGCGTCGCCCTGCAGCGCCCTGCAGGACCAGCCGGACCGCGGGACCCTGCGGACCAGCCGGACCCTGCGGGCCCGGCGGACCATCCGCGCCATCAGCACCGTCGCGCGACCCTGCGGCCAGCGCCATCCGGCCGTCGCACCTAGCCGGACCCTGCGGCACCAGCAGCGCCCTGCGGCACCCTCGGCACCAGCCGGACCCTGCGGACCCTGCGCACCGGCCGGACCCTGCGCGCCATCGGCACCGGCGGGACCCTGCGGACCAGCGGCGCCAGCCGGGCCCTGCGGGCCGACAGCACCATCAACACCGTTCACGCCATCCGCGCCGTCGGCACCATCAGCGCCGTCGGCGCCATCCGGCCATCGGCGCCGTCGGCACCCTTAGCGCCGGCAGGACCCTGCGGGACCCTGCGGGCCGCGGGACCAGCCTGCGCCCTCGGCACCCTGCGTGCCCTCCTCGATCGACTCGGCGTAGTCGAGCGCCTCGTCAGCGCGGTTGATCGCGTCCTTCGAGCGCTCGTTGGCGGTCTTCGCGAGGCCGAGCGCCTTCGTGGCGCTCTTGTAAGTCTTCTTCGCAAGCGCCCCGAACCCAGTCGCGCCAGGCGCGGGGGCGGCCATCAGGAGCGCAGCAGCAAGGGCCAGGAAAACCAGCAGTCGGCGATTCCGCACGTAGACGCGATCATGGGACGGCCAATCGACGCCGAATAACGCTTGAATTAGCCCGCGCAGCCAACCCTGGACACCTTTTGGACGGTCCCCCTCGTACCCCTTATGGGGGACGCCGTCTGCGCCCGGTGGCGATCAGACGTCGAAGCTGTTCAGGATCTGCGCCGACCTCTCGCGCCGCGTCCTCGGCACCCGCCGGCACGACCGCATTGACCGTGTAGGTGACGCTCGGCGTCAGGCACGACGAGGAGCGTGTGCGCGGTCCCCTTCTTCGTGCGCACGTACGAGTAGAGAAGCGCCTCGTCCGGCCTCCACGCGGACGACGCGCGCGCCCACCTTGCGGAAGTCCGGGATGGCCTTCTCGAACCGCTGTCGAGCTCCGCGGCGATCGCGTCGAGGTCCTGCTCCGCTGCGCGCCGGCGCGTTCACGGTGACGAGGCCCTCGCCCTCGCCGCGCCGGAGCACCGCGAGCGGCTTTCCGGGGATGAGGTCGCGCTCCTCGTCGCCGACCTCGGTCCAGCCGTCCGGCCGCAGGAGCGTGAAATCGTGGCCCGGCGGGCCCTTGACGGTCGCTTCCTCGTCGCCGTCATCTGCCGAGCAGGACGATCGCGCCGAACACGAGCGCGGCGATCGCCACCGCGACCGCCACGATCCGCAGCGCCGTTCTTGCGGCCGGCCCTCAGCCGTCCGGTCCATCAGCCTCCATGAAGCGGCCGCGACGCTACCCGGCTGAGCCGGTCGTACGAGCGGACTCAGCGGATGACGATGTAGCCGTAGGTGCGGGCGCGTGTCGTCGATGCCGGCGTGTGGTGCACGTTGCAGAACTTGCACGGTCAGCGTGTCAGCGGTCGGCTGTAGCGGGGCCGACGCGACGAGCCCATTCGACCAGCGCGGCCGGCTGCGTTGAGGATCACGCTGGTCGCTCGACCTGGATACCCGGTACCGCCGCCGTCACGTTAGCGCACATGCGTAGTCGTCTGGACCGCAAGGCTCGGCGGATCGATGCTCACGGTCCCGGACAGCACGCCGATGTCGTCCGCCGCCAGCGAGCGATCGGTGACCTCGGCGCTCCGACCGCGTTGTCGGCGAGCTTGGCGTTGGTGACCGCGTTGTCGGCCAGCTTGGCGCTCGTGACGGCGAGGTCCGCCAGCTTCGTCGTGGTGACCGCCTGGTTCGCCAGCTCGGCGGTCGCCACAGCGAGGTCGGCGATCTCGGGCACCGTCCGACCGCGTCGGTCGCGATCTTGCCCGACGTCACCGCGCCTGAGGCGAGCTTCGCGCTCGTGACGGCGCTCGTCGCGATCTCCGAGGTGTTGACCGCGTTGGAGGCGATGATCGGTCGACCCGTCGGCGCCGACGCCGTCGGCGGCAACCGCGTCCGTGGCGAGCTTCGCCGCTCGTCACGCTGCCGTCGGCGAGCTTCGTGCTGTCGACCGCGCTCGTGCCGAGCTTGGCGGTGGTCACGGAAGTGTCGGCGAGCTTGGCCGTCGTGACGGCCAGGTTCGGCGAGCTTGCCGGTGGTGACGCCGAGGTCGGCGAGCTTGCCGGTGCGCGAACCGGCGAGCTCCGTCGGCGAGCTTCGCGCTCGGTGACGGCGCTGTCGGCGATGTCGTCCGTCGCGAGCGTGCCGTCGGCGATGTCGTCGCTCACGAAGGCTCTCGTCGACGATGTCGCTGCTGCCGAAGGGACCGGTCACGCCGGGGTCGCCCTTCGCCGCGACGACCGCCCAGTTCGCCGGGTCGCTCGGCGGAGCCGGAGCACCGGACGAGACGGCCGCGGTCGCGCGGTAGCTCGAGCCCGAATGCGTCACGGCGTCGTTGACGGCGTAGGAGTTCGAGCTCGACCAGGCGCCACGCCAGTTCAGGCCGGCGATGCCCTGAATGCCCTGGACGCCCTGCGATCCCCTGCGCACCAGTCGCGCCAGTCGGACCCTGAATGCCCTGCGCGCCGGTAGCACCGGTCACGCCGGACCCTGAATGCCCTGCGGACCCTGCGCGCCAGTCGCACCCGTCGCGCCAGTGTCGCCCTTCGCCGCGACGAGCTCCCAGTTCGCCGGGTCGCTCGGCGGAGCCGGCGAACCAGACGAGACAGCCGCGGTCGCGCGGTAGCTCGAGCCCGAATGCGTCACGGCGTCGTTGACCGCGTAGGAGTTCGAGCTCGACCACGCGCCACGCCAGTTCAGGCCGGCGATCCCCTGAATGCCCTGGATCCCCTGCGCGCCAGTCGCGCCAGTCGCACCAGTCGCGCCGGATCTCGCCCTGCGGACCCTGCGCGCCAGTCGCGCCGGTCGCGCCGGTCTCACCCTGCGGACCCTGCGCGCCGGCCGGACCGGCCGCGCCCTGCGGACCGGCAGGACCAGCCTCACCCTGCGCACCCTGCGGACCAGCCGGACCCTGGATGCCCTGGATCCCCTGCGCACCAGTCGCGCCAGTCTCACCCTGCGGACCCTGCGCACCAGTGCGCGCCAGTGGCCCCAGTCGCGCCGGTCTCACCCTGCGGACCCTGCGCACCAGTCGCGCCGGTGTCGCCCTTCGCCGCGACGAGCTCCCAGTTCGACGGGTCGCTCGGCGGCGCCGGAGAACCAGCCGAGACGGCCGCGGTCGCGCGGTAGCTCGAGCCTGAATGCGTCACGGCGTCGTTGACGGCGTAGGAGTTCGAGCTCGACCAGGCGCCACGCCAGTTCAGCCCGGCGATCCCCTGAATGCCCTGGATCCCCTGCGCACCAGTCGCACCAGTCTCACCCTGCGGACCCTGCGCACCGTCGCGCCGGTCGCGCCGGTCGCACCGGTCTCGCCCTGCGGACCCTGCACGCCCTGCGGACCCTGCGCACCAGTCGCACCGGTCGCGCCGGTCGTCACCCTGCGCGCCCTGCGGACCGAGCCGCGGACCCTGATGCCCTGGATCCCCTGCGCGCCAGTCGCACCGGTCGCGCCCTGCGCACCCTGCGGACCCTGCGCACCAGTCGCACCAGTCGCGCCGGTCTCACCCTGCGGACCCTGCGCGCCGGCCGGACCGGCCGCGCCCTGCGGACCGGCAGGACCAGCCTCACCCTGAGCACCCTGCGGACCAGCCGGACCCTGAATGCCCTGGATCCCCTGCGCGCCGGTCGCGCCAGTCGCGCCAGTCTCGCCCTGCGGACCCTGCGCGCCAGTCGCACCGGTCGCGCCCTGCGGACCCTGCGCACCAGTCGCGCCGGTCTCACCCTGCGGACCCTGCGCACCAGTCGCGCCGGTGTCGCCCTTCGCCGCGACGAGCTCCCAGTTCGACGGGTCGCTCGGCGGCGCCGGAGACCCAGACGGCGGCCGCGGTCGCGCGATAGCTCGAGCCCGAATGCGTCACCGCGTCGTTGACCGCGTAAGAGTTCGAGCCCGACCAGGCGCCGCGCCAGTTCAGCCCGGCGATCCCCTGAATCGCCCTGGATCCCCTGCGCACCGGTCGCGCCAGTCTCGCCCTGCGGACCCTGCGCACCAGTCGCGCCAGTCGCGCCGGTCGCGCCCTGCGGACCCTGCACGCCCTGCGGACCCTGCGCGCCAGTCGCACCGGTCGCGCCGGTCTCGCCCTGCGGACCCTGCGGACCGCCATCACCCTGCGGACCCTGCGCACCAGTCGCACCGGTCGCGCCGGTCTCGCCCTGCGGACCCTGCGCGCCAGTCGCGCCGGTCGTCGCCCTGCGGACCCTGCGCACCAGTCGCGCCGGTCGTCACCCTGCGGGCCCTGCGGACCGACATCGCCCTGCGGACCCTGAATGCCCTGGATCCCCTGCGCACCGGTCGCGCCGGTCTCACCCTGCGGACCCTGCGCACCGGTCGCACCAGTGGCACCAGTCTCGCCCTGCGGACCCTGCGCGCCAGTCGCACCGGTCGCACCAGTCGCCCTGCGGACCCTGCGCACCCGTCTCGCCCTGCGGACCCTGCGCACCGGTCGCGCCGGTGTCGCCCTTCGCCGCGACGAGCTCCCAGTTCGCCGGGTCGCTCGGCGGAGCCGGAGACACCAGACGAGACAGCCGCGGTCGCGCGGTAGCTCGAGCCCGAATGCGTCACGGCGTCGTTGACCGCGTAGGAGTTCGAGCTCGACCAGCGCCACGCCAGTTCAGCCCGGCGATCCCCTGAATCCCCTGGATCCCCTGCGCACCAGTCGCGCCAGTCGCACCATGCGCACCAGTCGCGCCGGTCTCACCCTGCGCACCCGTCGCGCCGGTCGCGCCGGTCGCACCCTGCGGACCCTGCACGCCCTGCGGACCCTGCGCGCCGGTCGCACCGGTGTCGCCCTGCGCACCCTGCGGACCCTGCGCGCCAGTCGACCGGTCGCCCTGCGGACCCTGCGGACCCTGCGGACCCGCCGGACCGGCCAGTCGCACCAGTCGGACCAGTCGCACCCTGCGGACCCTGCGCACCGTCCTGACCCGTCAGTGCCTGCCGGGCCCTGCGCGCCCTGCGGGCCAGCTGGACCCTGCACGCCCTGCGGACCAGCCGGACCCTGCACGCCCTGCGGACCCTGCGGACCAGCGGGACCCTGCGGACCACCGGCAGGACCCTGCGGACCCTCCGGACCGGCGGGACCCGGCGCACCGTCCGCGCCGTCTGGACCAGCCGGACCGGCCGGACCAGCGGGACCAGCCGGGCCAGCGGGGCCCTGCGCACCATCGACGCCATTCAGACCGGAGAACCGCAGGACCAGCCGGACCCTGCGCACCATCAGCACCAGCAGGACCCTGCGCACCGTCAGCGCCCGGCCGGACCCTGCCGCACCAGCCGGACCAGCAGGACCAGCGGGGCCCTGCGCACCATCCACACCGTTCAGCGCCATCGCGCGCCATCAGCACCAGCCGGACCAGCGCGGACCCTGCGCGCCATCAGCACCAGGCCGGCGACCCTGCGCACCATCAGCGCCAGCGGGACCCTGCGCACCATCAGCGCCCTGCGGCCAGCCGGACCAGCCGGACCCTGCGCACCGTCAGCACCAGCCGGACCCTGCGCACCAGCAGGCACCAGCCGGACCCTGCGCGCCATCCGCACCGTCTGACCAGCCGGACCAGCCGGACCGGCGCGGCCCACGGCACCATCGACACCGTTCACGCCGTCGACGCCATCGACACCGTCCGCGCCGGCAGGCCCCTGCGCACCATCAGCGCCGGCGGGACCCTGCAGCACCATCAGCACCAGCCGGACCCTGCCGGCCCGGCGGGACCCTCAGTCCCGGTCTAGCGATCGCGCGGAGTCGATCGCATCCTCGGCGCGGTTCATGGCCAGCTTCGAGCGCTTGTCCGCGGTCTTCGCGATCCCGAGCGCCTTGCGTGGCGCTCTCGAAGCCCTTGCGTGCGAGCGACGCGAAGTTGGTCGCGCCGGGCGCCGGGGCAGCCGCGAACAGCGCAGCGCCGAGGGCAACAAAGACCAGCAGGCGAGTCCTGCTCAGCCGGATCATGCGTCGCGCCATCGGCCCGGCGTCACGCTTCGTTTAGCCAGGCGCGCCAACGCTGGACACCTTCTGCTTACCCCATTCAGGAGACTGCGCCGCGCGCTGGGTCAGACGGCGACGGCGCCGCGGATGTAGTCCACGATCTCCTGCGTGGAGGAGCCGGGCGTGAACACCTCGGCGACGCCCAGCTGCTTCAGCTCGGCGATGTCCTCGGCGGGAATCGTGCCCCCCACCGTGACGATCACGTCGTCGGCGCCCTGCTGCTTGAGAAGGTCGACCACGCGCGGCACGAGCGTCATGTGCGCGCCTGAGAGGATCGAGAGCCCGACCGCGTGGGCGTCCTCCTGGATGACGGTCTCGGCGATCTGCTCGGGCGTCTGGTGGAGCCCCGTGTAGATGACCTCCATCCCAGCGTCGCGCAGGGCACGGGCGATGATCTTCGCGCCGCGGTCGTGACCGTCGAGCCCCGGCTTTGCCACGACGACCCGGATCTTGCTTCCTTCCATAGGGCGCGGCAGTCTACGCTGCGGCGCCGTGACTCATCGAAGGACGCTGCTCGCCGGCATCGTCCTGCTGGCCGTGATCGTGCGCCTCGCGGGGATGGGAGATCGCCTCTCCGAGGACGAGGGATTCTCCTGGCTCGTCGCCTCGGCGCCCGACCTGGCCACCTTCCTCGACCGGCTCGCGGCCTATGAGAACACGCCTCCGCTCTTCTACGCGCTGCTGACCCCGCTCCCGCTCGACGACGAGCACTGGCTGCGCCTGCCCTCCCTGATCGCCTCCGTCGCGTGCGTGCCCGTGCTCTACCTGGCCATCCGCCCCCTGCTCGGCACGCGTGCGGCCCTGCTGTCGGCACTCGCGCTCGCGGTCGCGCCTTACGCCGTTAACTGGTCGAACTTCTCGCGCGGGTTCATGCTCGCGAACCTCGGGCTGCTGATCGCGCTCTGGGCGGTGGTGCGGCTCGCCGGCGACGGCACGAAGCGCTGGTGGTGGGTCTATGCGGGCGGCGCCGTCCTCGCGATCTACTCGGAGTACGACGCCCTCCTCTTCCTCGCCGCGCTGACCGTGGCATTCGCGTGGATCGCGCCCGGCCGCAGACGAGAGATACTCGCGCTGGGCGCCCTGCCCGTCCTCGCCCTGCTCCCGTGGCTCGGCGAGTTCCTGCGCTCGCTCGACGCGCTCGACGAGAGCAAGGCGGCGCCGATCTATCCCTCCCCGAGCCTCGCGTCGCTGCGCGACTCCACCGTGCCTCTTTTCGCCGGCGAGCACGGCGCCTCGGACACGACCGGGCCGCGCACGGCTGCAGTTCCTGCTGATCGTCGCCGCGCTGACGGCGGCGGTGCTGGTCCTGCGCCGCCACGGAAAGCGCGAGGCGCTCATGCTGCTCGGCGGCACCGCGCTCGGCACGCTCGCCCTCCACGCGCTCGTCGCGCCGCTCGGGCCCGACATCTTCGCCCAGCGCTACCTGACGAGCCTGGTCCCCCTGGCGGTGGCGCTGCTCGCGGGAGCGATCGTGCTCCTGCCGTGGCGGTGGGCGACGCCGGCCACGGCCGCCGCGCTGCTGGGACTGGGGGTGGCGGTGTTCGTGCAGCGCTATGACCGCGAGCTCGAACCGGACGTGGCGCCCGTCGCCGCGCTCATCGAGGAGAGCGACAACCCAGCCGTCCTCACGAACAGCGCGCGGGTCGCCTACTACCTGCGCGACTTCGAGCCGCGACTGGACCGGCCGCTCGGCTTTGGCCTGGACCTCGAGGCCACATGCGGCCCCGACTGCCCGGTCGCGCTCGCGATCGTGGACGACGAGCGCGTGCCGGCGGGCGTCCGCCGCGGCCCTGGAGAGACTCACGCTTTCGGGCCGCTCCACGTTCGCCTGCGGCCAAGTGGCTCCGAAACCGAGCGTCCGTGGGGTTCAATAGGGAAGTGGATCCGCTCACCTGCAGCCTGGCGATGGTCGTGTTGGGGGCGCTGGGCGGCGGCCCCGAGGCGCGCCCGCTGCCGGTGACGGTCCAGGACGACGCGCTCATGCTGCACCGCTCGCCCGCGGAAGTGCAGGAGACCGCGCAGCGAATGGCTCGGCTGGGAGTCGATCGCGTGCGGCTGACCGCGAGCTGGTTCCACCTTGCACCGCGCCCGCGGTCGAAGCGGGTGCCGCGCTTCGATGCGACGAACTCCGAGGCCTACCCGCGCGAGGCGTGGTCACACCTCGACCGCGCCGTCAAGGCCGCGACGAATGCCGATCTCGACGTCGCAGATGGACGTGGCGTTCTTCGCCCCGCGCTGGGCTGTCGAACGCGCGGTCCCGACCAACTTCCCCGGCCGGCACCGGTGGAAGCCCGACCCAGAGCAGTTCGCGCAATTCGCAGAGGCGGCCGCGCGCCGCTACAGCGGCGGCCACCGCGACCCCGCGCGTTCCGGGCCAGCGCCTTCCGGCCGTCCGGCTCTGGACGACCTGGAACGAGCCGAACCACGGCGCTTTCCTTCTTCCGCAGTGGCGACGCAGCGGCGGCACTTGGATCCCGCAGTCGCCGCACATCTACCGCGAGCTGCACGAGCGCGGGTACGCGGCGATCAAGGGCGTCAACCCGCAGAACCAGATCCTGCTCGGAGGCACGGCCGCCCTGGGCGGGGATGGCCGCGGCCGGCGCAAGGCGGTCCCGCCGCTCCAGTTCCTGCGCGAGCTCGCCTGCGTCGACCGGCGTGGCCGTCCGCTCGAGCGAGCCGCATGTGACGAGCTTCAGACCGCTCCAGGCCGACGGCTGGGCACACCACCCCTACTCGCTCTACGACCGCCCGGACGTGGCGAGCCTCAAACGGGACGATGTCCAGATGGGCGACCTCGAGCGCCTGTCGCGCGTGCTCGACGCGGCTGCACTCACTCGGCCGGATCACGACCAGGCTTCCGATCTTCCTGACCGAGTACGGCTACGAGACGAACCCGCCGGACGTGATGCGCGGAGTCACGCTCGACGCAGCAGGCCCGCTACCACGGGCTCGCGACATATCTCGCGTGGCAGCAGCAGGACATCTCGATGTTCGCGCAGTTCCTGCTCCACGACATCGCCCCACCGCCCGGCGCGAAGCAACGATCCCGAAGAGGCCTCACGCGACTGGCACAGCGGGCTCTACTTCCACGACGGGCGGCCGAAGGAGCCCGCGATCCAGGCGTTCAAGATCCCGTTCTGGGCCGAGGCGCGGTCGCTCGCCGGCCAGGACGTGGTCGTCCTCTTCGGGCAGGTGCGGCCGACTACGGCCGCAAGCAGATGGAGGTCCAGATGCGCGGCCCCGACGGCACCTGGATCCCGATCCAGACCTACGAGACACGCGCAGCGGGCGACTCCACGTGTGGCGCAGGAGGCGACGTCGTTCCTGACCGACACCGAGGGCTTCTACCAGCGCATCGCGCCGTACCAGGGTCCGACCATGCTACCGCGCGCGCTGGATCAAGACCGACGGGACCTCCGAGTACGGCGTGGACGATCCCGGTCGCGCGCCCGCAGTGCCCGTCTACTGACTGACGACGACCTTCATCCGCATCTTCGCGCGGATGGGTCTCGCACAGGATCTTCCAGGTCCCGACTTTGCCGAACGTGTGGCTGAACTTCCCTTCCGTCTTGAAGTCCGACCTCTTCGAGACGTTCGTGCTGCCGGGCTTCTTGATGGCGACGTTGTGGACGTCCGAGCCCTTCCACACCCAGCGGACCTTGTCGCCCTTCTCGATCTCGACCGGCTTGGGCTTGAAGAAGTTGTCCTTGACCTTGACCTCGGTGGTCGCGGCGAACGCGGCCGGGACGAGGGCGGCGGCGATTACGAGTGAGATGACGAGTTTGCGCATGGCTCCTAGAACACCGGGGTCTCCGTATAGGTGCCGAATACCCGCTGGAGCGACTCGACAATCTCGCCCTCGGTGCAGTGCGCCCGCGCGCAGTCGAGTAGCGGCTCCATCAGGTTCGCGTCGCCCGCGGCCGCCGCGCGCAGCGCATCGAGCGCGCTCTCGACCGCCTGGCCGTCACGCGCCGCGCGCACGGCCTGCACGCGCCCGATCTGCTTGCGCTCGAGCTCGGCCGGTCGATGCGCAGGATCTCGAGCTCCTCCTCGTCCTCGAGCCTGTAGTCGTTGACGCCGACGACGATCCGCTGCCCCGAGTCCACCTCCTGCTGGTACCGGAACGACGCGTCGGCGATCTCGCGCTGCGGGTAGTTCTGCTCGATCGCCGCGACCATCCCGCCCAGCTCGTCGATCTTGCGGAAGTACTCGTACGCGGCCTGCTCCATCCGGTCGGTGAGCGCCTCGACGAAGTAGGAGCCGCCGAGCGGGTCGATCGTGTTGGTGACGCCGGTCTCGTGGGCGATGACCTGCTGCGTCCGGAGCGCCACCCTGACCGCGTCCTCCGTCGGAAGCGCGAGCGCCTCGTCGAACGAGTTCGTGTGCAGCGATTGCGTGCCGCCGAGCACCGCGGCCAGCGCCTCGACCGCCGTCCGGACGATGTTGTTGAGCGGCTGCTGCGCGGTCAGCGAGACGCCCGCCGTCTGCGCGTGGAACCGCATCAGGAGCGAGCGCTCGTCCTTCGCGCCGTAGGTCTCGCGCATCTCGCGCGCCCAGATCCGGCGCGCCGCGCGGTACTTCGCGATCTCCTCGAAGAAGTCGATGTGGGCGTTGAAGAAGAAGCTGAGCCGCGGCGCGAAGTCGTCCACGTCGACGCCGCGCTCCATCGCGCGCTCGACGTAGGTGAAGCCGTCCTTCAGCGTGAACGCGAGCTCCTGCTGCGCCGTCGAGCCGGCCTCGCGGATGTGGTAGCCCGAGATCGAGATCGGATGCCAGCGCGGCATCCGCTTCGAGCAGAACTCGATCATGTCGGTGACGAGCCGCATCGCCGGCTCGATCGGGAAGCACCACTCCTTCTGGGCGATGTACTCCTTGAGGATGTCCGTCTGGATCGTGCCCGCGAGCTGCTCCGGCGGGACGCCCTGCCGCTCCGCCGCGACGACGTAGAACGCGAGCATGATCGACGCCGGCGCGTTGATCGTCATCGACGTCGAGACCTCGCCCATGTCGATCCCCTGGAACAGCCGTCTCCATGTCGTCGAGCGTGTCCACCGCGACGCCCTCGCGCCCGACCTCGCCCTCGGAGCGCGGGTGGTCGGAGTCGTGCCCCATCAGCGACGGCATGTCGAACGCGGTCGAGAGGCCGGTCTGGCCGTGGTCGAGCAGGTACCGGAATCGCTCGTTCGTCTCCTCGGCCGTGCCGAAGCCCGCGAACTGCCGGAAGGTCCACAGCCGGCCGCGGTACATCGACGGGTAGACGCCGCGCGTGTACGGGTACTCGCCCGGGAGTCCCGGGTCTTCCTTGACGTCGTCCGCGGTGTAGAGCGGGTTTACCTCCTCGCCCGAGATCGTCGAGAAGAGCGCTTCCCGCTCGGGCGTCTTCAGGTACTTCTCGCGGTACCAGCGCTCTGCGTCGGTCAGGCGGGGCGGATCGGCCACGCGCCGGAGTCTACGGGTGGCAGACCTGGACGAATGTCCGTTGCGAGGGTCCTCCCGCCCCCGCACGATGAGCGCAGTTCACGGATGAATCCTGGCCCTCGCAACCTTCTGGCAGTTCTCGCAGCTACCTGCGCCGTCGTCCTCGGAGGCGCCGCGCAGGCGTCTGCGGACTGCCCGAACGCGGACACCATCCCGACCGCCGAGAACCTCGAGGAGATCCGCGCGGCGGTGATCTGCCTCCACAACGAGGAGCGCGCGAAGGCCGACGTGCGCGATGCTGCGCTCGGACGCGCGGCTGACCGCGGCAGCCCAGGGGCACGCCGAGGACATGGTCACGCAACGGCTACTTCAGCCACGACACGCCCACCGGTGTCAACCCGTTCGACCGGATGCGGCGTGACGGGCTACATCGCGCCGCGGGTTCGTGTGGAACGCCGGCGAGACGATCGCCTGGGCCTCCGGCTCACGCTCGCGACTCCGCGCAGCGTGGTGACCGCCTGGCTCTACTCGACGAGCCAGCGCCTGACGCTGCTCGCCCCTGACTTCCGGCGACATCGGCGTCGGCATCGCCCTCGGGCGCGCCGGTCGACGCGAGCGTCGGACGCCGCGCCCGCCGTCACCTACACGGTCGACTACGGCTGGCGGACGTCGACGCGAAGGCGCTGCGCGCATGCCTACGCAAGGCGGAGAAGAAGCGCCGGGCGGCAGTCCGGCGCGGCGATGCGGGCTAAGTGCCACGGGCTGGAAGCCCGAGGCGCGACTGCGTCCGCTAGAGCGGCGCCTGCTGCGCTCGCGCAGCTCACCGACCAGGTAGCCGCCACCGCCGCCGACCAGCGCGATGGCGGCAGCGAGCGGCCGCGATCCGCAGCTCGGCGCGCGAGCTTGTCGAAGCGCATGATCCGCCAGCCCTCCGGCGCGCGCGATCCGCTCGAGCGCGGCGTCCGGGTTGACCGCGACGGGGTGGCCGACGGCGCGCAGCATCGGCAGGTCCGACTCCGAGTCCGAGTACGCGTACGACTCCGCGAGGTCGATCCCCTCCTCCGCCGCGCGCTCGCGGATCGCCTCGGCCTTCCCCTCGCGATAGGTGAACGGGCCCTCGGGCTCGCCGGTGTAGACGCCGTCGCGCACCTCCGAGCGCGTGCCGATGCCGCCGTCGAAGAACAGGACGTGCGCCATCAGCTCGGCCATCTCGTGCGACGCGGCGGTCACGATGAAGATGCTGCCGGCCCGCGTCCTGGTGCTCGTAGGCCTCGCGCAGCACCTCGGGATAGACGCGCGGCAGGACGCCGGCCAGCACCTCGTGGCCTAGCCGCTCGAGGTCGCGCACGCGCGTGCCGGCGATCGCGTCGAGGATCCGCTGCCGGAGCGCGTCGCTGCCCTCGTCGGTCGATCCCCTCAGCCGAAACTGGATGTTCGCCCACAGGTCGCGCGCGAGCTGCGTCCGCGTCATCAGGCCGTGGCGATAGGCGGCGCGGCCGAAGTGGATCGCGCTCGAGCCCTCGATCAGCGTCTTGTCGAGGTCGAAGAAGGCGCCGGCGGTCATGACATCTCGCGGACGACCGCGGCCGGCCAGGTCCGGCCGCGAGAGCGGGCCGTCCTCCACCTCGATGATCCGCGCCTCGGGCAGGAGCTCGCGCACGCGCGGAATCGACCCCGCCTGCCACGAGTCGCCCTCGCTGCCAGACGATCGCCAGCCGGTCGCCGAGCGCGCGCAGCTCCTCGAGCGGGCTCTCGTCGCGTCGAGCCACGACTCGATCCGCACGAGCGTCGTCTCGGGGCTGGTGTAGGCGAGCGTCTCGTCGATCGCGCGCGCGCAACCCCTCCTCGTCGAGCTGCGGGTTGAGGCTGCCGACCGTCGCGCGCACCGCCGCGCGCGGATCGCGGCGGAGCTGCTCGACGAGCATCTCCGTCACGGTCTCGCGACGCCGCGAAGCCCTCCGTGCCCTCGAGGTGCTCGCGCAGCGCGGTGACGATGCCCGGCGTCACGAACGCGCTGAACGGCGTCGCGGTCGATCGTCGCCGCGCGCGATCGTCACGTTCACGCCGTGGCCCGCCGCGAACGCGACGGCCGGCGGTCCGAGCGTCGTGGATCAGGGCGAGCAGGTCGTCGGCGTCGGTCGCGATGTCGAACGGCCCGTCGCGCGCTCGAGCTCCCGCAGCCGCGCGGCTCCCACGTCACGACGCGGTGGTCGCGCGCGAGGTCCGCAACGATCCCCTCGTAGGTCGCAGGGCGTCGCCGCGAACCCCAGCGACAGCACGACGAGCGGCCCCTCGCCGCGCACCTCGTAGTGGATGCGGGCGCCGTCGGGGCGCTCGAGCTCCGGCACTAGCTGCCGTTGACCTCCACGATCACGGCGTCGCCCTGGCCGCCGCCGGAGCAGATCGCGGCCACGCCCAGGCCGCCGCCGCGCCGGCGCAGCTCGTTCACGAGCGTCATCAGGATGCGCGCGCCGCTCGCGCCGATCGGATGGCCGAGCGCGATCGCGCCGCCGTTCACGTTCACCTTCTCCTCGGGCACGTCGAGCATGCGCATCGAGTTGAGCGCAACCGAGGCGAACGCCTCGTTGATCTCGAACAGGTCGATGTCGTCCACGCGACAGGCCGGCCTTCTCGAGCGCCAGCCTTCGTCGCGTTCGCGGGCGTGCGGGCCAGGTACGGGAAGTCGTCGGCGACCTGCGCCTGGGCGACGATCGTGGCGAGCACCTGCTTGCCGTTCGCCTTCGCCCACTCGTCGCTCGCGACCACGAGCGCGCCGGCGCCGTCGTTCACGCCGGGCGCGTTGCCCGCCGTGTGCGTGCCGTCCTCGAGGAAGATCGGCGGCAGCTTCGAGAGCGTCTCGAGGTTCGTGTCGGCGCGCGGCGCCTCGTCGACCTCGACCGTCGTGTCGCCCTTCTTCGACGAGATCGTCACCGGCACGATCTCCTCCGGCAGGCGGCCCTCCTCGGTCGCCTGCGATCGCCAGCTCGTGCGAGCGCAGCGCGAACTTGTCCATGTCGGCGCGCGTCATCTCGAGCTCCTCGGCGACCTCGCTCGCCTCCTGGGCCATGTGCTTGCCGCGAGAACGGGTTGGTCAGGCCGTCGTTGATCATCGCGTCGAGCGCCTTCGCGTCCCCCATCCGGTAGCCGAAGCGGGCCTGCTTGAGCAGGTACGGCGCGTTCGACATCGACTCCATGCCGCCGCCGACGCCGACCTCGAGGTCGCCGGCGCGGATCGCCTGGTCGAGGATGCCCGACGCCGCGGATCCCGCTGGCGCAGACCTTGTTGACGGTCTCCGAGGAGACCTCCTTCGGGATCCCGCCCTTGATCTGCGCCTGGCGGCTCGGGATCTGGCCCTGGCCCGCCTGCAGCACCTGGCCGAAGACGACGTGCTGGACCTCCTCGCCCTTCACCTCGGCGCGCTCGAGCGCTGCCTCGATCGCCTTGCCGCCGAGGTCCGTGGCGTCGAGTGGCGCAAGGCCGCCGCCGAGCTTGCCGAACGGGGTGCGCGCGGCGCCGATGATCGCGGTCTTGGGCATGAAGTTCGCTGCTCCTTCGGTCAGAGGGAGCGGCGAACCCTACTCAGGGGCGCTGCCGAACGGCTCGTCTTCGATCGGGATCCAGGGGTACGTCGGGCAGTACGTCGGGCTGTCCTCGGGCCCCGGTGTGACGTCGCTCGCCTTGGACCACTTCGGGCCGCCACGGCGTCTCGTTCCGGAAGACGGAGCGCGTGATGCACGTGTTCTTCGGCTTCTTCGGCGTGTCGCTCCTCGGAGAGCCAACGCGGGCAGGTGCGGCTGATGCCCGGGTCGCACGGGTTCATCGCCCAGGTGCCGGCCGAGAGCTCCGTGGATGTTCGAGACAGTCGTCGTGGTCCTGGTCGTCCCAGCCGTCGAGGACGCCGTCACCGTCGGTGTCCGGGTCCATGACAGTCGGGGCGCACCGTGCCCGGGAAGCGCGGCTCCCACGGCAGGAAGTCGGCCGAGCGGTACTCGTAGATGTTCGCGAGGCCGTCCTTGTCGAAGTCGCGCTCGTCGTCGGACAGGATGCCGTCGTAGTCCCAGTCGTTCCAGATGCGGCACGCCGGTGGGCTCGGGCGCGCGTCTTCTGGTCGCCGTCGCTGTAGTCGAGCGGGTACACTGTGGCCGCCCTTCCACCACAGCGTGTGCTCCGCCCAGGCGTGCAGGCCGTCGCCGTCGTGGTCGACGCTCGGCGTCCGCGAAGCAGCGCGTTCGGGTAGGGCTTCTTGCCCGGGAACGGCAGCGCGTTGTGGTTCAGGTCGAGCGCCGACATGTACTCCCAGCCGTCGAGCAGCTTGTCGCCGTCGCTGTCGCCACGCACGGGTTGGTGCGCGCGGTCTTCTCGATGCTGTCGGGCAGGAAGTCGTCGTCGTCGTCGGTGTCGGTCGGGTTCGGCGTCCCGTCCTTGTCGCAGTCGCCGCCCACGTCGGGGCCGATCATCGGCTGCGCCAGCGTGGCGCTTCGCGAGCCGGCTCATCCGCCGCGCGATCACCTTGATGCGGAACTTGGTCGGGACCCTGAGTGCCGTTGCCGTCGAGCGGCAGCAGGCGCTCGATCTTCTTCGGCACGATCACCGTGATCGTCGTCTTGGTCGAGTGCTCGGAGCGCACGTAGCTGACGCGGCCGTCCTGCGCCACGAACACGACGGTGTTCTCCGCGTAGCCGGGCGTGAAGTAGAAGCCCTGGATCGTCATCTGCTCGCCGACGCTCGCGCTGAGCGGCGTGACGCTCTTGACGTACGGGCGCGGCTTGCGGGCATCGGCAAGCGGGAGCCGTCAGCAAGGAGGGTGAGGAGGGAAAGCAGCGCTATGGCACGCGCGTAGCGCATCGATTTGGGTGTCGGCCCACGCGTGCGCGTGCTGCATTCGCGCCTGACGGGCATCCACCAAACGTCCAGGCCGCTCTTAGACTGCGCCGCCTTGCCGCAGATCGAGGTCACAGTCCGGAAGGGTGAACCGCGCGACACCGAGGCCGACACGCGCGTCTGCGGCCTGTTCGACGGGGGGTCGCTGACGGACGACGACCTCCAGGGCCTGGTCGACGCCGGCGAGGCGAAGGCGGACGCTCAAGCGGCTGTGCGTCACCCACGAGGATGCGGCCGACGGCGGCCGCCGGCGGGTCATCATCGCCGGGCTCGGCAAGGAGGACGAGTTCGACGCCGAGAAGGCGCGCATCGCCGCCGCGGCCGCGGCCACCCGGGCGAAGGAGCTCGGCGCCGAGTCGCTCTCGTGGGCGGCGCCCGAGAAGGACGGCGCCGTCACCGGGATCGTCGCAGGGGACGCTGCTCGTCGCTCTACGACTTCGACCGCTTCAAGTCCTCGAAGGACGAGGAGGACGACTCGAGCGACGGGATCGCGTCGCTCGAGGTGGTCGGGCGGCGACGAGGACGAGGCCGCGACGCGCGCGCGTCACAGCGGCCGCGCAGAACGCCGCGCGCGACCTGCAGAACCTGCCGTCGAACGTCTGCACGCCGGAGTTCCTTGCCTCGCGCGCGCGGGAGATCGCCGATGCGCACGACGCGGTCGAGGTCGAGGTGTTCGGCCGCGACCAGATCGCCGAGATGGGCATGGGCGCCTTCACCGCGGTCGCGCAGGGCACCGACGCCGAGCCGCAGCTGATCGTGCTCCGCTACAAGGGCGGCGGCGACGGGCCGCACCTCGGCTTCGTCGGCAAGGCGGTCACGTTCGACACGGGCGGGATCTCGATCAAGCCCTCGGCGAAGATGCACGAGATGAAGTTCGACATGTCGGGTGGCGCGGCCGTGATCGAGGCGATCGACGCGATCGCGACGCTCGGCCTGCCGGCGCAGATCACCGCGGTCGTGCCCGCCACCGAGAACATGCCGAGCGGGCACGTCGGTCAAGCCCGGCGACATCGTCACCGCGATGAACGGCAAGACGATCGAGGTGAACAACACGGACGCCGAGGGCCGCCTGATCCTGTCCGACGCGCTCTGCTACGCGGTCGACCAGGGAGCCGAGCGGATCATCGACTTCGCCACGCTGACCGGCGCGATCATCGTCGCGCTCGGGCACACGTACGCCGGGCTCTTCTCGAACGACGACGACTGGTTCGCGCGTCGTCGAGGAGGCGGGCCGGGCCACCGGCGAGGAGGGCTGGCGGCTTCCGCTCCACCCGGAGTTCGCCGAGTCGATCAAGGGCAAGTACGGCGACATCTCGAACATCGGCGAGGCGGGCGCGGCCGGCTCGATCGCGGGCGCCGAGTTCCTGAAGCACTTCGTCGGCGACACGCCGTGGGTGCACGTGGACATCGCCGGCACCGCCTGGGGCATGAAGCGCAACTACGTCGGGCAGCGGCGCCTCCGGCTTCGGCGTCCGCCTGATGGTCGAGCTGGCCCGCCGCGCCTAGTCCGTCCGCCTTGCGCTCCGCCTCGGCGCGCTCCTCGAGCTTCTTGCGCAGGTAGGCGGCCTTCGCCGCGCGGGCGTCGTGGGTGCCCGTGTCCTCCTCGGTGTGGCCGTGCTCGGCGGCCTCGCGCTCGTCCTGCTCCTTCTGGAGCTGCTTCAGCCGCAGCTCGCGCGTGGTGGGGTCCTCGTCTGCGGTCACGCGGCGATTATCGCCAAGCTCTCGGCGTTACGCGTCACGCAGGACCGGCGCGCGAGTGCCCGCGACGGCGCCGGCGGTCGCCGCCATGACGAAGGCAATCCCGGCGAGCTCGCGCGCGCCGAGGTCCTGGTCGAGCACCAGATAGCCGGCCAGCGCGGCAACGGCGGGCTCCATGCTCAGAAGCACGCCGAAGACGTGCTCGGGCATCAGCCTCAGCGCTTCGAACTCGGCCGAGTACGGGATCACGGACGACAGCACCGCGACGCCCGCTCCCACCAGCAGCACTTCGGCTCGAGCAGCGCATCCCCCGCGGCCCCGATCCCGACCGGCAGGAGCAGCGCGGCTGCGACGCACATCGCGAGCGCCAGCCCCGTGCCGCCAGGGAAGGCGCGGCCCGTGCGGGCGCTCAGCAGGATGTAGGCGGCCCACGCCGCGCCGGCGATCAGCGCGTAGAGCACGCCGAGCGCGTCCAGATCGCCCGTGCCAGGCGCGGCGATCAGCACGATCCCCACTGCCGCAAACCCGACCCAGACGAGATCCGTCCTGCGCCGGGAGCCTGCGATCGCCACCCCGAGCGGCCCCACGAACTCGAAGGTCACGGCGAGCCCGAGTGGGATTCGGTCGAGCGCCTCGTAGAAGAAGAAGTTCATGACGGCGAGCGAGACGCCGAAGCCGACGACGAGCCGCCACGCGCCCCGGTCGTGACCGCGGATCGGCGGACGCCACAGGAGCGCGAGGATCAGCGCAGCCACCGCAACGCGGATGAACACCGTCCCCGCCGGCCCGGCCTCGTCGAACAACGTGCGCGCGAGCGCGGCTCCGAACTGGACGGAGCCGACCGCGATGGCGACGAAAAGAAGTCCCCGTGGCTCCAATTAGGCCTAGCGGACCCCGGAAGGTGACGGAATGAGCGAAGCGAATCTCTTCATCAGGAATTCATGGTGCCACGGAAACTTCGTGGGTACTTCCACGTTCAGATAGTGAGAATCGGATTCAAGTCCTGTTCTTACTTGCCGAAGGACTATTTGACATGGGAACCACCGAACTTCATATCTGCACCGCCTGTGGCGCCGGCCACGTTGAGATCAACACCCGGCTCCCCATCGGGTACTGCCGTTGCGAGCAGATCGAGCTCGGCTGCCCAGACTGCGGCGCGACCCGCTCCGGCGTCTTCGACGAGGAAGACGTCGAGCGCTACGAGCGCCGCGCCCAGCGCGCCTTTATCTAGCGGGTCTGACCCTCTTACATCTAGCGGTTGCCGAAGCCGTCCGTCAGCGAGACGAGCTCGAACACGAACGAGTGTCGCGGCCCGCGCGGCCCTGACCAGCTGCCGCGGAACTTGCCCGTCGCGGGCCGTGACGCGACCTTGCGCCGGTAGCGCAGCCGCACGCTGCCGATCCGGTGCCCGTCGCGCATGACCCGCACCAGCGGCCGGCCGGTCGTGACCCGCTTGGGCAGCGAGGGGAAGCTCCGCGGCAGGCGCCGGCGCGTACTCGGCCGTCACGCTCAGCCGGAAGCGGCCGTTGCGCCACCTGGCCTCACCCGGTTCGGGAGCACGCAGTAGCACGGCCGCACGCGGAAGTCGTCCGAGGTGAGCCCGCTCGACCGGATGCGGTAGGTGCCCGACGGGCTGTAGTAGGTGGGCCGCCAGCGCGCGGACCACACGCCGTCGCCCTCATCGTCCAGCAGGACCTGTCCCGTGCCGCCGATCGCCTCGGTGAGCCAGGAGAGGCCGTGCCTGCGCTCGACGACGACGCGCTCCGCTTCGGCCCCGTCGGGCGATCCGCCCGTCCACTCGACCTGCACGACCTCGCCCCGCTTGACGCTCTGCGGCTGCTCGGTGATCTCGGGCACGGAATCGGCGGCCTGCGCGACTCCGGCCAGGGCCAGCACGGCCAAGGCCGCGCCCAGGGTATTTTTGGCGCTAATGGCCATACCGATCCTCTGGCACCTCGACATCTCGCCTTTCAACGAGAAGGCCCGCTGGGCGCTGGATTACAAGCGGATTCCGCATGAGAGAAGGTCCGTCTTTCCTGGGATGCAGGACATTTCGCGCGCGCATATTGCGCGGAGGAACGTCCACGCTGCCCGTAATCGACATCGATGGGACCCGAATCGGCGACTCCACCCGAATAATTGAGGAACTTGAGCGCCGCTGGCCGAATCCACCCCTCTACCCCGCTGATCCCGACGAGCGTCGGCGCGCGCTCGAACTGGAGGATTTCTTCGAGACACTGCGCGCACGAGCTTCGGCGGGTGATGTTCGACCCGCTACCTCCACCACCCGGAGCTGATGGCCGAGGCGACCGGCAGCGACCGCCGCCGCGGCGGCGACGGTCACTGAAGGCGATGTCCCCGTCACCTTCCCCCTGATCAACCGCGCGGTCCGACACAAGTACGCGATCACCCCGGAGACGCGCGCAGAGACGCGCGCAGGCTCGTCGAGCCGGCGATGGACCGGATCGAGCAGGAGCGCGGCCCGTCCGGTTACCTCGTCGGCGACTCGTTCAGCGTCGCCGACCTGATCGGCGGCCGCCTCCTCTCTCCGCTTCGTGCGCCCGCCCGAGTTCCCCTACCACCAGGTCGACCCTGCGCGCGACCCGGAGGACCTGAGGAGCTGGCGCGAGCCGCTCACCGAGCGCGAGGCGTTCAAGTACGTGCTCGACATGTACGCCCGCCACCGCGGCACGAGCGCCGAGGTGGCGGCCGCCTAGCTCGCCGGCGCCGCTACGCGGGCTTGGCGCGCACGACGTCCCACGCCAACCCGAGTCTTCTCGAGCACCCAGATCACGCCGGCGGAGACGTCGATCTGCCAGCGCCTCAGGCCATGGCGGGCGGATGTCGGGAAGGCGTGGTGGTTGTTGTGCCACGACTCGCCGAACGACAGCGGCGCGAGCCACGCGAGATTGCGCGAGTGGTCCCCGGTGTCGTAGTCGCGCCGGCCGAAGAAGTGACACAGCGAATTGATCGAGTAGGTGACGTGGTGGAGCACGAACATCCGCACGAGGCCGCCCCAGAGCAGCCCCGTCAGCGCTGCGTGGAACGTGCCGCCGATAGCCCAGCCGAGCCCGAACGGCACCGCGAGGCCGACGAGCACCCAGACCAGGAACGTGCGGTCGACGAACCGGATCAGGGGGTCCTTCATCAGGTCCGGCGCGTAGCGGGTCTTGAGGGCGCGCTGGTCGTGCACGAAGAGCCAGCCGAGATGCGCGTGCGCGAGCCCCCTCAGGGTGCCTCGCAGGCCACCGCCGTGGTCCACGTGCGGGCTGTGCGGGTCGCCCGGCTCGTCCGAGAACGTGTGGTGCTTTCGGTGGTCGGCGACCCAGGAGATGACCGGGCCCTCGACGGCCGCGGAACCGAGGATCGCGAGCGCGCCCCGGACCGGCCGCTTCGCCTTGAAGGAGCGGTGTGTCAGGTGGCGGTGAAAGCCGACCGTGATCCCCAGCCCAGTGAGCGGGTAGACGATCGCGAAGACGATCAGGTCGCTCGTGTGGAGCGCCTGCTCCCACAGCTGCCACCCGACGATGCCGAGCGCCACGATGGGCAGCACCGTGATGGTGCCGGTGAGGAACCGGTCGAGTGTTTCGTTCGCGACCGGCTGTACGTCGTCTCTCCCCACAGGGATTACCTCCTGTCGAATTCTCGATGGAGACGAAGTCCGTGGGCTATTTCGCGCACGTCCTTCACCTGGTCCTGCAAAACGTATGTGATTCCGACCCCGTCGCGCCCAGCCCTGGCCGTGCGGCCGACCCGGTGGACGTACGAGTCGCGGTCCGGCGGCGCGTCGAAGTTGATCACGTGGGTGACGTCGTCGACGTCGATGCCGCGTGAGGCGACGTCTGTCGCGACGAGCGTGTTGGTGTCGCCTGAGTGAAAGCCCCGGAGCGCGCGCTCGCGCTGACCCTGCGTCTTGTCGCCGTGCATCGCCACGGCAACGACGCCGCGCGCCTTGAGCCGTTTCACGAGCCGGTCGGCGCCGCGCTTGGTCCGCACGAACACGAGCGTCCGACCCCGGTCACCCGCGCCGAGGTGCTCGATCAGTGTGTCGAGCTTCTGCTCGTGGCGAACTTCCGACGAAGCGGTGGTCGGTGCGACCGGTTCGCTTCGCCGTCGGCTTGTACTCGTGGCGAATCGCGTCGCGCGTGTACCTGTTCGCAAGCCGCCCGACCTCGCCGTCGAGCGTCGCCGAGAAGAAGAGGGTCTGGCGGATCTTCGGCGTCTCGCCGAGGATCCGGTCCACCGGCGGGCGGAAGCCCATGTCGAGCATGCGGTCGGCCTCGTCCAGCACGACGATCGCGAACGCGGCCCAGGCGGATGTCGCCGCGCCCGATCAGGTCCTCGAGCCGGCCGGGGGTCGCGACGACGATGTGCGCCTTGCGCACCGCGGCGACCTGTGCGCCGAAGCCCGTGCCCCCGTAGACGGCGGCGACGTTGAGCCCGCGTGCCCGGGCGAGCGGCTTCGTCTCCTCGACGATCTGGATCGCGAGCTCGCGCGTGGGCGCGAGCACCAGCGCGGCTGCCTTCTGGTCCGCGCGCTCGATCAGCTCGACCAGCGGCACCGCGAACGCGAGCGTCTTGCCCGACCCCGTCGGCGACTTGACGAGCACGTCGCGGCCGTCGAGCACGTCGGGGACGACCTGCGCCTGAACGGGGAACGGCTTCGTGACGCCGTCCGCGCGAAGCGCGCGCACCACGTCCTTCGATACGCCGAGCTCGGCGAAAGATTGCGTTTGCATGTGTACTCCTTTACCTACGGCCGCCGGCGGCGGCCGCTGATCTGGGAAGTCCAATGGCCCCAGAGCGCTGTGCGTAAAGGAGACGAGAACCTCACGGGCGGACGGTCCGCCCATGTCCGTGACGGTAGCAGGGCCTAGCCCTAGCGCACGCCGCGCGCCTGCTGCTTGGAGATACGGGTGTTGAGGTCGTGCAACTGCTGCGCCTCGCGGTCCATGTCCGCGCGCTGCGGACGCCGCGGCCATCGATTGGCGCGTCTGCTTGTGCGCTTGCGCGCGCTTGTGCGCCTCCGCGTTTCGGCGCGCAACCGCGTCGCGCTCTTCCGCCCACGCGGCGTCGCCGCGCTTTGCTGGGGACTCGTCGGTCATCTCTTACCGTCCTTGCGGCTTCTCGGTGATCCGCCAACGTGGGGCGCGAGAAGCGTGAGCACCCATCGTGGACCTTCTCACTACAGGGTACTCGCCCGTCCAACAGAAAGGCCCGCTTCAAGCGGGCCCTTCCCAAAGCTCGAAGTGAGCGCAGCCTAGATGGGCTGGACGTTCACCGCGCGCGGGCCCTTGGGGTCGTCCTCCTGCTCGTAGGACACACGCTGGTTGTCCTGGAGCGAGCGGAAGCCCTCGGCCACGATCGCGGTGTGATGGACGAAGAGGTCCTTGCCGCCCTCGTCCGGGGTGATGAAGCCGAAGCCCTTCTCGTCACTGAAGAACTTGACAGTTCCCTGTGCCATGGAATTCCTCCGATGGTCTTTCGTGCCACGTACCGCGGAGGAAGCTTCAAAAGAGCAACGACTGCGAACACGTCTGCACTGCTTCGCCAGGATGTCCTGGCCTTACAGTTCCGAAAGTAGCAGCTATTTTCGGTTTTGTGACCCCGGCCTTTCGTGACACGGGCTCGCCCCCGCTCGATGCGCAGACCGACTACGCACGCGCGCGTAGGCGAAGCACGCTCGACCGGCTGACGGCACGGCTCCGCCGCGAGCCCGCGGACTTCAACCTGATCCTCCCCTACGAGGAGGTCGTGGAGGCGCTCGGCTACCGTGGCGAGCGGCGGCTCGGTCTGCAAACCATCACCCTGGACTCGATCGTCGGCTCCGTGGACCGCACGCGCGACTTCGACCGCCGCTTCCGCCCCACCTCTCGCCGGACCCGCAAGCGCTGGGAGCGCATGGCGACCGCGGCCCGGCGAGGCGAGTCCTTCCCGCCGATCGACGTCTACCGGATCGGCGAGGTCCACTTCGTGAAGGACGGCCACCATCGCGTGTCGATTGCGCGGGCGCAGGGCCTGCCCGATATCGACGCCTACGTCACAGAGGTGCTGACCGAGCTCGGTGCGGAGCGGACGATCACGCTGCGCGACCTGCCCCTTAAGAGCCATGCACGGCTCTTCTTCGAGCGCGTCCCGCTGCCGGCCGACGCGCGCGAGCGGATCAGGCTCGCGGACGAGGAGCGGTTCGCGATGCTCGCCGAGCAGGTGGAGGCGTGGGGCTTCCGCCTGATTCAGGAGTTGCGTGAGCCCCTAGACCGGCCCGAGGTCGCGCGACGCTGGTTCCGGGACGAGTACGTCCCGGTCGTCGGGTTGCTGCGCGAGGCGGATCTGATCGGCAAGCTCTCGGAGACCGAGGCCTACATGAAGATCTCAGGCCTGCGCTACATGCTGCTGCGCACGCATGCCTGGGACGAGGAAGTGATCGAGCGGCTGCGGCGCGAGCTCGGCCGCTAGCCCGAGCGCAGCGAGCGGCCGTCGCTCGGGTCGAACAGCTGGATGTGCGGGACGTCGATCCAGAGCTCGACCTCCTCGCCCTCCTTCGCGCCCGACTCGGCCGACAGCCGTGCCGTGACCTGCCCCTCCTCGCCTGAAGGCAGGTCGGCCGCGCCCGCATCCTGGGCGAGCTCCTCGAGCTCCTTCGACTGGACGCCACCGTGCCCCTCGATGTTGAAGTGCGCGTACAGCTCGGAGCCCATCGACTCGAGCACGTCGATCTTCGCCTTGAAGGTCGTACCGCGGCCGCGCGCGTCCTCGTCCACCAGCTTCGCGTCCTCGAAGTGCTCGGGCCGGATGCCCGCGATCACATCGCCCTTCGCGTCGGCGCCCTCCGGGATGTCCACCTCCCCGATCGGCAGCTTCAACCTGCCGCCCTCGGCGGTCGCCGGCATGAAGTTCATCGCGGGCGACCCGATGAAGCCCGCAACGAAGAGGTTCTTCGGCTTGTTGTAGAGCTCCATCGGCGTGTCGACCTGCTGGATCTCGCCCGCGCGCATGACGGCGACCCGGTCGCCGAGCGTCATCGCCTCGGTCTGGTCGTGCGTGACGTAGACGGTCGTCGTGCCCATCCGCTGCTGCAGCCGAGCGACCTCGGTGCGCATCTGGACGCGCAACTTCGCGTCGAGGTTCGAAAGCGGCTCGTCCATCAGGTACACCTTCGGGTCACGGACGATTGCGCGCCCCATCGCAACGCGCTGGCGCTGGCCGCCTGAGAGCTGGGAGGGCTTGCGGTCGAGGTGTGGCTCGAGATCGAGCACCTTCGCCGCCTCGTTCACGCGCTTGTCGATCTCGTCCTTCTCCATCTTCCGGAGCTTGAGCGGGAACGCCATGTTGTCCCGCACCGACATGTGCGGGTAGAGCGCGTAGTTCTGGAACACCATCGAGATGTCGCGATCCTTCGGCGCGATTTCGTTCACGACGTCGTCGCCGATCTTGAGCCGGCCGTCCGTGATGTCCTCGAGGCCGGCGATCATTCGCAGAGCGGTCGACTTCCCGCAGCCCGACGGACCGACGAGGATCATGAACTCGCCGTCCTGGACGTCCAGATCGATGCCCTTGACGGCCTCGAAACCGTCCGGATAGCGCTTCGTGACGCCCTCGAGCTTGATCTCGGCCATTCGCTCTCCTCCTAGCCCTTGACGGCCCCAGCTGTCAGTCCGGCGACGATCCGCCGCTGGAAGAGCAGGACCATGATGATGATCGGAATCGTGACCACGACCGCGGCCGCGGAAATCGCGCCGGTCGGGTCCTCGAACTGCGAGCCGCCCGTGAAGAACGCGAGCGCCGCGGGCACGGTTCGCGCCGCCTCGGTAGATGTGAGCGTGTTCGCGAAGATGAAGTCGTTCCAGGCGAAGATGAAGACGAGGATCGCGCTGGTGAAGACGCCCGGCGCGGCCAGCGGCACGATCACCTTCCGGAACGCCTGGAACGGGGTCGCGCCGTCGACGCGCGCGGCCTGCTCGAGCTCCCACGGGATCTCGCGGAAGAACGCCGACAGCGTGTAGATCGCCAGCGGGAGGGTGAACGTGAGGTAGGGAATGATCAGTCCGAGCCACGTGTCGAACAGGCCGAACGAGCGCCACATGTCGAACAGCGGCCCGACGATCGAGATCGCCGGGAACATTGCGACCGCCAGCGCGCCCGAGAGGATCACTGCCTTCCCCGCGAAGTCGAGCCGCGCCAATGCATACGCCGCCATCGACGCGAGCACGATCGCTATCAGCGTCGAGATCGCGGCGATCCCGATCGAGTTGACGAGCGCCGCGTTGAAGAGGTTCGTCGAGAAGATCTGGTCGTAGTTGTCGAGCGTGAACGTCTCGGGGATGAACTTGCGATCCCCGATGTCGGCGGTGGGCTTGAACGACAGCGACGTGATCCACATCACCGGAATCAGCGCGTACAGGAGCACCATCAGGATCGCGATCGACCAGAGGACCTTCTCGCGGGCGGTCGTATCCACCTACGTCTCCCCCCTCTGCTGCGCGGTCGACGCGCCGAAGCCCTTCACGAACAGGACCGCGATCAGGATTACCGCGATGAAGATGAGCACCGATACGGCCGACCCAAGGCCGAGGTTCACCCGGTTGATCAGGATGTTGTAGCCCAGGATCGACACCGATTCGGTGTCGTTCGCTCCCCTCGTCTGGATGAAGATCGTGTCGAAGACGCGGAACGCGTCGAGCGTCCGGAAGAGCAGCGCCACGAGGATCGCCGGCTTCATCAGGGGCACCGTGATCCGGAAGAAGCGCTGGAACGGGCCGGCGCCGTCCACCTTCGCCGCCTCGTGCAGCTCGTCGGGCACCAGCGCGAGCCCGGCGAGCAGGAGCAGCGCCATGAACGGCGTGGTCTTCCACACCTCGGTCATGACGATCACGAGGAACGATCCGCTTCGCTCACCGAGCGGATTGGCGTCGTCCGATACCAGCGGCAGCTCCTGGACGAACCCGGTCGCCGGGTCGAACGCGTAGCGCCACGCGAAAGCCGCGACCACGGTGACAATCCCGTACGGGATCAGGACCGCGGCCCGGACCGGACCACGGCCGAAGATCGCGCGGTGCATGACGAGCGCGATCAGCATCCCGAGCACCAGCTCGAGCGTGACCGACGAGATCGTGACTACGAGTGTGTTGAAGACGGCCGACCACCAAGTGCTCGACGTAAGGACGTCCGCGTAGTTCGCGAGCCCGACGAACTCCTTGTCGTCGGGAAAGCGCAGGTCGAACTTCTGGAGCGACAGGTAGAACGCGTAGCCGATCGGATACCCGGTCACCAGCAGCATCACGGTGACCGCCGGCGCGCACAGCATCCAGGCGAGGTTGCGCTCCTCCTTCGCCCTGGCGGTAGGAGCGGCCATCAGAAGATCTTCCCTTCGGCAGCCTTGTCGAGCTTGTCCTCGAGCTCCTCTACGACCGAGTCGGGGTCGATCCCGTCAGGCGGATGGAACGTCTTCTGGATCGCGAGCGAGATGTCCGAGTACGCCGGGTTGACCGGACGTGGGACGCCCTCGTCGAGCGACTGGCGCATCAGGTCGCCGAACGGGAACGCCTTCTTCACCTTCGGGTCGTCGTACAGCGACTCGGTGGTGGGCGCGAGGCCGCCCAGCTCGGCCGTGACGATCTGGTTCTCGGGCTGCGCGATGCACTCGGCCGCCTCGAACGCGAGCTCGGGGTTCTTCGAGTACGCACCGATGCCGAGGTTGATCCCGCCGAGCGTGACCTTGCTCGGCGTGTCCTTGTCGACGCGCGGATAGCGCGCGTAACCCATGTTCTTCTGGAAGTCGTCGCCTGCCTCGGCCGCACTCGCCCAGACGAACGTGTAGTTGACCTCGAAGTCCGAGCGGCCCGTCTCGAAGCCGAGCCGCGCCTGGTCCTCCTTGTTGTTGGACATACCCTCCGGCGGCGCCTCGTCGGCGAGGCGCTTGACGATCTCGGCCGCGCGTGCGGCGGAATCGTCGACCTTCACGTCGCCGTTCTGGTCGACGAGCGACCCGCCCGCGGAAGCGATCAGCGAGTTGATCCAGACCGTGTAGCCCTCGTAGCGCGCCCCCTGGACCTCGATCCCGGTCCCGTTCTCGGCCGCGATGTCGATGATGTCGTCCCAGGTGTAGTTCTCAGGGCAGCTCCTTGACGCGGTCCTTGCGGTACCAGAGGAGCTGCGTGTTCGTGGTGAATGGCGCGGCCCAGAGCTGGTCCTGGTACTCGGCGGTGCGCAGCGGACCATCGAGCTTGCCCTCACGCGCGCGGTCGGCGCGCGCCCCCTCCCACGGCTTGATCCAGCCCGCCTCGGCGAACTCGGCGGTCCAGATCACGTCCATCCCGATGATGTCGATGTCCGAGTCCTCCGCCGCGAGCCGGCGCGCGACGAGCTCGCGCTGCTGGTCGGCGTCCGTGGGGAGGCGGTTGTACTCGAGGTAGTAGCGGCCGTTCGACTCCTTGCTGCAGCGTTTCAAGCGCCTTCTCGAACGCACCACCCGGCTCGTTGAAGGCGTAGAAGGTCAGCTTCGTGCCGCTGCCGCTGCCCTTGTCCTCCTCGAAACCGCAGCCTGCGAGCGCGAGCGTCGCTAGCAGGCTCGCCGCCATCGTGGCGGCTGTACGTCTCCTCTCCATCCCGGTTGTGTGATTACCGGTTGCGTCACTTTCGACACATGAGCTCGTGCCGCTGCGCGATCAGACGCCTGGTCTTCTCGACCATTCCCGTGCTCTTCCATTCGAGCGGCGTCCGGTAGGGGTCACGGCCGTGGCGGTCGCCGCCGGTGTCGGGCCCGTTCTGCATCCCGAACTCGTCGCCCTGGTAGAGGAAGACGGTTCCAGGCAGGCTCAGCAGGAGCTCGAGCGCCTCCTCCGCGTGCTCGGGCCCAACGCGTGATGCGAGCCAGCCGAAGTCGTGATTCGACATGACCCACGCCGGCCCGGTTCCGTGCCTCCGCGCGACCTCGATGGCATTCGAGTCCATCGGATTGAAGAGCAACTCGAAAACGAAGAAGCGGTCGAGATGCTCGAGGTAAGGGCCGACCTGGTCACTCGGCAGGAATATCTCGCCCACCAGAAACGAATCGGGCCCGACGGCCGCGCGGATCTTCGCCAGCGCCTCGCCCGTGCCCGGGCCGTTTCGGGAGTAGCGGGCCTCGAGCTTCGCCGACTCCGTATGGAGCGGGAAGGGGAACGGTCGCGTGGCCGGCGGGTCGTCGCGCAGCTCGGGGTCCTTCATCAACCGGTCGATCGCGTCGATCCGGAAGCCGTCGACGCCGCGGTCCGTCCAGAAGCGGAGCACGTCCTGCATCGCCTCGACCACCTCCGGGTTGCGCCAGTCGAGGTCGGGCTGCTCGGGATAGAACGAGTGGAGATACCACTGCCCGCGGCGTTCGTCGTAGGTCCACGCCGGGCCGCCGAACGCGGCCACCCAGTTATTGGGCGGCCCGCCGTCGCGCCCGTCGGCCCAGATGTACCAGTCGGGGTGCTCGGTGAACCACGGGTGCTCGATCGACGTGTGGCAGGGCACGAAGTCGAGCAGCAGGCGGATGTCGCGCGCGTGGAGGTCCGCGATGAGTGCGTCGAAGTCGTCGAGCGAGCCGAAGACCGGGTCGACGCCCTTGTAGTCGGCGACGTCGTAGCCGTAGTCGGCCATCGGCGACGGGAAGATCGGCGACAGCCAGACCGCGTCCACCCCGAGGTGCTCGAGGTGGTCGAGCTTCGACCGGATGCCCGGCAGGTCGCCGACCCCGTCGCCGTTCGAGTCGCAGAACGACCGCGGGTAGATCTGGTAGACGACCCCGTCGCGCCAGCTCATGGCGCGGAGGCTAGAACGAGAGAGGGCCCGCCGAAGCGGGCCCTCTCAAAGCTCGACGGAGCAGGTCTTAGATGACCTGCACGTTGACGGCCCGCGGGCCCTTTGCGTCGGCCTCTTCGTCATACGACACCTTCGCGTTCTCCTGAAGCGAGCGGTAGCCGTCGCCGACGATCGCGCTGTGATGGACGAAGAGGTCCTTACCACCCTCGTCCGGCGTGATGAAGCCGAAGCCCTTGTCGTCACTGAAGAACTTGACAGTTCCCTGTCCCATGGATTCCTCCGATGGTCTGTGCCACGTACCGCGGAGGAAGCTTGGAAAGAGCAACGACTGCGAACACGTCTGCACTGCTTTGCCGGTGATTGAACCGGCCCTATGCGGCGAAGCTTAGCCCCTACGGGCCCGTGCGCCGTGTGAATTCCTCGTAGTCGTCCGTGATCTGCGGCGATCCCCACGTCTTCTGGGCCAGAATCCGCAGCCGCGGCGCGATCCCTTCCGCGATCTCCTCCTGGGACATGTTGCCGGGGTCGTCGTTCCAGACGTTCAGCTGCGCGCCCAGCTGGCGCGGCGCGTCCTGAGGCACCTCGAACCGGGCGCCGCCCGGGTCGCCGCTCGCCCAGCGTGTCGACCACGGGCCCTCGAAGACGTACGGGTTCCAGTCCTCGTACATCTCCTGTTCGGTCGCCCGCAGGCTCATCAGCGGGCCACCGGTGACGTAGTAGAGCGGCCACCAACCGGCGTTCTGGACAGGATGGCCGGCGCTCATCAGGTCCTCGGGCGCGGGCGAGTTGCGGTTCTCCCACCACTCGACGGCCGCGTCGGGGTCGAGTGTCACCGCGCTGCCGCCCTCGATCCCGTCCGACCAGACGCGCAGCCGCTTGTCGGCGCGCTTCACGATCTCGGCGACGAAGTTGACGAAGTCGAGCACCGCGTCCTTGCCGTTCGCCGAGTCGCCGTACTTCGCGTCCGCGTACGCCTCGAGCTGCGGGTAGAGCTCGTAGTCCTGCTCGGTCGAGACGATGCCGAGGTACTCGTCGGCACCCGTGTGCCACCACGGCCCGGGGAACAGCGGCAGGTACTCGCCGAGCAGATCGGCGATGAACTGGCGCGCCTCGGGCAGCGTGACGTCGAGCTTGTCGGGCTGCTTCTGGCCCGCCGCGTTCTCGAGCTGGAGCTCCGGGTGCGGCGTGAGCGCCGCCTGCAGGTGGCCGGGCGCGTCGAGCTCGGGCACGATCGTCACGTGGTGGCGGCGTGCGACCCGCAGCAGCTTGCGCATGTCCGCCTTCGTCAGGTGCGGGTCGCTGACGATCTCGGGGTGCGTCTCCGACTCGAGCCGGAAGCCCTGGTTGTCCGAGAAGTGCAGGTGGAGCAGGTTGAGCTTGAGTCCCGCCAGCTCCTTGATCCTCTCCGTCAGCCACGCGCGCGAGAAGAACTGGCGGCCGTTGTCGATCATCAAGCCGCGCTCGGCGTAGCGGGGCCAGTCCTTCGCCCGGCCCTTCGGCGCGCTGCCGTCTTCGAGGAGTTGCAGCAGCGTCCGCCCGCCGTAGAAGAGGCCGGTCGCGGTCCGCGCGGTGATCCTCAGCCGGCGTCCGATCCTGAGCACGTAGCCCTCCTCGACCCCTGCCGCGACCGATCGCGAGCACGATGTCGCCGCGGCGCGGCTTCGCCTTCGGGGCCGCGGTGATCCTGAGCGCACGCGCGAGCGTGCGCGCTTCGCGCTTGGGACCGACGACGCGCGCATCGTCGCGCAGGCGGAAGGCTCCACTGCCGCCGTCCCAGTCGCGGACTGCCGGGACGGTGGCGGGGCGCGGGTTCTCGGCTGCGTGTGCGGGCGCTGCTAGTGCGGCGACGGCGACAGCCAGGCCGAGCAGATCTCGGTGACGTGCCGTTCGTCGGTGCCGCAGCATCCCCCCACCACGTTAAGGGCCGGAAGCTTGTCGCGCAGCCCCGAGTAGCGCGCGGCGAGGTCCTCGGGATCGCCGTCGTCGAGGTCCTCGGCCTCGTCGAGCTCGGCGTGGCTGCGCGTCGACGCGTTCGCACGTAGCCCCTGGACCCGCTCGCGCCATGGGCCCTCGAGGACGTCCTCGAAGTGCGTCGGGTGCGCGCAGTTGATCATGTAGTAGGCGGGGCTTCCGTCGGTCGCCGCCTCGACGGCGTCGATCGCGTCGCCGAGCGCCTGGCCGTTCGGGAGCTTCCCGTCGGTCTCGACCGTGAACGCGATCACCGACGGCATCCCGGCGTTCTTCGCCGCGCGCGCGATGCCGATCGCCTCGTCGGCGTACGTCATGGTCATCACGGTGACCATGTCGGCGGCGGTGTCGGCGAAGAGGTTGATCTGGGTCGAGTGGTACTCCTCCGCCTCCTCGTCCGACAGCAGCGTCTGCGGGTTGTAGCCGTCGTCCTGGGGACCGATGTTGCCGCTGATCACGAACGGCGTGTCGGTCTCGAACTCCTCGCGGATCTCCTCCATCAGGCCGATCGCCTTGCGATTCAGCCGCTCGAGCTCCTCGTCGGAGTAGCCGATCTCCTTCGCCCAGCGCGGGCTGGCCCGCCAGGTGGGCGACTCGAGCACGAAGCCGGTGCCGTTGTCGGCGGCGAGCTTCGCGTAGCGGCGGAAGTAGCGCCGGAGCGCCTCGGTCCCTTCGTCGTCCTTCAGCAGGTCGAACGCCGCGAACTGCGGCAGGTCGAGCCTGTCGTGGAAGATCAGCGTCGTCTCGAGGCCGCCGTCGGTGAGGAAGAAGCTGCCGTCGAGCTGGGGGAGTTTGTGGCGGTAGCGCGAGTCGTTCATGAAGCGATTCTCGCCCGCGCGTCAGGCGATGGTCAACCGTCGAAAACGTTTGAGTACCAGCGCGCCGGAAACTGGCCATCCATGGGCAAGGGGATAGGAGCCGTGCTGGCGGGAGCGTGCGCGGTGATGGCGCTTAACCTCGCCCCCACGAGCGCATCGGCCGCCGAACAGCAGGCGTACGCGGCCGCGATGAACTACCTGACGCCCGTGGTCCCGGTCGGCAAGGGCGACAAGCTGATCTTCAACAACCTCGACCAGCTCGGCCGCCACGACATCGCGTCCGACGACGGCGAGTTCAAGAGCAAGGTGATCCCCGGCGGCGAGAAGGCGCCGGTCGAGGGCGTCGAGAAGCTCGACGAAGGCACGTTCCCCTTCCACTGCTCGCTCCACTCATGGATGCGCGGAGTGGTCCAGGTATCGGCGGCCGGCGCCTCGCCGGGCGCACCCGCCGCGGGCGACCTCACGCTCGACGGCGCGAACACGCCGCTCGGCGCAGTCAACGCGGCGCCGGACCCGATGGACCTGTGGCCGCAAGCCGACCAGGAGCCGCTCGGCAAGGGCGACTGGCGCTTCTACGGGAAGGACCTCTCGAACTCGCGCGACGGCGGGAAGAACGGCCCATCCGTCGAGGAGGCGCCGCTGCTTGGGCCGGCCTGGAGCTTCTACTCGCGCGACGGCGACTTCACCGGCACGCCGGTAATCGCGCGCGGGCTGGTGATAGCGGGATCGAACACCGGCCGCGTATACGCGCTCGACGGCGCCACCGGCGAGCTGCGCTGGCAGAAGAAGCTCGGTGACGAGCCGATCAACAACTCCGTCGCGGTCGCGGGCGGCCGCGTCTTCGTGCCGGTCGCCAAGCCGCACAAGCCGCAGCTGGCAGCGCTCGACCTCGACAACGGCAAGCTCCTGTGGAAGCAGACGCTCGATCGCCAGAAGGACTCGGACACCTACGGCGCGCCGGTCGCCTGGCAGAAGACGGTCTACATCGGGATCTCCGCGCTCTTCGGCGAGACGGGCGATCCCGAGGTGAGCGTCCGCGGCTCGGTGGTCGCGCTCGACGCGCGCACGGGCAAGCGGCGCTGGAAGACGTTCATGGTCCCGAAGAAGCACGACGGCGGCTCGGTGTGGAACACGCCGGCGATCGACCGCAAGACGGGGCACATGTACGTCGGCACCGGCAACGCCTACCACGCCCCCGCGGCCAAGACGACGGACGCGATGGTGAAGCTGGACGCCCGCACCGGCAAGATGCTGAAGCACTTCCAGGCGACCCCCGACGACGTCTGGAACGGCACCGAGAACATCGCCGAGGGGCCCGACTACGACTTCGGCGCCTCACCCAACCTGATCAAGGGACCCGACGGCCAGAAGCTCGTCGGCGAGGGGCAGAAGTCGGGCACCTACTGGGCGCTCGACCGCAAGACGATGGAGCCCGTCTGGTCGACCCTCACCGGCCCGGGCGCGCAGGTGGGCGGGATCATCGGCTCGACCGCGTGGGACGGCCAGGCGGTGTACGGCCCGGACACGCCCGGCGGCGAGATCTGGGCGCTCAACAACGAGGGATCGTTCAACTGGGTCTCGAGCGACGGCGGCCCGGCGCGCTTCAACCCGGTCTCGGTCGCGAACGGCGTCGTCTACGGCACCGACATGAACGGCCACCTCACGGCGCGCGACGCGAAGACGAGCGCGCTGCTCGCGCGCATCCCGCTCGGATCGCCGACGTGGGCAGGCGTCGCGATCGCCGGCGGCTCGGTGTTCGCCTCGGTCGGGATCGAGGGAGGGACCGGCTGGATCGTCTCCTACCGCCCGCGCAAGGACGCCGCGTCGGGCTTCGCGGGCGGCGGCCACGAGGAGGGCGCGGGCGACGGCGACGCGCACCCGGAGCGAAGCGGCAAGGAGGAGCGGGACTCGCGCGCGAACCGCCGGCAACGCCACGGGTACCCGCGCGACGGCCACGGCAAGCCGAAGCAGGAGGAGAAGAAGAAGGGCAAGGGCAAGCACAAGCACGGCGGCGGCTCGGGCGATGACGGCCACGAGCACAGCGAGATGCGCGACCACCGCCCCGGCCAGGGGGGCGGCCTGGTCAAGGGCCTCGCGCGCCGCGGCGACCGGTTCGTGCCGAAGGAGCCCGGCACGACGGAGGAGCTCAGCTTCTACTTCGGCCCCTACACCGTCCCGCCGGGACAGGACCTGAACCGCGTCGACCTCGAGCTGCCGACGCGCAACGGCTTCATGATGAAGATCGACCCGAGCATGCGCCGCGTCGGCGACCTGTCCGAGCCGATGCACCAGGAGGCGCACATCCACCACGCGCACTGGTTCGAAGGCGAGCCGGGCGCGAACAACCCCGGCGACGACTACTTCGGCGGCAACGCCGAGTGGATCTTCGGCAACGGCGACGAGGAGACGATGGCCGACTTCCGGCCACGCAGCGCCGCCGATCCCGACGGCCCCGTCTACGGCCAGTACATCCCCGCCGGCAAGCCGCAGCCCGTGGTCTACATGCTCCACAACAAGGGCATCCAGCCGCTCAACGTCTACATCGTGCTCGACGTTGCCTTCCGCCACGGGACCGCAGAGCAGCTCGAGCAGAAGACCGGCCGGCCGCACCGCGACGTCGAGGGCGCGCTGTTCGGTCGCACCTACGACGTGCCGCGCCAGCCCAACGGCGACGGCAAGTTCGAGTACGCGACGGAGGGCGAGGGGCGGCAGACCTACGGCAGCCCGCGCGACGCGATCGAGGGCTCGAGCAACAAGTTCGTCGAGTGGGAGGCGCCGTACGACGGCGTGATCGTCGGCGTCGGCGGACACCTCCACCCCGGCGGGCTGCGGCTCGTGGTCGAGAACTACGGCAGCGAGCAGAGTCCTTGCACCGACGACGGCCGCGGCTACGGCGGCACGCTGCTCCTCAACTCGGACGCCCGCAATCGCAACGCGCCGCTGTCGGAGGACTTCCAGATGGAGGTGAGCCACCCCGGCTGGCGCGCTCCGCTGCACAAGGGCGACCGGATCCGCATCTCAGGGACCTACGAGAACAAGAAGCACGCCTGGTACGCGGTGATGACGCACCTCGGGATGTACATCGACCGCGAGCAGCAGCCGTGGAAGGGCTGCGACGCGAAGGTGATCAACACCGATGACTGGAACCCGGTCGACGGCGTGCTCAACCGGCCGTGGCGCGGCCGCGCCGACCACTTCTGCGGCAAGCGCTGGGGCGGTCCGCCGTGCGAGGAGGAGGACAAGACCAAGTGGGCGGAGGTCGAGACCAACCGGGTGACGATCGCGAACTTCGTCTACACGCCGGGCGACCGGGCTGCGAGCGAGCCGCAGATGCCGGTGATCGACCGCGGCGAGACGCTCACCTTCTTCAACGCCGACCAGAGCGCGTTCATCCGTCACACGGTCACGACCTGTCGGTGGCCGTGCAACGGCGAGTACGTGGGGAACTACCCGCTCGCGGACGGGCGCTGGGACTCGGGCACGATGGGCTATGACCCGATCGACAAGGGCCAGATGTCGCCTGTGTCGGAGACCCCGAAGGACCTGGAGCCCGGCCGCCACGCCTACTTCTGCCGCATCCACCCGTGGATGCGCGGCGCGTTCAAGGTGAGGCGCTAGACGCTCCTAGACTCGGCCGGAGTGCCGAGATCTCGCATTCTGGCCTTGTTCGCAGCCGGCGTGGCTTGCCTACTCGCCGCCGCCGCGCCCGCGCATCGCGCAAGATCCGGTGATCGCCGCAGCCGGCGACATCGCCTGCGACCCGCAGGGCGCGAGCTTCAACAACGGCGACGGCGAGGCCGACCGCTGCCGGCAGCGCTACACCTCCGACCTCCTCGTGGGCGCCGGTCTCGCGGCCGTCCTGCCGCTGGGAGACACGCAGTACCAGGACGGCACGCTGGAGCAGTTCCAGGGCTCCTACGACCCGAGCTGGGGACGGGTCAAGTCGATCACGCGGCCAGTGATCGGCAACCACGAGTACCACTTCGCCAGCGGCGGGAGCGGCTACTGGGACTACTTCAACGGCGTCGGGATCGCGAGCGGGCCGGCGGGCGAGCGCGGCAAGGGCTGGTACAGCTTCGACGTCGGCGACTGGCATCTGATCGCGCTCAACTCGATGTGTCCGGAGGCCGGCGGCTGCGGCGCGGGTTCCGAGCAGGAGCAGTGGCTGCGCGCGGATCTTGCGGCGAACTCGGACGCCTCGTGCACGCTCGCCTACTGGCACCACCCGCTGTTCAACTCGGGGCCGGAGGGCAGCTACGCGGACACGCCGTGGAACACGACAGCCCTGTGGCAGGCGCTCTACGACTCCGGTGCCGACCTGGTACTGACCGCCCATGCCCACCGCTACGAGCGGTTCGCGCCCCAGGACCCCTTCGGGAACGCGGACTCGCAGTATGGCCTGCGCGAGTTCGTGGTCGGGACGGGCGGCAGCAGCCTGCAACCTGTCGCCGAGATCCAGCCGAACAGCGAGTTTGGCGACAGCACGCACTTCGGCGTGATCAAGCTCGTCTTGAAGGCGAATGGCTACGACTGGAGCTTCGTAAGCGACGCAAGCGCGACGGTCGACTCCGGGTCCGCCGGCTGCCACCCCGACGCGCAGCCACCCGACACCTCACTCAGCACCGGGCCCGAGGGGCTGACCGCGGAGCGGAGCGCAGACTTCTCGTTCGCCGCGTCCGAGTTCCGCTCGCGCTTCAGGTGCAGGCTCGACGGCCCGGGGCGTGGGGACGGCGACGAGACCGGCTGCAGCTCGCCACACTCCTACTCGGGTCTGGCCGACGGCGACTACACGTTCTTCGTCTACGCGCGCGACGCGAGCGACAACGCCGACCCGACGCCGGCGACGCATTCGTTCACGGTCGACGCGACCGCGCCGAACACCTCGATCAGCCTGGGCCCCGGCGCGGCGACCAGCGCGACCAGCGCGAGCTTCTCGTTCGGGGCGTCCGAGGCCGGCGCGACGTTCGAGTGCAGGCTCGACGGCGCGGCATGGGCGAGCTGCAGCTCGCCGCATGGGCTATGACGGCCTCGCCGAGGGCCGGCACCGGTTCCGGACGCGGGCGGCGGACGCGCTCGGCAACACCGACTCGTCGCCGGCCATCCGGACGTTCAAGGTGGACACCACCCCGTTCTTCCGCCCGGGGGGCTACGAGATCACCTCCGGCAGGATCCACCGCGGGCGTCGCGGCAAGCGGCGGCTGTACGTGGACGACCGCCGCCGGCTCGAGGTACGCGCGGCGAGGATGCGCTCGGGCGCATACGTCTCCGCGTTCCAGCGTGCTCGTCCCGATCGGCACCGCTGCGCGTGAGGCGCTGCAAAGCCTGACGGTCTCCTACGACGGCGGCACGAACGCGGGCAACGCGGCGACCGCCGTGCAGCTCTTCAACTTCCGCACACGGCGCTGGGTTCGGATCTTCGAGCACACGGGCCGCCGCGACCGCAGCTTCGACTGGTCACGGTCGGCGCGGGCGCGCAGATACGTCTCAGCGAAGGGCAGGGTTCGCGTACGCGTTGAGGGCACGCGCGGCGCACCCTTCCGGACGCGCACCGACCTGGTCGAGGTCAGCGTCGAGTACGTGCCGACGGCCTAGCAGCCGGCGGCCATGTCGGCGCACGCCGCGTTCTCGCCCGTCGCCGGGTCGGTCAGCGAGTACGCCGAGCCGTAGTAGAACGACAGCGCGTTCGCGACCGGCATCCCCTCGATCTTGTACGGGACGTTGCCCGCGGTCAGGTCGGCCGGGTTCGCCAGCGCGGCGTCCTGGCTGAAGTCGCCGGCGCCGATCGAGGTCGAGTCCGCGCCGCCGTCGAACTGGGTCGTCGTCAGGCGGTCGAACGCGGCCGGGTCGCCCTTCAGGTAGCGGTCGAACCAGGCGACCGTGTAGTGCGACGCGAACCGCTCGCCCAGCCGGCTCGCCGGCAGCAGGACCGGGATGTAGGTGTACTCGAGGTGGGTCGCGCCGCGGAGGACGACCTCCTGGGTGTCCACTCCGGCCGCGGCGAGCGTCCCGTAGCCGCCCTGCTTCGCCAGCGGGTCGGGCGCCTCGCTCGTCGGCTCCATCCAGAAGCCGTAGTCGTTCGAGATCCCGATCGCGGGCGTGCGCGTGACCGAGCTGCTCAGGTGCTCCGCCGGGACCGTGATGCCCTCGCAGTCCTCGGGCGCGCGCAGGTTGTCCCAGGCGACGATCGCCTTCACGCGCGTGTCGCACTGCCCGACCTGGCTGACGGCGCTCGCGCCGAGCGAGTGGCCGGCAAGGCCGACGCGGTCGGCGTCGATGTTCGCGCGCGCCGGGTTCTCGTCGGAGAGGAAGAAGCTGAGCGAGTCCTCGGCGCCCTGGTGGAAGTTGTAGCTCTGCTGGAACGGCACGCCGGTGCACTCGCCCGGGCAGTCGTCGCCGGCGAGGTCCGAGTCGCCCTGGCCCTGGACGTCGTAGGTCATCGCGACGTAGCCGTTCGAGGCGAGGTCCTGGGCGGCCCAGAAGTAGAGGTGCTGGTAGCCCTGGACCGAGCCGTCGGTGATGACGACGCCGGGGTAGCCGGTGTCCGGCTTGGCCACGTCCGGCGGCGGCTCGAAGACGTAGCCGCGCAGCGTCGCGCCGTTCTGCGCCGGGAACGTGACGCGCGTGACCTTGCCGCCGGTCAGCTCCTGCCAGCGCGCGATCGTGCGGAACGGGTCGGCGGCGCGCGAGCCCGGGACGAGCGTGGTGATGCCGCCGCGCGGGTTCGTCGGGTCCTGCGCCTGCTCGGCGAGCGCCTCGAGGTGGAGGCCCGGGAACGAGATGTGGTGCTGGTAGCCGTAGGCGGGGCTCGCGAGCTGGTCGCGGTTGCGCAGGCCCGCGCAGAGCATGTTGCGGCGGTCGCGCTCGTCCCATTCGGGGGTGCCGGGCTCGGGGTTGCCCGCGGGCGCGTAGCAGTCCTCGTTAGGGAACGGGACCGGCGCTAGCTGGGCCGAGGCCGGGGCCGACAGGGCGAGGGCGAGCGTGAGACCGAGCACGACGTGGATGCGCATGGACCTGTCAACGACGCGCGTGGCTCGTTCTTGCGGCCCCGCGCCGCTGCAGCGGCAGGCCGTGGGTCGAGCCCGGTGCGACGGCGACGACCTGGTGCACCGACAGGTCGCCGCGCTCGAAGCCGAGCGCGGCGCCGATGTTGTGCAGCCGCCAGATGCGTTCGCGCTCCTCGCCGGCCTCCTTCGCGGCCTCCTCCTGGTGCTCGAGCTGGTTCGCGTACCAGCGCTTGAGCGTCAGCGCGTAGTGCTCCCTGAGCGATTCGGTGTCGCGCGGCTCGAGGCCCGCCTTCTCCATCTCGCTCAGGATCCGCGAGAGCGTCTGGAGCTCGCCGTCGGGGAAGACGAACCGCCAGGCGAAGGACTTGGGGTTTCGCTTCTGCTCGCGCGGGCGGACGATCCCGTGGTTCAGCAGCACGCCGCCCGGCTTCAGCAGCTCGCGCAGGTGGGTGAAGTAGGCCGGGAGCTGCTTCGTGCCGACGTGCTCGACCATCCCGACGCTCGCGATCTTGTCGTAGGGGCCGTCGCTCGTGTCCCGATAGTCGGCTAGGCGGATCTCGATGTCGTCCTCGAGCCCCGCCTCGCGCACGCGCGCGCGCGCGAGTTCGGCCTGGGCTGGCGAGATCGTCACGCCGACGGCGCGAACGCCGTAATGGGTCGCGGCATGGATGACGAGTGAGCCCCAGCCACAACCGACGTCGAGTAGGCGCTCACGGGGATGCAGGTTGAGCTTGCGGCAGACGACGTCGAGCTTGCGCTCCTGCGCGGTGTCGAGAGACTCGTCCGGGGCGGCGAAGTAAGCGCACGAATAGACCATCGTCGGACCGAGCACCAGTTCGTAGAAGCGATTCGAGACGTCGTAGTGATGCTGGATCGCCTGCCTGTCGCGGCGCAGCGAGTGGACGCGGCCGCGGAGGCGGACCTCGGATTGCGGCGGCTCGGGCTCGCGGAGCGGGAGCGCGTTGAGCTTCCGGGCGGCTTGCAGGGCCGTGATCAGGTCCTTGCCGTCGAGCGTGATGCCGCGGAAGCGCTCGGTGAGCTTCAGCGTCTCGCCGAGGTCGCCCTCTACGTCGAGCTCGCCGGCGACCCACGCGCGTCCGAAGCCCGAGTTCGGAGCGCTCGTGGATGACGCGCGCAATGGCGCGCGGGCTGTTGACGACGAGGATCGGTGCGCCTGGCGGCCCCTCGCAGTTCACTGCCGTCCCAGAAGCGAACCCCGAGCGGACGGCCTCCCGGGACCTTGGCGTCGATGCGCGCCGCTAGAGGCGCCAGGACGTCAGCTGCCGTCATGTGAAGACGCTACCGCGCGCGGGTAGACAAAGAGAAATGGACCGCCGGTCGGCCACGCCCGAGGAGCTCCCGCCGCTCACGTTGAGCGTGCTGCGCGAGCTCGAGCTCGAAGCGGCTCCCGGCCCTGGCCGCGCGGCGCACATCTCCGCCGCGAGTGGCGTCGCCCGGCGGGGGGACTTCGTCTACGTGATCGGCGACGACGAGCTCGGGCTTGGAGTCTTTCGCCTCTCATCTGAGGCGCCCGGCGCGCTCCGTCCGGTCCTCCACGGGGAGCTGAGCGCCGATTACGACCAGCGCAAGAAAGAGAAGCCCGACCTGGAGGCCCTGACGCTGCTCCCTCCGTTCACCGGCCGGCCGTTCGGCTCTTTGCTCGGCCTCGGCTCCGGCTCGAACCCGCAGCGGCAGCGCGGCTTCGTCTGGGGGCTCGCCGCAGACGGATCGCTCGAGGGAAAGCCGACCGAGCTCGACCTCTCCCCGCTCTACGAGCGGCTCCGCGAGAGCGCGCACGAGCTGAACATCGAGGGCGCCTCTGCGCTTGGCGACCGGCTGTGGCTCTTCCACCGCGGCAACACCGAGCAGGGGCTCAACATCGTCGCCGAGGTCCCGCTCGACGACTTCATCGACGGCGTGCAGGGTGACGGCCGGATCTCGTGCGAGGAGATGCGCACCCGCGCCTACGAGCTCGGCGAGCTGGACGGCGTGCCGCTCACCTTCAGCGACGCCACGCCGCTCGCTGACGAGCTCGTTGTCTTCACGGCATCGGCGGAGCCCGGCTCCGATCCGCACGGGACCGACGGTGAGATCCGCGGCTCGGTGGTGGGCATGCTCGACGGTGACGGGCACGTCGAGCGGCTGCGAACGATCGACAAGAAGTGGAAGGTCGAGGGCGTCTACGCCTCGGTGGATGCGCGCGTCATCGACTTCCTCTTCGTCTGCGATCAGGACGATCCGGACGTCGCCTCGCCGCTGCTTTCGGCCGCGATGCCGATCGAGTCGCACTTCGAGACCGATTGAGCCCACGGCTCAGGTCGCGACCGACATGCCACCCTTAAGGCCCCCTATGGGATCGCCCTTCGAGACCGAGGTCGTGGAACTGCACGGCCACCCCGTGACCTATCACCGGATGGGCCAGGGACCCGCGGTGCTCCTGATCCACGGAATCACCTCGAGCTCGCGGACCTGGCATTCGGTGATGCCGGCCCTGGCGGAGCGCCACACCGTGATCGCTCCGGACCTCCTCGGCCACGGGCGCTCGGCCAAGCCGCGCGGCGATTACTCCCTGGGGGCGTACGCCAGCGGAATCAGGGACCTGCTTGCCGTACTGGGCATCGAGCGCGTCACCGTCGTGGGTCACTCCCTCGGCGGGGGCATCGCGATGCAGTTCGCCTACCAGTTCCCGGAGCGGCTCGAGAGGCTGGTGCTGGTGGACAGCGGCGGGCTCGGAAACGAGGTCCACATCGTCCTGCGCGCAGCCACCCTGCCCGGGGCGGAGTTCGTGATGCCGCTGCTCTTCAACTCGGCCGCGCAGTCGGCCGGCCGGGCGGTCAACCGCGCGCTGGCGAAGATCGGCATTCGAGGCAGCGCCGACGTCCAGGGGATCGCCGAGGGGCTCGACTCGCTGGCCGATGCGCATGCCCGCCGCGCCTTCCTCCACACCGCCCGATCCGTGATCGATCCCACCGGGCAACGGGTTGACGCGCGGGACCGGCTCTATCTCTCTGAGAGCGTCCCCACCCTGCTCGTATGGGGCGAACAGGACCGGATCATTCCCGTGGCCCACGGGCAGGAGGCCCACGTCTTGATGCCCCACAGCCGGCTCGAGGTCTTCGAAGGTGCCGGGCACTTCCCCTTCAACCATGATCCCGGGCGCTTCGTCTCCGTGCTCGAGGACTTCATTGCCAGCACGGAGCCGGCCGAGCTCGACGAGGGCCTCATCGAGGCGATGCTGCGGCGCGGCCCTGCCCGATCCGCGGCCTGACGAACTGAGGCCTTTAGCGCGCTAAAGGTTTCTGGACGAATGTCCGATACAGCGCTCATGACAGGGGTTGCACATGAGCGGGAGGACACGATGACCAGGGATCTGATGGGGCATGTGGATGGGTTCGAGGCCGTTTCGCTGCAGGAGGTCGAGGACCGGGCCGCGCTCCAGATGCGCGTGGATCGCAAGTACATCGTCGATTACGAGACGCTCGAGCGGCTGTTCTCGGAGCTCGGGGACGATTTTCGGGCGCTCGAGATCGATGGCGAGCGGCTTCAGCAGTACGACTCGGTCTACTTCGACACTCCCGAGCGGACGAGCTACAAGGATCACCTGCAGGGTCGGCGTAAGCGCTTCAAGTGCCGGACGCGGCTCTACGGGAAGTCGGCCTGCTTCTTCGACCTGAAGCTCAAGGGCAGGCGCGGAGAGACCGTGAAGAGCAGGCTCCCGCTTTCGGCCTCACAGCACGGCTCGCTCACCAGCCAGGCGAGCGCGTTTCTCAAGCGGGGGCTCCTCCAGGAGTACGGCTCTGCGGCGCCGGCGGGGATGGTGCCGACCCTGCAGACATCTTTTCAGCGCCTGACGTTGATCCACTCCCACAAGCCGGAGCGCATGACGCTCGATTTCGGCGTCACCTTCAGCGAGGCCGGAAGCGGCGAGCGCTATCGCATGCGCCCTGGCCACGTGCTGATCGAGACCAAGTCGGGGTCACAGCTCGGTACGGTGGATCGGCTCCTGCTCGCGCTCGGCGCGCGCCCCCTGACGGGGTGCAGCAAGTACTCCCTCGGTGTCGCGCTGGCTAACCCCGCGCTGCCGACCAACCCGTATCGGCCGCTGCTGCGGCGCTACTTCGACACGACACCCGTGTCGGAGCCGCTGCCGCCCCTCGTGGCCAGCCCCGACCTGGTCCCGGCCCTGGCTCTGGCTGCGTAGCGCGCGATGAGCTGCAATCGCGAACTTGACCGGCTCGTGGCGCTTCTCGAAGAACACGAGCTCATCCCGGACTGGGAGAGCGTCTCGCGCACCGAACCTTGGACCTGGGGGCATCGCCAGATCTACGAGCGGGTGCGTCAGACACCGTATTTCCCCATGAGCGTCGCCGAGGTCCGTGAACTCTTAGAGCGGCCGACCGGGACCTTCGGGTAACCGCGGCCGCGATTGGATCCCGGGCTGCGTCACGTCGCCGGCTTAGCTGGGCTCAGTACCACTTGCCCTTCGCGAAGCCGCCGAAGGCGATCAAGCCCACCAGAGTGATGATGAGCCCCAGTACGAAGCTCCACACGAACATCACGACGATGCCGACAATGACGAGGACGCCACCCAGACCAATCCCGCCTGTGTTGCCGCCGGTACCACGTTCTACCGCCATCGGTTGCCTCCTCGAGAAGTGATTGTCGTCAGTGGCGCGGATCTTGTCCGCGCCACCTACTGCTCCTCTGCGGCGCCGAGGATTTCCTCGCGGCTCATCGTGCCAACGCGATCGGGGTGCTTCTCCTGAACGTGCTGCTCGACAGCGGCGACGAGCTCATCGTCCGTCTCGCCCGTGACATCCGCGCCGCACGGACAGTGGATCACCTTCGCCATGGGTTCCTCCAGTCGTTGATCTGATCATCCTGTCCAGTTCCAGGGGCAAAGTCCAGCTCGCGTTGCTTAGCGCAGGTGCTTTCGGTTTCTACTCACCGGACTTGGCATCTCGGTGAGAAGCCGAGCGGCCTGCGCGTCGGCCTCCCGTGCGCGGTAGATCGCATCTAGCGCCGTGTCGAAAGATCCAGCATCCCTGAGCCGCGCTGCCTCGCGCTCGTACCGGTCCCCAGCGGCGAGCGCCGCCTTCAGCTGCTCGTTGCGCGCTTGACGCTCGTCAAAGCCTGATCCCGCCACTGATTCGAGGGTGCCCGGCGCTCTTGGCGGGAAACCCCGTCGAGCTATTGCGCAGCTTTTCCTGTGCGCTCGCGGTGCTTGCACCCCGGCCAGCAGCAGGGCCGACGCTGGCCTTCCTCCAGCTCCTCCTTGGTCCGCCGAATGCGGCGCGCCCGGGTGGTCTCCTGCTTGGCATCCTCGACCCAGCAGATGAACTCGTTGCGGGCCAGTGGCGTGATGTCGTTCCACGCATCGAGCGCCGTCGCGTTGACGAGCAGCTCCTCACGGAGGTCTGCGGGCAGCTCGTGCACCACCCCACCGGGCACTCTCTGGCTGCTCATCGGTCCATCGTAATGAGCCCAGGCCTCGATCAGCCGAAGCTTGGCGTCGCGGGTGAGCCGCTTGATCCGGGCCTCCTCCCGGAGTGCGGCGGATCGATTGGCGACTGGGATCACGACCGCGAGCTCCACGGGTCGGCGGCTGCGCGTGTAGCGGCTGGCGGTACCGGAGCGATGCGCAGCCAAGCGGCGACCGATGTCGGTCGTCCACCCGCAGTAGAGCGTGTCGTCAGCGCAGCGGAGCAGGTAGACGAAGGCCACAGCTAGTCGGGCGGGCGCGAGACGCGCAGCTCCAGCTCGCCCACCGTAACCGTGTCCCCGGGCGCGAGCTGCCGACCGTGTCGCGTCTCGGCTCGCCGTTCACCCGGACGCGCGTCTCCGCCACGAGGGCCCTGGCCTCTCCACCGGTGTCCGCCACGCCCGCGAGTTTCAGGAGCTGGCCGAGGCGGATCATCTCCCCGCGAATCGGAATATCCCGCGGCACGTCAGCCCATCGGGGCCGCCAGCCCGAACGGCGTGCCCTCGGAGTCCTTGCAGACGGCCCATGACTCCCCGGGGTGAACGACCGTTCCACCCAACGCCCTCACGGAATCGAGCGCCCGCTCCACGTCGTCGACCTCGAAGTAGGGCAGCGAGAAGGTGTCGCCGGGGCCGCGTCCACGCGGATGGATGCCGACCGCGGGCCCGGTGTCGGGTGCGGACTGCCAGCCTTCGCCCTGATCGGCGGTGCGCGGCTCGAGCGGCAGGCCGAGCAGCTCACGCCAGAACCGCAGCGCGCGCTGCGGGTCGTCCGCTGGAAACTCGATCAACCGCGGCCGTGGGTGGCCCATGACGCTCACGATAGGCGTCGCGACGAGCGTCAGACGTCCGGCCGCTTCGGCAGCTTCATCGACTTGATCTTCTTGACCTCGGCAGCGACCGCCGCCTGCCACTTCGACCGGGCCGCGGCCGATTCGCGGATGGCAGCCTCCGACTCGCTTCGGAAGCGCTCCTGCTTGGAGATCCCCGCGCGGGCCGAATCGACAGTCGCGATTGCGCTGTCCATGAAAGCGAGCAGCCTCGTATGAGCCGGGGCGACACCGGCGGGCGCCTCCAACGCAGCGATGCCGTCTCGGACGCTCTGGATCGCGGCCGACGTGCTCCCTAGCAACTTGTAGGCCCGGGCAGAGGTGGTCCCCTCGGTGTCGACCTTCCGGATCCAGCCGTCGAGGTCCGTACGCAGGCCGTCGTAGGTCGCCAGATAGCCACGCACGCTGCTGTCGTAACTCGTGACCGCGGCGAGCGCTTGCCGGCGCCCCTGGCGAATCTCCTGGACTCGCGAGCGCCACACGCGGAGCCGCCGCGCAGCCTTCGCTACCACCGCGTCCGCATTCGCCAGGGACCAGGTGAGGACCGGACCCCAGACGTTCAGCTGGCTCGTCAGGTGGAGTTCAGCCACGGCGGGGTGAGCGTGATCGATCCGCCGCACGGCGGCGCGAATTCGGCGGCGGTGGCTTCGCCACTCGCTCACCGTCGACTCTTCAAGGTCGGCGAGTGGCTCGAGCGCGGACAGCAATGCGAGCTGCGCCTGCAACAGCTGCTTGGCCGCGCTCCGCAACTGCGGGTCGCTGATCTCCTGGGTGTCGAGGAGCTCGACATCGGCAATGGCCGCACGTGCGTTCGCGCCGGCCTCGGCCAGGTCATCGAGCTTCTCCGCGTGCTCGAGTGCGGCCGCGCTTTCCGCGACTATCTGATTGCCCGGGAGGATTGCCTCCTCGGCGTGCTGGCGGCTGGCGTCGCTCGTGTGGGGATAGACGGCGACCCCGCCGGCAATGACCGCCGCCGCGAGCAGCGCGAGCACGGCAGCAAACGCCACGTCCTTGAGGAGGCGAGCTGCTTGAGGGGAAGCCGGATCCGTCCGAATCGGCGGCAATCCGTTGCCGACGTGCGAAGCCATCGCACCGACATTGTCGCCGAGCGCTTCGATTTCGGCGTCGGACATCCGTTGAGACGCGCGCGGACCGAGACCAGACCCACGCACACGCGTGCAGGTTTACGCCGGTGCGCTCGCCCGCAGCTAGGCCACGCCCGCGCTCACGGCGACGGGCTGGCGCTCCTCGGCGGCCGCGGCGAACTCCGCGATCGCCTTCGAGAGCAGCCCCGGCGCGTCCCACATCGGCGTGTGCCCCACGCCGCGCAGGACGCGGAAGTCGACGTTCGGGATCTCGCGCCTGAAACGGTCGGCGTGGTGCTTCATCGGCAAGATCCGGTCGCGGTCGCCCCAGATGACCATCACCGGGCAGCCGATCCGGTCGAGGTCGACGCAGCGCGCGGAGCCAGAGCGGATCGTCTCGAACACCTCGTCGACGACGGTGCAGCGAAGCGACGACCGCACGAGCGCAACCGCCTCCTCCGGCGGAACCTGGTCGCCGCGGGTCATGACGTCGCGGAGCGCGATCCTCCGGATGCCGGGCCGGCGCATCAGCCGCGGCGTGTGACGAGCGGTCGCGCGCGCGAGCTTCTGGTTGCGCGCGAACCAGCGGACGACCCGCTCGGCCGCCGCCGTGTCCGACTCCTCCCAGCCGCCGCCCGGCGAGATCGCGACGACGCTCCGCGCCCGGCCCCGCTTCGCCATCTCGAGCGACAGCGCGCCGCCCATCGAGTTGCCGACGAAGTGCGCGGTCTCGACACCGAGCTCGTCGAGCAGCGACTCGAAGTGATCGGCGCCGTCGCTCACCGACCGCGCGGCAAGCGGGCGGCGCGGGACCGCCGTCATGGCCGTGAAGGGTGGGCGCGATGACCTCGAAGCGCGGCACGAGATCCGGGACGAGCGGTTTCCAGCAGCGCCAGGTGGCGGTGAAGCCGTGGACGAGGACGAGCGGTTCCCCGTCGCCTGCGCGGTAGAGGCGGGGTGAGATCTCGGCGGCGTCGGACACACGTGGATCTTTTCACGCGGGGTCTGCTGAGCGCGGTGGCAGACCGGGGCGAGCGCAGGCAGCGCCGCATGGGTGGTTCAGCTGGACCTGGAGAGATCGTCGACACCCGTACTTCGAATGAGACGGTCGGGCTTTCACGCGATTGCGATAGCGGGCTCTCGGACTTCGCGAGGCCACCGAATGCCGAGCGTTGGCGGTGTGGCTGGCTAGCGCCCGCCCGCGTCCTGCACGAGCAGGGCGATCTGGACGCGGTTGTCGACCTCGAGCTTGTCGAGGAGGCGCGAGACGTGGGCCTTGACGGTCGCGACGGAGAGGTGCAGCGTCGCGGCGATCTCGGCGTTGGCCGTGGCCGCGGCCGACGGCGAGGGCGACGTCGCGCTCGCGCGGGCTGAGCGTCGCCAGGCGGTCGCGGGCCTGCTCGGTGCGGGCGCCCGCGTCGGAGTCGCCGGCCACGAGCGAGATGAGCCGGCGAGTGACCGCGGGGGAGAGCATCCCGTCGCCGGCGTGGACGAGCTCGATCGCGCGGACGATCTCCGCCGGCGGGGTGTCCTTGAGCAGGAAGCCGGCCGCGCCGGCCTGCAGCGCGCGCAGGACGAGCTCGTCGGCGTCGAAGGTCGTGAGCACGAGGACGGCGGGCGGGTCGGGCTGCGCGGCGAGCAGGCGGGTGGCCGCGATTCCGTCGAGTTGGGGCATGCGGATGTCCATGAGGACGACGTCGGGCCGGTGGAGGTCGACCGCGCCGAGCACCTCGCGGCCGTCCGCGGCCTCGGCGACGACCTCGAGGTTCGCGGCGCCGGCGAGCATCATCCGCAGGCCGGAGCGCACGAGCGCGTCATCGTCGACGAGCAGGACGCGGATCATCGCGGCAGGCGGGCGCGCAGGACGAACGCGCCGTCGGCGTCGACGCCGTGCTCGAGCTCGCCGCCGGCGAGCGCGACGCGCTCGGCGAGCCCGATCAGGCCGGTCCCCGCCCCGGGCAGCGGCGAGCCGCGGCGACGGCCACCGGCGCGAGGCTGCGGACCTCGACCTGCAGGTCGCCGTCGGGCGCGTGGACGGTGAGCGTCACGGCCGCTCCCGGCGCGTGCTTGCGCGCGTTGGTCAGACCCTCCTGCACGATCCGGTAGGCGGTTCGGCCGACGGCGGCGGGCGGCGCTGCGTCGCCCAGTTCGATCCGTGCGGTGATCCGCATCCCGGCCGCCCGCGACTCATCGACGAGGGCGGCGACGTCGGCGAGCGTCGGCTGGGGCGGTTGGGTCAGGCTCTCGCCGCCGTCCTCGCGCAGGACGCCGATCACGCCGCGCAGCTCGTCGAGCGCGGCCCGCGCGCTCTCGCGGATCACGCCGGCCGCTTCGGCGACCTCCTCGGCCGGGGCGTCGGGGCGGAACTCGAGCGCGCCGGCGTGGACGGAGAGCAACGAGAGGCGGTGGGCGAGCATGTCGTGCATCTCGCGCGCGATCCGCCGCCGTTCGGCCGCGCGCGCCTCGTCCCCGGCGCGCTCGGCCTGCTCGCGCAGCGAGCGCACGAGCTCGCGCCGCGCGCGTACGAAGAGTCCCCAGCCGATCACGACGCCGACCCCAAGCAGGCAGGTCCCGGCGTCGAACCAGTAGCTGCTGTCGGAGGGATAGAGCAGCGGGCTCGCGAAGGCCCAGGCGGTCGTGAGGCCGGCTACGACGGCCAGGTCACGACCGCGAGCCCGGATCGCCGCGTTGAAGGTGGCGGCGAGGGCCGCGCCCGAGACCGTGACGATCACGATCGAGACCGCCGTCACGGCGATCCCGACCACGCCCGGATGGGTGCGCCGCCAGCGCAGCGCGACGAGCGCGGCGATCCCGACGACGATCGCCACGACGCGCAACCAGGGAGGGTGCAGCTCCCACGTGTCCGCGAGGGTGGCGGCGCCGATCGCGAACGCGAGCAGATAGATCGTCGCGTCGACGACGCGGTCGCGGCGGCCACGCTCCTCGTCGGGCGCGTCGATCACGACGCCGGGCAGCGCCGAGCGCATCCCGCCGGACAGCCGATGGGTGAAGCGCGCTGTCGCCTGGCGTGTCATCGCTCGACGACGAAGGCTAAGCGAGGACCGCGGCCGCGACCCCCTACCAAAGTCGTTGGCTGCCACCGCCGCAGGGCTCGGCGAGCGTAGCCCGCAGACCGTGGTCGGAAGCACGGCCGGCCGCGAGTCTGCCGGCATGATCGAAACCGAAGGACTCACCAAGCAGCTCGGCGGGCGCACCGTCGTCTCCGATGTCACCTTCCGCTGCGAGCCGGGCACCGTCACGGGCTTCCTCGGCCCGAACGGCGCCGGCAAGACCACGACGATGCGGTTGCTCGTCGGGCTGTCCGAGCCCGACAGCGGCGACGCCCAGATCCTCGGCGGGCGCTACCGCGACCTGCCGAACCCGGGCCGGCGCGTCGGCATCCTGCTCGACGCGTCCGCCCAGCACGCCGGGCGCCGCGGCCGCGAGGCGCTCGCCGTCTCCGCCCACACCATGGGCGTGCCGGCGCAGCGCGTCGACGCGCTGCTGGAGCTCGTCGGCCTCGACGAGACGGCGGCCCGGCGGCGTGTCGGCAAGTACTCGCTCGGCATGCGCCAGCGCCTGGGCTTCGCCCACGCACTGCTCGGCGACCCCGAGGTCCTGATCCTCGACGAGCCCGCCAACGGCCTCGATCCGGAAGGCATGCGCTGGATGCGGGGCCTGCTGCGCAACTTCGCCGACCGCGGCGGCACCGTGCTGCTCTCCTCGCACCTGCTGGCCGAGGTCGAGGCCGTCGCCGACCGGATGATGATCATCGGCGGCGGACGGATCCGGGCGCAGGGCACCCGCGCCGAGCTGTTGACCGAGTCCACGACCATCGTGGAGGCAGACGACCTCGCCCGCCTCGATGCCGCGCTTCACCGCGCCGGCCTGGCGGCCCACCCGGCCGACGGCGATCGGCGGCTGGTCGAGGCCGAGCCCGAGGTCGTCGCCCGCGCGGCGATGGCCGACGGCGTCGTGCTGCGCCGGCTCGCCCCAGCCGAGGACGCCGGCCTCGAACGCCTCTTCTTCGAACTGACCACGTCCGGCGCAAGCACTCCGTCAACGCAGACCGATTCGATCCATCCCGAGCTGGCAGGAGCAAACGCATGAGCACCACCGCCCTCGCCGCACCCATCCCGATGAATACCGCCGGCGTCCACGCGCGCCCCCACCTCGGCCGCCTTGTCGCCGTCGAGCTTCGCAAGATGGTCAACACCCGCGCCGGCTTCTGGCTGCAGGTCGCCACCGTCGCGATTACGGTCGTCGCCGTAACCGTCCGCCTCGTTGTGGGCGACGCGGCAGACCACACGTTCGCTTCCGTCCTCGAGGTCGGGATGCAGCCGGCGGGCGTGCTGGTGGGGGTCGTCGGGATCCTGATCGTCACCTCGGAGTGGTCCCAGCGCACCGGGATGATCACCTTCGCGCTGGTCCCGATGCGCTCGCGCGTCCTCGGCGCCAAGCTCGTCGCGGGCCTCGTCCTCGCCGTCGCGGTGCTCGCCGTCAGCGCCGGCATCGTCGCCGCAGGCGTGCTCGCCGCGGCCCCGGGCGTCGACGGGACGTGGGCCGACCTCGTGCCCCTGATCGGGCAGTCGGCGGTCTTCCTGACTGCCTGGATGCTCGTCGGCGTCGCGTTCGGCGCGATCCTGCTCACCCCGGCGCCCGCCATCGTCATCTACTTCACGCTGCCGCTCGCCTGGATGGCCGTGGCCTCGCTGTCCTTCTTCGAGGACGTCGCCCCGTGGCTGGACACCTCGCGCGCCCTCGCCCCGATGCCCATGGAGGTCATGAGCACCACCCAGTGGGCGCAGGCCGGCACCGCGCTCGCGCTGTGGATGCTGCTTCCGCTCCTGATCGGCATCTGGCGGATCACCCGCAGCGAGGTCGCCGCGTAAGAGCACACTCACCCGACTGAATGTGGAGGCCCCGCTGCGGTGGGGCCTCTGCCACGGGGGTCCCAACCGCCCCTCCTTTGCGCGAAAAGCAGCAGCCGACCGCGCTCGTTCGGATGAGACGATCGGGACGCTCGGAGTACTTCGAATGAGACGGTCAGCCGCCAGGCCGAGATCCGCTGTGCTCCTAGGACTCCGCCTACGTAGGCGGCCGCGTGTCCGGCGTCGCGCGATTACCCAACCGCGCCATCGTCGCTCCGAGGCTGTCGGCGACGTGGGCGAGGTACTGCTCTTCCTGAGGGGTCCAATCCCGGTCACGGCGGGAGTGGATCTCGAGTAGCCCGACGCACTCTCCGTCGCTGCAGACGGGGTGCAGAAGGCCCGTGGCCATGCCCTCGTTGAGGAGCAGTTCGACCTCGTGCGGATCGGCCGCGGGATCGCGTACGGAAACCGCCCGCAGCTCGGTTTTGTCGATCACCTCCGCCGTCGTCGGGTACTCACTCAGCGGATACGGGATGTCGTAGTCGGCACGCCCATGGGAGGCGACCAGGGTCACGTACCTCTCCACGGGGTGGAAGCGGGAGAGATAGATGCGGTCGACCGCGAGCGTTATCGCCATGAGACCGAGGACCTGATCGACGTCGTGCCACTGAGCGGTGCGGGCGAGCACCGCCGACAGCCGCTCGCGAGGGGAGCCTGCAGGTTGGGCGCCCTCGGGATCGGCCGCCGTCCGGATGAGCTGTTCGATGACAGCGTCGTCGGGCTCGTTCCAGGGCTCGGCCGGCCGCGCGAGAAGGAAGCCCTGGACGAAGTCGACTCCGGACGCTCGCACGAAATCGAGGTCCGCCTGCTCCTCCACCCCCTCCGCGCACGTCGAGGCGCCGATCCGCCGCGCGTAGTTGACGAGCGACTCGACCAGCGCGCCCTTGTGCAGATCTCGGTGGGCACCGTGGACCAGATGCTGGTCGATCTTGATGATGTCGGGCGAGAAGTCCGTGAGGTGTCGCAGGCCCGCGTACCCGGCACCGGCATCGTCGACGGCGACCCGCCCGCCCCGGCTTCGCACGAGCGCGAGCGCGTCGTGCACCAGCTCTGATCTGGGCGCCAGCTCCTGCTCCGTGACCTCGATCACGATCTCGTCGAGGGAGGGAGGAAGCAAACGATCGAGCTCCCGGGACATCAGCGCCGTGGGGCTGACATTGAGCGAGATGAAGGTGTCCGCCGGCCGGCCGGTCGCGCGGAGCGCTGTCGCGATCGCCGCCGCCTCCAGAAACGATCCGAGCCCGCAGCGATGTGCCTGGGCGAAGACGTCGTTCGGCCCTCGCGACAGCGTGGGGAACCTGGAGAGGGCCTCGTAGCCCGCCACACGACCCGTCTGCAACTCGACGATTGGCTGGAAGACGGTCCGCACTCCCTCTGCGTCGTCCAGAAGCGCACGGATCTCGCTGCGCTCGCGCTGAGCCCGGTCGAGCCGCACGACGTTGACCGGGTCGACCTCGGCGCTGGTGGTCGAATCCTGTGCCGCGCGGAGGGCAGCCTCGGTTCGAGGATGGAACACCTCGTACCGGCCGCTTCGATCGTTCATCTTCGCGGCGTACATCGCGAGGTCTGCTCGCCGGAGAAGCTCGCTGCCGGTGTCCGTGGGGTGAACGCTTGTAGCTATTCCGATGCTCGCCGTCATGTCGAACGAATGGCCGTCGATCACGAAGCGCGGGTTGAAGGCCTTGAGGATGCGATCAGCCAGCTGGCACGCGTCCGCCTGATCGGCGCCCTCGATAAGGACGCCGAACTCATCCCCGCCTAGACGCGCTGCCGTGTCGGACGCCCGCATCGAACTGCTGAGCCGCCCGGCTATGGCGATCATCATCTGGTCACCGCCCCGGTGACCGAGCCGGTCGTTGACCGACTTGAACTCGTCGATGTCCACGAAGAGGACGGCGACGCTCCCGCTCGACCGACGCTGGCGCCGCAGCGCGTGCGCCAGCCGGTCGTCGAAGAGGGTTCGGTTGGGCAAGGCCGTGAGCGGGTCGTGCAGGGCGTCCTGGCGGAGCCGATCCTCACGCGCCTTGCGCTCCGAGATGTCACGTACGACGACCACTACCGCGCCGACTGCGAGGTGGGTGAGACGGTTCCTTACGAGAAGCTCCACGGGGCGCAGCGACGAATCCCGAAACCTCATTCGGGCTTCCGTTGAGGCATCTTCCGAAGCGTGCGTGACGTGCCTCAGAACCCGTTCGACCTTCGGCGCGTCATCCGGATGGACGAGGTCGGCGAACGCCTCCCCGTCGAGCTCGGCTGGTGGGGTAGCCAGGTTGCCCGCGCTAGCGAGGACCTCGCTGATCACACCTGCCGAGTCGACCAGGACCAGGGCATCCGAGGCTTCCTCGAGCAGTGCTTCGAGCAGCTCGACGCGGCCCTGGGGCTGGTTCACGATCTGCGGACGCGGCCGGTGGGTCATCACTCAAACGTGGCAGAGATAGGCGCCCTCGTCGGCGCCGGTTGCGCTACACGTTCTTCGGCATTCACGAAGCCTTCTCCTGCGCTTGACGAGCCGACCTATGCTCCCGCCGTGCAGGCGCTGCTAGAGGACGGGCCTATGCAGGGCAGAACGGTCGAGGTCGAGTTCGTGGAGGGCCGCCCACCGAAGACCGTTGATGTCCCAGACGAGAAGGGCGGCACCTGTCGGTATTGCCTGGCGCAGTGGACCCAGGAGGGGACGACGGCGGCCTACACGTTTCTCTACGCCGTCTGAGTCCCCGCGGTCCTCGCTATTCGCGCCAGGCGGTCACCCCGCATCGGGCCTCAACGAGGTCGACCGCGCTCTTGCGATCACAGAGGAGCTCGGTAACAGCTGCTGCCGCTAGGCGATGCTGCAACGGTCTCAGTGGATGAGACAGTCGCGGCGCTCGGAATCACTTCGAATTCGACGGTCAGGTCAACCGTGCCGCCAGCTCGGGCCTAGCGAGCTTGCGATAGTCGCAGTGCGGCTCCGCGCAGCCCTAGGCGGCGAGATGCGCAGCTTCGTTCCGTAAGCCGTCACAAAGAGGGACCCCTATATCGGAAACAGGTTTCACCCATTCCGTTCCTGAAAGTGTGGGTGTATGCGCCTAGCAACGATGATCATTTCACTCGTACTGATGGTGATTGCAGGCATCCAGTCGTGCGCTATCGCAGCAGGAGGTTCGATCGCCGAGGACCTCAGCACCGCGGCGGCTGACAAGAAAGAGGCACAAGACATCGCGGGGGCCGGGAGCATGGGCGTCCTGGCCGCATTGATGTGGCTCGTGGCCGCCGGGCTAGTGATGAGCAAGCCGCGCGCCTCGATGTGGATCTTTGGCGTCGCATCCTTTTTCTGGCTCATAGCTGGTACTGCGGGGTTCTCCGACGGCTACATCTGGATGGCCGCGTCCCTCGCTTTCACGGCAATGAGTTGGCGCGGCATTCGCGAGAAGCGCGAAAAGGAAGAACAGGAACGAGCGCGGTACACGGCAGACGTCGCTGCAGCGGCTGCAGCAGTTAACCGGCCCCAGCAAGCGGGCGGCGTCGTCGAGCGCGCCTATCCGCCGGCCCCGGGGCAGACTCCGCAGGATCTGCCGACAAACCAGCCTGGCGCAGAGTGGCACCCGCCGCAGGCGCCTGGCACATCTGGACCGCCGGCTGTGCGGTAAGGGCGCCCTTGCGCGCGACGGTGTCGCCACGTGGTTGCGCTGGACTCATCTGACTGCGCAGACCCGCGCGACGGAGCGGCCGAGCCTACGGGCCGACTGTGCCACCCGGCTGAAGCGGTCGGTGGTCGACTGCTGCTTTCACGCGGAAGGAGAACCGCGTGCATCTGCCCCGCCGCGGAGGGCCGACGCGCTACTCGGCGATGGTTTCGCCGGAGCCGCCCATCTCGGCCGGGAAGTCCTTGAACTTCGGAAGGCCGTCCTTCATCGGAAGGACGGTCGACTCGTAGTTGACGTGCACGCCGGGCGAGAACGGGAACTCGGGGATCGTCGCCACAAAGACGTCAACGAGGCCCCACTGCGGGTGCCGGGCAAACAGATGACCCCCGCACACCTTGCACCATTGCCGATAGGTGTTCTCGTGCTCGTGGTGTTCGCCGAGCTGCTCCTCGCCCTGGGTGACCTGTACGGCGTCAGCCTTCCAGAGCGAGAACGCATTGACCGGACCAGCGGACCAGCTCCTGCACTTCTTGCAATGGCAGTAGCCGGCGCCCTCCGGATCGCCCGTGACCTCGATCGTGACGGCGCCACAGAAGCACTGCCCTTTGTAGACCTTCTCGTGCTGGCTCACAGCCGTCCCTTCGCTCGGTGCCGACTCATTAGTCGTGCAGTATCCCGCTCACCGCTCGGCCATGCCGCTGATCGTCGGCACGACACGGCAAAGTGGCCGCTCCTGCGTTGCGCGAATGGCGAAACTCCTCGTTTTGTCGCTTGGATCGGAGTAGGCTGGTCGAACTGGCCCTGCGGCCAACAATCCCGGCCCCACAAGAGCAAACGCAGCCGACGCGCGAGCAACGCGCGGAAGCAACAGACTCAGAGGCGCGCGGGATGCTGCGGGGCCAGTCTTCTTGTTAAAGCGACACTCAGGAACCCGGCGTGTTTCGCTCGGCGCCGCGGGAGTGCTGATGACGCTGACAGGGACGGCCCCAGCGGCGTGGGCGAGTTGTGCCGCTCTGCGGATCGCTACTCGATACCGAGGCGGGTCGTCCTCGCCGTGAGTACGGCCGCGATGGCGAGTCGCTGTCGTTCGGTGAGCGTGCCGATCTGCTTGTTCTCCGGCACTGCGAGTGGCAGCAGCAGGCGGCGAGCGCGGGTCCGGCCCCAGCCCCGCTGGCTCATGAGCAGGTCCCCGACCGACATGGTCCGTGTCTGCCACGGGGAGGTCAGGACCACCTCAGCCGCGGCCAATCCCCCGGCGCTGACCCGCCGCTTCAACTGGGCGCGAGCGAGCCGGACGTCGTTCGCCCGTTCGAGCGCTTCCAGACATTGGGGCGCGACAGCAGGGCCGGTCGTCTGTCCCATCGAACCTCCGGTAACTGAGCGATGTGCTCTACGTCGTACCGATGCGGCCGGCGGGCAAATGATGCGAGTCCTCTGCGCCGCACGCCGATGGGCTTCCCGACCGCGTGTCCAAGGCGCCACTTGCGGGTTTCCCCAGCCTCGACGTGGGTCGTAACGACCACCTCGAACCTAGCGCACCCAGGCTCGGTTAGGCGAAAGTCCCCGCCGGCGAGGGCGCTAGCAGCGGGCTTTACACCGCTGGCCGAAAACTTCAGGAGGCGTTGAGCAGCCGAGCGACGCGCTCTACGAAGCTGGTGTTGCGCTGCGGCACCGGGAAGCCGTTGGCGTCGTACTCGCGCGGACGTGGGCCGTCGGCTCGGCGCCCGCCGCGTCTGATTTGCCACTGGTAGCGCTCGTAGCGCCTCGTGCCCGCCATTTCATCGAGCACGGCCCTCAGTGAGTCACCGAGCTCGCGCTCTCGCTCCTGATCGCTCATCTCGTTGTCGCCCCCTCGAGGGCGGCGATATGGGCACGGGCGTCGAACCGCTGCTCGGCCGGGTCCCGCAGCGAGAAGGCGAACAGCCACAACGCGGCCTTCTCGTCCTGCGTCAGTGCGGCCACGTCGTCGATCGCGTCCTCGACGTCGCCGAACTTCTCACCGCCCTCGAGCAACTCCGTTACCGCGTCCCGGTAGCTGGTCAACGGCGCCCTGCTCGCGTGGGTCCCGCTCATCGGCGGCCCCCTCTCAGTCCCCCGGCTGCCGTGACACGTCAGCTCAAGGTCCCCTTGGGAGCCCGCCAGTATCACATTCGGCCATGCTCGGCACAAGCGGTTTCGGCATTTACCGCACTGTCCACCCAGGCTCCCTGCGGAAACTGCGCGATTTTCGTTATCCCCCTTGAGAGGGAGTAGCCTGGAGTTACACGCTGCCCGAGGGACTCCAACGCTTCCTCTCCCACTCGTGGTGCCCACACCCGTCGAGGAAGTGCATGGAAGGTGCCCGAAATGCAAGAGCAGCGACAAGGCAAGCCTCCGGCCGCGATGATCTCGACCGCCACGGTCCAGGTACTCCACGAGTACACCGGCCGCGGCCCGACCAAGGCCAAGACCATGATCAACGACGACCTGGTGACGGTGGTGCTGGCCGACACGCTCACAACGGGCGAGCGCACCCTGGTCGAGACCGGCCACTCCGATCGAGTGATCGGCCTCCGCCACGACTTCCAGCTCGCGATGCGCGACGACCTCGTCGCAATCGTGGAACGGCAACTCGAGCGCAAGGTGATCGCCTTCATGAGCCAAAACCACATCGACCCCGACCTCGCCGTCGAGGTGTTCGTGCTCGAGCCCGCCGCGGCGGCCTAATAGCTTCAAACGACCAAGCGGACGGTGAGCGACGGGACTCGAACCCGCGACCGCTGGCCCAATACCCGAGCCCCACTTAGTCACTGCTGCTTCGCGCGAGAAGCGGAAGCCAGCAAGCAATGGTCCCGCGCGATGTAGCCCCCTCGTCTACCCGAGCAGGATGATCAGGCCGATGCGGCGATCGGCGCATCCTCGACCGTGCCGTCTTCGTGCACGAGAAGGGTGCTTTCGTCGCGGCACATGACGCTGGACGCCTCCGAGCCGGTTGCCTGCGCGGCGATGAGACTCGCGGCGATCCGGTGCACGTCGCGCACGATTCCGAGCTTGAAGAGCGACCGCGTCTCATTCGCCAGGCGCCCGTCGCCGACGCGCAGCACGACGCGTATGTCCTCGTGCACCGAGAGCGCCGACATGCCGATCGAGAGGTTCTCGAGATCGTTGTCGGTGACCGCCGCGAGAGCCAGAGCGCGGTCCAGCGACAGCCGGCGCAGGAGAGACGGGTCCCCGCCGCGGCCGATGACGACCGGCAGTCCGGCCTCGCGCGCCTTTCCGACGTTCTCGCCGTCCTCGCGGTCGTCGACGGCGACCACGGCGACACCCCCGTCGCGCAGCAGGAGGGAGAGGCGCAGACCGACCTGACCCATGCCGATGACTACGACGTGGTCGCGCCGTGGGACCGCCCTTCGGCCGACGAGCCCGGTCAGCCGACGGTTGATCAGCCGGTTGACGATGCCTGCCGTGAAGAACGCCTCGAACACGAGGGCGAGGAGCATCAGGACCGCGGAGAACGTCTTGAACCATGCGGGGCCCCCGGCAACCTTGTCGTTCGGATCGACGGTAACAAGCGTCTTAGCGGCGCCGTAGAACGCGTCGTTCACACCCTGTGGGATCACTAGCGCGGCCGCGAACGTCTCTACGAGCAGAATGACGCCGAGCCCGAGGGCTCCGTAGACCAGCAGTGCGCCGCTCTTGTCATACGGCACCAGAAGCGCGCCGATCAGGGCGCGCATCCGGCGAGCGTCGGGAACCTCCACCGGGACCTCCTCGACACGGTCACCGTCGGTGCGAGTGCCTATGAGCCGCCCCCCGTCCAGCTTGACCGCGCCGAGCGACTCGTCCAGGCAGGGCGCGGCGAGCGTCGGCGTGACGATCCCCGCCATCGACACGGTGCGGCAGTTCTTGATCCGGTCGCGGAGCTCATCCGCGGTCGCGCGATCGAAATACGTGATGAGCAGCTCGACGTCGGGGTCGGCGTCGCGAACCATCAACGCCATGCGCAACGCGAACGCATCGTCGTCGGACACGACCACCGCACGCTCGACTCCACCCCGCTCGAAGACCTCCGCGACCTCGCGCTGGCTCGGCTTCACGAGCCGAACCACCTCCGCGTCGAGTGCGTCGAGCGCACCGCGCACCTCGTCGGCCAGATCGCCTTCGCCCAACAGGAGTATCGGGTCGGCGGGCACACGGCGAGCCTAGCTAGAGCGCGTTAGGACGCGAACGCTTTGGTTACCACCGGCCGGGACGACCAGAATGGTCGCGGCGTGCTCGTAACCCGCTGCTGCTCTGCGCGAAAGCGCCTTCCGGGGTCGCCTAGCTGACTCGCGAGCGCACGACGACGCGTGCGCCTCGTGATGGGATCATCGTGACGTTGCGGTGCACGGCGTGCTCTGGCTCGGGGTGATCGGCCACGAGGTCGACGCGGCGGGCCATCGCCTCGAGAACGACGCGCTGCTCGGCCATCGCCAATGCTGCGCCGAGACAGCGGCGGATCCCGCCGCCGAACGGGATCCATTCGTAGGTGCCTGGTTTACGGTCGCGCCAGCGCTCCGGTCGGAACGCAAACGGGTCGGGATAGAGGTCCTCACGGTGATGGATCAGCAGGATGCTCATCAGCACCGGTGTCTCGGCGGGCACGGCGTACTCGCCCAGCTGCCACGGCAGCTTGACGCGGCGGCCGATCATCGGGATCACCGGGCGCGAGCGCATGGCCTCCTGGATCACCCGCTCCACCTCGTCGGCCCCGTCACCGGCGCGGACGGCCTCTCGCAGGCGCTCGTGGGCCTCCGGAGAGCGGACGAGGCGCTCCCAGGCCCAGGCCAGCGAGTTCGCGGTCGTCTCGTGCCCGGCGAGCACAAGAGTGAGCAACTCGTCTCGGAGTTCATCGTCGGTCAGCGTCTCTCCGTCCTCGGTCGTCGCCTGAAGCAGCAGAGAGAGGATGTCGCGGCGCTCGCCGAGGTCCTCGGCGTCGCGGCGCCCGGCAATGACTTGGTAGGTCGGGCGGTCGAGGATCGACAGCGCGAGCTTGGTCGGCCCGACCGGCTCGTCGCTGGCGATGTTGAGCAGCTCGCCGAGCTGGGCGATCTTCCAAGTCGAGAGGTTGACGAGCGTGCGCACGGCGGTGCGCAAACCGTGCTCGGGCGTGCCGCGCGCGGGCTTGCCCTCGATGCCGAAGATCCCCGCCATGATCACGTCGAGCGTGATCGCCTGCATGCGCGGGGCAAGCGCAAGCGGCTCGCCGATCGGCCAGCGGTCGATCTCGCGTTCGGCGGCGTCGGAGATCATTTGCGCGTAGCGCTCGATCGCCTCGCCATGGAACGGTGGCAGCAGCAGCTTGCGCTGACGCAGGTGTCGGGGGCCGACCGCGGTCAGCACGGAGTTCGGCCCGACGATCGGCCGCAGAGGCGACTCGCCCGTGAGCGACGGCGCGTCCTCGGGCTTGGCGGTGAACAGCGACCGGACGTGGTCGGGGTGGCTCGTGACGACGTCGTCGTCGCGGTAGGCGCGCATACTCCAGACCTCGCCGAGGTTGCGCCGGGCCTTGAAGACGAACTCGATCTGGCGCTGATTGAAGCGCAGCACCTGCACGCGCCGGGGAAGCGGAACAGTCGGTGGCGCCGGGAGCGCGCTCGCCTCGTCGGCAGAGATGGCTCCAGCGGGCGACGGCGGGACAACTCCCCCGCCTACGTCAACGCGTTCGAGGACGGCTCCCACCCCGCCAACCTCCACTGTTCAAAGGAACCCTCGTGTGCGATCGGTCACGGTAGCGCGCCAGCGAAGCCCGTCTTCACACCGCGAAAGCAGCGAGCGACTAGCACCCTTCTTTGACGTTGGACGAGATACTCGCCGCATGGTGGCTCCCCAGCGGCTCGCGGTTGAGGCCGACGCGCCCCAGATCCAAGCGCTTATGAGCACGTCGGTGCTGAACCTCTTCCCGCGCTACTACGACGAGCGCCAGACGGCGAGCAGTGCGATCCATATCGCCCACATCGACATGCAGCTGATCCATGACCAGACGTATTTCGTCCACGAGGCAGACGGCGAGGTCGTTGCGTGCGGCGGCTGGAGCCGGCGCTACAAGCTCTGGACCGGCGAGGGCGACGGTGAGGACGACAAGCGGCTGCTCGATCCGGCGACCGAGCCGGCGCGCGTGCGCGCGATGTTCGTGCGAGGCGACTGGACGCGGCGTGGCCTCGGTCGCGCGATCCTCGAGTCGTGCGAGCGCGCCGCGCACCAGGAGGGATTCACTGAGCTCGTGCTCGGGGCGACCCTGCCCGGCGAACCGCTGTACCGCGCGTTCGGCTTCCGCGAGGTCGAGCGCTTCACGCTCACGATGCCCGACGGCGTCTCGGTTGAGGGGGTCAAGATGGAGCGTCCGATCACCCTGGCTGGCCCGTAGAGCCGACGAAGTAGTGCCCGCCCGCAGCAACCAAGCCTGCATCCGCCTGCGGACCACCGGGGTGGCACGCAGAGCGGTAACGGACCGATGCGAGCCACCGCTCCGCTCGCGAGAAGCAGCATCCGACTGCGCTAGTTCGGGTGAGGCGGTCAGCAACACTGCAGCTTTCACGCGGAAGCGGGAGCGGAAAAGAGGGCTAGCCACGACGCCGCGGCCTCCCTCGCAAGCGAGGCGGCGAAGCGAGTTGTCCGTGATGCTCGGCCTGAGCGTGCTGCTCGGCGTCTAGCCGGACTTGACCTCGTACTCGCGGTTCATCAGCTCTTGCCGGCGGTGCGCCTCACGCTCCGCGGCCTCCTCCGTCTCATGGAGGTAGGGCGCGAGGTAGCGGCCCGCGACCTTGCTCGGCGGCCACCAGAGCGTTTCTGGCGATGTCTGCGCTGTGTCGCCCTCACGGCCGCTCAGGTCCGTGCGCATGAAGCGCGACTCCCCGCCGGTGATCAGCCGCCCGCGCAGGACAGGCTTGAACGCACGCGGCTCGAGCGACACGCCGGCGGCCTTCGCGATCACCTCGGCCACGGCGTCGGCCTGCTGGCATGCGATCCCACCCTGTTTGATCGAGAAGTTCGTGCCGTCGCCCGCCGCGTATACGTCGTCGGCGCCAGCGACGCGACCGTGGTTGTCGATCGGCAAGAATCCGTCGTCGTCACTCGGCAGCGACTGGATCGCACGACCGCGAAGGCGCGCGAGCGTGACGATCCGGTCGCAGCGAATCTCGTCGCCGCCGGGACGCAGGACCACCGAGCCCTTGCGCGGCACCTCGGCGTGCACACGACAGTGAACGGCGATGCCGGCATGCTCGAGCAGGTCTCCCACCTCGTCGCTCGGGCCCGGTCCGAAGATCGCGAGAGGCCGCTCCTCAGGCGTCACGAAAGTGATCTCGACGGCGTCGGCGAGCGACATCTCATACGCGCGATGGGCCGCCATCAAGGCGAGCTCGTACAACGGCAACGACCAGGTGACGCCGGTCGGGACGACGAACGCGATTCGCTTCGCGTAACCGTCTTCCAGGTCCTGCACCAACCCGTGCAGCATCTCGCTGTCTTCCTGGCCGCGAAACGTCGTCGCGTGCTCGTACGGCTCCTCGCGGACCGCGCCGACCGCGACGATCAACTTGTCATACCGAATCTCGTTTCCGCCGCTCGTCTGGAGGACGCTCGAACCCGGGGATACCGAGGCGAGCCCGTCCTGCACGAGCTTCACGTCGAGGTCCTGCGCGAACTTCTTGAGCGGTAGGCGCTGGGCGTCGCCAAGCGCGAACGGCTCTCCCACGGATAGCGGCTTGAAGACGAAGTCCTGCTCCGGGGCGAGCATCGTGATGCTGACCCGGTCGCCCGCCAGATCGCGGAGAGCGATGGCGGCCTCGAGCGCCGCTACGCCCCCGCCTGCGATGACGACGTGCATGTGGCCTTCCTCAGCGTGGACGACGTTGACGCGAAGCTACCGCACGCCGGGGCCTGTCGCGATGTGCGACCACACGGGTCATGAGCCGTCGGTAGCGCTCGGTGCCCAGTGGCTCTGGATCCACCCCGAGGAAGCCGCGGGGAGGAATCTGGGGGGCGGATCTCATGTGGCGATTGCCCCGCTCCTCCGCTGATGCAGAGGGGACTGAGTTCGGCGCCGTGGCGTGTCGGTAGTCGGTCCATTGCTCGCCGTCCCAGTACCGATGACCGGGTTGGCCAGACGGATCGGCGTACCAGCCCGAAACCGGAAGGGTGGGAGGCGGAGCGACTGGCGGTGACACAACCGGCGTGTTCGCCCCTAGCGGCGGTGCGTAGGCGGTGGTCATAGGTGACCTCCTAATCGGACAACCCTGAATATGGGCGGTCGTGTTCGTGAACGGCGTTTCTGTCGCTCGGACGAAACGGCCCGTGAGGAAACCGGGAGGCGATCCTTGCCAGGGGCACCCTGCGCGAGAAATTCAGCAGGAGCGGCCAAATAGGCCCTTACGGAGAGTGTAGACGCTCTAGCGCCATTGCGCCAAAGCTGGATCTAGCCTTCGCGTTAGCTATGCGGTGCGGTCAACGCCTCAGTACAGGTCGTACCACCCGCACCCGAAGGAGCGCCGGCACGGCGGCAGCATACGGCGCCCTTAGCCCAACGCTGATTCAGTCGTGCGAAGCCTCAAGGTGCGTGTAGCGGGGGTCTACCCCGCCCACCTCGCGACCGTTCAGCCAGACGCGACCACCAACTCCCGGCCTTGGCAGTGCACGCCGGGCTGTGATGGTTCGCACAACCCGATCGTGCGCCTCGCCCCTCGATCCTGCGGCCGTGGTGTGTGCGGTGTGCTCCGAGCTTGGCGTGGTCTCCGACTCTGCGCGGAGTTCAAACGGGCCCGCGTTGAGGCCTCGGTAGGACTCGTCGTCGACCCAGTTGACCCAGGCCTCCCGCGCTGTGACTTGCTCACCCGCGGCCTGGAGACGGACGTAAGCCCCGAGCTCCGTCGAGGTCCCGACAGCCGCATCGAAGCGCTCGCCCATCCGGTCCTGCTCGACAAGCGCCTCGTCCAACCGCTGAACCGCACTGTCGTGTTCCTGATTCGCTGTGGTTCGGCTTCCTGGAGGAAGAGCAGGAATACTCGGCACAAGCGCCTCGATTCTCCCGGCTCTAGAGACAACACACGCGGACAGGAGCAGAGAAGAAGCCCGGCGCTCGGTCTACCGGTCAGTCTAGTGGGCCGTCCGGGACGTCGGCGCGTCTAAATCGCGCCTCTGTCTCCCGCGCCGTGCCCTCGAGCTCCCTGAGGCGCGCCGGACTGGTCGGCCTCGGTCCATATGTCTTCGCGCGGTCCAGGCCACGCCTCACGCGCCAGTGGCGCGCCGCTTCCGGGGTCCCAGATCGCGAAGCGAGCCGCCGAACGTCTAGACGACGGCGCCCTCCAGGTCCTTGACCCCTTGGCGGATCCCGTCGCGCAACTCGGACGAGTCTTCGTGGCTGTGGACCGCAACGGCGTGCTGTACCGCAGCCTCCACGACCTCGTCCTCGGAGTCTGCGGCGATGGCAACCGTGCAGTTGCTCTCGCTCGGCATCTCACGACAGTCCACGTACTTGCGAGCCATACGCGCGCTCCCTTCGATCGGTGCGCGTAGCTTCCTCCGGTCAGGCGCCCAAGTCAACCGTGGGTTACTAGGTGTGCATGGCCTAGCTGTTGCAGGACAACAGCTAGGCAGCACAGCGCCGGCGCTCCAGCAAAGCGGTAGCAACCAAGCAATAGAGACGGTGGGAATCGAACCGCGCGTTCCGTTCCCGCCGCCGGCATCGCTGCGCACCTGCTTCTTGCGTGAAAAGCAGCAGCTGACCGCGCTAGTTCGGATGCCGCGGTCGAGGCGTTGATGGTTCCTCTAGCAGTGGGGACAGGAGTCGTCGTAATCGTGGTCGTCGTTGGCATCGTTGCTCTGGCGCTCATCGTGGCCGCTGCTATGCGCGGGCGTGACCAGAGCCGTCGTGCAGATCGACAGGAGCTGAATGACGCCCATGAGCGCACAGAGCGACGCGACGCCGACAGCGCACAGGAGCACGCCGAGCAACCAAGTCACCCTGATCGGTAGCGCCGTCGAGATTCTCTACTTGTTTCGCTAGAGCCTCGTAGCTACGCCACTGCCGCTTCGCGCGAAAAGCAGCAGCCGACTGCGCTCGTTCGGATACGGCCGTTTCGCTTCGCCGCGAGCCCTACCCGCCGCTTGCCGGTGGCTCCCTTGGTCACGAGCGCCCGCAGCCGCTCCCGCTCCTTCGCCGTCAGCTTTCGCGGATCCCCCTTCGACTTCTTGATCAACCCGCCCAGGTCGCGCCGCTCCGCCTCCGTCAGGTTGTCCTTGGCGCGCTCGTAGACGAACGTCGCCGCGGCGATCAGCTTCGCCCAGGGAATCCGCCTCCCGGCCTTGACGAGCGCGACGATTGAAGCTGCCACAGGCCGGAGGCTAGCCACGAGCGCAAGTTGCGCCCATGACGCCTCGTTCTCATAGACGTGAGCCGAAAGCCCACATCGCTCGCCGCTGCCCTCCTCGCGACGCTCGCGCTCGCCGCGCCCACGCACGCGTCCGACGACCCCGCCACCACGATCGTCAACAAGGCCGGCGAGGCCGGCTACTACACCTGCACCAACTACGGCGGCAGCGAGGAGAGCTGCGACGCCATCCCCGCCGGCAAGCACCCGAGCGCGAAGGCCGATCGCCGCCTACGCCTCCTCCTGGACCCACCGCGCCCTCACGCTCCAGTACGAGCTCGCCAACGACGTCCCGTTCGCGAACGCGCCCTGGATCGGCACGCACAACTCCTTCAACTCCATCGCCTACGGCTACACGCCCTCGCGCTCCGACTCGAACCAGCAGCTCACGCTCACCCAGCAGCTCGCGATCGACATCCGCAGCGTCGAGCTCGACGTGCACTGGGTCGACGGCGAGCCGAAGGTCTGCCACGGCACCGAGCAGCACGCCGGCTGCACGAGCGAGGGCACGATCGGCGAGCGGCTCGACGAGCTCGCCGCCTTCCTGAACGCGCCCGAGAACGCCGACCAGGTCCTGCTGCTCTACCTCGAGGACGCGATCAAGAACACCGAGGGCTACGACACCGTCGCGGCCGAGCTGACCCGCGCGTTCGGCTCGAAGCTCTACCGCTCAGCGGGCGGCAAGTGCAGCCCGAAGCTGCCGCTCACGCTCACGCGCGACCAAGTCCTCCAGACAGGCGCCCAGGTCGTCGCGGTCGCGAGCGGCTGCGGCGGCGGCACCGAGACGAACGGCGTGACGCCCTGGAGCACGATGGTCTTCGACTGGACGGGCGACGTCCACAGCGAGTCGCGCCCGCGCGACTACGGCGACTTCCCGCGCTGCGGCTCGGAGTTCGACCGCGCGAAGTACCAGAGCCAGATGATCCGCTACTACGAGGACTCGACGTTCGTGACCTCGGCCGGCTCCACCGGCAACGCGGCCGCGACGTCAGACGACGGCATCACGCCCGCGACCGCCGCCGCGATGACGCGCTGCGGCGTCGACCTCTTCGGCCTCGACCAGCTGCTGCCCGACGACGGCCGCCTCGAGAGCCTCGTCTGGAGCTGGGCGAAGGACGAGCCCGCCGCCGGCAAGCGCTGCGCGGTCCAGCGGCGGAGCGACGCGCGCTGGGCGGCAACCTCCTGCGCCGGCAAGCGCATCGCGGCATGCCTCAAGCCCGACGGCCGCTGGCTCGTAACCAAGCGCGCGGTCAAGCGGAAGAAAGCAAAGCGCGCGTGCAGGAAGCGCGGCGCCGCGTTCGCCGTCCCGCGCACCGGCTACGAGAACCAGGAGCTCCGCTACGCGACGCCGCTCCCCGCCAAGGGCGACTCGACCTGGCTCGGCTACCGCCTGAAGCGCGGCAATTGGCGCGCCACACGCCGCCCAGTAACTCCAGAACATCCCCCCTCCCCGCGCGTTTGTGCAGGTGAGCAACCCAAATGGGAGGGACAACATGAATCGCACACTCTTCGCGACCTTGGCCGTAGTGGCCACCGCCGCGCTCATCGTGCCGCTCGTCGCAACCGCCGACCACCGGCCCGGGCACAAGAACCCGGCCCTGACGATCGAGGCCGACCCGAACGTGCAGGTCTGGCCACGAGCGGTCACGATCTCAGGGAGGCTGCGCGGTCCGACAACGCCGGAAAGACGATCGAGCTCGACGCGAACACGTATCCGTTCAGCGGTGGGTTCACGTCGGTCGGGACGACGACGACGAACAGCCAGGGCGACTACTCGTTCCCGGCGGTCAAGCTGTCGAACCACACGACCTACCGCGCGCGCGCGACGGACGTCCAGCCGCGCGAGACGAGCGCGGAGGAAATCGTCTACTCGCGGATGAAGATCACGCGCCGCGTGAGCGACCGCACGCCGCCTGACGGCGGCACGATCACGTTCTCCGGACGCGTCGGTCCGGCGCACCCGGGCATGAACGTGCTGATCCAGCGCCAGCGCCCGTCGGGAACGTGGCGAACGATGAGGACGGCGCCGCTCGGCGAGCAGCTAACCGACGGCACATCGGCCTACAGCACCGAGATCGAGATGAACCGCGACGGCAAGTGGCGCGCGCGCGTCCGCGGGGATGCCGATCACTTCGGCAACACGTCGCGCCGCGTCCGCATCGACGTCAACTAGCCCTCCAGGACTGGCGGCAGACCCTCCCGCGGCGGTACGCTCGCCGCGGGAGGTTCGCTGCTGTAACGGACCCGCTGACCGGAAGGACTGGCCCCTATGGAAAGCACCACCGTCGCCGTCGGTAACGAAGAAGCCGTCCAGGCCTGGGACGGCGTCCTCTTCGACCGCTTCAACCAGTACCGCCACATCTTCACGACCGGCCTCGGAGCGCACAGCGACGCCGCGATGAAGCTCCACCCCCCGCCCGCCGGCGGGCGCGTGGTCGACGTCGGCTGCGGCTTCGGCGACACGACGCAGCAGCTCGCGCAGCTCGTCGGACCGGACGGCGAGGCCGTCGGCATCGACGCGGCGCCGAAGTTCATCGAGGCGTCGATCGAGGAGGCGGAGGCGGCGGGGGTCGAGAACGTCCGCTTCGAGGTCCTCGACCCGCAGGCGTCCGCGCTCGACGAGAAGTTCGACTACGCGTTCTCGCGCATGGGCGTGATGTTCTTCGGGAACCCGGTCGCCGCGTTCCGGAACGTGCGCAGCATGCTCAACCCGGGCGGCGAGATCTGCCTGGTGCGTCTGGCGGCCGAAGGTCGAGAACCCCTGGACCGCGCGCGCCGAGGAGATCGTGCTCGAGTTCATCGAGCACCCCGACCCCGAGGACTCCGACGAGCCGACGTGCGGCCCGGGCCCGTTCTCGATGGGCAACCCGAACACCGTCAGCGAGCAGCTCAAGATCGCGGGCTTCGAGGACATCAGCTTCTACCGCTCGGACAAGCCGATCAAGGTCGGCGGCGACGTCGAGGAGGCGCTCGAGGTGGTCAAGTCACTCGGCCCGGCGGGCGAGATCATTCGCCTCGCGGGCGAGAAGGCCGATCCGTTCATGCCTCAGATCGACGAGAAGCTGCGCGAGATGTACGTCGAGTACACGGACCCGGACGGCGCGGTGCGCGCGCCGGCGTCCGTCTGGATCATCTCGGCGCGCGTGCCGGGTTGAGAGAATGGAGAGTCGTGTCGAGGCGAGTGACCTCCGCCAGTTCATGCGCGACATCGCTGCGCGCCATGAGCGCATCTGGCGCGATCAGGCCGACGTCTTGCGGCAGCTGCTCATCGAGCTAAGAGATCTCCGTCAGGAGAGCCAGGCGCAGACGCAGCCCTCCTCCGCGTCCTTGACAAGCTCCAGGACGGCGGCGCCGCGGCCTAGGCGAAGGGCTCCCGCTGTCACACGGTCAAGGTTAGGCTCGTCCTGGACCCGACAGCAGAGGATTCGCATGAGTGAAGAGAACGTCGGCCTCGTACGCGGCCTGTACGAGGCGTTCAACCGAGGTGACGTCGACGCCGTGCTCGGCGCCTTCGACGAGAACATCGATTGGTACGAGGCCGAGGGCATGCCCTACGGCGGCCACCACCGCGGCCCCCAGGCCGTGGCGGAGAACGTGTTCGGCCCGATCTCGAGCGACATCGACGACTTCGCCGTGACCGCGGACGAGGCTTATGCCGGCGGCGACGAGGTCGTCACGATCGTGACCTACAGCGGCACGGGCCACGAGAGCGGCAAGGACCTGCGTCAGCCGGCCGTCCACGCATGGACCGTTCGCGACGGGAAGATCGTCCGCTTCCGCCAGTTCATGGACACCGTGAAGTACAACGAGGTGCTGGCAGTCGGGGCGGCTGCCTAGGCAGAGCGCTACGGCCGCGCCCCTACGATCGGGGCGTGGCCGTCTGCATCGCATCCGACCTCGGCAAGGACATCGCCGGGGAGCCGCTCCTGCGCGGCGTCTCGTTCAAGCTCGAGCGCCGTGAGCGGCTGACGCTGTCCGGGCGCAACGGCTCCGGCAAGACCACGCTGCTGCGGATGCTCGCGGGCGAGACCTCGGTCGACTCGGGCGAGCTCGTCTTCGCCAAGGGCACGCGGATCGCGCTCCACGACCAGCGCCCGCCGCGCGACCGCGACCTGTCGCTGCGCGAGTACGTGCTCGGCGGCTGCGGCGACCTGATCGCGCTCGAGGAGGAGCTCGCGCGGCTCGAGCAGAAGATGGCCGAGGGCGACGCGTCGCGCCGCCACGCTCGACGCCTACTCGCGCGCGCAGGGGCGGCTCGAGCACGCCGGCGGCTACAACTGGCGCGAGCGGGCGATGGGCGTCGTGCGCGGGCTCGGCTTCGGCGACGACGACCTCGACCGCCGGCTCGACACCTTCAGCGGCGGCGAGCTGACGCGCGGCTCGCTCGCGCGCACGCTCGCCGGCGACCCCGACCTGCTGCTGCTCGACGAGCCGACGAACCACCTCGACATCGAGTCGCTCGAGTGGCTCGAGAACCAGCTGACCTCGATCGACGCCGCGGTCATGCTCGTCGCGCACGACCGCTGGTTCCTCGAGGCGGTCGGCACCGCCGTGCTCGAGCTCGAGGGCGGCCGCGGGCGCTTCTTCAAGGGCCCGTGGCACGCGTGGCGCAAGGAGCAGGCCGCGCGCGAGCTCGCGCTCGGGCGCGCGATCGAGCGCCAGGAGGCCGAGATCGCGCGGCTCGAGCGGTTCGTCACCCGCTTCCGCGCCGGCACGCGCGCGCGGCAGGCGCAGTCGCGCGCGAAGAAGCTCCAGAAGATCGATCGCGTCGAGCGCGGGCCGAAGGACGGCAAGGCGCTCGGGTTCAAGTTCGAGAAGGCCACGCGCGCCGGGCGCACGATCGTCGAGCTCGAGAACGGCGACGCTGCGCGCGGGCGACAAGCTGCTGCTCGACGGCGCCGAGCTGTGGATCGAGCGCGGCGAGCACGTCACGCTCGTCGGCCCGAACGGCTCCGGCAAGACCACGCTGATCGACACGCTCGCGGGCGCGCGCGAGCTGGAGAAGGGGAAGCTGCGGCGCGGGCACAACGTCGTGATCGGCTACCTGTCGCAGCACGCCGAGGAGCTCGGCCGCGAGGGCACGGTGCTCGAGGCGGCCCAGCGCGCGACCGGGCTGACGCCGAACAAGGCGCGCGCACTGCTCGGCAGGTTCCTCTTCTCCGGCGAGGAGGCCGAGAAGCCGCTCGAGGGCCTCTCCGGCGGCGAGCGGCGGCGGCTCTCGCTCGCCGTCCTCGTCCAGAGCGGCGCGAACTTCCTGATCATCGACGAGCCCACGAACCACCTCGACCTCGAGAGCCGCGAGGCGCTCGAGGACGCGCTGCGCGCGTTCGACGGCACGCTGCTGCTGGTCTCGCACGACCGCGCGCTGCTCGACGCCGTCGGCACGCGCACGATCGCGATCGAGGAGAAGAGGCTCGCGAGCTACCTGGGCGGCTGGGCCGACTACCTGCGCGTGCGCGAGGAGCGCAAGGAGCAGGCGAAGCCGCCGAAGGCCGCGAAGGAGAAGAGGAACGGCGAAGCCGAAGCGCGCCGGCGTCTCGAAGGACAGGCAGAAGCCGGATCGGCGCGCTCGAGCGCGAGATCGAGGCGGCCGAGCAGTCGCTGCGCGTGCTCGAGGACGAGCTGGGCGACCCGTCGGCGTGGGCCTCCCCCACCTCGACCGAGCGCTCGGCGAAGCGCCACGAGGAGGCGAAGCGGAAGATCGAGGAGCTCTACGAGCAGCTCGGGCGCGCTCGAGCCGAGCTGAAGGCAATCCAGGGCCCCCGGCGCGTTTCGAGGAGGTCGTGCCGGGGGCCTGGACCTACAGCTTCTAAACAGGCATGAGGGCCGCTCGGACCGCTGGATCGGCCGCGAGCTCGTCGAGCAGGAACGGGTGCTCGTCGTAGTCCCCCTGGACGAACGGGTGCGCGACCGCGTCCCTGAGCGACCGTCCGTTCTTCATCTCGAGGGCGATGTGTGCCCCAATCACGCCGGCCGCCCGCGGCCGCATCGTCGGGGCGAAGTCGATCTCGCTCGTCATGCTGCCCGTCTCCCTTTCGGTTCGCTCTCGCTCGCGGTCCAGCTCGGCGATCGCCTCCATCCGCACGAGCCGGAGCCGCTTCACGCCCTCCTCAGGGCGTCGCCTTCGCGATTCCGGAGCGTGCGAGTGCGTAGCGCTTGACCGTCGTCGGCTGCCTCATGGCCGGAGATGTTCGACGCCGCGCAGGCCCGCGTCTTTCGCCCGTTGGCGGAAATTCACGTGGTGGGGTTGGACCGGTTGTCGAGCGCTACTGCGCGGGATCGACCGTACGGCCGGCCGGCTCCAGCCGCTCCAGGCGCGGCAGCCCCTCCGCCCGTGAAAGGCTGAAGCGCTTGATGCGCGCGCCCTGCTCCGTCGAGGCGCGATACCAGGCGGTAGCGCCTCGGCTTCCTCTCGGGCAGCTTGGTGCTTCCGAGAGTCCAAGCGCGCCAATTCCACCGGATGGGGTAACGCGCTGTCAATCAATCGATCGGCTGATTTTCATCCTGTTGAGGATCCTCCGCGGGTCGAGATACACCCGCTTCTCCCATGGCGGCGAGACCTCGAACTCGGTCGCGCGCTCGGCGGCGCTCAGGCCCTCGATCGGCACGAGCCGCACGCCAGCGGCGGTCGTCGTGCGCTCCTCGGGGTCGCGCGGGTCGCGGGATGTGGCCCGCGTGGCTGCCGTAGGAGACCCGGCTCCAGCCGTCCCAGGCGTGTCCACGTCGCTGCAGCGGACCGCGTGCGACGAGGCGCGCATGCGGGCGGCGCCCGTCGCGTCGTCGATCCGCACCTGGACCGACTCCCAGTCGTCCGGGTGCCAGCCCGGGTAGTCCTTGCGCGTGACCCGCTTGACGACCGTGTTCCAGATCCCCGCCGAGCCCATCCAGGTCGAGGTCGAGTCCGGGTAGTAGAGCCAGTACTGGATGAACGTCTCGCCGCCGTCGCGGATCACGTGCGTGAAGACGGTCGCGTCGCGCGCGGCGCGTGCGGTGGACGTCGAGCCGCTCCTCGTCGGGCGCGTCCGAGCAGCGGTGCGAGCGGCACTCGCGGAAGTCCACCGGCAGCGTGCGCGTGCGCGGCTCGTAGACGAGGTTCGGCAGGTACTCGCGCACGAGCGCGGCGTCGCGCTCGCCGTAGGCGTCGCGGAGCGCGTCGTCGCCGTCGTCGCAGCCGCCGCGCGCGGCGCACACGAGCGCGCGGGCGAGCTCGGCGCCGAGCGGCCGGCCGTCGATCGCCGCCCGCCCCGGCGGCGACCGCGCGCGCCGCAGGCGACGCAGACGAGCAGCACCAGCCCGACCCACTCGAGCGCCGCCTGCCCGCGTTCGCTGCCCACGCCCCTTCAAGGGGCTCTGGCGGCTTTCCACCCCCTGTCCTACATTGGATCTAGATGGACGAGGTCGGCCCACAACGTCGGCCGCGATCCAGCGCGGTGGGACGCGTTCAACGCCGCGAACGTCACGCTCGAACGAGTCAGCACGCGCGCAGGCTCGCGCCGATGCTCGAGGTGTTCGACCGCGGCATCGTCTGGGACGTCACCGACGTCGGCGTCCCCGGCCTCGGCGAGTACCTCGGCCACCGCGGCGTGATCCAGTTCGTGAGCGGACTGGTTCGAGGTCGTCGGCAACGTGCAGACGAACGTCCTCGAGATCCAGGGGCGCGGGCGACAAGGTGATGTGCGTCTGCCGTCAGACGGGCAGCGGGATCGCGAGCGGCGCGACCGTCACGTGGGAGTTCGCGATGGTCTTCACGATGCGCGACGGCAAGGCCGTGCGGATGAAGATGTACGGGAGCATCGACGAGGCGCGCGAGGCGGCCGGGATCGATCCGGCCGGCGCCGTCATCAGCGAGCCGCGCTAGCCGCGCTCGGCCGCGCCTCGGGCCAGCTCGGGGCTCGGAAACGAGCGGATCCGGCGCAGCAGGCCGTCCTCGTACTGGCCGATCAAGCCGATGTCCTGTTCCACGCGTCGCGCCGCTCTGCACGCCGGTCAGCCGTGCACGGCCGATCAGCAGAAGCCAGCTCGCCGACCTGCTCGAGCTCGTCGATCGTCATGTCCATCTTCCACTGCGAGTGCCACTCGTCGAAGAACTGGCGCAGCTCCTTGCGGCCGCGGAAGACCGCCTGCTCACCCTCGGCGCGGCCGACGAGGATCCCGGCCTCGTATTCGATGTCGGGGTGGGCCTCGTCCCCCAGCCAGCCGTCGAAGTCGCCGCGGTTCCAGGCCTCGAACTGACGGCGGATAGTCGCCAGGTCGGGCGGCGGCTGAGCGGAGTCCGGCAAGGAGCCGATTCCAACACCGAAACGTCCGAGCGTCAACAATCACTAGATGGACATGGACGTGCTCGAGGGCGCGCTGTGGGGATTCGTCGGCGGCTTCGCCCTCATCCTCGGCGCGCTCGATCGCGCAGATCCACGAGATGTCGCGCGCCGCGGTCGGCTGCATCCTCGCCTTCGGCGCCGGGGTGCTGATCTCGGCGCTCACGTTCGACCTCACCGAGGAGGCGTTCGCGGCCGGCGGAACCGGCCCGACTGCCGCTCGGCCTCCTGCTCGGCGGCGCGGTCTTCGTCGGCGGGCGACGCGCTGATCGGCCGCCGCGAGATGCGCGAGCAGATGCGCGCCGGAACCATGCGCGAGGAGGAGGCAAATCCGGCCGCGCTCGCGCTGGGCGCGATCCTCGACGGGATCCCCGAGTCGTTTGTGATCGGGGCCAGCGTGACGCAAGGCGAGGGCGTCGCGGTGCCCGTCGTGGTCGCCGTGTTCCTGTCGAACGTGCCCGAGTCGCTTTCGGCCGCCGCGCGGCTTTCGCATGCGAGGGCTGGACGGGCGCGCGAAGCATTGGGCTGTGGGTCGGGGTGGCCGCCGTCGCAACGATGGCGGCAGCGCTGGGCGCGCTCGTCGCCGACGGCCTGTCGGGCCACTGGTTCGCGCTTCGTGAACGCGTTCGCGGCCGGCGCCGTGCTCGCGATGATCGCCGACACGATGATCCCGGAGGCCTTCCGCGACGCGGGCCGCTGGGCGGGATTCATCACGGTGGCCGGGTTCGCCCTCGCGTTCCTGCTCTCGACCGCCTAATAGGCTCCCCGCGCCTCATGCAGTTCGACCTGACCGACGAACAGGAGGACATCCGCCGCCTGGTGCGCGACTTCGCGCAGCAGGAGGTGAAGCCCGTCGCCGAGGAGCTCGACCGCGAGAAGCGGTTCCCGTACGAGATCGTCGCGAAGCTCGGCGAGCTCGGGCTGATGGGCGTCCCCTACCCCGAGGAGTACGGCGGCGCGAACGCCGGCTACCTGGCGTACGCGATCGTCGTCGAGGAGCTCGCGCGGGTCGATTCGAGCGTCGCGATCACGCTCGCCCAGAACACGAGCCTCGGCACCTACCCGATCTACGCGTTCGGCTCGGAGGAGCAGAAGCAGGAGTGGATGCCGCGGCTGTGCAGCGGCCAGGCGCTCGGCCGGCTTCGGCCTGACCGAGCCGGAGGCGGGCTCGGACGCCGGCAACGTGCGCACGACCGCGCGCGAGGACGACGGCGAGTGGGTGATCAACGGCGCGAAGCAGTTCATCACCAACGCGGGCACCGACATCTCGCGCTTCACGACGATCACGGCGCGCACGGGCGACGACGAGATCTCGAACATCCTCGTGCCGAACGGGACGCCCGGGTTCGAGGTCGGCGAGGGGTACCGCAAGATGGGCTGGAACGCCTCGGACACGCGCCCGCTGTCGTTCGACGACTGCCGCGTGCCGGGGGAGAACCTGGTCGGCGCGCGCGGGCACGGGCTTCAAGCAGTTCCTCGAGACGCTCGACGGCGGCCGCATCAGCGTGTCGGCGATGGGCGTCGGCCTCGCGCAGGGCGCGCTCGACGAGGCGCTCGCGTACGCGAAGGAGCGCCAGGCGTTCGGGCAGTCGATCTCGAAGTTCCAGGCGATCCAGATGAAGCTCGCCGACATGGCGACCGAGATCGAGGCCGCCCGGCTGCTCACCTACAAGGCGGCGGTGCTGAGGGAGCAGGGGCGCGACTTCCGGATCACGTCGGCGCAGGCGAAGCTGAAGACGGGCCGGCTGGCGGTGCGCGCCGCCGAGGAGGCGGTCCAGATCCACGGCGGCTACGGCTACATCGAGGAGTACCCCGTCTGCCGCTTCTACCGCGACGCGAAGATCCTCACCATCGGCGAGGGCACCGACGAGGTGCAGCAGATGGTGATTGCGCGCGGCCTCGGCGCCTAAGAGACGGCGCAGGCGATCGGCGCGCCGCTTCGGGCGCGCCGCCGCGCAGGATCGCCCAGTGGCCGCCGAGGAAGGCGCCCCAGCCGGCGATGCTCTCGGCCGGCCAGAACTCGCCGCCGCCCGTGAGCGCCCAGATGCCGACGAGCGCGCCGTTCACGCCCATGTAGGCGACGGCGTGCGTGCGCAGCATGCTCGTCTGGAAGCGCCAGAAGCCCTCGGCGCGGTCGCGCGAGCGCGGGTTCCAGGGGAGGTCGCGGAAGAGCGCCTTCAGGTCGGCGCGGGTCCGCGCGGCGTAGGCGAGCTCGACGCGCCGCTCGAGCTCCGCCTCGTCGAGCCGGCCCTCGGCGTAGTGCGTGCGGAGGGCGTCGGCGGCCCGCTGGCGCGCGTGGTCTGAGGGGAGCATCCGGTCCCGCGGCTGCAGCTCGTACCCCACGGCTGGAAGTATCGCGCACGTGAGGCTCCGGCTCGCCGCCATCTGGCTCGTCCTGTTCGCGGTCTACGCGAGCACGCTCGGGCTCGACTCGTTCGGCTCGTCCGACTACGGCGGCGACGAGCCCCACTACCTGCTGACGGCGAAGTCGCTCGTGGACGACGGCGACTTCGACGTGCGCAACCAGCGCGCCGAGCGCGAGTGGGAGGAGTTCTACCCGTACTTCCTCGACCGGCACGGGAAGCTGACCGACGGCCGCGCGCACGAGCCGCACGGCGCCGGGCTTCCCGGCGCTGATCGCGCCGGCGTACGCGCTCGGCGGCGCGAAGGCGGTCGAGCTGTTCATCGCGGCGATCGCGGCGCTCGGCGGCGTGCTCGCCTACCTGCTCGCGCTGCGGGTGGTGCCCGACCCGTGGGCGATCGGCGCGACGCTCGCCGTCACGCTGTCGCCGCCGTTCCTCGCGTACGGCAGCGCGGTCTATCCGGAGCTGCCGCGCGGCGACGGCGCTCGCGGGCGCGGCGCTGCTCGCGCTGCGACTGCAGGAGCGGATCATCGCGCAACGAGGCGGCGGCGGCTGCTTCCTGCTGCTCGGCACGCTGCCGTGGCTGGGCACGAAGTTCGTGCCCGCGGGCGTCGTGATCGGCGTCGTTCGCCGTGCGGACGCTATGGCGGGCGCGCCACCGCACGCTCGCGCTGCTCAGCGCCGAGCTCGCGCTCTTCAGCGTCGTCTTCTACGTCACGCTGAACGAGGCGCTCTACGACGGGCCGACGCCGTACTCGGCCGACGTCGAGGGCGAGACCGCGACCGACGCGAGCTTCCCCGGCGGCTACCTCGAGCGCGCCTACCGGCTGGTCGCGCTGTTCATCGACCGCGAGTTCGGGCTGCTGCGCTGGGCGCCCGTGTTCGCTGCTCGCGGGCGTGGGCGTCTGGATGCTCGTGCGCACGCGCCACGAGGGGCTCGCCCGCGCGCTCCCGCAGCACGCGCGCGCGGAGTCGGCCGCGCTCCTCTGCGCGCTCGCGCTCGGCGCGCAGCTGCTCGTCGCCGCGTTCCTCGCCCCCACGATGTTCGGCTTCTGGTTCCCGCCGCGGCACCTGCTCGGCGGGGCTGCTGCTCGCGGTCCCGCTGGTCGCGTGGGGGATGCGGCGGCTTCCCGCGGACGGGCGCGGTGCTCGGGCTGCTCGGGCGTCGCCGGCCTCGGTCTGGCTCTACGCCGACGTGCGCTGGGGCGGCGGCGGGCTCGCCGCCGGCCGGCCCGACGCGCCGTGGGGGCCGCTCGAGGCCGTCTTCCCGTTGTTCGACGACAGCACGGTGCCGTACGCCGTGGCGGGCGCGATCGGCGGCCGGGCTCGTCGCCCTCTGCTTCCTCGCGTGGCGGAACTCGCGCCAGAGCGCGGGCGCGACGCGCGCGAAGTACTCCGGGTAGCGCACGAACGAGCGGCCGTTCTGGCGGCGGCGGTAGTCGATCGGCACCTCGACCGGGTCGATGCCGGCGCCCCAGAGCGACAGCGTGAGCACCTGCGCGTAGTTGTAGTCGTGGCGGATGCGGGCCTCGGCGAGCGCCCGGCGGCCGAACGCGCGGTAGCCGCTCTGGCCGTCGGAGACGACCGTCTCCATCAGCGTGCCGAGCAGCGCGCTCGTCAGCCGGTTCGCGAGCGTGCGGTGCCACGACATGCCGTCGCGGTCGCCGAGGAAGCGCGAGCCGACCACGTACTCGGCGCGGCCGCGCGCGACCGGGCTCGAGCACGCGCTCGAAGTCGGCCGGGTCGTACTCGCCGTCGCCGTCGATGTAGACGGCGGCGTCGTAGCCGCGGTCGCGGGCCGCGGCGAGCCCCTGGCGAACGGCGGCGCCCAGGCCCGGTGGGGCGCGGGTTCGAGATCACCTCGGCGCCGGCGGCGCGGGCGATCGCGGCGGTGTCGTCGCGCGAGCCGTCGTCGATCACGAGCGTGTCGACGCGTCATGCCGCACGCGGTCGCGCGGGATGCGCGCGACGATCGAGCCGATCACGGGCGCCTCGTCCTTGCGCGGGCACGACCGCGAGGCACCGCGGCACTGCAAGCCGCGGGGACGGAGCCCTTTCTTGCACGAGCGGCCGCCCGCGCGCCGCCGCCGGCGGCTCGACGCCCAGCAGCGCGCTGACCGTCGCGGCGAGCTCGCAGACGTTGTGCGGCTCGTGTCGAGACCGCGCCCGGCACCGCGCCCGGCGCCGTGCACGACGAACGGGACCGGCGTCTCGCCCCAGTCGAGGTGGCCGTGGCCGCCGATGCCGCGGCCCTGGCCGTGGTCGGCCATCAGGATCACGGTCGCGTCGTCGAGCTTGCCGCGCTCGCCGAGCCAGGCGAGGAAGTCCGCCACGTGGCGGTCGGTCTCCTCGAGCTGGTCGAGGTACTCGCGGTTGCGCACGCCGCGCACGTGGCCGAGCTGGTCGGCGGCGAGCAGCTGGAGCACGAGCAGGTCGGGGTCCTCGCGCTCGACCACCTCGCGCGCGGCGGCGACGAGCGAGTGGTCGATCCGCTCGGTCGGCTGCACCGAAGTGACGGCGCTGACGACGTCCTCGCCGAACGGGTCGAGCAGGTGAGCGATCCCGACGAGCCGGCCGCGGCGGCCGTGGCGTTCGAGCACGTCGAAGACCGACTCGCACCGGACGCCGAGCCGCGGCGCGAAGTTCGAGTGCATCCCGTGCTCGTGCGGCGCGGCGCCGGTGAGCATCGACGAGAAGCACACGACCGTGCGCGCCGGGTACGCGGGCTCGACGTTCAGGTACTCGGTCCCCTCGCGCGCGAGCCGGTCGATCGTCGGCGTGTTGGCCTGCCACAGCCGCTCGCGGTTGCAGCCGTCGACGACGATCACGTAGACGCGGCGCGCGAGCGGTGCAAGAAAGGGGCTCCGTCCCCGGTATGCGTGCGGCGGGTAGGCCGGCAGGCGGCGGGCGAAGCGCCGCCACGCGACCGTGCCCAGCGCGGCCGCGATCAGCGGCCACGGCCGCGATCCGGAGCGCGCTTCCGGCGCCCGGCTCCTCGGCCAGGAGCGCGCCGGCGGAGATCGTCATCACGATCTTCGGCACCTGCTCGAGCGCGTTGCCGCTCGTCGGGTCCGAGTTCGTCAGGACGAGGCGCCAGAAGCGGAGGAAGTTCGTCCACGGCGCGCCCGTGCGCAGGCGGTAGTAGAGCGTGCCCCAGAAGAAGACCGTGAAGAACGCCCAGCCGGCGAGCGCGCCGAGCACGAGCGCCGGCGCGCGCCACGGCTCGAGCAGCGGCACGCTCGCGGCGAGCGCGAGCCAGAGCAGCGCGCGCCCGCGGAGCGGGAACGGGAAGCGCGCGAGCACCGCGGCGAGCGCGAGCGAGCCGAGCAGCGCGAGCCCGAGCGGGCCGTCGGGCGCGAGGCCGACGAGCGCGGCACGCACAGCACGAGCACCGGGTAGACGAGCGTGAACGGCCGGCCCTCGTTGAAGACGTTCCAGGCCCGCGCCGCCCAGACCTCGATGAACCCTGCCGATCGCGCCACGCGGCGGATCGTATTAGGGAACCCTAATTCGCTGCGCCGCCGCCCCGAGTTAACCCGAAGGACGCCCCGCCGGAACCAGACACGGCGGGGCACCCTTCGGTTCTGCAGGTCGAGGTGACGGAACGTCGACGACCCGCATTAGGGGCACCGGCCAATGTACCTCGCCGCTATTAGCTGACGGTTAGCGATCTGCAAGCGGTTTTGCCCATTCCGTCCGGGGCGCCGTGCGACGGTGGATGGCTCCGATGGAATTCGTACTTGCACTGCTTCTCGGACTGATCCTGGGCGGCGGCGCCGTTTGGGCCGTCGTGCGCGCGCGGATGGACGCCGCCCGCACCGAGGCGCTGCCACTCGCGTGAGCTGCTCGACCAGTACAAGCAGGAGATCCCGAACGCGGTCAAGGCCGCGTCGAGCGACGCGTCGCAGTCGCTCATGGACCTCATGGTCAAGCCGATCTCCGACTCGCTCGAGCGCGTCGACGGCAAGCTCGAGTCGCTCGAGAAGTCGCGGCACCAGGCGCACGGCCAGCTCTCCGAGCACCTGAAGACGGTCACCGCCGGCCAGGACCAGCTCCGGCGCGAGACGGCCAGCCTCGTCACCGCCCTGCGCGCGCCCGCCACGCGCGGCCGCTGGGGCGAGCTCCAGCTCAAGCGCGTGTGCGAGATGGCCGGGATGATCGAGCACTGCGACTTCGAGCAGCAGAGCTCGGCCGACACCGACGACGGCCGCGTCCGCCCCGACCTCGTCGTGAAGCTGCCGGGCGGCATGAACGTCGTCGTGGACGCGAAGGTGCCGCTCGAGGCCTACCTGAACGCGCTCGAGGCCGAGGACGACGACGCGCGCGCGTCCCACCTGGAGGCCTACGGCCGCCACGTGCGCGACCACCTGCGCAAGCTCGGCGCGAAGTCGTACCAGGACAGCTTCTCCCCCACGCCCGAGTTCGTCGTGCTGTTCCTCCCCAGCGAGGCTTTCCACAGCGCCGCGCTCGAGCAGGTGCCGGACCTGATCCAGGATGGCGTCGACAACAAGGTGCTTGATCGCCACGCCCACATCGCTGATCGGCCTGCTGAAGGTCGTCGCCTACGGCTGGCGGCAGGAGCGGATGGCGGAGTCGGCTGAGCAGGTGGCCGAGCTCGGCCGCCAGCTGCACAAGCGGATCGGCACGATGGCCGGCCACCTCGCGAAGCTCGGGCGCGCGATCAACACGACGGCGAACGCCTACAACGACACGGTCGGCTCGCTCGAGCGCCAGGTGCTCGTCAGCGCGCGCAAGCTCGTCCGACCACGGCGTCGAGTCGGGCAAGGAGATCGAGTCGCCCGCGCAGGTCGACACCGCCGTCCGCGCGCTGCAGGCGCCGGAGCTCGTCGAGGGCGACGACCCCGACGACATCAAGCTTCAGGCGCTGCCCAAGCTCGCGTCTTAAGCCGGCTTTAGGCCTCTCTGGTCTTCTCTGCCTCCGGCGGGGGTCGAAGGACTCGCAGTACCCACTCGCGTGACTCGCATGCTCGACCGCCGACACTTCCTTTCATCGACAGCTGCCGTCGTCCCCCTCCTCTGCACGGTCGGAGGCAAGACGTTCGACGTCTCGAACGCGAAGGAGGTCGAGCTGGCCGACGAGGCCGCCGCGAAGACGCAGCGCCCTGCCGCGGCGCGCACCGCCGGCGCGGTCCCGTCGCAGTTCCCCACGCCCGAGCCCGCGCCGGGCGGTCAGGTGCGCGAGTACTGGATCCAGGCGCGCTCGGTCAGGTGGGACATCGCGCCCAAGAAGGTCGACGAGTGGATGGAGCACCGCATCAGCGGGCGCACAACGTTCCGCGCGTTCGTCTACCAGCCCATGAGCGCCGGCTTCTCCCAGCCGATCGGCGCGGCGACGATGCCCGGCCCGACGCTCGAGGCCGAGGTGGGCGACCTGCTCGTCGTGCACTTCCGCAACGCCGACAAGCGGCTGAACCAGGCGGTCACGATGCACCCGCACGGGGTGAAGTACAACCCCGAGTACGACGGGTCGTACCTCAGCGACCACACGCGCGCCGGCGGTTTCATCGCCCCGGGTGAGGAGTTCACCTACCGCTGGGAGTGCACCCCCGACTCGGTCGGCGTGTGGCCATACCACGACCACGGGCCGAACCACACGCTGAACACGATGCGCGGCCTGTTCGGGGCGTTGATCGTCCGGCCGAAGGGCGGCGCGAAGCCCGACCTCGAGCACGTGCTGATGATGCACTCCTTCGCGCCCCAGGTCACGCGGCTGCCGCGCCTCTTCCACGCGGTGAACGGCCGCACCGGCGCCGGCAACACCCCGACGATCCAGGCGAAGGTCGGCCAGGACGTCGCCATCCACGTGATCGGCTTCGACAGCAACTTCCACACCTTCCACCTCCACGGCCATCGGTGGAAAGACGCGACCGGGACCTTCGTCGACAACCCGGGCTTCGGCCCGAACGAGACGGTCACGGCGCGGTTCAAGGAGGACAACCCAGGGCGGTGGCTCTACCACTGCCACGTGTTCTCCCATCAGGACGCAGGCATGGCCGGCTGGTACGTAGTCACCTAACAAGAGGAGAGGACTCGAAGTGAAAATTGGACTCGCCGCGCTCGCGGCTCTGCTGCTCGTCCCGAGCAGCGCAATGGCGGTGGACTACCCAGCGCCCAATGACCCAGGCAAGCTTCCGCCGCGCCCGAACGGTGGCAAGGCGACGCTGCACGTCTGCAAGAAGCCGCGCTGCTTCCAGACGATTCAGAAGGCCGTCAATGCCTCGCGCGGCGGCGACACGATCAAGGTCGCGAACGGCACCTACAAGGAAGGTGTCCTGATCAGGAACCGGGGCCGCAAGAACCTCCGGATCATCGGCAACCCGAAGAACCCGGGGAAGGTCCTGCTGAACGGCAAGGGCCTGAAGGGCGCCGCTGCGCAGAACGGGTTCTTCGTGAACGGCGTCAACGACGTCACGATCAAGGGCTTCAAGACGAAGAACTACTTGGCAAACGGGTTCTTCGTGATCAACGCGACCGGCTACACGATGACCAGGCTGCTCGCGGAGAAGACGGGCATCTACGGGATCTACGCGTTCAACACGAAGGGCGGCACGATCTCGAACTCCGAGGCGTGGCACACGAGCGACGCGGGCTTCTACGTCGGGCAGACGCCCGTCCAGGCGAAGCCGAAGCGCACGTTCGTGACGAACGTCCGCAGCCACTCGAACGTGATCGGGTTCAGCGGCACGAACATGCGCTACGTGACGATCCAGAACTCGAAGTTCTGGAACAACGGCGTGGGCATCGTGCCGAACGCGCTCGACACGGAGAAGTTCCCGCCACCCGAGTTCAACGTGATCAAGAACAACGAGGTGTTCTGGAACAACTTCAACTACTACCTGGGCGCGCCGTTCGAGCTACGCGGGACGGCCGTCGGCGACCTGGCGTACCCGCCGGGCGTGGGGATCCTGCTGTTCGGCAGCCGCGACACGGTGGTCGAGGGCAACCAGCTCTACGGCAACTACCTGGCGGGCTTCGCGATGCTCGACCAGGTCGTGCTCGAGCAGGAGGACGCGCGTACCGTCGATCGGAACACGGTTCGAGGCAACAGCTTCGGCCTGAACGGAACCGATCTGAACGGCCGCGACATCGCCTACGACGGCAGTGGCTCGGACTAACTGCTTCGCCGACAACGGCGTGACGCAGAACAACCTGCCGTCCGACGACAGTGAGTTGGCGGGCTGCCCCTTCCAGGGCTCGAACACCGTCAACGATGCCGCGCGGGCGGAGCTGATCCAGATGTCGACCGACGCGGATCACGAGAAGTACTGGGTCAAGCACCCGCACGCGGCGAAGGCGGGCTACACCGCCGCTCGAGCACTATGCGGATTAAGGCAATCGCGGGGATCGCGGTGGCGGCTACGGCCGCCACCGCGGCCCTGCCGGCCCAGGCGGGGACCGCACGGAAGGTCGTGACGATCAACGACAACTTCTTCCTCCCCGCGGAGATGAAGGTGAAGCGCGACACGGTCGTCGTCTGGAAATGGCCGAACGACAGCGGCGACGTCCACGACCTGAAGCTCGATGAACAAGCCGAAGGGCGTGAAGGGCTGGCACTCCGACCTGGCTGCCGTCGGCTACTCGTACAAGCGCAAGCTGACGGTTGCCGGGCGGGTACCGGTTCATCTGCACGCATGCACGAGGACATGGAGATGAACATCACCGTCCGCAAGCGACGCTGAGATGGCCTGGCAGGCGTCGCGCTAGTGCGACGCCTGCCACGCGGCGCCGACGCGGCGGAGAATCCCTTCGGCTTCTCCGCGTACAGGCGCTTGCCCATCTTTAGCGCTCGCTTCCTCAGCCGGGCGCGGCGCTTGGCGATCGCCCGCCGGAGCGGCTTGTGCTTCTTGCCCTTCGCGCGCTCGGCGAGCATCGCGAGATCGTGGTCCTCGCCGAGCACGTCCGACAGCACGTGCGCCTCGGCGGCCAGCTCCTTCATCATCGCCGGCCAGGCCGACCGCAGGATCGAGGCCGAGTACCAGAGGTCCTTCACGCGCTTGCGCCACTCGTGGAGGTTCTCGGTCGTGGGCTTCTTGCGCGCGGTGCGATAGGCGGCGCGGCCGTCGGCGTAGATCTCCTCGAGCCCGGGGCGCACCGTCTTGAACGAGTCCTTCTTCGGGCGCGAGCGCCTCGATCTCGGCCCGCGCGAGCGTCAGCTCAGCCTGCGCGAGCTCCATCGCGGAGCTGTCGTCATCCTGCGCCCGGCCTCCTTCGCCAGCTCCTTTCGCAGGCCGCGAACCGACTTCTTGCTGACCTCCCCCCTCTCGACGAACCCATCGAGCGTCTCCAGCAGGACGTCGGCATCGCGCCGGCCCGCCAGGCGGCGAGCCGTGTCCCTGAAGCGGGCGTTCCAGCTCGAGTCCGCCTGCACCAGCCGCACGACCGCGCGCAGCTTCTTCATGTCCTTGCGCGCCTCGTGCACCGCCTTGGCCGGATCGTCGCCGGCCCGCCCGCTCAGCTGGTCGAGCGCGGAGTCGAGCCTGCCCCGCGCGATTCGCACGATCCCGCTGGGCAGCGGCTCCTTCTTCCGCAGCCTGAACTTGCGCGAGGCGGACTTCTTCTTCCCTTGGTCCTTCTTGCGCTCGCGCGCAGCTCGGACGAGCAGCACCGCACTCATCCCGGCCACCGCCCCCGCCGCCGCGAGTGCCTGCCGGGCACGCTTCATGGCCTCAGGCTTCCCGGTCCAGCAGCTTCGAAGCGGCGCTGGCCGGGTCCAGCTTGCGTTTTACAACTTCGTCGAGGAGCGCCTCGACCTCGGGGTCGTCGAGCTCGCCGTGCAGCTTGCGGCGCAGGCGGACCGTCGCCAGCTCCATCACCTCGTTGCGCAGGTTGCGCCGGCGGCGCTCCTCGAGCGTCCCCTCCGCCTGGATGTGCGCGCGGTGCTCGTCGATCGCGGCTGCGAGCTCGTCGACGCCCTCGCCGCGCGTAGGCCTCGGTCGTCAGGACCGGCACCTTCCAGCTCTGCTCCGGCCCGAGCGACAGGACGGTGCGGATCTCGCGCACCATCGTCTCGGTGAGCGGATGGTCCTTCTTGTTCACGACGATCACGTCGGGGATCTCCATCACGCCCGCCTTGAGCGCCTGGATCGAGTCGCCCGAGCCCGGCATCAGCGCGAGCACGACCGTGTCGGCGTGGTCGATGATGTCCACCTCGGCCTGGCCCACGCCGACGGTCTCGAGGAAGACGTCGTCCTTGCCCGCCGCGTCCATCAGGAGCGCCGCCTGCAGCGTGGCCTCGGACAGGCCCGCCGAGCGAGCCCCGGCTCGCCATCGAGCGGATGAAGACGCCCGGGTCGAGGAAGTGGTCGGCGAGCCGGATGCGGTCGCCCAGCAGCGCGCCCTTCGTGAACGGCGACGACGGGTCGATCGAGAGCACCGCCACGTCGCGGTCGCGCTGCGCGCGCGTGCTTGACGAGCGTGCCGATGATCGTCGACTTGCCCACCCCCGGCGGCCCCGTGAAGCCGACCATCGCGGCGCGGCCGGTCTTCGGGTAGACGCGCCGCACCAGCTCCCAGCCCTCGGGATCGTCGTTCTCGACCAGCGAGATCGCGCGCGCGAGCGCGCGCTTGTCGCCCGCGAGAAGCGGCTCGGTCAGCTCGTCGGCGCTGCGTCCGGTCGTCGCCACAGGCGGCGAAGCCTATGGACAGGGCGCTGGGCGGCCGCGACTGCCTCGGAGACGGCCTTCAGCCGGTAGCTCCTCGAGCACCTCGAGCTGGCGCGTCGGCCCGCGCGAGCAGGCGGTCGAGCTGCTCGATGTCCGAGCCGCGGCTCGAGCGGCGCGACGTGCTGGAGCGCGGCCCACAGGCAGCGCTTGCCGGTCACCCCGACCACGAGCCCCTCGAGCTCGATGACGCGGCTCTGCGGCGAGTAGCTCGTCAGGTGGCCGTTCAGCTTCAGCCGGCCCGGCCTTCTCGCCCGCCCAAGCGCCCGCGACCTTGAACCGGTCCGGGCCGACGCCGAGCGTCGTCATGATCGCGCGCAGGGTGTCGCGGTCCTCCTCGATCTCGCGCGCGATCTCCTCGAGGACGTCGCCGTACGTCGTGCCCCTGTTCGCGCCGGCGCTGCACGCCGCGCGAGCTCGAGGCCGGCGGTCGCGCCGGCGTAGTGGTCCTCGAGGTAGATCTTCAGGTAGTCGCGTCCGAGGAGCTGCACGCGCTGGAGGCTACTCGTATGCGAGCGCTTCCAGCACGTCGAGCCGCGAGGCGCGCCGTGCGGGCAGGATCGCGGCGACCACGCCGGCGAGCGCGGCGAGGATGAACAGGACGATCAGCGTGCCGACCGGGAACGAGAGGTTGAAGCCCTCGTCCGCGAGCGGGCGCGACACGATCAACGCGAAGAACGTGCCGAGCACGCTGCCCATCAGCGCGCCGAGCAACGCCGTGATGACCGCCTCGTAGCGCACGACCCGCCGCACCTGCCGGCGCGACATGCCGATCGCGCGCAGCAGCCCGAGCTCGCGCGTGCGCTCGTAGATCGACAGCGTCAGCGTGTTCACGATCCCGAACAGCGACACGATCACGGCCAGCGACAGCAGCGCGTACAGCAGGTTGACGAGCTGGCCGATCTGCTCGGCGAACCGGTCCTTGAGCTCGTCCTGGTCGAGCACCTCGACGATCGGGAACGCGCGGTCCGATGACCGCCTCGATGTTCTCGCGCACCGCGTCCGGGTCCGCGCCCGATTGCGTAGTTCACGAGGACCATCCCGTCCTGGCGCACGCGGAAGTCCTCCTCGAGCGCCTTGTGCGTGAGCACGAAGTCGCCCCACAGGTCGGCCGTGTCGTTCAGCTGGCCGCGGACCGTGTACGTCACCTCGCGGCCCGTGGGCGTGGTGACGGTCAGCGTGTCGCCGACCTCGACGTCGTTGTCGGTCGCCCACGCCTGGTCGACGAGCGCGTCGTCGCGCGTCATCCCGGAGACGGTCCCGTCCGACCCCTCGTCCCAGTCGAACTCGAACACGCTCGAGCGCCTCATCGGGATCGATCGAGGTGATGAAGCTCGTGTCGCCCGTCTCGTCCACCTCGCCGTCGGCGAACCGCAGCGACGAGACCGGGCCGACGCCGTCGACCCCTTGACCGTCTCCGCCGCGGCCGACGGGATCGGCGAGAAGCCGTCCTCGTGCTGGAGCGTCAGGTCGCCCGTGAAGCTCGTCGTCGATCGCGTCGTCGATCGAGGCCTTGATGCCGGCGGCGAAGACGGTCACGAACGTGACGAGCGCGAGGCCGATCATCAGCGCGGCCGCGGTCGTGGCCGTCCGGCCCGGGTTGCGGACGGCGTTCTCGCGCGCGAGCCGGCCGGTCAGCTTGCGCACGCGCTCGAGCAGCGAGGCCGACGACCGAGGCCAGCGGCGCGACGAAGCGCGGCGACAGGAGCGCGGTGCCGAAGAAGAGCAGCACCGCGCCGAGGCCGAGCAGCGCCGCCGCGTCGCTCGACGACTCGATGCCGCCGAAGAGGCCGACGCAGATCGCGACGATGCCGCCGACGGTCAGGAAGATCGCCAGCCCGGTGACGAACCGGCGCCGGCGCCGGGTGGGCGCGATCGCCTGGTCGCTCAGCGCCTCCATCGGCGACACACGCGTCGCGCGGACCGCCGGGATGATCGCGGCGAGCAGCGTGACGACCAGCCCGATCAGGAGCGGCACGACGATCGAGCGGGTCTTGACGACGCTGCCGGTGTTCGGCAGGTCGATCCCGAACGACTTGAAGAGCGCGTTCAGCAGGTCGGCGACGCCGATCCCGGCGAGGACGCCCAGCCCGGCCCCGATCAGGCCGATCACGAGCGCCTCGAGCAGCACCGAGGTCAGCACCTGCCGGCGCGACGCCCCGAGCGTGCGCAGCATCCCGAACTCGCGCGTGCGCTGCGCGACCGTGATCGAGAACGTGTTGAAGATCGTGAACGCGCCGACGAAGAGCGCGATCCAGGCGAAGATCAGCAGCGCGGTCTTCAGGAACCCGAGGTCGTCCTCGATGTCCTCGGTCTGCTGCTCGGCGTTCTCCTCGCCGGTGCGCACCTCGACGCGTCCGCGGCATCACCTGCGGCGACGCGCCGCTTCAGCTCCTCGGGAGCGACGCCCTCCTCGGCCGCGATCGAGATCTGGTCGAACTCGCCCTCCTTGTCGGCGAGGCGCTGCGCCTCCTCGAGCGGCAGGATCGCGACCGTCGCGCCGCCGAACGAGTCCACCTCGCCGAGCGTCGCGATGCCGACGATCTCGTACTCGCGCGCCGCCTCGGCGCCCGCGACCGTGATCGAGTCGCCGACGCTCGAGGTCCTCGTTGTCGGCGGACGAGCTTGTCGATCGCCACCTCGCCGGCCGCCTCCGGCGGGCGGCCCTCGGTCGTAGTCGAACGGGTCGAACCGCTCGGGCTGCGCCGACGCGCCGAACGCGGGCGCCTGCGTCGACGCCGATCCGGTCGCCGTCCTCGTCGATCAGCGAGACGCCGCTCGCGAAGATGCCGCCGTCCGCCTCGGCGACGCCCTCCACCTCGTTGACCTCGCTCGAGCAGTCGCGCGGGCATACCCGGGCGGCTCGGCGCCGCCCTCGGACTCGACCGCCTCCCGGGGCACGACCGCGACGTCGATGCCCTCGCTCGACTCCTCGAAGATCTGGCCGAACGAGTTCGTGAACGTGTCCGTCAGGACGTACGTGCCCGTCATGAGCGCGACGCCGAGGAAGACGGCGAGCGCGGTCAGGAATGCGCGCAGCTTGCGCGCGAAGACGCCTCGCAGCCCGACCTTCAGCATCAGGCGACGGACTTCATGATGTCGAGGATCTGGTCGGCGTCCGGCGCCTCACGGTCCTCGACGATCTGCCCGTCCACGAGCACGACGAGCTGGTCCGCGAACGACGCCGCGTGCGCGTCGTGGGTGACCATCACCACGGTCTGGCCGAACTCGTCGACCGCGCGCCGGAGCAGCGCGAGCACGTCGTCGCTCGCCTTCGAGTCCAGGTTGCCCGTCGGCTCGTCGGCGAAGATCACGGCGGGCTTCGAGGCGAGCGCGCGCGCGATCGCGACGCGCTGCTGCTGGCCGCCGGAGAGCTGGGAGGGCCGGTGCGTGCGACGGTCGCCCAGGCCGATGGCGTCGATCAGCTGGTCGACCCACTCCTTATCGGGATCGCGCCCCGCGATCGAGAGCGGCAACACGATGTTCTCCTCGGCCGTGAGGACCGGCAGGAGGTTGAAGAACTGGAAGACGAAGCCGAGCTTGTCGCGCCGGAGCTGGGTGAGCTTCCCGTCGTCGAGGTTCGTGATCTCGGTGCCGTCGAGCGTCGACGGTGCCGGATGTCGGGTGGTCGAGGCCGGCGAGGATGTTCATCAGGGTCGACTTGCCCGACCCCGACGGCCCCATGATCGCGGTGAAGCGACCGGCGAAGAAGTCGATCGTGACGCCGCGGAGGGCGTCCACGGCGGCGTCGCCCTCGCCGTAGCGACGGTGCAGATCCCGGGAGGAAACGATCGGCGAGGACCCCATGCCAGTCGCCGTCCACGTTAGCTTGCCCGCCGTGCGGCCACCACCTGCCCCCCTACACGGCGGTCCCCTGGCGCTTCTGCGCTTCATGCGCGCGCACGGGATGCTCACGCCGAAGTACGCGTGGCTGATCGCGCTGCTCCTGCGGAGGAAGTTCCTGTCCACCTACGGGAGGCGGCTGAAGCTCGACGGGCTCGCGTTCATCGCGCGGGGCGTCGTGATCCAGATCGGGCGCGGAGGCCGGGTCGAGCTCGGCCGCTGGTCGTGGCTCGGGCACGGCACGAAGATCCGCTGCCACGAGGGCGTCGTGTCGATCGGCGCGAAGACGGTGCTCGGCCAGGACTGCACGATCTCCGCCTACCAGCACGTGTCGATCGGGCGCGAGTGCGTGATCGCCGACCGCGTGATGCTGATCGACTTCGACCATGGGACGGTCGAGGTCGACCGCCCGATCCGCCTGCAGGGGATCTACAAGCGCGACGTGCGCGTCGGGCACAACGTCTGGATCGGCTACGGCGCGTGCATCCTGCGCGGCGTCACGGTGGGCGACAACGCCGTGATCGGCACGAACTCGGTGGTCACGAAGGACGTGCCGCGCGAACGCCGTCGTGGGCGGCGTGCCCGCGCGCGTGCTCAGGATGCGCGACGAGCCGCAGGAGATGCGCTTCGAGTAAATGAAAGGGCCCGGCAATCATTGCCGGGCCCTTTACTGTGGCCGCCTTGTTCGTAAGCCGCTGCAGGCGGCCGGGGGAACTCGTTGTTGAGTGTGGGGCTAAGTCGTTAGTTGTTGGCCGGCTCGCCGCTGATGTCAGCGAGGGCAGAGTCCTCGTCACGCTCGAGCGCGAGGTCGCCGATCGAGACGATGCCGACCGGCTTCGCGCCTTCGACGACCGGGACGCGCCTGACGTTGTGCTTGCGCACGAGCTCGATCGCTTCCTCGACGGAGTCGTCGGGCGAGAGCGTGTGAAGATCGGTCGTGGCGGCGTCGGCGACGGTCGTGGAGGCCGGGTCCTTGCCCTCGGCGACTACGCGCACGGCGATGTCGCGGTCGGTCAGGAAGCCCTTCACCTCGTCGCCATCCATACAGAGAACACCGCCGAAGTCCTTGTCGCGCATCAGCTTCGCGGCGTCCGCGACGGTCGTGTCACCGGAGACGCACTCCGGATTCTCGGTCATCACGTCGCGGATGCTCTGAGCCATCTTTGGCCATCTCCTCCCTCGAATTCGTTCTATATAAGCGGTGCCCGGGTGCCACCCGGGCAAACATGGGGCCCTATTCGCCCGCTTGGTTGCGGGCCAGATCCAGCTCTTTCTGCACGGTTTCTGTCTGGTTCGGGACCTCCAGCCGGGCCTCGAGGACCGGGATCGCCTCGTCGGGGCGACCCGCCAGCCGCAGCGCCTTGCCCAGGCTGAAGAGGGCGTACGCGTAGTTCATGTCGCTCTCCCAGGTCGTGCCCTCCGGGAAGGCCTCGATCGCGCGCGTGTTGAGCTCGATGGCGGTGTCGTAGTCGCCCGACTCGAGCGCCGAGTGGCCCTCGAGGTGGAGGCGCTCCGCCTCGGCGGATCCGCCGGCGTTGCTGGGCACCGGAACGCCGTCCAACGGCGGCGCCTCGGGCTCTGGCGCTGGCTCCGGCGCTGGCTCCTCCTCCGCCTCCGCGGGCGGTTCCGCAGCCGGCACGGCATTGCCGTTGTCGCGCTGGGCGTTCTGGTTGCCGTTCTCGCGGGTCGGCGCCGCGGGGTCGTCGTCGCCCCCGCCGCTGGCGACGGCGATCCCAATCGCGACCAGCGCGACCGCGAGCAACGCGGCGGCCGGAAGCCAGCGCGTGTTCCGCTTGACGCGCGCGGGGCTGGGAGGCGTCGGGGCCCTGGGCTCGCCCACCGGGACCGCGCGCTCCATCCGGCGCGTCGTCAGCGCGCGGTGCTTGTCCGTGCGCCCGAAGGAACGCTCGAGCCGGTCCGCCAGCTCGCCCGCCGTCCGCGGCCTGTCGGCGGGATCCTTCGCCATCCCCGTTCGCAGAGCGTCGGCGGCCGGGCCGGGGATCGCGGGGTTGGCCTCGCGCGGGTCGGGCGGCGGCTCGTTCACGACCTGATGGGCGATCTCGACTGCGCTGCGGCCACGGCGGGCCTTGCGGCCGGTGAGCATCTCGAACGCCATCGTCGCCAGCGCGTAGATGTCGACGGCCGGGCCGAGGTCGCCGCCCTGCAGCTGCTCCGGGGCCATGTAGGCGGGCGTGCCGAGCACGGTGCCGGTGCCGGTGATGTCGGTGCGCTCGACGGCCTTCGCGATGCCGAGGTCGGCCAGCTTCACGGAGCCGTCGCTGCCCGAGCAGGACGTTGGCCGGCTTGATGTCGCGGTGCACGATGCCGGCGCTGTGCGCGTGGTCGAGCGCCTTCGCGACGGCCCGCACGATCTCGATCGCGCGGCGCGGCTCGACCTCGCCGCGCGCTAGAACGTCGGCGAGGGTCTCCCCCTCCACGTACTCCATGACGAGGAGGACCGACTCGTCGTCCTGCTCGGTGTCGAAGATCGACACGAGGTTGGGGTGGCTGAGAGAGGCGCCGAGCTTGGCCTCGCGCTCGAAGCGGCGGGCGTCGATGTCGTCACGTTCGGCCGTATGCATCCGCTTGACAGCCACATTGCGATCGAGCCGCTCGTCGCGCGCCAGGTAGACGGCCGCCATGCCGCCCGCGCCAAGCCGGCGGATCACCCGATACCTGTCCGCGAGCAGGGGTCCGTCCACAGAGGCGTTCCGTACCATGCTCCCTTGGTGCCCAGCAGCGCGAATGGCGTAACCACGCCCGTTTCCGTCTCTCTCGAAAAGGGGTAGAGAACGACAGATGGCCGACGTGCTCACAGACCGCATCGATGCCCTTATCGAGAAGGGCGAGGACGGCGGCTGCGTGAACCTCTCGGAGCTCAGCGAGGCGATTCAGGACCTCGAGCTAGACGAGGACCAGATCTCCGCCGTCCACGAGCGGATCGAGTCGCGCGGCCTCGAGGTCTCGGACGACTGCGGCCGGGACGGCATCGAGCAGACCAAGGTGAAGAACGGCGACGTGGCGGGCGTCGACCACGGACGCGCTGCAGCTCTTCTTCAACGAGATCCGCCGCCATCCCCTGCTCACGGCGGACGAGGAGGTCGAGATCGCGAAGGCGATCGAGCGCGGCGACCTGGAGGCGAAGGAACGGCTCGTCAACTCGAACCTGCGCCTGGTCGTGTCGATCGCGAAGAAGTACCAGGGCCAGGACCTGTCGCTGCTCGACCTGATCCAGGAGGGCATCCTCGGCCTGATCCGGGCGACCGAGAAGTTCGACTGGCGCAAGGGCTACAAGTTCTCGACCTACGCGACCTTCTGGATCCGCGAGGCGATCCAGCGCGGGATCGCGAACAAGGCGCGCACGATCCGGATCCCGGTGCACATAGGCCAGCGCGAGCGCAAGATCGCGCGCGTAGCGCAGACGCTCGCCACCGAGCTCGGCCGTGATCCCACCGACGAGGAGATCGCGGCGGCGACTGAGCTGCCCGTCGAGCAGGTGATCGAGGTGAAGGACGCGGCACGCACCGTCACCAGCCTCGACCGGCCCGTCGGCGAGGGCGAGGAGACGGCGTTCGGCGACCTGCTGCCGGGCGACGGACCGACACCCGACGAGGAGGTCGAGATCGGCTTCCGTGAGGAGATCCTCCACCGCGCGCTCGAGAAGCTGCCCGAACAGGAGCGCGAGGTCGTGAAGCTGCGCTACGGGATCAACGGCGACAACCCCACGCCGTTGCGCGAGGCGGGACAGATGCTCGGGATGTCCGCCGAGGGCGTGCGGAAGCTCGAGAAGCGCGCGCTCGAGCGGCTTGCCGAGCAGCGCGAGATCGACGGCCTGCGCGACGCGGCGTAGACAGCGTCCGCTCCAGGCGGGTAAATGACGGCCATGAACTGGGACATGGTCGCTCTACTCGAACTCTCGTCAGAGTCTCGCGGTCGGCACCATGGCCGTCGTTCAGCATCTATCTGCGCAGCGCGGCTCGCCCGAGTCGAAGCCGGTCGGTCGCCCGCACACGGCCACGGGCGTTGAGGGCTAGCGTGCGCTAGAACGCGCGGATCGCCAGGTTCAGCAGGATCGTCAGGCCGACTGAGAAGATCAGCGACCACAGCAAGCAGCCCGGCATGAAGCGCACCTGCGTGCGCTCGCCGGGGCGCTTGCTGAAGAAGAGCAACTAGAAGCGGCGGCCGGGGTCTCCGCGGCGGGCGTCGTGGCGGAGCGCTCGCGAGAGCGGCGAATCAGCCACACGATCCCCATCGCGACGAGAACGGACAGCAGGATGCTGCCGCCCTCGGCGCCGAAGAGGGCCATGCTGAGCAGACCGACGATCAGCGTTGCGGCGATCCCAACCAGCATCGTCTGGGGGAGCGTCATCGGGTCGCGCCCCGGTAGGGCGAGGCGTCCGAGCGCTCCGACGAGGAGGCCGGTCACCGCGAGCAAAAGCAGGTAAAGAATGATGTCCATGCCGTCGGGATAGCCCGCCGCCAGGCCGCCGAAACGTGACAGGCACCGCCTTGCCGAAACGGTCAGGTACCGCTACTGATCCGGGCCGGCGGCGTCTCTGGGCCCTTCGGGTCTGTCTGGGGCGCGTCCGGAGCAGGCGGGTCCGGCGTGATCGGGCCGTCGGGCGGAGTTTGATCCGGGGTCTCGGGGCCGCCTGGATCCGGCAGAGGCTGCTCGGGGCCCACAGGGCTTGGGACTTCGAGAGTTGCGGTCATGGGCAGTTCACTACCCGCGCCATGGGGGTAAGGAACGGGAATGGCCCGTCTGCGCAGAGTGGACTGTTCGGCGCCCGGCATCAGCCGGCGCCGGCGCGGTCGTGGGTTCGAGTACCTCGACGAGAGCGGGGAGCGCGTCGAGGACCCCGAGGTCCTCGAGCGGATCGGCGAGCTCGTCATCCCGCCCGCCTGGAAGGACGTGTGGATCTGCCCTTTTCCCATGGGGCACATCCAGGCCACCGGCATCGACGCGGCGCGGCCGCAAGCAGTACGTCTACCACCGCAAGTGGCGCGAGCGGCGCGACCAGGAGAAGTTCGACGAGATGGTGAGGTTCGCCCAGCTGCCTGCCAAAGCTGCGCCGGCGCGCTGAAGCCGCGACCTCGGCGCCCCGAGTTCGACCAGGATCGCGTCCTCGCCTGCGCCGTGCGGCTGCTCGACCGCGGGTTCTTCCGCATCGGCGGCGAGGACTACGCCGAGTCGAACGACTCCTACGGGCTCGCAACGATGCGCAAGGAGCACGTCACGCTCACCGAGCCCGACTTCATCCGGTTCGACTACCCGGCGAAGAGCGGCAAGCGCCGCGAGCAGTCGATCGTCGACCACGAGGTCTTCGAGATCGTGCAGACGCTCAAGCGCCGCCGCGGCGGCGGTGACGAGCTGTTGGCGTACAAGGAGGGACGCCGCTGGATGGACGTCCGCTCCGAGGACATCAACGGCTACATCAAGGCCATCGCGCGCTGACGACTTCTCCGCGAAGGCGTTCCGCACCTGGAACGCCACCGTGCTGGCCGCTGTCGCGCTCTCGGTGTCCGGCCCGGCCGGACAGGGCTCGAAGACCGCCCGCAAGCGCGCTGTTACCCGCGCGGTGAAGGAGGTCGCGCACTACCTTGGCAACACTCCCGCCGTCTGCCGCGCGTCCTACATCGACCCGCGCGTCTTCGACCGCTTCGACTCCGGGCTCACGATCAGCGGCGTGCTGCACCGAGCTGGGCGACGAACCGGACCTGGCCTCGATCCACGGCGCAGTCGAGGAGGCGGTGCTGGAGCTGATCGCCGACAACGACGACTCGACCGCACGTCGAGGAGCTCGATCACGTGGAGAAGCTCGCCGCCTAGCTGACCGCCGAGCGCGCGAGCTCGGCGTAGACCGCGCGCGCCTGGCGGGCCACGTCGGCCCAGTCGAACGTGAGCACGTGCTCGGACGCCTCGGCGACGAGCCGGTCGCGCAGCGCCTCGTCGGTCAGGAGCCGCTCGGCCATCGTCGAGAGCGACTCCGGGTCGCGCGCCTCGAACCGCAGCCCGACGTCCTCGTTCGGCACGACCTCGCGCAGCCCGCCGGTATCGGCCACGAGGCACGGACAGCCGGACGCCATCGCCTCGAGCGCGACCAGCCCGAACGGCTCGTAGATCGACGGGACCACCGTCAGGTCGGCGATCCGGTAGAGCGAGTGGAGCACGTCGTCCCCGATCCAGCCGAGGAACGTGCCGTGGTCGTCGAGCCCGAGCTCGGTCGCCTGCTGGCGCAGCTCCTGCTCGTGCGTGCCGGAGCCGGCCACGAGGAAGCGCACCTTCCCGACGCGCTCGATCAGGCCCGGCAGCGCCTCGAGCGCGAGCTGGAACCCCTTCTCGTAGACGAGCCGGCCCACCAGCAGCACGAGCTGCTCGTCCGGCTGCGCGAAGCGGAGGCGCAGGTCGTCGAGGTCGGGCACGGTGACGAGGTCCTCGGGATCGATCCCGTTCGGGATCACCGTGACGCGCTCCTCCTCGAGCCCGTAGATGTCGGCCACGTGCTCGCGCATGTACGACGAGCACGTGATCACCCGCTCGGCCCGGTTGGCCATCCAGCGCTCGACCCCGTGGATGTGCGACTGCGGGTGCTTCTCGACCCAGCCCTGGTGGCGGCCGTACTCGGTCGCGTGGATCGTGACGGCGAACGGGCAGCGGAAGCGCTTCGCGAGGTGGTCGCCGGCGACGGCGACGAGCCAGTCGTGACCGTGCACGACGTCGAACTCGTACCTGTCCCCCAGCTCGACTCCGGCGGCGAGCATGTCGGCGTTCATGTGCTCGATCCACGTGACGAACTCGCCCAGCTCGCCCGGCCGCTTCGGCTCGCGCACGCGGTGGATCAGGACGCCGTTCACCTCCTCCTCGGCGGGCGACTCCTCGTGGCCGCGGGTGAGCACGTGCGGCTCGGCTCCCTGGTCGGCGAGGTTCTCCGCGAGCTTGCGCACGTGGCGGGCAAGGCCGCCCTCGATGAGCGGCGGGTACTCCCAGGAGAGGATCAGCGGGCGCATGTTCGTCACGGCGACACGAGCGGCGCCAGGTCGAGCGCCGGCAGAAGCGAGCGCAGCTCACGCGTCAGGCTGCCGCGCGGAGTCTAGAGCTCCGAGGGCCGCGCGCAGCTCCTTCTGGTGTCGCCCGCACCCGCTCGAGCGGGTAGTCGGCGGCCAGCTCGCGGGTGAGCAGGAACGCCCAGTCGCTCGCCTGGAGGGCGAGCAGCTCGCGCGCGGCGCGCTCCAGCGCCGGGCCGCGCGCCGACTGGGCAGCGGCCGCAACGGTCTCGAGCTCCGCGCCGCGCGCCGCGAACGCGAGCTCGGCGACCCGCGCCGAGTCCCACGTCGAGAGGTCCTTCGGCGATCCCCACGTCGAGGCCGCGAGCTCGCGCTCCACCGGCTCGACCCGCTCGAGTCCGGCCGGGAGCGTGACCAGGTCGAGCCCGGCGTCATCCGCCTCGCCGAGGACGGCGCCGAGCCACGCCGGCCCCTCGTACCACCAGTGCCCGAGCAGCTCCGTGTCGAGCGCGCAGCAGACGAGCCCCGGGCGCCCGCGCTCGGTCCGCGTAGGCGTCGAGCCGCGCCGATCGACGCGGCCGACGAAGTCGCGCGCATGCTCGCGAGCGAGCTCGAGCGCGCGCTCGTGGTCGTACGGCTCGCCGCCGTTCGCCCATGGCTTCAGGTCGTGCAGCGTGCGGCCGTGGTAGTCGCGGTAGTCCGCATGCGAGGGTAGCCGGCCGCCCCCCACACGAGCTCGACCGTCTCCCAGTCGATCGGCACCGCGACCGGGCCGGTCTCGGTCGCGACGGGCTCGAGGTGATCGAGCGAGCCGTGACCGAAGCGCGTCGGTCTGGTCGACGCAGAACGCCGCGCACGCCGTGCTCGGCCAGGTCGCGCTCGAGCCCCGGCTCGTACGCGCACTCGGGCAGCCAGAAGCCGCCGCGTCCAGCCCTCGCCGAAGCGGCGCTCGTGCGCGGCCACCCCGGCGCCGACCTGCAGCCGCAGGCCGGCGTCGGTGGCGAGCAGCGGCAGCACGGCGTGCGTGGCCGCCGAGGTCCACAGCTCCGTGCCGAGGCCCGCGAACGCAGCGAGCAGGTCGCGGCCGCGGCGCTCGAACTCCTCGTCCGCGTGCGTGTAGTCGCCGGCGGCGCGGCGCAGCTCGGCGGCGAGCTCGGGCTTGCCGGTGGCGTCGAGTCCCGGTCGAGTCCTCGGCGTGGATCGGCGCGCGGACCTCGCGCAGGAAGCGCAGGTAGCGGTCGCCGGCCTCGCCGCGCATCGCCTCGAGCTGGTCGCACAGGACGGGCGTCAGGCTGACCGTCACCGGCGCGCCCTCGAGCACCTCGAGCAGCGGGATGTAGACGCCGGCGACCGCCTCCCACAGCCACTCCTCGCCGAACGGCCAGGTGCCGAACCCCTCGACGTACGGCATGTGCGTGTGGAGGACGAGCGCGAGCGCGCCGCGGTCGCGCTTCATCTGAGCACCGCTACGAAGTCGAGCGCGCGGTCGAGCGGCCCGCTCGCGCAGCGACGAAGTCCGCGTCGTTGATCGCGGGCGTGAACCAGTCGTAGAAGCGCTTCGTGATCCCGAGCCGCGGGTGCAGCGAATCCCACCCGGCCGCGATCGCCTTCTCGTGCAGCCACAGCTTGCGCGCGTGGAAGAGCCCGTAGAGCTCGACGCGAGTCGTAGACCGACTCGCACAGCGCGCGGAACTCGTCCGCGCGGTACTCCTTGACGTGCCAGGGATTCCCGGACTTCTCCGCGCCCTCGGGCGCGAGCGTGAGCACGTTCGGCGTCGAGACGTAGGCGGCGGGCGCGATCGAGCGGAAGTGCTCGAGCACCTCCTTCGGGTTCTCGACGTGCTCGATCGTCTGGAGGAACACGACGGCGTCGCATTTCGCCGGACCACGACTCGACGAGGTCGCGCTCGAACGCGACGCCCGGGCGCGTGTACTTGAGGCGGGCGTGCTCGAACGCCTCCGGGTTGGCGTCCACGCCGGTCACGCGCGCCGCCCGCCGCGCGAGCTCGCGCGGTCCCGTAGCCCTCGCCGCAGGCCATGTCCACCACGTCGAGGCCGGCGACGCGCTCGGCGATCCAGCGGTACACGGCGAGGTGGCGCTGGAACCAGTAGTTCTCCTCGGGGACGTCCGGCAGCGTTCGCTCGCCGGTCAGCGACAGCGGCGGAACGCCCTCCGGCTGGTTCTGCTGCGTGTACTCGGCTTCTGCCTGCAAGGGGCGGCGAATATAGTCCCGCGCCGCCGATGGCCACCGCCACCGCCGACAACATCCGCGACGTCAACATCCGCTACCACGACCTCGCGGCGGCCGACTACGACGCCAAGTGGGGCATCGACTACGGCGAGGCCGGCCAGGCGCAGGTCATCGGCAAGCTCGCGAAGGCGCTCGGCCGCGAGCCGGAGCGCTACGAGCGCTCGCTCGAGATCGGCGCCGGCACCGGCTACTTCACGCTCAACCTGCTCCGCGCCGGCGTGATCGCGCGAGGCGGTCGCGACCGACATCTCGCCCGGCATGCTCGAGACGCTGTCCGACTCGGCCGAGCGGCTGGGCCTCGACGTGCGGACGATCCGGTGCGAGGCCGACAGGCTGCCGTTCGCCGACGAGTCGTTCGACCTCGTCTTCGGGCACGCGGTCCTCCACCACCTGCCGGACCTCGACGCGGCGTTCGCGGAGTTCCGGCGCGTCCTCAAGCCGGGCGGCACGCTCGCCTTCTGCGGCGAGCCGTCGCGCTACGGCGATCTGATCTCGCAGGTGCCGAAGCGCGCCGCGGTGGCGCTCGCGCCGGCGTGGCGGCGGCTGATGCGCGCCACGAAGCGCGACTACTTCGCCGAGCCCGACGACCGCGAGGAGGCCAAGCTCGAGTGGCTCGTGGACGTGCACGCGTTCACGCCGCGGACGCTCGGCTCGCTGGCACGCGACGGCGGGCTTCGGGGACGTTCGCGTCGCCGGCGAGGAGCTGACCGCGACCTGGTTCGGCTGGATGAACCGCACGCTCGAGGCGACGGCCGAGCCCGAGGGCGTGCCGTGGCTCTGGCGCCAGTACGCGTACCGCGGCTACCTCACGCTCCAGGCGCTCGACCGCGCCGTGCTCGAGCGACCGGCTGCCGGCGGCGATCTTCTACAACCTGCTCATCTCGGCCCGGAAGCCCGTATCGGTGACATGAGGGACCGCCTCCCGGCGAATCCGTACCGCTATGGCCTGCTGGTCATCGCGTTCGCTCAGCTCGGGGTCACGCTGCAGGCGCTGATCGCGCCGAAGAGCTTCTACGACGACTTCCCGCTCGGCCGCGGATGGGTGGAGGCGTATCCCGGCGTACAACGAGCACCTGATCTACGACTACGGCGCCTACACCCTCGGCGCGCTCGTCGCGCTCGTCGCTCGCAGCGATCTGGCTCGACCGCCGCGTCGTGCAGCTCGCGACCATCAGCTGGCTCGTCGGAGCCAGCATCCATTTCGTCTACCACCTGGTCACCGATCGACAGGTTCGGGACGGGCGACGCGATCGCCAACCTCTCCGGCCTCCTCCTGTACGTCGTTTTGCCGGGTTGGCTACTCGTAAGGAGCAGACATGACACAGCAGAGGATCCAGGGAGCACCAGAGCAAGGGCCGCTGCGTAAGGTCGCCTACGGGATGGCGCGCAAGCGGCTGGGGCGCGTGCCCGAGCCGTTCGCGGTGGCAGCGCATCACACGAAGATCTTCGGCGCGATGAGCGGCTTCGAGATGGCGCTCGAGCGCTGCGACAGCGTGCCCGAGCGCTACAAGGCGCTCGGCGAGCTGCGCGCGGCGATGGTCGTGGGGTGCGAGTTCTGCGTCGACATCGGCTCGATGATCGCGCGCGAGTCGGGGCTCGACCGACGACGAGCTGAAGGACCTGATCGACTGGCAGTCGAGCGAGCGCCTCGACGAGAAGGACAAGCTCGTACTCGAGTACGCGGACGCGATCTCGCGGACGCCCACCGACGTGCCCGACGAGCTCTTCGAGCGCAGTGCGCGCGCACTTCGACGAGGAGCAGCTCGTCGAGCTGACCGCGGCGATCGCGTGGGAGAACTGGCGCGCGCGCTTCAACTGGGCGTTCGGCCTCGGCAAGGAGGGCTACTCCGAGGGCGCGTACTGCGTGCCGGTCGTCAGCGCGAATTGACGGCGGCCGGCAGCGCCTCCGCAAACAGCGCGTTCTCCTCGTCGGTGCCCGCCGTCACGCGGATCGCGCCGGGCGCGCCGAAGCCGGCCAGCTCGCGCACGATGAAGCCGACGCGCAGCAGGCGGTCGGCCAGGCCCGGCGCGTCGCCACCGGGCACGTCGGCGTAGACGAAGTTCGTCTGCGACGGCTCGGGCTCGAGCCCGGCGGTCGCCAGCGCCGCACGGATCTGCTCGCGCGCGCGGCGCGCGTGGGCCACCCGGCCGCCGATCGCGTGCTGCTCGTGCAGCGACGCGAGCGCGGCCTCCTGGGCCGGCTGGTTCACGTTGAAGATCGGCCGCACGCGGTCGAGCCCGTCGGCGATCGCGGGCGACGCCAGCGCGTACCCGACCCGCAGCGACGCCAGCCCGTAGACCTTCGAGAACGTGCGCAGGACGCACAGCCGCTCGTGCCCGTCGCGCAGCAGCGCGGGCCCCTCGGGCTCCGGATCCGCGTACTCGGCGTATGCCTCGTCGAGCACGACCAGCACGTCGGGCGGCACCTCGTCGAGCAGGCGGCGCACGTCGGCGCGGTCGAGCAGCACGCCGGTGGGGTTGTTCGGGTTCGGCAGGTAGACGAGCTTCGCCCCGTAGTTGCGCCTCGCTGACAAGCCGGTCGAGGTCGATCCGGCGTCCCTGGAGCGGGACGGTGACCGGCTCCGCGCCGGCGCTCGCCGCGGACACGACGTAGCTCGGGAACGACGGCCACGGCAGCACCGCGCGGTCGCCGGCGTCGAGCGTCGCGACCGCGCACAGCCGGATCAGCTCGTCGGCGCCGTTGCCGAGCACGACCTGCTCGACCGGCAGGCTCGTGGCGGCGCGCGAGCTCCTCCCGCAGCCGCATGCCGCCGGCGTCGGGATAGCGGTTGAGCGATCCCGCCGCGGCCTCGAACGCGGCGACCGCCGCGGGCAGCGGGCCGAACGCGCCCTCGTTCGAAGCGAGCTTGACCATCCGGTCGAGACCGAGCTCGCGCTGCAGCTCGTGCATCGGCCGCTGCGGCCGATAGGGCTCCACCTGATCCAGCGCACGGCGCAGCGGCACGGGGTAGCCTAAGCGCGTGGGGGACCGAGTACGAGAGCTTCCCGATCTTTCCGTTGCCGCTCGTGCTGCTGCCGACCGAGCTCGCGCCGCTTCACATCTTCGAGGAGCGCTACAAGCGGATGATCAACCGCTGCCTCGAGGACTCGACCGAGTTCGGGATCGTCTGGCTCGGCGACGACGGGCTCGCCGAGGTCGGCTGCACCGCGCGCATCACCGAGCTGATCGACCGGATGGACGACGGCCGCATGAACATCCTCGTCCGCGGCGAGCGGCCGTTTCGGCTGCTCCGGCGGGTGGACGACCTCGCCTACCCGGCCGGCGACATCGAGGTGCTCGAGGACGAGACGGACGCGTCCGAGTCGCACGCGCAGGCGGCGCAGGACCATCTACGCCGAGGTCGTCGAGAAGGCCACCGACCAGCGCCCGGAGGACGAGGACCTCGCCGGGCATGGACGCGTACGGGATGGCGGCGACGATCGAGCTCGAGCCGGCCCTGAAGCAGAAGCTGCTCGACTCGCGCTCCGAGGACGAGCGGCTCGACATGGTCGAGGAGCTGTTCGAGAAGGCGGTCGAGCGCCTCGAGCGTGCGGAGCACGTCTCCGAGGTCGCCCGCTCGAACGGCAAGGTCCGCTTCTAGCGGCAGAGCAGGCGGTCGAGGCGCAGCGCCAGCAGCTGCGTCCGCGGCAGCTCGCGCGGCAGGCCGCGGTTGCCCTCGCTCCAGCGCACCGTGCCGGCCTTGATGCGCACGACGTACTCGCGGCGGCCCGCGCCCGTCGGCTCGAAGAACGCGCCCTCCTCCGCCAGGTCGCCCAGGTCGCGTTCGAGCTCGCGCGCGTCGATCAGCAGCTCGCTCGGGATCGTCTCCTCCGGCCGCTCGTTGCACGTCGCGCGGCCGTCGCTCGCGATCACGATGTCGAGTCGCGCGCCCGCGCGCCGGGCCCTTCGCGACCTCGATCGCCATCAGGTCGCCCGCCTCGCCCCCGCAGCCGGCGGCGAGCAGGCCGGCGACCGCAGCGCCAGCGCAGCGCCGCACGCTCAGTCCACCACTACGGCGACGCCGCCGCGGCGCGGATCGCCTCCGCCCGACAGCGCGCCCGTCTCGGGATTGCGCGCGACGGCCTGGACGCCGCCGAAGTAGAGGTTCTTCTCCTTCCAGCGCACGACCTGCCAGCCGTCGCGCTCGAGCTCCTCGAGCGCGGCCGCGTTGACGCCGGCCTCGGCCTCCACCACGCCGTTCTCGTAGTGCAGCCGCGGGGCGTCGACCGCCTCCTGCGCGCCGCGGCCGCGATCGACCACGTTGATGATCGTCTGGAGGATCGCCGACCGGATCCGGTTCGACCCGGCGCTGCCGACCGCGATCTCGGGGTGCCCGTCGTGGAGCACCAGCGTCGGCGCCATCATGCTCGGCACGCGCGCGCCCGGTTCGTGCCGGTGCCCCTCGGGATTCAGGTCCTCCTCGCCGAGCATGTTGTTGAGGTGCAGGCCGGTGCCCGGCACGATCACGCCCGAGCACGACCCGTTCGAGCAGGTCACGCTGACGCTCGCGCCGTTCGCGTCCATCACGGACAGGTGGGTCGTGTTGCCGAGCGGGTTGCCCACCTCGCGCGCGGCCGATTCGAGCGCCTCCTGCGCGAGGAAGCGCTCGAGGTAGCCCTCGGAGTGCAGGCCGCGCACGAAGTCGCGCGTGCGCTCCTTGTTCGTCCGGTCCATGACGCGCACCAGCGTGCGCAGGCGGTGCTCCGGCGGCGGGCTCAGCCGCTCCATCAGGTCGAGCGAGTACGCGATCAGGATCCCGCCCGAGGACGGCGGCGGGTTGGTGAGGATGTCGCGGCCGTGGTAGCGGGCGCGGGCGGGCTCGCGCTCGATGACGCGGTACTCCGCGAGGTCGCGCTCCGTGACCGTTCCGCCCCGCTCCAACACCCACTCGCTGACCGCGCGCGCGACGTCGCCCTCGTACAGGAACGCCGGGCCCTCGGCTCCGAGCCGCTCGATCAGGTCGCCGACGTAGGGCATGCGGATCGTCTCGCCGACGTCGAGCAGCGACCCCTCCGGGCGCGTAGATCGCGCGCGCCTCCTCGGTGTGGGTGAGGATCGGCTCGAGCACCTCGAAGAACTGCCGCATCATCGGCGTGACCTCGATCCCGTCCCTCGCCGCCCGCGCGGCGGGCGCCGCGAGGTCGGCCAGCGGCATCGAGCCGAACCGCTTCGCGCGTGATCGCGATTCCGAGCGGGTTCCCGTAGACCCCGTTGGACGCGGGGCCGATGTGGAACCCCTGGACCGCGTCCTCCGAGAAGCGGACCTCGATCGGCACGAGCTCGGCCGGCGGCCCGAGGCGCGTCCTTCCCCGGAGCCGCGACGAAGAAGTCGAACAGGTGCGACTCGCCGCCCGAGGTGTGCAGCAGCATGAAGCCGCCGGCGCCCGGGCCGGTGAGCGGCGACTCCGCCACCCACGACATCAGCATTGCGGCGATCGCGGCATCGACGGCGTTGCCGCCATCGCGCAGCACGTCGGCGCCCGCCTGCGCGGTCAGCGGGTGGCCTGCTGCCACCACTCCCTTCATATGTGGAGACGCTACCTGCGCGGAAGGAACTCGGGCACGACGAGATCGTCGAGAGCGCCCGGCCGCGGCGTGCTGCCCGTGCGGCGCACCGTCGGCTCGCGGTCGGCCGGCACGCGGTCGCCGTCGGCCCGCGGCGTGCTGCGGCGGGCCGGCCGCTCGCCGTAGCCGGTGGCCACGACCGTGACCCAGACCTCGTTCTGGATCTTCTCGTCGACCATCGCGCCGAAGATGATGTTCGCGTCGGGGTGCGCCGCCTCGGCAACCGCCTTCGCCGCCTCGTTCACCTCGAACAGCGACAGGTCGCGCCCGCCGGTGATCGACAGCAGGATCGACCGCGCGCCCTCGACCTTGGTCTCGAGCAGCGGCGACTCCACGGCGTGCTGCGCGGCGTCCATCGCGCGGGTCTCGCCCGTGCCCATGCCGATGCCGAGCAGCGCGTGCCCGGCCTCGGCCATGATCGTCCGGACGTCCGCGAAGTCGAGGTTGATCAGGCCGGGCAGCGTGATCAGGTCGGAGATGCCCTGCACGCCCTGGCGCAGGACGTCGTCCGCGACGCGGAACGCCTCGACCATCGACGTCTGCTTGTCGAGCACCGTCAGCAGCCGCGCGTTCGGGACGACGATCAGCGTGTCGACCTCGTCCGACAGCTCCTGGATTCCGATCTCGGCCTGCTCGCCGCGGCGGGAGCCCTCGAAGCCGAACGGCTTCGTGATGATGCCGACGGTCAGCGCGCCGAGCTCGCGCGCGATCCGCGCGACGACCGGCGCCGCACCCGTGCCGGTGCCGCCGCCCGCGCCCGCGGTGATGAAGACCATGTCGGAGCCCTTGAGGAGTGCCTTGATGCGGTCGTACTCCTCCATCGCGGCCTGGCGGCCGAGCGTCGGGTTCGAGCCCGAGCCGAGGCCGCGCGTGACCTGGCCGCCGATGTGCAGCGTGACGTCGGCGCGCGACTGCTGCAGCGACTGGAGGTCGGTGTTGACGGCGATGAACTCGACGCCCGCGACCTGGGCCTCCTCCATGCGATTGACGGCGTTGACGCCGGCGCCGCCGACGCCCACGACGCGCAGGACGGGCTTGAGTGCACCGGCGCCGCGATAGCCGCCGGATGCGGTTCCTCGCGGCCGTAGCGCGGCTGGAGCCGGCTCCGGGCGCTCGAGCATGTTGTCGGGGATGTCCGACGAGAAGACGGTGCGGAGGCGCTCCTCCGGCGTGCGGACTGGCACGCGGTCCTCGACTCGGCGAGCGGCGGGTGTCTGCTGCGCGCTGCGCTCGGGCTCGGGCGGGAGGCGGAGGCTTCTCCTCGCGCAGGGGTTCCTCGAGGCCCTCTTCCTCGGTCTTGCGGAAGAGGGCCGCAAGCGGCCCCTCGCGCATGCTCGCCCGCTTACCGCGTTCCATTGAGAACCTCCTCCGCAAGCTGACGGTAACTGGAAGCAGCCTTGCCGTCAGGGTCGTACTTGAGTACCGACATCCCCTTTACCGGGGCCTCCGCGAAACGAATCGTCTTGCGGATTCGCGAGGCGAACACGCGGTCGCCGAAGTTCTCCTCCAGGATCTCGATCGCCTCCTTCGCATGGACGGTGCGCGAGTCGACCAGCGTCGGCAGGATGCCCTCGATGTCGAGGCCTGGGTTCAGGTTCTCCTTGATCATCGACACGGTGTTCTGGAGCTGGATCAGCCCGCGCATGGAGAGATACTCGCATTGGACGGGGACGATCACCTTGTCGGAGGCCGTCAGAGCGTTGATCGTCAGCAATCCGAGGCTCGGCGGGGTGTCGATGCAGATGAAGTCGTAGTCCTCCAGGATCGGCTCGAAGGCCTTCTGGAGCGCGCGCTCGCGGCCGATCATCGTCGACATCGCGATCTCGGCGCCGGCCAGGTCGATCGACGCGGCGGCGACGTCCACCTCGCGCCGCTTGATCACCTCGCGCATCGAGGTCCCGTGCACGAGCACGTCGTACATCGACACCTCGAGCGTGATCGGGGTCGATGCCCTGGCTCATGGTGAGGTTGCCCTGCGGATCGAGGTCCACGCAGAGGGCGCGATGGCCCCGCTCGACGAATGCCGCGGCGAGGTTGAGCGTGGTCGTCGTCTTGGCGACTCCGCCCTTCTGATTTGCGAAGGCGATGACCTGTGCCTTGGAATTCGTCATGGGCGCCCTTTTCTCGCGTTGTAGTGGGATTCCTTCACATAACCTGCCGCCGATCTCAGCCCTGTTCGAAAAGCGGCTCGTCTTCGTCACCGGGAAGGGTGGTGTCGGGAAGACGACGGTGGCCTTGGCGCTCGGTCTCGCGGCCGCTCGGCGGGGGCGCCGGACGATCGTCTGCGAGGTCGCCCACCAGGAGCGCTTCTCGCGCCTCATGGGGCGCGAGGGCGTCGGCTACGAGGAGACGGAGATCGCCGACAACCTCAACGCGATCTCGCTCGACCAGCAGCACACCCTCGAGGAGTGGGTCACCTACCAGCTGCCGTCGAGGACGCTCGCCGGCCTGCTCTACCGAAGCGGGATCTTCCAGCACCTGACGTCGGCGGCGCCCGGGATCAAGGAGCTGGTGACGATCGGGAAGATCTGGGAGCTCTCGCAGCTCCACCGCAAGTCGAAGGACGCGCGGCCGTACGACTTCGTGGTGGTGGACTCGCCGGCGACCGGCCATGGGCTCGGCATGCTGCGCGCGCCGCGGACTTTCGGCGACATCGCGCGCGTCGGGCCGATCCGCAACCAGGCCGACAGCATCCACAAGTTCATCGTGTCGGACAAGACGGGCGTGCTCGCGGTGGCGCTGCCGGAGGAGATGCCGGTGAACGAGACGCTCGAGTACGCGGACGACCTCGAGCAGTTCCGCGGGCCACTCGACGCCGTCGTCGTCAACGGCCTCTACCCCGACCGCTTCACCGACGACGAGATCGCGTCCTTGAACGGTCACCGGCGGGCCGGCGGTGCGCGCGGCGGTGACCGAGCACCACCGCTACGTCGGGCAGCAGGAGGAGCTCGAGCGGTTGAAGGGCGGGGTAGGGACCGTGCCTCTTGCGCTACTGCCCTTTCTGTTCGCGCCCGAGCTCGGCTTGGATGAGGTCGAGGGGTTGTCGCACGAGCTCGAGGAGCAGCTGGCGTGAGCGTCGCCACGCTGCTCGAGGGCAAGGACATCTGCATCTGCGCCGGCGCCGGCGGCGTGGGCAAGACCACCACCTCCGCCGCGATCGGCGTGGGCATGGCGCGCCGCGGCCTGAAGGTCGCGGTCCTTACGATCGACCCGGCGCGCCGGCTGGCGAACTCGCTCGGGCTGCCCGAGCTCGGCAACGAGGAGCGCCGGATCGAGCTGGACGCGCCCGGCGAGCTGTGGGCGATGATGCTCGACGCGAAGACCACCTTCGACGAGATCGTCGAGAAGCACGCGCCCGACGCGAGCACGCGCGACGCGGTGCTCTCGAACCGGATCTACAAGGAGCTCTCGACCGCCGTCGCCGGCTCGCAGGAGTACATGGCGATGGAGAAGCTGCACGAGCTCCACGATGAGGGCCGCTACGACCTGCTCGTGCTCGATACGCCGCCGAGCCGCAACGCGCTCGACTTCCTCGACGCGCCGGAGCGGCTGTCCCGGTTCATCGACTCGCGCTCGCTCCAGTTCTTCCTCGCGCCGTCGCGCACCGGGCTCAAGATCTTCAGCCGCGGCACCGGCATGCTGTTCTCCGTCCTGAAGCGGATCACCGGCGTGGACCTGCTCCAGGACCTGTCCGACTTCTTCGCGAGCTTCGGCGACATGGCACAGGGCTTTCGCGAGCGGGCGAAGGCGGTGAAGGAGCTGCTGGCCGACGACCGGACGACGTTCCTGCTCGTCACCTCACCGGCGCACGAGGCTGTCGAGGAGGCGAAGTTCTTCCGCGACAAGCTCGAGGAGAGCGGGATGCCTTTCGGTGCCGTGATCGTCAACCGGATGCACGTGGAGGAGGACGGCGAGGACGACTTGCCGGCTTCACTCGACCCTGAGCTGGCCGAGAAGGTCGAGGCCGAACTTCAAGGATTTCCATGCGCTCGCTCTACGAGACCGTCAGAACGTGGAGGAGCTGACAGCCGACATCGGCGACGTGCCGCTGATCGTCGTCCCGTACCTGGACGAGGACATCCATGACCTCGAGGGGATCGAGGCGATGGACGAGTACTTGTTCGCCGGCGAGCCGGCCGTTCAGACGGGCGCGGAGTAGCAGTCCGCGTCGTCGAAGCCCCAGTCGGCTGACGGGGTGACGCCGTCGGTGAGCTCCTCCTGGACAGGCTCCGGCTTGGGCTTCGGCTTGGCGCGCGGCTTCGGCTTTGCTTTTGCCTTCGCGCGTGGCTTCGGCTTGGCGCGCGGCTTTGCCTTCGGCTTCTCCGGCGCCGGCTCCACGATCGCCTCGATCTCCGTCGTGTCGGGCTCGGGATCGGGGTCCACGCGCAGGTCGCGCGCCTCGATCTCGACGGGCGCTCCCGACGTGAGCAGGATGTCGTCAGCGGTGCGGCGCAGGTCCGCGTCCAGGTAGCCGCAGAGGACGTCGCGCAGGAGCGCGCGCACGCACGTCTCGATCTCCATCGTCAGCTGCGCCGGCGGTTCGGAGCCGATCTCGTCCATGTAGGCGTCCGCGCTGCCGCCGCCGATCAGGAACTGCTCGAGCGCGAAGGCGAGCTCGGTGCGCCGCTGCACGGCGCGGCGGTCGGGCTCCTCGGCGCACAGCGCGGCGAGCCGCAGGGAGAGGCTCGCGCGTCCTGCCTCGTCGGTCGCGTCCAGCAGTGCCTTGAGCGCCATCAGGAAATCGGACAGCGCCTCCGCGTCGCGGGTGCGCTCGCATCCGAGCATGAACCGGTCGAGCGCCCAGGCGATGCGCCCGGGGACCCGCGCGTGCTCGATCGCGCCGAGGAACTCGCGCAGCTCGTTGGCGTCCTCGTCGCCGGCGGTCCACGGCTCGCCGCGGCCCGGGCCCGCGGCGGGGACGTCGAAGTGCTGCCACGGCCCCTGGTCGCTGCGTATCCACGCGCTGCCCGCGGGGCCGAGCGCGCCCGGCGCCCAGAGGCGCAGGCCGCGAACGATGTCGGCGATCCGGGCACGCAGCCGTTCCAGAGGAAGGTCGCCGGCGTCCTCGGCGTCACGCTCGATCGTGATCAGGACGCTGGGCTCGGCGGGGCCGTCGCCAACGAGGTGAGGATGCGACCAGGCCGCCTCGCGCGGAGCGTCCGCCGAGTCCCCGCGCACGAGCGCGACGCCGGCGCCGAGGTCGATCCGGCGCGTCGCAAGCCGCGCGCTGCGCAGCGGCGCAACGGCGACGACGCGGGCGGTGCCGTCGTAGAGCGTTCGCTCGAGCTCGTCGTAGACGCGGTCGAAACGCTCCTCGGGGAAGTCGAACGAGGTGGCGTCCTCGTATAGCCGCTCGAGCATCGCGCGCAGCGCGGGCTCGGCCTCCGCCTCGGCCTTTCCGTGTGAACGGAGCCAGGTCGCCGCGCCGGCACCGAGCTCGTGCGCGGCAGCCTCGAGCGCCGGGAGCTGCGCCAGCTCCGGCCAGTGCGCCCCGATGTACTCGGCGGTCAGCGCGCGGTAGCGGTACAGGATCGGGCCGGCGCCCGGCTCCTCGGCAACGTCGAAGCCGAGCTCGTCTCCCGACTCGACGGCCTGCATGAGGGCGGAGGCGGCTTCCAGCGCGAAGTCACGAAGGGCCGCGTGGAGGGAGGCGTTCCGCATGGTGGCGAGTTCGCCACGGCGCGGTTGGGCTCCTGCCGTTACGCGGCGGCTTCGACCGGGGCGCAGTCGAGAGCGTCGCCCTCGAGGCCGAGCCAGTCGCGGCCGAAGGCGCGCATGTCCTCGATCAGCGGCAGCAGCGCGCGGCCCTTCGGCGTGAGGGCGTACTCGACGCGCGGCGGCACCTCGGGGTAGGTCTTGCGCGCGACGACGCCCTCCTCCTCGAGCGCCTTCAGCCGAAGCGAGAGCGTCCGCGGGCTGATGCCCTGGAGCGAGCGCTCGAGCTCACAGAAGCGGCTGCGGCCGGCGGCGAGGTCGCGGATGATCAGGATCGTCCACTTTCCGCAGACGATCTCGGCAGTGGCACAGACGGGGCAGGTGCTCTTGTCCTTCGTGGCCGTGGCCATGCGATCCACCCACAGGGTACCGCAAGGCTTCAGTTACTGAAGTATCGGAACCCGTCCGCTGGCGGCGCCGTTGAAGTTGCCCCAAGCGTCCACCACGCCACCGGGCGCAACGAAGGCCTGCTCACGCGCGTTGAGCCTGGACTTGCTCACCCAGCGGCCCTCGCGTTCGAACGCCGGGAAGGTTCGCGTCCTCCCGCGCGGGGTCCACGGCCGTCACGGTGGCGCGCGTCGCGTTACCCGTGTCCAGCCACGGACGGAAGCTGCACGTGAAACAGAACCAGGTGACGCGGCTCGGGTCGGAGCCGTCGCGCATCATGACCCGCTGCTCCCGGATGAACCTCGCCCGCCGCGAGACCTCGTAGCTGTCCGGGTAGTCGATGGGGCCGATCTCGTCGCCCTCGAGCACGCGCCGCGGCCCGACCTGGAAGGAGACCGCTCGGTTCGGCTCGAGCCGGAGGTCCTCCACGGTGATCCCATCCCACGGCCGCACTGTGAACTCCTCCGAGGCGAGCTCGTACGGAGCGACAGCGCCGCCCTTGCGGGACTGGCCGCTGACGACGAAGCGGTAGGTGCCGGCCGGGGTCGCGTGGCCGCGGCTCGTGTCGATCTCGGACACGAAGGCCTCGAAGTGCGCCGTCCACTCCCACCGCTGGCCGAGCAGGTAGTCGACCGCCTTCGCCGTCTCCGGATACTTGACCGTGACCGGGATCTCGCCCGACTGGTCCGCGTAGTCCTCCCAGCCGGATGCGGTCTGGCGCTGCACACGGACCTCCGGCAGGTCGGTGTAGTTCGAGCCGCCCGTCCAGGTGAAGGTCGCCGCGTCGAAGCGTTCGATCTCAGGCTCGGGTTGCTCAACGGCCTCGCCCGGGGCCGCGTCGTCGGGCAACGTCGCCTCGTAGGCCTGGGTGTAGCCCGCCGAGGCCTCGCCGAGCGCAGTCGCGCGCGCGTCGTTGTGACGCATGTCGATCTCCGTCTTCCCGTCGAGCGCCTCGGCCGGCGGTGCCTCGCCGCCCTTCAGCTGCCCGCCCATGCCGACCAGGCGCGTCGCCATGTAGTCGCTCGAGTGTGGGCCCCAGCCGGTCAGCGACTTGCGGTAGTGGTCACCGCGCTGGTACTCGCGGTAAGTCGCGATGTAGCCGTTGTAGTCGTTCGCCATCCCGATCGCGACCGTGAGCGTGTAGCCCTGCTCGGCGGGCAGCTCGGAGTGCGTGTAGTTGCCCTTGATCTCCTCGATCTTCGTCGGCTCGGACTCGGCGTGGGCCGCGTTCTCGGGGTCGTTCCAGCCGGCGGCGTCGTTCAACACCTGCGCGCGCATGCGGTCGCACTCGTGCTGGGTGATGGTCGTCCCGTCGGGCTCGCAGTCCCACAGGTAGCCGTTCCACTGGTCGCCCTGTGTTGGGTTCGTGCGCGTCTTGATGTTGCGTGCCTGCTCGTGCCACTGCTCGCAGGAGCAGAGCGTGAAGAGGATCTCGCCGATCCTGAACGCCTGGAGGTGGACCGACATGGTCTCCTCGAGGCCGCTGTAGGCCGGAAGCGAGATGTTCTCGGGCACCGGGATTCCGAGCTCCTGGAGCGTGTCGGTCGTGAGGCCCGGATCGACGCCGAGGCTCGCGAAGCCGCCCCACTCGGCGCTGAGGCACTCGGGCGGGCCGGGCACGCGCGGGTCGCCCTGGAAGGTCCTGTCGGTGCGGCACCCGGAGACGGTTGGGACCGGGTGCGAGATCGGCCCCGGGAACCAGCGATCGACCATGTCGACGGGCGCCTGGGTCTGGAAGGGCACCAGCCGTCCGGCGTCGCCGCCTGGTCCCGCTTGGCCCGAGCCGACGTCCGCGAACGCCCCGAGCGCCGCGTTCGCCACCTCACGCGCCATCCGCTCCGCCTGGGCGAACTGGCCGTGGTAGTACTGGCGGCCCTCGCTCGGCTCGTGCCATTGGCTGCGCTCGGGCTCGTGCCCGCCGACGCCGCCCTGGCTGAAGATCGTCATGGCCCCGGTCTCGCGGTCGAGCATCCGCTCGAGCGGCCCGAGGTAGTCGGCGGAGATCAGGTCGTGGTCCTCGAGGCTCTCGGGATGGAGCGCGTAGTTCACGAGGTTCGCGAGCGGCTTCGGGTTGGCCGGGTCCGAGATGTCGTCGAAGCGCACGACGATCAGGTCGTGGTCGCCGTAACCCTGCGGGAAGCCGGCCGGCGTGCCGTCGTCGGCGGTCTCCGGGCCCGGGCACCGAGCGGTGGACGTCGGCAAGGCTCCGGACCGCGCCGCCGACCCGGACGGGCCGCAGGTTGTTCGCAGCCTCCTCGACTGCGGCAGCCAGCCGCCGCGCGTAGTACTCGTAGGCGCGGAGGTCGAACGCGTCCTGGAACGTCCACACGCCCCACGACGGGCTCGAGTAGTAGGGCGAGGAGTGGTTGTGCGTGGCGACCATCGAGAAGGTCTCACGGGTGATGCCGATGTCCTTCGCCTCGATGAGCTGCGCGGCGCGGCGCCAGAGGAGGTCCTGCGGCAGGTAGAGGTCCTGCTTGACGATCGCGATCCGCTTGCCGTCCGGCCCCTCGACGACCAGGGCGCGAGCGCGCAACCGCGACTGCAGGCCGTAGGACGGCGCACGGCGGGTCGTGTGGCCGTGCGGGTCGAACTCCTGGTCATTGGCGCGAGCTCCGTCCGAGGCGTACTGCCCGGACGCGGCGCCGACGTGCCAGGAGGCGTCGACGTCGCCGACGCCCGCCTTCAACTCCGCCGAGGCGGCGGACGGAAGCACCAGGCCGGTGGCCAGGACCAGGATGAGCAGAGCGAGCCTCCCCACGTCGCATAGAACGTGGGGAGGATCCCTCGAAAGCTTGCGGGGGAACGTCAACCAGTCAGGTTGCTGAGCAGGCCGCCGCCCCCGCCGCCGGCCGCCGCCTGCACACGGCCCTCGCTCGGCTGGACGAGCACCCAGCCCGGGCCGGAGAACGCCATCTGCACGGTCTCGCCGGAGCCGCGCCCGGTCAGGGTCTTCAGATTGACGTCCGTGTTGATCGACGTCTGGACGCTCGAGGCCCAGGTGATCGCCGCCTGCGGGTCGGCATAGGTAGGCGCGTCGCCCGTCTGCAGGAGGACCGGCGGGCCGTCCGAGATGACCGCCACCCAGCCGGTCCCGGAGAGCGCCATGTTGAACAGGCCGCCGGCGAGCGGGCTGGCGCCCTTCTCGCGCTTGATGTCCCAGTCGATGCCGGCGTCGAACGCCAGCAGATTGGCGCCGTTGCACGTGATCTGGTCGTTCTCGAGCTTGATGAGGTGGATGTCCTGCGCCTGGTCCCCGAGGAAGGCCTCACCCGTGCCCGAGACCTTCATCAGGCTGGCGCCCTCGCCGGTCACCGCCTTCTTCACGAGGCGGCTCATGCCGCCGGAGCCGGCGTGCTCGAAGCTGACGTCGCCCTGGTAGGCGACCATCGAGCCGAGCTTGGCCTGGATGGTGACCTGCTGAAGATTGACCTTCAGGAGCTTCGAGTTCTGGAGCGCGAATGCATCCTGCGAAGCGGTCTCCTGGAACTCACCGAGTGTGCTTTGCACGGTGCCTCCTATTGCGAGTCGAAAGTGGGATTGCTCCCACCTTAGACCGCCCTAGGCGGCGTGCGTGACCTGCTCGACGGATGTCGAGCGCTGGCCACCGGCTGCGACGAGCAGCTTGAAGTCGTGCGGGCTGGTGGCGGCCTTGACGGCCTCCTCCATCGACACACGGCCGGCCTCGACGTGGTGCATCAGGGCCTGGTCGAACGTCTGCATCCCGTAGAAGCCGCCTTCGGCGATGACCTCCTGAAGCCGGCCGGTCTCCTCCGGGTTCATGATCATGTCCTTCACGCGGCCGGTGGAGCGCAGGATCTCGCAGCACGCCACGCGGCCGTGGCCGTCGACGGTGCGGACGAGCCGCTGGGAGATGACGCCCTTCAGCGTGCCGGCGATCATCGCGCGGGCCTGCTGCTGGTGGTGCGGCGGGAAGAAGTCGATGATGCGGTTGATCGTCTCGGGAGCGTCGACCGTGTGCAGCGTCGAGAGGACGAGGTGGCCGGTCTCGGCCGCCGACAGGGCGGTCTGAACCGTCTCCTCGTCGCGCATCTCGCCGACGAGGATCACGTCGGGGTCCTGACGCAGGACGCGCTTGAGCGCCTGCTTGAACCCGGCCGTGTCCATGCCGACCTCGCGCTGGTTGATGATCGACTTCTTGTCGCGGTGGAGGAACTCGACCGGGTCCTCGATCGTGACGATGTGCTTCGAGTGGTTGCGGTTCATCTGGTCGATCATCGCCGCGAGCGTCGTCGACTTACCCGAGCCGGTCGTGCCGGTCACGAGGATGATTCCGCGCTCCTCCTCGGCGAGCGACGTGATCGCGTCGGGCAGCATGAGCTGCTCGGCCGACTTGATCTCGAAGGGGATCGCGCGGCAGACGATCGAGATGTGACCGCGCTGGCGGAAGGAGTTGACGCGGAAGCGCGCGAGGCCCTCGACGGCGTAGGAGAAGTCGACCTCGCCGGTCTGGTCGAACTCCTCGAGCTTCTTCGGGTCGTCGAGCATCTGCTTCAGCATGCGCTCGGTGTCCTCGGGCTGAAGCGGCTCCGTGTCCGGGATCGGCTGCAGGTGGCCGTGGGTACGGATCAGCGGGTAGGCCGGCACCTTCAGATGGAGGTCCGAGCCCTGGGTCTCAATTACGCGCGCAAGCGCCTCGTGCAGGTCGAGTGACATGCCCCAGGTATCGGCCGCCCCCGTGGGGACGCTTGAAGCCTGGGCGAGGTTTTGGACGCTTTCCGACGCCTGTTTAGGCGACGTCGCGCAGCTTCTGGGCCTCGGCGAGGCTCTGAAGCTTCTTCAGCGACTGGTTCTCGATCTGGCGGATCCGCTCGCGCGTGACGTTGAACGTGCGGCCGACCTCGTCGAGGGTGCGCGGGTGCTCGCCGCCGAGCCCGTAGCGGAGCTCGAGCACGCGGCGCTCGCGGTAGGAGAGGTTCTCGAGCGCCTCGCGGAGGGCCTCCTTGGTGAGGATCTCCGCCGCCCGCTCGTACGGCGACTCGGCGCGCTCGTCGGCGATGAACTGGCCGAACTCCGACTCCTCCTCGTCGCCGACCGGCTTCTCGAGCGAGACCGGAGCCTGGGCCGAGCGCTTGATCGAGTCGACCTCGTCGGGCTCGATGCCCGTGACGTCGGCGATCTCCTCGGCGGTGGGCTCGCGGCCCAGCTCGGTGACGAGCTTCCGCTCGGCGCGGCCGATCTTGTTCAGCTTCTCGACCACGTGGACCGGGATGCGGATCGTGCGCGCCTTGTCGGCGAGCGCACGAGCGATCGCCTGGCGGATCCACCAGGTCGCGTACGTCGAGAACTTGAAGCCCTTGCGGTAGTCGAACTTCTCGGCGGCGCGGACGAGGCCGAGCGTGCCTTCCTGGATCAGGTCGAGGAACGGCAGCCCCTGGTTGCGGTAGTTCTTCGCGATCGAGACGACGAGGCGCAGGTTCGACTCGACCATCTTCTGCTTCGCGTCGAGGTCGCCGCGCTCGATCCGGCGCGCCAGGTCGACCTCCTCCTGGGCGGTGAGCAGCCTGACCTTGCCGATGTCCTTCAGGAAGAGCTGAAGGGAGTCGGTGGTCATGTCCGGCTTCAGGTCGATCGTGGCCTTCGGCTTGCGCCGGCGGTCCTTGCGGTCGACCGCGCGCTCCTCCTGGGTGGCGGTGACGGCGGGGTCGATCTCGTCGACCAGCTCGATCTCGGACTTCTCGAGGAAGGTGTGGAGGTCCTCGATGTCGGACTCGTCGAGGTCTACCTCGGTGAGGGCGGTCGCGACTTCGGCGTACGTCAGGACGCCGGTCTGCGTGCCCTTCGTGATGAGCAGCTTGACCTCTTCGAGTTCCTGCAGTTCGGCTACAGACAAGTTGTGTTCCGTTCCCCTTGGGCCCGCGAGGGCCATTTTACTTCACTTTTTGAAGTCTAGGCGCGGAAAGCTGCCCCATTCACCTTACGTACAACCGTCAGCCTCGTTTCAAGGCTCGACCGCCCCCGCGATCCACTTTACCCATCAACGGTGACACTCGACCACTTCTGCCACGTACGATGCCGACATGCCTAGGGACGAAGGCGGCCTGTTCGGCGATCTACCCCGTCAGCGGCCGGGTACACGCAGCCCGAAGCGCTCGAGCCGCCCGGCGCAGCGTCCAGCCGGGCCGGCTGAGCCGGCGCCGCCATCCCGCACGGCGGGTGAGCTGGCCACGGAGCCGTTGCGGCTGGCCGTCGGGGCGGCCGAGGCCGGCCTGAAGGTCGCGTCGCGCGTCACCGGTGAGCTGGTCCGCCGCCTCCCAAGGCTGTAGTGCGGTCGCGCAGTCCCATCCACCGCCGCGCCTGGGCGGGCGTCAAGCACTTCTACACGAAGGCCTACGAGGACAACCTCACCGGCCTGTCCGGCATGGTGGCCTACAACCTGCTGCTGTCGGTGTTCCCGCTGGCGCTGCTCGCGCTCTTCATCGCCGGCCGGGTGCTCGAGTCGGGCGACCTCGAGCAGAGCATCCTCCAGGACCTCCAGCAGCTCTTCCCCAGCGCGGCCGACGACACGCTCCAGCGCGCGCTCGACCGTGTGCGCGACTCGTCGAACACGCTCGGGATCGTCGCGCTCGTCGCGAGCATCTGGATCGGGTCGTCGTTCTGGGGCGCGATGGACACGGCCTTCTGCCGCATCTATCACTGCCGCTGCCGGAGCTGGGTCGAGCAGAAGCGGTTCGCGCTCGTGATGCTCGTGGTCGTCCTGCTCCTGATGGCGGCGACGGTCGCGGTCCCGACCGTGCAGAGCATCCTCGTGAGCGGGCGCTCGGACCTGCCGCTCGGGCTCGACGAGGTCCAGGGGCTCGTCTATGCGATCACGCTCGTGGCCGGGCTGCTCATACTGTTCGTAATCCTCTGCGTCGTCTACTGGAGCGTCCCGAACGAGTGGGTGCCCTGGCGCGCAGTGTGGCCTGGGGCCGCGGCGGCGACCGTCGCGATCGGCGTGGTCGACTACGCGTTCCCGTTCTACCTGTCGAACATCTCGACGATCGCGCGCTTCGGCACGACGTTCGTCTTCGTCGTGATCGTCTTGCTCTGGTTCTACGCGATCGCGATCATCATCCTCGGCGGGCGCCACGATCAACGCCATGCGGTACGAGCTGCACGACACGGGCACCCTTAGCGCGCCCTCATCGGAATAACGTCGGTATAGTCCGGCTCGCCGAGTCGCCGGGAACCGCTCCCGGCGAACGGGGGAACCACTTGCCGGCATCGCTGCCGGCGGGGGCGAATCAGGTGCATTGCCGCACCCGTAGCGCTCACGCGCGAGCCCGACAGCTCACCTCGTAGGCACGAGAGACATCGGTGAAGGATCTGACTGCGACAGCACGTGGTGTCGTGGCGGCCCTCGTGGCCGTCGTGCTCGTGCTGCCCGCGGCCGCGGCGGCCGGCGACGGCACCACCAGCAGCAACTCCGGCGGTGGCGCCACCTACTCGCACGCGCCGCCCGCGGGAGGACAGATTTCGTTGACGGTCGCGCCCGGCGCCTGGTTGGGCCGCGCGACACGCATCAGGGGCAGGTCCGCGAGCTTCGCGGGCCACACACTCGCGATCGAGAGCCGCAGGTCCCGCCGCACAGGGTGGGAACCTGTGGCCTCGGTCCGGGTCGATCGCGACGGGCGGTTCGCCACCAGGTGGACGCCCGGCTCGTCCGGCCGCCATCAGCTGCGCGCGCTGCCCGCCGCCGCGTCGAGCGCGGAAAGCGGCGACACGGGCTCGGCGTCGGAGGTGAAGCGCGTCACCGTCTATCGCACCGTGACGACCACCTGGTACGGCCCGGGCTTCTACGGCAACCGCACGGCGTGCGGCCAGCGCCTGAGCACGACCACGCTGGGCGTCGCCCACCGGACCCTCCCGTGCGGCGCGAAGGTCGCGCTCCGGGCGAACGGCCGCTCGCTCGTCGTCCCGGTGATCGACCGAGGGCCCTACGCGCGCGGCGTCAGCTACGACCTCACGGCCGCGACCGCGGAGCATCTCGGGGTAACGCATACTGCCCAGATCGGGGCAGCCATTTTGTCCCGATAAGGGTGACATTCGCCGCTAAAGCGGGTATCCTCCGGGCATGGCGGATTCGGCCAGGCTGTCGTGCCTGGTGGTGGACGAGCATCCGGTAGTGCGCCGCGGCGTGCGCGCGCTCCTCGAACAGGGCTTCAACGACGTCGACCTGATCGACGCGCCGAGCGCAGAAGCCGCGCTGGCAGACGCGGGCACGCTGAAGCCGGACGTGATCCTGATCGACCCGCGCAAGAGCCCGGGTGACACTGAGGCGACGCTCCTCGAGCTCGCCAAGCGGCTCGACTCCCCGGTCGTGGTCTTCACGGCCGACGGCGGGGCGCGCCAGCTGTCCGAGGCCCTGAAGGCGGGGGTCAAGGGATACGTGCGCAAGGACTCCCCGGCCGACGACTTGATCCGCGCGATCCGTGCCGCGATCGGCGGTGAGTTCTACATCGACCCCGCCCTTTCGTCCACGATCGTGCTCGAGGAGGGCGAGCGCACGCTCACCGCCCGCCAGCGCGAGATCCTCCAGATGCTGGCCGACGGCATGCAGACCGACGCGGTGGCGAAGCAGCTCGGCCTGTCGACGGAGACCGTCCGCACGCACACGAAGCGGATCCTGGCGAAGCTCGACGCGGACACGCGCACGCAAGCCGTTGCGATCGGTATTCGCAACGGCATGATCGATTAGCTGCGCTGTCGCGGTTGAAGCGGCTGCAGGTCGGTGGCGGATTCGTCTGGCGAATTTCACGCCACCACGCCCTCCCCTACCCAGCCCGCCGCGCGACGGCCTACCGGGAGCGCGGCTACGAGTCGTCCTCGGCCTCGACGACGTCGGGCTGCGCTCGGCCATCTTCAGCCGCTCGCCCTCGGCCTTCGCGCTGTACATCGCGACGTCCGCCAGCTCGAGCAGGCGCTCCGCGTCGCTCGCGTGCTCGGGGCACGCGACGACTCCGATCGATACACCGACGTGCGCGCCGTCGCCGCTCCGCAGCTCTTCTATGCCGGCGGCCAGGCGCTCGCCCAGGACGGCCGCGCGGGAGGCGGTCTGGTGCGGGGCGAGCACACAGAACTCGTCGCCGCCGATCCGGGCCGCCACGTCCACCGAGCGCGTCGCGGCGCGGATCGCCTCGGCCACGCCGAGCAGGAGCTCATCTCCCGCTGCATGCCCGAATGAGTCGTTGACCCGCTTGAGCCCGTCGACGTCTAGCAGGAGCAGCGCGAAGGGATGGCCGTAGCGCTGCTGGAGCCCGAGCAGGTGGTCGATCTGCTGGCGCAGGTAGCGGAGGTTGAAGAGGCCGGTCAGGGCGTCCGTGTGAGCCAGCCACTCGAGCTCGCTCGACCGGGAGCTCAGGAGCTCCTCGACGAGCCCTGACTGGATCAGCGAGAACAGGGTGATCAGCCGCTCGACGGCCTCGACAAGCGCGTTCGGGTCGGCGGCCAGCTGCTCCTTGACCGCTCGGAGCAGCACGGTCTCCAGCGCGGCGACGTCCCGTGGCAACTCCGGCGACAGCTCGCCCTCGTTGCGCAGCGAGGCGAGCTCCGCGATCCGGCGGTGGAGCTCGCTTCCGGGGCCCACGTCCGGCGTCTCTCCCCCGCCGAGCACGGCGCCCAGGATCTCCTCGACCAGGGGCGGGACCTCACGCGCGATCCGTTCCGTCGGGAGATCCCTGATCTGCTCGAGCGGCGTGTGCTCGATCAGCCGCACGATCCAGTCCTTCGTGAGCTCCTCGGCGGACGCTGAGAAAGGCCGCTCCGGGTCGGCTGGTTCTAGGCGGCGAAAAGGTGGCAAAGACACGGAGGGCCCCTGAGAGCCATGCTAAAGCCAGACTCGGAGGTTGGGGCAACTCCGGCCCACAGGTGGGGGGCCGTCCGACGCGCCGCCTATGAAGGACTCCTCATGGGTGGCACGAACGGCGTGACGATGGAACCGGAGCTCCGCACGATGCTCGGCCGGCACCGCGAGGAGCTGCTGCGGCGCGCACTCGCCCTCGCCGTCAGCCGCTCGACGCTCGACGAGCTGGTCGAGCGCCCGCTCGCCGCGCGGCTGGACGAGCTCGAGCTCGTGTTCGAGGCCACGGCGGATCCCGATCCGGAATCGGCTCGGGCCGCCCGCAACCGCGACCTCCGCTCCGAGCTGGACCACCAGCTCGCCGAGCATCGCGCCGGGGGACGCATCTTCTCCGTCGCCGTCATCGTCGCCGGGCGCGCGCGCATAGCGCGGCTCGGCCCCGGTGCCCAGGACCGCCGCAGCGCGGGGCCCGATGGCCGCGCGTGGACGAACGCCCTGCGCGAGTGCGCTGCGCCCACCGACGTCGTCATCGACGCCGGCGACGGCTCCAGCGCCGTCTTGTTCCCCGACCACGACGCGCGCGAGGCGCGCATCGCCGCCGAGCGCCTATGCCGCGCGGCGTGGCGGACGCTCGGCGAGCGAGGCCCGCTCGCCGACAGCGGCGTCGCCACCTACCCCGACGACGGCTCGTCGGGAACGGAGATCGTGGCCGCGGCCTACGACGCGCTCTGGCGGCAGGCCGACTTCGTCGGCAACGATCAGATGGAGGGCGCGGAGGAGCCGCCGCCTGACGACCGGCCGCCGGCGCCGGTCCACCCCCTCCGCCCGCTCTGAGCGACTCCGCGGCGGCCGTCATGATGCGCGCATGGGCGCGCGCCCGCAGCTGATCTCGATCGACGAGGCGCGCGAGCGCGTGCTCGCCGAGGTGCGCCCGCTTCCCACCGAGCGCATCCCACCCTCGCTCGGTCGCGTGCTGGCCGAGCCCGCTGTAGCGGAAGAGGATCTGCCGCCGTTCGACGCGTCGGCCATGGACGGGTTCGCGGTACCGAGCGGGGAGCCCGGCACGCTCCGGGTCGAGGGCGAGTCGCGCGCGGGCGCGCCGTCGTCGGCGCCCCTCGCGGCCGGGACCGCGTGCCGGATCTCGACGGGAGCCGTCGTGCCGGAGGGCACACACGCTGTGGTCCCGGTCGAGGCGACGGAGGAGCGGGACGGCGACGTCGTCGTCCCTGCAAACGCCGCCGGCGCGAACGTGCGGCGAGCAGGCGAGGACGTCCGCGCGGGTGAAACGGTCATCGACGCAGGCACCGAGCTCGGCCCGCCTGAGATCGCGGTGCTCGCGTCACTCGGCAAGCCGTCGGTGTCGTGCGCCCGCGTTCCGCTGGTCGCGATCGTCGCGACGGGCGACGAGCTCGTCGAGCCGGGCGTCGATCTGGCGCCCGGTCAGATACGGAACTCGAACCTGCCCGCGCTCGCTGCCCAGACCGAGCGCGCGGGTGCAAGCGTGCGACTGCGCGAACAGGTCGGGGACGACTTCGAGCAGACGAGGGACACGCTGGCGCGCGCGCTCGATTCGGCCGACGTCGTATGCGTGAGCGGCGGCGTCTCCGTCGGCCCTCACGACCACGTGAAGCCGGCGCTCGCCGAGCTCGGCGTCGAGCGAGCGGTTCTGGGGTGTTCGCCTGCAGCCGGGCAAGCCGACGTGGTTCGGGACACGGGACGGGACGCTCGTGTTCGGGCTGCCGGGCAACCCCGTGTCCGCGATGGTCACGTTCCACCTGTTCGCGCGCCCGGCCGTGCGGGCGCTTCAGGGCGCGGACCCCGGCATCCGCGCCGGCGTCGCACGCCTCGGCGAGCCGCTGCGGCGCAACCCGAAGCGCGATCAGATGGTGCGCGTGCGACTCGAGCGGAGCGACGACGGCTGGGTCGCGCGTCCGACGAAGGCGCAGATGTCGCACGTGCTGACCTCGATGCTCGGCGCCGACGCGCTCGCGCGCGTGCCGGCCGGTGACGGCGACATCGAGCCCGGCGAGCGGATAGACATCGAGCTGCTGTGACCAGGACGCGCGACCTCGCCCGAGTGAAGCTGATCGAGGCGCCGGAGTCCGATTGGGACCCGGGCGGCCCCGTCACGTCCAAGCAGGAGGCCGAGATCACGCTGCCCCGCCGCGAGCTCGACCGGATCTGGAGCCCGGAGTACCTCGAGCGGCTCGCACGCACCTATTGGCGGTGGCTATCGAAAATCTCGCTGGGCTTGCTTCGCATCGTCTACTCGCCGGACTCGCGCAGATCGTCTTTCTCGTGCCGCCTTTAACGCTCCTGCGCTTCCACGCGCCCGAGTACGAGACCGAGCCGAACTGCGGCGTGGTGACATGGCGAATCGATCGTGGGCTGCTCGTGGCTCCGCCCGGACGCGGAAACGGCTGGCTGCGGATCAAGGTGACACGGCCCGCGAACGCCCAGGGCGACGAGATCACCGTGCGCGTGTCGTCGGAGGTCGCGAACTTCTACCCCGCGCTCGGCGGGTGGGGCTGGTTCGCGCGGATCGGCGCGAAGTTCTACCGCTATACGCAGCTCGCCATCCACGTTGTCGTCACGAACGGCTTCCTGCGCTCGCTGGCCAAACTCGACCTCGTGCCGAGCAGGGTGGGCCAGCTGCGGACCGAGCTCGAGCGACCCGACTAGCCGATGCGCTCGCCGGTGATCTGGCGGAGCTTCGCCCGATCGTGCCGCGCATGGATGCGGCGGACCGTCCCGGAGCGTGACCGCATCGCCAGCGACTCGGTCGTGGCCGCGCCACTCGACAGGTAGCGGACGCCCTCGAGGACGTCGCCCTCGGTCACTCCGGTCGCGGCGAAGAAGACGTTCTCGCCGCTGACGAGCCGGTCGCGGTCGAGCACGTCGCCGAGCTCGAGTCCCGCATCGACGATCGTCTGCTTCTCCTCGTCGTTGCGCGGCCAAAGGCGTCCGATGATCTCGCCGCCGATGCACTTGATCGCGCACGCGGAGATGACTCCCTCCGGGGTCCCGCCGATTCCCCAGAGGAGATCCACGGGCGAGTCGTCCTGGGCGGCCAAGAGCGACGCCGAGACGTCGCCGTGCGGAATGAACCGGATGCGCGCGCCGGCCTCGCGGATCTCCTTCACCTGCTCCGCGTGGCGCGGCCGGTCGAGCATGATCACCATGACGTCGCCGACGTCGCACGAGCGCTCCTTCGCGATCGCCTTGACGATCTCGCCGAGCGGCCGGTCCAGGTCGAGCACGTGCGCGAGCGACGGCGAGGTGGCCATCTTCTCCATGTAGACGGCAGGGCCTGGGTTGAACATCGTGCCGCGCTCCGACAGCGCGATCACCGACAGCGCGTTCGGGAATCCCATCGCGGTCAGCTCGGTGCCCTCGAGCGGATCGACGGCGATGTCGACCTGCGGCGGCGATCCGTCGCCGATCTGCTCGCCGTTGTAGAGCATCGGCGCCTCGTCCTTCTCGCCCTCGCCGATCACCACGACGCCGTCCATCGAGACGTTGTGCAGCGCGAGCCGCATCGCGTCCACGGCCGCCTTGTCCGCCGCGATCTTCTCCCCCTTGCCGATCCAGCGCGCGGCGGCCAGCGCGCCGTACTCCGTCACGCGCACGAGCTCCATCGCGACGTTGCGGTCGGGGATCGCGGCCTCGTGCTCGCCCGTGATCAGGTCGAACTCGCGCTCAGGCGTGCGCGCTTCCATCGCTACAGGGTGCCAGGCGGCTTGCGCGCGCGGTCGCCCTCCGCCTGGCGGATGATGCCGCCCGCGCAGATCATCGCCGAGCCGATGCAGGCCGACCAAGTAGCCGATCTTGATGTCGATCTCGGAGTCCGGGTCACCCGGCCTGCCGAGGATTACGCCGTTCAGCACGATCAGCGCGAACGCCGTCATCCCGACGATCATCGTGATCTCGCCCGGACGCCACGTCAGCTTGTGGCCGCGCACGACGATCCAGGCGAGGATGAACGGCGCGAGGCAGGCGGCGATCAGGAGCCAGTCGAGCGTGCCGTAGACCTCGAAGGCCGTCGCGCCGTCCGGGTATTGGTCGCCGTTGATCGCCGCGTTCGGGTTGTCCGACGTCGCGAACCAGGGGAGGAACAGCGACACGAGCAGCACGCCGACTCCGGCGAACCCGATGAATTCCCCCCTCTGGAGCCGGCCGAAGTCCATTCCGGCGGCAAACCTATCCGCTCGGAAGGGGCCGGGCAATCGGTAGCCGCGTAGGATGCCTCACGAACGTCGTCAGCGAGACGTTCACTAAAGGTGCACTCCCCCACCGAAACAGCGCCCCGCGGAGGGGTCGGAGGGCTGCTCGCGGCACTCGAGGAGAGCCGGGCTAGGACTCTCGCGCTCGTAGAGCACGTGAGCGACGACGACCTGGACCGCGTCCACAGCCGGCTGATGAGCCCGCTCGCGTGGGATCTCGGCCACATCGCGGCATTCGAGGATCTGTGGCTCTGCCGCGCCGCAGGCGGCCGCGAGCTGCTGCGGCCGGACCTCGCGCGTGTCTACGACGCCGACGAGACGCCTCGCGCCGATCGCGGCACGCTCGAGTACCTGCGCGCGACGGAGGTGCGCGAGTACATGGCGGCGGTGCGCGAGCGCACGCGCGCGATCCTCGACGGCTTCGACGGCGACTGGACGCTTGGTCGAGCTCGTGCTGCGCCACGAGCAACAGCACAACGAGACGATGTTGCAGACGCTCTGCCTCGCGCAGCTTGCGCGTCCCATGCAAGAAAGGGCTCCGTCCCCGGGGCTTGCACCGGACATGGTCGCCGTGGACGCCGGCCCGTTCGAAATGGGCAGCCCTGCGGACGGCTTTGCCTACGACAACGAGCGCCCGCGTCACGTCGTGGACGTGCCCGGCTTCCAGATCGACCGGCTGCCGGTGACGGTCGGCGACTGGATCGAGTTCATGGACGCCGAGGGTGCGGACGAGCCGCTCCACTGGAACGGGAGCGCGCCCGATCCGCGGCTCCCGGTGATGCACGTCTCCTGGGACGAGGCCACCGCGTACGCCCGCTTCCGCGGCAAGCGGCTCCCCACCGAGGCGGAGTGGGAGAAGGCCGCGACCTGTGACGTGCTCGAGATGGTCGGCGAAGTGTGGGAGTGGACGAGCACCGAGTTCGGCCCCTACCCCGGCTTCCGGGCGCATCCATACCGCGAGTACTCCGAGGTCTTCTTCGGACGGGGATATCGCGTCCTGCGCGGCGGGTCGTGGGCAACCAGCGAGCGGGTCGCCACGAACCGCTTCCGCAACTGGGACCTCCCCCAGCGCCGTCAGATATTCGCGGGGTTCAGATGCGCGGCATGATCGAGAGCCACCTCGAGGACGGCGCGCTCGACTCGCTCGCCGCCGACGTGCGGCACGGGATGGAGCTGCCGCTGAAGGAGATCGCGCCGAAGTACTTCTACGACGCGCGCGGCTCCGAGCTCTTCGAGCAGATCACCACGCTGCCCGAGTACTACCCGACCCGCTGCGAGCGGGCGCTCCTCAACCGGCACGCGCCTGACATCGCCGAAGTCAGCGATGCCGCCGCGCTCGTCGAGCTCGGGTCGGGCACGGCCTCGAAGACGCGCGCGTTGCTGTACGCGATGGCGGGACGGGACCGGCTGCGGTCCTACGTACCGTTCGACTGCTCGGAGAACGTGGTGCGCGAGTGCGTGGAGCTGCTGGAGGAGCTGTTCCCGGGGCTCTGGCTGCACGGCGTCGTCGGTGACTTCGAGTCGCACCTCGAGAAGATCCCGCCCGGCCGCGACCGGCTGATCGCGTTCCTGGGCGGGACGGTCGGCAACTTCTACCCGCTCGAGCGATCGATGTTCCTCGAGCGGATCGGGACCTCGGGCGATTGGCTCCTGCTCGGCACCGACCTCGTCAAGGACGTGCGCGTGATCGAAGCGGCCTACAACGACAAGGCGGGCGTGACGGCGGAGTTCAACCGGAACGTCCTCCGCGCGATCAACCGCGAGCTCGGCGCCGACTTCGACCCGGATGCGTTCGAGCACGTCGCGTTCTTCGATTCGCGACAACGAGTGGGTCGAGATGCGGCTCAGAGCGCGCTCTGACCAGTCCGTGTCCGATCCCCGGCGCCGAGATCGAGGTCGAGATCGCCGAGGGCGAGGAGATCCGGACCGAGATCAGCGCGAAGTTCACGCCGGAGCGGATCGCGAACGAGCTCGATGCCGCCGGGTTCGAGATGCGAGCGGTTCTACACGGACGGCCTCTTCGGGCTCAGCCTCGCGCGGCGGCTGTAGGCTGCCGCGCCCATGGAGCTGAACGGCAGAGCGGCGCTCGTCTCCGGCGGCGCTTCCGGCCTCGGCGGCGCCACCGCTCGCGAGCTGGTCGCGCCGCGGAGGCCGCGTGGCGGTGCTCGACCGCGACGGCGAGAAGGCGCAGGCGCTCGCGGAGGAACTGGGCGACGGCGCGGCCGCCTTCGAGGCGGACGTCACCGACGAGGCCCAGGTCCAGGCAGCCGTCGACGGCGCGGTCGAGGCGTTCGGGGAGCTGCGGCTCGTCGTGGGCTGCGCCGGCATCGGCTGGGCGGAGAAGACGGTGGGCAAGCAGGGCGCGGCCAACCTGCAGCCGTTCGAGACCGTCGATCCGCGTGAACCTGATCGGGATGTACAACGTGCTGCGGCTCGGCGCCGCGGCGATGAACACGAACGATCCCGACGAGCGATGGCGAGCGCGGCTGCGTCGTGATGACCGCGTCGATCGCCGCCTGGGACGGACAGATCGGCCAGACCGCCTACTCCGCGTCGAAGGGCGGCGTCGCGTCGCTGACCCTCCCGGCCGCGCGCGACCTGGCCGGCCGCGGCATCCGCGTGAACACGATCGCGCCCGGCCTGTTCGACACGCCGCTCCTCGCCGCACTTCCCCAGGAGCAGCGCGAAGCGCTCGGCAAGGGCGTCCCGTTCCCGCCGCGCCTCGGCGACCCGCACGAGTTCGCGTTGCTCGCGTGCCACATCGCCGAGAACCAGATGCTGAACGGCGAGACGATCCGGCTGGACGGCGCGCTCCGAATGCCGCCCCGCTGAGCGTGCGCGCAGCGGTCATCCCCGAGGTCGGCGCGATGCCCGAGCTCGTCGAGCGACTACGCGGAGCCCCAGGGCGAGCTGGTCGTCCAAGTCACGGCCGCACCGCTCAACCCGGTGGACCTCTCGATGGCCGCGGGGCGCTTCTACGCCGGGCCGCCCAATGCTCCGTATGTGCCCGGCATCGAGGGCGTCGGACGCACCGAGGGCGGCACGCGCGTCTGGTTCGAGACCGGCGCCGGGTACATCGGCGACGGCTCGATGGCCGAGCGGGCCGCTGTCGCGCCGGAGCGCATGGTCGAGCTGCCCGACGGCGTCGGCGACGCCGCTCGCGGGCTGCCTCGGAGTCGCCGGCATCGCCGCCTGGGTGCCGCTGGCGAACCGGGCGTGCGTCGACGTCGGCGAGACGGTGCTGGTGCTCGGTGCCACCGGTGTGGTCGGCCAGATCGCCGTGCAGGCGGCGAAGCTGCTCGGCGCGGGGAAGGTGATCGCGGCCGGCCGCAACGCCGAGAAGCTCGCGGCGCTCGACGTGGACGCGCGCGTGCAGCTGCCCGCGATCCGCCGACGAGCTCCGCGAGGCGGCGGGCGGCCCCATCGACGTGGTGATCGACCCGCTCTGGGGCGAGCACGCCCCGGTCGCCACCGAGGCGATGAACGTGAACGGGCGGCTCGTGATGCTCGGCCAGTCGGCGGGCCAGGAGGCGACCCTCGACGCCGGCGTCGTGCGCGGGAAGGCGCTCCGGATCCTCGGCCACGGGAACGCCGTGACCCCGCCCGACGTCAAGCACGCGGCCTTCCGGGCGATGTGCGACCACGCGGCTGCGGGCGAGCTGAAGGTCGAGTACGAGGAGCTTGCCGCTCGACCAGATCGGGGACGCCTGGGAGCGCCAGGCGAGCTCCCCGCACGTGAAGCTGGTCCTCGTTCCGTAGGGTTTCGGGCCCACGCAAGCCGCCAAGGAGACTCTCTCAATGCCTGAAGCAGTGATCGTCGACAGCGTCCGCACGCCGGTTGGGCGCGCCTTCAAGGGCTCCCTCGCCCAGCTCCGCCCGGACGAGACCGGCGCGTACGTCATCGACCAGCTCCTCGAGCGCAACCCCGACGTTGCGCCGGACTCGGTCGAGGAGGTCGTCGCCGGCTGTGGCCTGCCTCAGGGCAAGCAGGCCTTCAACATCGGCCGGATCATGGTCCTGCTCTCGGAGAAGCTCCCCGAGACCACGAACGGCTCGACGGTCGCGCGCTACTGCGCCTCGGGCCTCGACGCGATCCGGATCGCCGCCAACAACGTCGTGGCCGGCCAGGGCGACACCTACATCGCCGCCGGAGTCGAGTTCGTCAGCCAGTACAACGAGCGCCAGGAGGCCGCCGGCGAGGCCGACCAGAACGAGAAGCTCCAGGGCAAGGAGTCCGGGCAGCCGAACGCCTACATCCAGATGGGCGTGACAGCCGAGAACGTCGCCGACCGCTACGAGGTCAGCCGCGCCGAGATGGACAAGTACGCGCAGCGCTCGCAGGAGCTGGCCGTGAAGTCACAGGAGGACGGCTTCTTCGACCGCGAGATCGTCCCGGTCACGACGCCCGACGGCACCCAGGTCGCGAAGGACGACGGCCCACGCGCGAGCTCGACGCTCGAGAAGCTGTCGCAGCTTCAGCCCGCGTTCCGCGAGGACGGAAAGGTGACGGCCGGCAACTCGTGCCCGCTGAACGACGGCGCGGCGGCCGCGCTGATCATGTCGGCCGACAAGGCGAAGGAGCTCGGCCTTACGCCGCGCGCCCGCATCATCACCGCCGCTACCTGGGGCAACGAGCCCGAGTACATGGGCGTTGCGCCGATCGGCGCGATCGGGAAGGCGCTCGACCGGGCGGGCATGACGATCGACGACGTCGACATCGTCGAGCTGAACGAGGCGTTCGCCGCCCAGGTGATCCCGATCATGGCCGAGTGCAACATCCCGCTCGAGAAGATGAACCCGCACGGCGGGGCGATCGCCCTCGGGCATCCGTTCGGCATGACCGGCGTGCGGATCATGACCACGCTGCTGAACGGCCTCGAGTCGGACGACAAGACGATCGGGCTCGAGACGATGTGCGTCGCCGGCGGCCAGGGCGAGGCGATGATCGTCGAGCGCCTGGGCTAGGCTGCGCCCGGCTCGTGGGTTAGGGTCGCGGTCTTGAAGGCCGCGACCCTCGAGTTCAGGGAGGCGACGAAGGTCTACGACGGCTCGCCGGAGCCGGCGGTGGACGGGCTCTCGCTCGAGGTGCCCGCCGGCGAGATCTGCGTGCTCGTCGGCCCGTCGGGGTGCGGGAAGACGACCGCGATGCGGATGGTCAACCGCATGATCTCGATGACGAGCGGCGACATCCTGCTCGACGGCCGCAGCGTCACCGAGCGCAAGCCCGCGGAGCTGCGGCGCGAGATCGGCTACGCGATCCAGCAGATCGGGCTGTTCCCGCACATGACGGTCGCCGGGAACATCGCCACCGTCCCCAAGCTCCTGGGATGGGACAGCCAACGCATCGCAGCTCGCGTGGAGGAGTTGCTCGAGCTCGTCTCGCTCGAGCCGTCGGAGACGCGCGACCGCTACCCGGGCCAGCTCTCGGGTGGCCAGCGCCAGCGGGTCGGCGTCGCGCGCGCGCTCGCCGTGGACCCTCCGCTGATGCTGATGGACGAGCCATTCGGGGCGATCGACCCCATCAACCGCGAGCGGCTACAGAACGAGTTCCTCCGCCTCCAGAAGGAGATCCGCAAGACGGTCGTCTTCGTGACCCATGACATCGACGAGGCGATCAAGATGGGAGACCGGATCGCGATCATGCAGAGGGGCGGCCGGCTCGCCCAGTACGCGCCGCCGGCGGAGCTCCTGTCCGAGCCCGCGAACGAGTTCGTCGAGGACTTCGTCGGCGCCGATCGGGCGCTGAAGCGACTCTCGCTCCAGCGCGTCCGCGACGTCGACCTGTGGCGGGCGCCGCTCGTCCGCGAGGGCGATGAGGCGCCGCCGAACGGCGACTTCGACGTGACGTACCCGCTCGTCGTCGACTCCGAGGGACGGCCGCTGCGCTGGCTCAGCGGCTCGCGCGCCGAGCCGAGGATCGAGCTCGACGACGTCCTGCGCGACGCGCTGTCGGAGATGCTCGAGGAGGAGACGCAATACGCCCCGGTCGTGGACGAGCGCGGCGTCGTCGCCGGCGTCCTGTCGGTCGAGATGATCGGGCAGGCGCTCAAGTGATCCTCGCCCAGGTAGAGATCCGCGACCGCTCGGGCGAGGAGAGCTGCGTCGCGGACAACGGCTTCTGCCCCGAGTGGATCTGGGACAACTTCGACCGCTACGTCGACCCTTTCTGGGACCACGTCTACCTGACGGTGGTCGCCGTCGCGGTGGGCTTCGCGATCTCGTTCACGCTCGCGCTGATCGCCTACCGGCGCCGCTGGCTCATCGCCCCGATCGTGAACGTGACGGCGATCCTGTACACGGTCCCCAGCCTGGCGGCGTTCTTCCTGCTCCTCCCGATCACCGGCCGCGGCAAGACGACCGCGCTGATCGCGCTCATCGCCTACACGCTCCTGATCATCTTCCGCAACGTGCTCGCGGGGCTCGACAACGTCCCCGAGGAGGCGAAGGACGCCGGCCGCGGGATGGGACTGACGAACCGGCAGCTCCTGTGGCGCGTCGAGGTGCCGCTGGCGGTGCCGGAGATCGTGGCCGGGCTGCGAGTGGCGGCCACGACGACCGTCGGCCTCGCCACGCTCGCGTTCTTCGCCGGCGCCGGTGGGCTGGGCGGTGAGATCTTCAGCGACATCACCTTCAAGTCGAACGTCGTCACGGCCGGCGGCCTGTGCGTGCTGCTCGCCGCCGCGCTCGATGTCGCCCTCCTTCTCACCCAGCGAGCGGTAACCCCGTGGACGCGCGCATGAACCAGTTCGGCGACGCGATCGACTTCATCTTCAACTCGCGCGAGACGAACGAGGGCGTCGAGGTAGGCGGGTCGCAGTTCCTCGAGCTCGCGATCGACCACATGTGGCTCAGCTTCGTGGCCGTGGTCATCGCGTGCGCGGCCGCGATCCCCGTCGGCCTCTGGCTCGGGCACATCGGCCGCGGCGGCTTCATCGCGATCAACGCCTCGAACGTCGGCCGCGCCGTGCCGAGCCTCGCGCTGATCGCCTTCTTCGTCGCGTACCTGGGCGTCGGCTTCGCCAACGTGACACTCGCGCTGGTCCTGCTCGCGATACCGCCGATCCTGACGAACACCTATGTCGGCGTCCGCCAGGTGGACAGGGACACCGTCGATGCTGCGCGCGGGATGGGGATGACCGGCCCACAGATCGTGCGGCGGGTGGAGCTGCCGCTTGCGGTGCCGCTCATGTTCGGAGGGATTCGGACCTCGGCCGTGAACGTGGTCGCTACGGCGACGCTGGCGCCGCTGGCAGGGCTGAATTCACTGGGTGACCCGATCATCAACGTAAGCACCTATGGCGACGACGGAAGGCTCGGCGCGGCCATCCTCGTAGCCTTCCTGGCCGTGGCGACGGAACTGTCGCTGGCGGCCCTTCAGCGCGCCATGACACCGAAGGGCCTACGACGAAGGAGGAAACCCATGAAGCAGTTGAGATACGCAACCGCGCTCATCGCCGTCCTGCTCGCAGCGCTCGCCTTGGGCGCGTGCGGGGACGACGACGATGACGACGGTGGCAACGGCGGAGGCGAAACGTCCGCCGCCAAGATCGAGCGCAACGACGCGAACTCGGACATCGAGATCACGGTCGGCTCGAAGAACTTCACCGAGCAGAAGGTGCTCGGTGAGATCTACGCCCAAGGGCTCGAGGCCGCCGGCTTCACCGTCGACAAGGAGCTCAGCCTCGGCGACGAGAAGATCGCGCTCGAGGCCGTGAACAGCGGCGAGATCGACGGCTACCCCGAGTACACGGGGACGGCGCTGCTCTCGTTCTTCGGCGTGAGGGCGGATCGAGATTCCGAAGGATCCTGCGACCGCGTTCGAGGACGCGAAGGCCGGGTTCGCGGACGAGGGGCTCGTGGCCTACCCGCCGACGCCGTTCACGAGCTCGAACGAGGTCGGGCTCACGCAGGAGAAGGCTGAGGAGCTGGGCGTCGCCACGATCTCCGACCTCGCCGAGCACGACCAGGACCTGACCCTGTACGGGTCACCGGAGTGCCGCCAGCGCACGGACTGCCTGCTCGGGCTCCAGCAGGTCTACGGGCTCGACTTCAAGAAGTTCACCCCGGTCGCGATCGACCTGCGTCACCAGGTGCTCACCGACGGCAAGGCCGACCTGTCGATCGTGTTCACCACCGATCCGCAGATCCAGCGCGAGCAGTTCGTGCTGCTCGAGGACGACAAGGGAATGTTCCCGCCGTACAACTCGACGTTCGTCGTCCGCAAGGAGACCGCGGACGAGGCGGGCGCCGACCTGGAGGAGACGGTCGCGAAGGTGCAGGAGGGCCTGACCGACGTCGTGATGCAGGAGCTGAACGCACGCGTCGACCTCGACAAGAAGACGCCGGCGCAGGTCGCGGAGGAGTACCTCAGGGAGTCAGGATTGATCTGAGCCCTGTCGGGCTAGCCTGAATACATGGAGGAGGCCCGCTCAAGCGCCTCGGTCGCCTACCGCGCCGTGTTGCTTGCGGCGGGCCTTCTTGTCTTAGGGCTGCTCTTCCAGCAGCTCGTGACGCTGATGGTCGCGGTCCTGATTACCGTGCTCATCGCGATCCCGCTCAGCGCGTTCGCAACGCGGGTCGAGCAGCAAGGGGTACCGCGCGTTGTCGGCGCGATCATCGGGCTGGTCGGGTTCGTGGCGGTCGTCGCGGGACTGCTCGCCCTCCTGATACCGCCGTTCGTGGACGAGGTCGAGAGCTTCGTCGACGACGTGCCGGAGATCGTGGACGACCTCGGCGAGGACCTGCACGACCTGACCGGCGTGGACAGCAGCGAGATCGGTGACGAGGTCCAGGAGTTCCTCCAGGGTTTCGTGGACGACCCGGAGAAGCTGATCGGCCCGATCACATCGATCGGCCTCGGCCTGGCGGGCGTCCTCGCGGCGGTCGTGCTGATGCTCGTCACGGCGGCCTTCATGGCCGCGAACCCGCGCCCGCTCGTCGACGCGGCGTTCAGCCTCGTGCCGCCACCACACCGCCCGCGCGCACGCCAGATCGGCGAGCGGCTCCGGACGTCGTGGATCGGCTGGATGCAGGGCCTCGTTGATCGACATGACCGTCACCGGCGTGTTGCTCTACATCGGGTTCACGCTGATCGACCTGGATTTCGCGATCTTGTGGGCGGTCCTCGCCGCACTGTTCACGGTCGTCCCGTACTACGGCGCGTTCGCCTCCGCCCTTCCCGCCGTGCTGTTCGCGCTAGCGGACAGCCCCGGCAAGGCGCTCGCGACGCTCGCGATCTACCTCGCCGTGCAGCAGTTCGAGAGCTACATCACCGTGCCGATCGTGATGTCGCGTGCGGTGAAGCTGCACCCCGCGGTGATCGCGATCGGCGTGATCGTGGTCGGACAGCTCTTCGGCGCGGTCGGCCTGATCGTGTCGGTTCCGATCCTGACGGCGATCGTGATCCTCGTGGACGAGCTGTGGGTGAAGCCGATGGAGGCCAGGCACGGGTCTCCGCCTCCCGATGCCCGGGGGCCGGGCTCACTCGAAGCCGCGCAGCCCGTCGAGCATCAGCCGGGTGCAGAATCGGGCGGTGGCGTCCGGGTCTGACGCGCCCTCGTCCGCCATGTGCGCGGCGATCTGGAAGGCGCCCCCTGCGAGTGATCGCGCGACGTAGAGAAGCCACGGCCGGACCTCCTCCGGGAGCTCGCCCTCGGCCACCCATGCCCCCATGTCCTCGACGAGCTCGTCCACAGCCTCCTGGAACATGTCCTCGGCCCCGACCATCGCAACCATGTCGGCGTTCCGGCGCAGGAATTCGAACATCTGCGGGTCCGCCACGACCAGCTCGAAGTACGAGCAGTAGGCGTTGAAGATCCGCTCCTCGAGGCCGACGCCGGGCTGCCGCCGCATCTCGCGGGCGCGTGCCCGCGCCTGCTCGCTGAACTCTTCGAGGACGGCTCTGAACGCCTCCTCCTTGTCGTCGAAGTAGTTGTAGAAGGTGCCCGTGGCGAGATCCGTCTCGCGCACGATGTCGCGCGCCGTCGCCCCCACGAGCCCCTTCTGCGCGAACACCTTGCGGGCCGCGGCCAGCAGCTTCGCGTGGTTCTCTCGCTTCAGCTCGGCCCTGCGTGTGCTCATGTCGTCAGCACGATCTTCCCGAGCTTCCCGCCCTGCGCGAAGCGCTCGTATGCCGCCTCCGCCTGCTCGAGCGGAAACGTCTCCGCCACGGGGACCCGCACCGCTCCCGACTCGATCAGGGGAAGCACGTGTTTCTCGACTCGGCGCGCCGTATCGGCCTTCTCCTCGAGCGGGCGGGCGCGCAGCGTCGAAGCCATGATCCGTCCGCGCGCGCTCATGAGCGCGAGGAGGTTGAGCTCCGCCTTCGCGCCGCCGCCCACGCCGATCACGACGATCCGGCCGCCGGTGGCGAGCGCTCCGACGTTCGCGGCAAGGTTGGGCGCGCCGACGAGCTCGAGCACGACGTCGAAGGGGCCGTGCTCCTCGAAGCCCTCGGGCGCGATCGCGCGCCCGCCCAGCTCCTCGACACCCGGCCTGAGCTCCTCGTTGCGCACGGTCGCGATGACCTCGGCGCCCGCCGCCCGCCCGAGCTGGACAGCCGCCGTGCCGACGCCCCCGGCGGCGCCATGGACGAGCAGCCGTTCGCCCGGCCCGAGCCGCGCCTGGGTGAAGAGGGCGTCGTGCGCGGTGGTGAACACCTCCGGGAGGCCGCCCGCCGCGGGCCAGTCCACGCCCTCAGGCACGGGCATCAGCACGCGCTCGTGGACGGCCGCGAGCTCCGCCTGGCCGCCGCCCGCGACGATCGCCATCACGCGGTCGCCCTCGGCGAAGCGGGTGGCCGCGGGGCCGGCCGCCGCGACCTCGCCGGCCAGTTCCAACCCGGGGATGTCCTGCGGCGCCCCGGGCGGGGCCGGGATAGAGCCCCCGCCTCTGCATCATGTCCGCCCCGTTCAGGCCGGCGGCCCGAACCCGCACGAGGACCTCGCCGGTGCCCGGCGTCGGATCGGGATGCTCCTCGACGGCCAATTCCCCATCTTGGAGGGTCACAGCCCGCATGGGCGGCATCCTAGTTTCCGGAAAGTGCGGGGCGTGTTTATGCGCCGAATACGCGAGAAGGCTCTTCCCATCTCCCCAAGCAGGTACTTTTTGCCTACGGACGGATGACCGCGCTCTCTCTCCTCTCCCGGCCGCCGCTCTGGCGCGAGTCGCGCGTAGGGCTCGAGCTTGCCACGCTGCTCCGCGACCCCGTCTTCCGCGGCGAGGGCATAAAGGACGGCCGCGGCCAGCCCGTGCTGCTCATCCCGGGCTTCCTCGCGGGTGACGATTCGCTCGCGCTCATGACCCGCTGGCTGCGCAGTACCAACCACTATGCGAAGCGTGCCGGGATCCGCATGAACGTCGATTGCTCCGAGGCGGCCGTGCAGCGCCTCGAGGAGAAGGTCGAGGTGCTGGTCGAGCGACAGGGCCAGCGCGCGGCCATCATCGGCCAGAGCCGCGGCGGCCACTTCGCGCGCGTGCTTGCGCGGCGGCGGCCCGACCTCGTCGGCGGCATCGTCACGCTCGGCTCGCCCCTCATCAACCCCCTGGACATCCACCCCGTGGTGCGGGCGCACGTCTACGCCGTCGGCGCGCTCGGCACGGTCGGCGTCCGGGGGCTCTTCCGCCACTCGTGCCTCTGGGGCGACTGCTGCACCGACTTCTGGGCCGATGCGGAGGCTTCGTTCCCGAAGGATGTCCGCTTCCTCTCGGTGTACTCGCGCAGCGACGGGGTCGTGCGCTGGCGGTCGTGCCTCGACCCGCACGCGGAGCATCTCGAGATCCGGGCCAGCCACCTCGGAATGGGGATGCACCCGCGCTCGTGGCGCGCTGTCGCGGAAGAGCTGGAGCGGCTGCGCCGGACTGAGAGCCGCCGCCAGGCGGCGCTCAAGGCGCACCGGCGCAGGCGTGCCGCGGCGCGTCAGGGCCGCGTCAGGCGGGCTGCGTAGCCGGGTTGTCCTTCGCCCACGCGGCGATCTTGTCGGACCCCTGGATGACCTGGTCGTCGTCCGTGACGAGCGTCGGCACCCAGGTCTTGCCCGTCAGCTTCTTCACTTCCTTGCGCCCGGACGTCTGGTTCATGAAGTCGGGCAGCAGGCCGAGCCCGTAGGACTTCACGACCTCCGGGTCGTGGCCGGCCTCCTTGAGGGCGTCGTGGGCGTTCTTACAGGGGTGCCCTCCCGGGCGCGGGCTGCCGAACGTTCCCCAGCAGATGTAGAGCTTCATGGGACGGACAATACGGCGGATCCGCTGATGCGGCCCGCGCGGAGGTCGTCGAGCGCCTCGTTCGCCCGTTCGAGCGGGTACTCGGTGACGTGCGCGCGCACCGGAACCACGGGCGCCAGCGCGAGGAACTCCTCCCCGTCCCGCCGTGTGAGGTTCGCGACGCTGCGCACCGACCGCTCGCCCCACAGGAGCTCGTAGGGGAACGACGGGATGTCGCTCATGTGGATTCCGGCGCACACGACGGTCCCGCCCTTCGCCGTCGCGCGGAGCGCCGCCGGCACATGGTCGCCGACGGGCGCGAACAGGATCGCCGCGTCCAGCTCCTCTGGCGCCGGGCCCGCGGCATCCCCCGCCCATTCGGCCCCCAGCTCGCGCGCCAGACGTTGCGCGTCGTCGTCGCCCGCGCGGGTGAAGGCGAACACGCGCCTGCCCTCGTGCCGTGCCACCTGGCACACGATGTGCGCCGCCGCGCCGAAGCCGTACAGCCCGAGCCGTTCCGCATCGCCGGCCATGCGGAGGGCCCGATAGCCGATCAAGCCGGCGCAGAGAAGCGGAGCCGTCTCGAGGTCGGAGAGGCCGTCCGGCAGCGGGAGCGCGAAGGCCTCGTTTGCGACCGCCAGCTCGGCGTACCCACCGTCGCGCCCGTATCCCGTGAACGTGGCCGCGTCGCACAGGTTCTCGCGACCCGACATGCAGTAGCGGCAGCGTCCGCACGTCTCGCCGACCCACGGTATGCCGATCCGGTCTCCGGGGGTGAAGCGCTCGCCGCCGCTCACCACCCTTCCGACGACCTGATGCCCGGGGACGAGCGGCAGCTTGGGGTCGGCCAGCTCACCGTCCACGATGTGCAGGTCGGTACGGCATACGCCGCACGCGGCGACCCGGACGAGGACCTGGTTCTCGGCCGGCTCCGGCTCGGGGAGCTCACGCTGCTCGAGCGGGCGGCCGCTCGCGCTGAGGACCATCGCGCGCACGATCCGAGGTTACGTCCTCCCGCGCGGCCACCATGGGGGCCATGGCGAACAGGTTCGGAACCGCCGTCGCAGTGCGGATCGCTCGCCTGCTCTATCGCCGTTGGGAGGGGCTCGCGCCCGCGGAGCGCGAGCGGCTCGAGGCGCTCGCCGGCAACGTCAAGGAGCGCGCGCTCGAGGTGCGGGGCAAGGTGGACGACGGGACCGCGGAACGCGAGCTCGAGCACGCGAACACGGAGCTGGCGGACGCGCTCGGCGCCGACGAGGTGGCCGAGCTGCGCGCCGAGCTCAGGCGCGAGCTGGAGCGCGTGGACAGCGAGCAGCGCGCCCGTCGCGCCGCCTGAGTAGTTTCGGCTCCCGGCCGGCCGGGGTACCACCTCTTACCGATTCAGGCAGGAGGATACCCGATGATCGGCCTTGTCATCGCAGTGCTAGTCGCAGCTCTGGTCTACGCGCTATGCGTGGCGCTCGGCCTGCCCTCGATCGTCGGCATCGTGGCCGCGATCCTCGTGCTGCTCACGGGCATTCCGAGCGGCGGTTACGGATTCGGAAGGCGTTAGCGGATGTCCGCGTTCACCCAGACCGCTGCCGCTCGCGATCCGTCGGCCTCGTCATCGAGCGCCGCGCTCGATCCCGTTCACCGCTCGCGACAAGCAGACGCTCGCCGAGTAGGGAGAGCCTCAGGCGAGCGTCTGGGCTCGCACCGCCTCGAGCGCCTTCCTGATCAGGCGCGAGACGTGCATCTGCGAGATGCCGATCCGCTCGGCGATCTGCGACTGCGTCATGTCCTCGACGAAACGCATGTGCAGGATCAGCCGTTCGCGATCGGGGAGCGCCTTCATCGCCGGGGCGACGGTCACGCTGTGCTCGACCAGCTCGTAGCCCGGGTCCTCGTCGCCCACGGATTGCGCCCAGGTCTCGTCGTCGTCCTCGGCCCCCGGCGAGGTGTCGAGCGACACCGGCTCATACGCGACCGCGGCTTCGAGCGCCTCGAGGACCTCCTCGCTCGTGGACTCGATGTGCTCGGCGATCTCCGCGGTCGTCGGTGAGCGCCCGAGCTTGCCGGTGAGCACCGGTATCGCACGGTTCACCTTCATCCGCCGCTCCTGGATCGCGCGTGGCACCCGGACGGTCCAGCCCGTGTCGCGGAAGTGGCGCTTGATCTCGCCGAGGATCGTCGGCACCGCGAAGCTCGAGAACGCGGTCCCGCGGTCGAGCTCGTAACGGTCGATCGCCTTGACGAGTCCCAGGCTGGCGACCTGGATCAGATCGTCGATCGGCTCGCCGGCGGCGCCATAGCGGCGGGCGAGCTGGCGCGCCAGCGGGAGGAAGCGCTCGACCAGCCGCTCGCGGGCGCCGAGGTCGCCGCCCTCGAGGTAGGCCTTGAAGAGCCGGCGCTCCTCGTCATTTCGCTTCGCGCCGGAGAGCCTGTACTTTTCGGGTTCCGGACCGCCGGGGGAAGCGGAGTCCCTCGCCGCAGAACCATGATGTTCAACCAGCAAGCGAAGCCCTCTCCGTCATCTCGCGTTTTGATGCGCGCGAGCGGGGGGCTCGGCCTGCGCGGCAGCGCGAAGGCTAGCAACGGTGGAGGGCGGTGACTTGGGCTCTGACTCGCTAGTCGAGCGGCTCGACGGCGGGCTGCGCGTGCTGGCCGCCGACGAGGACACGCGGGCGCTCGACGGCGTCGCAGTCGACGCTGCGGGCGCTCGGCCACGAGGTCGTGGCGCGGGCGACTTCCACGGACGGCGTCGCGGCGGCGATCAGCGAGGACAAGCCCGACCTCGCGATGGTCAAGCTGCACGGCGACGACGAGCACGCGCTCGAGCTGATCGAGGAGCTGATCGACGTCGGCGGCTGCCCGGTGATCGCGCTGCTCGATCGGGAGGACCCGGACTTCGTCGCACGCGCGGCCGAGCGCGGGATCATCGCCTACGCGCAGCCGGCTGACGAGGAGAGCGTCAAGAGCTCGCTCGAGATCGCCGTGCGCCGGTTCGCCGAGCTGAGCGAGCTCGGTGATGCGGTCGGGCAGCTCGAGAACGCGATCGCGCCGGCGCGCGACGATCGAGCGCGCGAAGGGCATCCTCATGGAGCGCCACGGCGTCTCGGAGCAGGAGGCGTTCGAGATGCTGCGCACCGAGGCGCGCTCGAACAACCGGCGCGTCTACGACGTGGCGAAGGAGTCGGCTAGCCGAAGGGGGTCTCGGCCAGCCCTTCGCGCAGCGCCTGGATCGACTCGAACGTCCAGCCGGCGCCTGCGTCGCGCAGCTCCGCCTCGCTGAAGCCGCCGGTGAGCACCGCGATCGTCTCGATGCCGGCCCGCTTGGCGGCCTCGACGTCCCAGGTCGTGTCGCCCACCATCACCGCCTCGTCCGCCGCAGCCTTCTCGATCGCGGCCTTGCACGAGGTCGGGCTCGGGCTTCGTCGCGCTCGACGTCCGCGGAGGTGGTCCAGTCGTCGGCAAGCTCGCGCGCGTCGAGCAGGTCGAGGTAATGGTCGACCTCGTCCGCCTTTGCCGAGCTCGCGAGCACGACGCTGTGGCCGCGCTCCTTCAGTTCCTCGATGAGCTCGCGCGCACCTTCGAGCGGCTCGACCTCCTCGATCAGCGCCAGGTACAGGGCCTTCTCCGCGGTGCGCACGTCGTCGCCGTGCTCCTCGTCCCACTCCTCGCCCGCCAGCGCGGCCACGAGCTGGTCGCCGCCCATCCCGATATGGCGGTGGATCCGCCAGATCGGCAGGATCTTGCCGTTCTGGCGAAACGCCCGGTACCACGCGATCGCGTGCTGGTAGTTCGTGTCGACGAGCGTCCCGTCGACGTCGAGGACCGCGGCGAGCGCCACTGAGTCCGTCTTCGCGCAGAGCAGCTTGAACGAGGCCTGGAGCCAGTCGTTCATCGCCGACACGGCGAGCACGTCGTTGACGACGCGCCCGGTTGGCGGCGACACGAGCCTCAGCCCGACGAGCCCGAGCGCGCTCCAGGCACCGACGCAGCGCGTGCAGGTGAGCAGCTCGCCGACCGCGTGACGCAGCCTGCGTGCCGCGCGGCCGGCGCCCGTGCTCCTCGTCGACGAACGGCTCGCGCACCCACGAACCGATGCGCTCCCGCGCGATCACCTTGGAGAGGGCGAAGGTCGCCGCTCCGGTCACGGCGAGGTCGCGCGCCGGTGAGCGACTCGCTCTCGCGCGTGCGCTCGCGCGCGGCCGACGACGACACCCGCCAGGAGAGCCGCGAACACCGCGTTCAGCGCGGCGTAGTCCTCCGGCTCTGTTGGCGTGTCGGCGGGCGAGCCGTTGACGCTCTTGCCCACGGTCGCGTTCTCAGGCATCACCTCGGGTTAACCGCCCAAACCGGCGGGCAAACGTTGCTCGAGCTCGAGCACCGGCGCGTACAGGTCGCCGTGGCGCTCGACGCGCTCCAGCACCTCATGGGACTCGAAGCGGAGGTCCTCCGGCTCGCTGGCAGCCTCGACCTCGTCCCATGTGATCGGAGTCGAGACGGTCGGGCGCTCGCGCGCCCGCAGCGAGTAGACGCACACGGTCGTCTTGAAGTCCACGTTCTGGCTCCAGTCGACGAGCACCTTGCCCTTGCGCAGGTCCTTGTTCTGCTGCGAGACCACGAGATCGCGATGTTCCTGCTCGAGCAGCTCGGCGACCGCGCGCGCGAACGGCGTCGTCTCGTCGTAGGTGGCCGGCGTGTTCAGCGGGAGATAGACCTGCATGCCCTTCGAGCCGGATGTCTTCGGGAAGCAGCTCATGCCGAGCCGCTCGAACATCTCGCGCAGGAGCAGCGCGACGCGGCAGCACTCGACGATCGTCGCGGGCGGGCCCGGGTCGAGGTCGAACGCGACCATCGTCGGCTTGTCGTACGTCGTCGCCGTGCCGAGCGACGTATGCAGCTCGAGCGCCGCCAGGTTCGCGAGCCAGATGAGTGTCGGAAGGTCGTTCGCGAGGCAGAAGTCGACCTCGCGCGGGCCGCGGCCCTCGCCTCCCCAGCGGCCGGTCCCTCGCGTGAGGATGCGGGCGACCTGGACCCAGTCGGGCCGGTGGTCGGGGCAGTTCTTCTCGTAGAAGAACTTCTCGTCGACGCCGTTCGGGTAGCGGATCCTCGTCAGCGGCCGGTCACGCAGGTGCCCGAGCATGGCGGGCGCGACGCGCGTGTAGTAGTCGATCACGTGCCCCTTGGTGAAGCCGGCCGCGGGATACATGACCTTGTCCAGGTTGGAGAGCTTGAGCTGGCGGCCCTGGACGTCTACTTCCATGCGCGATCTATACCCTGCGCCGCCCCGTGAGGGTCAGTGTCCCCAAGGAGACGGCCGACGGCGAGCGGCGGGTGGCGCTCGTGCCGGAGGTGGTGGCGCGGCTCAAGCCGCGTGGAATCGAGGTGGCTGTCGAGCGCGGCGCGGGCGAGGCGGCCCTCCTGCCCGACTCCGTCTTCGAGGAGGCCGGCGCCACCATCGTCTCCGCCGACGAAGCGTGGAGCGGCGACGTCGTGGTGAAGGTCGCCGTGCCGAACGGCGAGGAGATCGGTCGCCTGAAGCGCGGCGCCGTCTACATCGGCTTCCTCGCCCCGCTCACGTCGCCGGATGCCGTCAATGCGCTCCAATCCGCCGGCGTCAAGGCCTTCGCGATGGAGTCGATTCCGCGGATCACGCGCGCGCAGTCGATGGACGCCCTCTCGTCCCAGGCGACCGTCGCCGGCTACCGCGCGGCGTTGATCGCTGCGGAGACGCTGACCCGCTTCTTCCCGATGCTCACCACGGCGGCCGGCACGGTGAAGCCCGCGAAGGTCCTGGTCCTCGGTGCGGGCGTCGCAGGCCTGCAGGCGATCGCCACGGCGCGGCGGCTCGGCGCGCAGGTCCAGGGCTACGACGTGCGCGCGGCCGTGAAGGAGCAGGTCGAGTCGCTGGGCGCGAAGTTCCTGGAGCTCGACCTCGAGGCGGACGCCGAGGGCGAGGGCGGATATGCGAAGGCGCTCGCAGAGGAGCAGCAGCAGCGCCAGCAGGATGCGCTCGCCGAGGCCGCGGCCGGCATCGACGCCGCGATCACGACCGCGCTCATCCCGGGCAAGCCCGCGCCGCTCCTGTTGAACGCACAGGCTGTGAAGAACATGAAGCCGGGCTCGGCGATCATCGACCTGGCGGGCGAGGCGGGCGGGAACTGCGAGCTGAGCGAGCCCGGCCAGACCGTCGTGCGCGAGGACGTCACGATCGCGGCGCCGCTCAACCTGCCGTCGACGATGCCCGACCACGCGTCGCAGCTCTACGCGCGCAACATCCAGGCGCTGCTCGAGCTGATCACCGACGAGGGCGAGCTGAAGATCGATCCGGAGGACGAGATCGTGAAGGGGGCGATGGTCAGTGGACCTGCTGACTGAGCTGACGATCCTGATCCTCGCCGCGTTCGTCGGGCTTCGAGGTGATCTCGAAGATCCCGAACACGCTGCACACGCCGCTGATGTCGGCGACGAACGCGATCCACGGGATCGTCGTGCTCGGCGGCCTGCTGGTGATCGGTCAGGCCGAGGGCGTGCTCGACGAGGTGATCCTCGTGATCGCGATCGCGTTCGGCACGATCAACGTCGTCGGCGGCTTCCTCGTGACCGACCGGATGCTCGAGATGTTCAAGAAGAAGCCGACGCCGAAGAAGAAGGAGTCCGAGGAGTCAACGCCGACCTTCCTCCAGCGACCCCGACTTCATCTCGAGCGCGTACATCGTCTCGTTCTCGCTGTTCATCATCGGGCTGCGCCGCCTGACGCATCCCGTCGACCGCGCGGCAGGGCAACAAGATCGCGGCGGCCGGCATGGCGGTCGCCGTCGTGGCCACGCTGCTCAAGCCGGAGATCGGCGACTGGGGCCTGATCGTCCTCGGCGTCGTGATCGGCACGGCGGTCGGCATCCCGGCGGCGCGCAACGTGAAGATGACCGCGATGCCGCAGATGGTGGCGCTGTTCAACGGCGTCGGCGGCGGCGCGGTGGCGCTGGTCGCGTGGGCCGAGTTCCGGTACGCGGGCGGCGACATCCCGCTCGAGGAGATGATCCCGATCCTCTTCTCGGCGATCGTCGGCTCGGTCTCCTTCTGGGGCTCGAACATCGCCTTCGGAAAGCTGCAGGAGATCATCCCCGGCCGCCCGATCATGCTGCCGGGGCAGACGATCCTGAACGCGCTGCTCCTGCTCGTCGCGGTCGGATGCGCCGTCGCGATCGCCGCCGGCGAGGAGTCGGAGGCGCCTCTTCATCGCGATCCTCGTCTCGGCGGCGATCCTCGGCAACATGGTCGTGCTGCCGATCGGCGGCGCGGACATGCCGGTCGTGATCTCGATGCTGAACGCCTTCACGGGCCTGTCGGCCGCCGCAGCGGGCATGGCGCTCGACAACACCGCGCTGATCGTGGGCGGGATGCTCGTCGGAGCGTCGGGCTCGATCCTCACGAACCTGATGGCGAAGGCGATGAACCGCTCGATCGGCGAACATCGTGATGGGCGGCTTCGGCGGCGCGGTGGCCGCCCCGGCGGGCGGCGCGGACGAGGAGGGGCGCACCGTCACCTCGACGAGCGCCGACGACGTCGCGATCCAGCTCTCGTACGCGAGCCAGGTCGTCGTCGTGCCCGGCTACGGCATGGCGGTCGCGCAGGCACAGCACGCGGTGCGCGAGCTGTCGGAGGAGCTCGAGAAGCGCGGCGTCGAGGTGAAGTTCGCCATCCACCCGGTCGCCGGCCGGATGCCCGGGCCACATGAACGTCCTGCTCGCCGAGGCCGACGTCCCGTACGAGCAGCTGAAGGAGATGGACGAGATCAACAGCGAGTTCTCGCGCACCGACGTCTCGCTCGTGATCGGCGCAAACGACGTGACCAACCCCGCCGCCCGGACGCAGGCGGACAGCCCGATCTACGGGATGCCGATCCTGAACGTCGACGAGTCGGGCGCGGTGATCGTGCTGAAGCGAAGCATGGCTTCGGGATTTGCGGGTATAGACAACCCGCTGTTCTACGACCCCAAGACCTCGATGCTCTTCGGCGACGCAAAGGAATCCATCACGTCGGTGCTCGGGGCGGTCCAGGAGCTCTAGGTGACCGGGCGCCGTGCGTCCGATCACGGTGCTCGTGCCCGCGCGCGACGAGGCGGCCACGATCGCGCCGATCGTGCGCGACCTCGTGGCGCTGCGTGACGACGGCCTGGTCGACCAGGTCCTCGTTGCCGAGCACGACTCGACGCGACGGCACCGGCGAGGCGGCCGCGCAGCTCGGCGCCGAGGTCGTTCGCACGAACGAGCGTCTTCCCGGAGCTCGGGCCGGTCGCCGGGAAGGGCGACAACCTGTGGCGCGGGCTGACGGCCGCCCGGGGCGACATCGTGTGCTTCGTCGACGCCGACTCGGCCGACTTCGGCCCCCACTTCGTCCACCGCCTGGTCGAGCCGCTGCTCGAGCGACCCGCGGCATCGAGTACGTCAAGGGCTCCTACCGCCGGCCGTGGCGCGACGAGAGCGGCGTCATGCCGACCGGCGGCGGCCGCGTGACGACGCTGCTCGCCCGTCCGCTGCTGCGGCGCTTCTATCCGGAGCTCGCGTGGCTCGACCAGCCGCTCGCCGGCGAGATGGCCGCGCGCCGGTCGCTGTTCGAGGCGGTGCCGTTCACCACCGGATACGGCCTCGAGATCGGCCTCCTGATCGACATCTACCGCAAGGTCGGCGCCGCCGCGATCAGCCAGGTCGACCTTCACTCGCGACAGAACCGGCACCGGCCGCTCGAGGAGCTCGGCCCGATGTCCGACGCGATCCTCGAGAGCGTGACCGCGCGGCTCGCGGAGGAAGGCCGCCTCAGCGGGCGTCGCAGCGACAGGCGCGACGGAGCGCCCGCCGCTGGCGCCAGGTATCGCGCCGGCAGCTGTGAAGCTTCGAAAAGGGGCGTCCCGACTCCCCTTAGAAACCGTAGACTCGCGCGCCGTGACCTGGGAGCCCGAGCTCGAGGAGCTCCGCCGCCGCGAGGAGCTCGCGCGGCGGATGGGCGGCGAGGAGCGCGTCGCGCGCCAGCACCAGACGGGCAGGCTGACCGTCCGCGAGCGCGCCGAGCGGCTCTTCGACGCGGGCACCTTCCACGAGACCGGCGCGATCGCCGGCAAGGGCACCTACGACGAGCACGGCGAGCTGACCGACTTCCTGCCCGCGAACATGATCGTCGGGCAGGGCCGGATCGACGGACGCCGCGCGGTGCTCCAGGGCGACGACTTCACGGTGCGCGGCGGGGCGGCCGACGCGGCGATCTGGCAGAAGATGGTCTTCGCCGAGCGGATGGCGCACGACCTGCGCCTGCCGCTCGTGCGCCTCGTCGACGGGACCGGGCGGCGGCGGCAGCGTGAAGCACCTCGAGACGATGGGCTTCACGTACGTGCCGTTCGTCCCCGGCTGGGAGCTCGTGGTCGAGAACCTCTCGGTCGTGCCCGTGGTAGCGGCGGCGCTCGGCCCGGTGGCCGGGCTCGGAGCAGCGCGCGTGGCGGCTTCGCATTTCTCGGTGATCGTGCGCGGGACGTCGCAGCTGTTCGTCGCCGGGCCCGCCCGTGGTGGCCGCGGCCATGGGCGAGGCGCCGGACAAGGAGCAGCTCGGCGGCTCGCGGACGCAGACCGCGGCCGGCGCGGTCGACAACGAGGCGGCGGACGAGGACGATGCGCTCGACCAGCTGCGGCGCTTCCTCTCCTACCTGCCGCAGAACGTCTGGGAGCTGCCGCCGATCTCGAGCTCGAGCGACCCGCCCGACCGCCGCGACGAGAGCCTGCTCTCGATCGTCCCGCGCGAGCGGCGCAAGCCGTACAAGGTGCGTCAGATCCTCGACGCCGTCTTCGACCGCGGCTCGGTGTTCGAGCTCGGCGGCCGCTTCGGCCGCTCGCTCGTCACGGCGCTCGCCCGGCTCGACGGGCGGCCTGTCGGCGTGCTGGCATCGGATCCCGCCTACTTCGGCGGCGGCCTGACCGCGGAGGCCTCCGACAAGATGACCCGCTTCGTCGACCTCTGCGACCAGTTCCGGCTGCCGGTCGTGAACTTCGTCGACCAGCCCGGCTTCGTGATCGGTACGGCCGCCGAGCGCGCCGGCACGATCAGGCGCGGCACGCGCGCGCTGTACGCCGGCTACCAGGCGACCGTGCCGTGGGTGTCGGTGCTCGTGCGCAAGGTCTTCGGCGTCGCCGGCGCGGGACACGGCAACCATGCGCGCCTCAACCTGCGCTACGCATGGCCGTCGGGCGACTGGGGCTCGCTTCCGGTCGAGGGCGGCATCGAGGCCGCCTACCGGCGCGAGCTCGAGGCGGCCGAGGACCCCGAGGCGCTCCGCGCGGAGATCCAGGAGCGGCTCGACTCGGTGCGCTCGCCGTTCCGCACCGCAGAGCGCTTCGGCGTCGAGGAGATCATCGACCCGCGCGACACCCGGCCGATCCTGTGCGACTGGGCCGAGCGCGCGCATGAGCTGGTCGCTCACGAGGCCGGCGACGGGCCGAAGGCACGCGGCCTACGGCCTTGACGGGAACCGGGACCGCGCCCCGCGGGGTGGGACGCGGCCCTATGGCTCCCTGCCGGTTGGTCGGAGGGACGTCCGCCGGCTAGGACTTGACGAACGGCTCGACGGCCATGAGCACCTCGTCCTCGGTGAGGGCCTGGTCGAAGCCCATCGGCGCGGGGTTCTCGCCGCGCAGCAGCCGGATGGCGGCGGCGTGGCGTGCCTCGACTTGCACGATCCCGCCGGCAGCGCCGAGCACCTCCTTCGACTCGATCTCGGGCGCGGCGCCGTTGTAGGCGGACACGCCCGTGTCCTCGAGCGTCTGGGCGAGCTCGAGGAAGCTCTTCTCGTTCGCGAACGCCTTGCCGAAGTCGACGCCGGGAGCAGCGACAGGCTTGCCGTCTAGCCCCTTGATCGCCACCATCAGCGCCTCGACATGCGCGGCCTCGTTCGCCTGGATCTCTGTCGCGAGCGACTTGACCTCCGACGACAGGCTCGTCTTGGCAAGGGCCTGCTCGTAGTAGGCGGCCTCGAGGAACTCGAGTGTGAGCGCGAAGTTCAGGATCTCGACGTCGCCGCCGCCCCCCTGAGCGATCGCCTGCCGTACGAACGGGCCGACCGTGCCGAGTCCGTAAACGGACCCTGCCGCGACCGCGCCGCGCATGATGAACGCCTGGCGGGTGTGGCCTTTGATTTCGATTGCCGCCAGTTCAGGGGCGGCGAGCTTCGGATTGGACATTGTTGTGTCTCCTTTCTCTCGCTCGTCGCCTCAGGCGGCGATGAATGGCTGGACGGCCTTCAGGACCTCGTCCATAGAGGCCGGCTTCGCGAACGCCCCATCGGGGACGATCGTGTCGCCGACGAGCGTGTTCAACGCCGCGGCGTGCCGGCCCTCGACCGAGTGGATCGCGAGCGCGGCGGCGAGAATCTCCTTGCTCTTGATGTTCCCCGCCTGGCCGAGATACGCCGCGGCTCCGAGGTTCTCCACACTCGCGGCGGTCTCCAGGATCATCTGAGGGCCGCCGGCGATCACCTCCTCGAACTTGGTCGTCGGCTTCGGAGCGGGGGTTCCACCCATCTGCTTGACCGTCGCCGTCAGCGCCTCGACGTGCTCCTGCTCGTTGTCGCGAATCGACTTCGCGAGCTCGGCGATCTTCTTGTCCGTGACCTCGCCCGACCTGATCACCTGGTCGTAGAAGTCGGCCTCGAGGTACTCGAGCGTCAGCGCGTAGTTGACGATCTCGAGATCGCCCTTCGACGCCGATGAATTCTTTTCCATGCTGTCGGTCGTCGACGTCGTCGAGGCGCTCTCGTCGTCATCGTCGCCACCGCACGCCGCGATCAGGAGCGAAAGCGCTCCAGCCGCGCCGGCGCCGCCGACCATCTTCAAAAAGCGTTTGCGCGACTGCGGGTCATCCCGCAGCTCGTCGAGCGCGGCCGGCTCTTTGTGAGCCCCGTCCCGCGTGTGGGCTTCCATTTCGTCCCTCCGGTCCTGCCTCGGGTCAGCGCCAGTGCGCCGCTTGCCTATCCCGAGTTCCTCCGCAGCGCGCGCCCTGCCGGATCACCCCAAAGTCGTTGTTGGCGGGTTCCCGCTCAGCAGGCCGAGCACGGGCCCGGACGGATTACGCGCCCGCTGGCGGCAGCATCCTGGACCCATCCGCGGAGTGCGTCGTACGACGGGCGGAGCGTTCCGCTCGAGGCGATCAGGCCCGCGTCGAAGTATGCGCTCGGCGAGTCGGGAGGCGGTGAAACCAGCCCGTACTGAAGGTTTTGCTTGACGCGCGGAGCGTCCTGCGCCAACTCCCACGCGTCGACGAGCCACCTCGCCCGCCTCGCTTCGGGCACGGCCCGGCGGCCGCTGACGAAGTAGCCATGCTCGGTGAGGTAGATCGGGAACTTCTTCTTGCTCGGCTCGACCAGCCCCTTCTTGCGGAGCCTGTCGAGCAGCTTCGGAAGCTCGTTGATGTTCGCCAGGGTGACCTCGTCCGGGTTGTCGCGGAGCTTGGTCGGCCTGACGGTGAAGTCGTACGGATGGATCGAGACCGCGTCGAGCTTCAACGGCTTGCGGCCGCACTTCCTGTCCGCGCTCTTGGTCCGCTTCAGCTTGCTCGTTGACGCACACCATCTTGCGAATGAACTCGAGCGGAGGCATCGAGAGCCCCGGCCGGTCATGGGGAGCGAACTCGCCCAGGACGACCTCGGCGTCCGGATCGGCCGCCTTGGCCGCCTCGTACCCGGACTGGAAGAGCTTGCGGTAGAGGACCGGCGACTCGCTTGTGCGGGCTGATCCACGTGTACCAGTTCGGCTCGTTCCACAGCGAGTAGCGGCTCACCCTGCCCCTTGAAGTGCGAGACCGCGGCGCCCACGAAGTGCGCGAACAGGGCGCGGTTCGGCTTGAAGCCATCGCAGGCGTACGGCGGCCGCAGGTTGCCGCAGGCCCAGGCGGGCGGGTCGCCCGTCAGGTCGAGCTGAACCTTGATGCCGAAGGCCGCAGCGCGCGGTCGATCGCTTCGTCCCAGACGCCCCAGTCGTAGGTGATGTTCGACGGAACCGTGGTCTGGGTGCGCTGGGCGGCCGGGATCGGCTGCCACCACAGGATGTTCATCCGCAGGTGAGTCGCCCCGAGGTCGCGGAGCTGGCGGTACGCCAGGTCGCGGTCGTAGTGCTCCTCGTAGAGGAAGACGCCGTCGTCCTGTACCGCGACCTCCATTTGCTTGCCCGCCTGGGCTCGCCGATGCTCGCCAGCATCGGGAGCAACGCGAAGCCGGCAAGGAGCGCGACTAGCAGGCGGAGCACGGCCCGGGGCGCTGGACCTGACCGTCGGCTCAGTGCCTGCTGAATCCAGTTCTCGAGCGCGTTGTACGACTGGCGCTTGGTCCCGTTCGCGCACGATCAGCCCCGTGTCGAAGTACGAGCTGGGCGAACCGAGCGGCGGAGACACCAGGATGTACTGGATCTGCTGCTTGATGCGCGGAGTCTTCTGCGCGATCTTCCACGCCTGGACGAGCCACCTCGCGCGCTTCGACTCCGGAATCCGGCGCGTCGCCGCGGACGTCAGGGTTGCCGGTGACCATGTAGCCGTACTCGGTCAGGTAGATCGGGAACTTCTTCTTGCTTCGGCTTGATCAGCCCCTTCTTGCGGAGCTTGTCGAGGAACTTCGACAGCTGGCCGATGTTCGCCATCGTGACCTCGTCCTTGTTGCTGCGCTTCTTCGTCGGCTTGTGCTCGAAGTCGTACGGGTGGTGTGAGAACGCGTCGAGCTTCAGCGGCTTGCGCCCGCACTTCTTGTTCGCGTTCTTCGTGCGCTTCAGCTTCTTGTTCACGCACACCATCTCCCGGAGGAACTTGAGCGGCGCGATCGACAGCCCCGGCCGGAAGTGGGGGGCGAGCTCGCCCATCACGACCTCGGCCTTCTTGTTCGCCTTCTTGGCCGCCTTGTAGCCGGCCTGGTAGAGCTTGCGGTAGAGGATCGGCGACTGCTTGTGCGGGCTGATCCACGTGTACCAGTTCGGCTCGTTCCACAGCGAGAAGCGCGAGACCCTGCCCTGGAAGTGGTTTACCGCCGCCCGAACGAAGTGCGCGAACAGCGCGCGGTTCGGCTTGAAGCCGTCGCACGCGTAGGGGACCTTCTTGTTACCGCAGGCCCAAGCCGGCGGGTCGCCCGCGAGGTCGAGCTGGACCTTGATCCCGTACGCCCTGCGCACGCGCGATCGCCGTTGTCCCAGACGCTGAAGTCGTAGACTGATGGGCGAGGGCTTCGTCCGCTGGTTGCGCTGGGCCTCCGGGATCGGCTGCCACCACAGGATGTTCATCCGCAGATGCGTGACCCCCAGCTCTCGCAGCTGGCGGTACGCGAGCTCGCGGTCGTAGTGCTCGTTGTAGAGGAAGACGCCGTCGTCCTGGAGGGCGACCTCCATCTTCTTGGCGGCCTGCGCCGGCGACGCGGCGAGCATCGGGAGCACCGCGAGTGCGGCGACGAGCAGGATCCTGGTGAGCGACTTCATGAGGATGGGATTCCCCCTTAACGAGAAAGTCGTTTGCGAGTTGCGGGATGAGCCCTGAACGTGCCTTGCCCGTGCAGGCTACCGGCTAATCCGCAAGCTCGCGCACGGCCTCGCGAACACGCTCGAGCGGCTCACCCTTCTCTATGTAACGATCGGCACCGCGCTCGAGAACCAGAGAGGCCATTCGCGCCTCGGTGAAGCCCGAGAAGACGATCACCGACGTCTGGGGGGCGGCGCGGCGGATCAGTGGGAGCGCCTCGAGGCCGTCCATGCCCGGCATGGAGAGGTCGAGCAGGACGATGTTGGGCTGCAGCTCCGCGATCTCCTCGATCCCGATCTCGGCATCACCGGTCTCGCCGACGACGCGCAGCTCGGGATCCTCCTCGAGGATGATCCGCAGGAGTTGGCGCAACTCCGGAACGTCGTCACACAGATAGATGTTCACCATCCGCAACCCATGGCTTCTGGCGTGATGATCGGACTCCCTGACCGATTTTGCGATCCGCCAATCGATTCCCGACCGAGCGGTTCTTCAATCCACCGATCGGCTAGTCGAGCAGCCCGCGGCGCATGCCCTCGGCTACCGCGGCGGCGCGCTCGGAGACGCCCAGCTTCTCGTAGAGGTGCTGAAGGTGGGTCTTGACCGTGGCCGTGCTCAGGTGGATGCGCTCACCGATCTCGGGCGCGGACAGTCCCTGTGCGATCAGCACGAGGACCTCCTGCTCGCGGTCCGACAGGCGCGGCCGCGACTCGCTCTCCTCCCGAAATCGGATCTGCTCCGCCAGGCCGGTCTGCACCTCCGGCCCCAGGATCGTCTCGCCGCGCGCTGCCGCGCGGATCGCGGTCACGATCTCCTCCGTCTCCGCCTCCTTCGAGAGGTACGCGTTCGCGCCGGCGGCGACCGCCTCGTAGACCGTCTTCGAGTCGAGGAAGGCCGACAGGAACACCACGTTCGTCGGGAGCTCCTCGTCGCGCAGCGCGCCGAGCACGTCGCTGCCGTCGAGCTCGGGCATTCGCACGTCGATCACGGCGACGTCGGGATTCAGCTGGCGGATCTTCTCCAGCGCCGCGCGCCCGTCGGAGGCCTCCGCGACAAGCTCGAGCTCGGGTTGCTCGGCGATCACGCGCGCGATCGCCTCGCGGAAGAGCGGGTGATCGTCCGCGATAAGGACGGTTGTACGCCGAGTCCCCCCATTCGCCCGAGCGTACCTCCTACTCGGGTATGGCGAACTTGAACGCGCTGCCGCCTTCGGGCGCGGGCTCCACCCAGATCCGCCCGCCGTGCCGCTCGACGATCCGCTTGCAGATCGCCAGTCCCATGCCGGTCCCGGCGTACTCCTCCTGGCTGTGGAGGCGCTGGAACACGTCGAAGATCCGCCCTGCTTTCGCCGGGTCGATGCCGATTCCGTTGTCGCGCACCGACACGGTCCACTCGCCGTCGCCGTGGTCAGCCGAGACGCTTACCACCGGGGTCTCGTCGCCCCGGAACTTCAGCGCGTTCGAGATCAGGTTCCGGAAGAGCGCGTTCGAACTGCGCGGGCTCCCATCGCACGGCCGGAAGCCGGCCCTCCACGTCCACGCGCGCTTGCGTTTCCTCGATCCGCGGCGCCAGTGTCTTCAGCGCAAGGTCGAGGGTGTGCGCAAGCTCGATCGCCTGCGCGTCCTCGGCTCTGGTCTGCAGACGTGAGTAGTCGAGCAGGTCGTCGATCATCGCCTTCATCCGAGCGGCCTCGTCGCGACACGTGGCCCAGAAAGGTGCGTCCTTCCTCGTCGAGCGCGTCGCCGTGGCGCTCGGCCAGCATGCGGGCATACGCCGAAAGCAGGATCAGCGGCTCCTTGAGGTCGTGCGAGGCGACGTACGCGAACTGGTCGAGCTCGGCGTTCGAGCGCTCGAGGTTCGCCCGCGCCTGCTCGAGCTCCGACTCGGCCGCCTTGCGCTCGCTGATGTCGAACACGTGCGCGACGGCGGACCGCGGAGGGTCCTCGGTGTCGAGCAACGACACGGTCAGCCAGACCCAGATCCAGCTGCCGTCCTTGCGCCGGTTCCGTTTCTCGATCCCGTAAGAGCTGCGCTTCCCCGCCGCCAGCTCCTCGATCAGCGCGCGCTCGCGCTCGGCGTCGTCGGGGTGCGTGAGCTCTTCGGGCGAGATAGCCGCGAGCTCCTCCTGGCGTGTAGCCCAGCAGCGCGCGTCATCTCCGCGTTGACCTGTTGCACCCGGCCGAATGAACCCGGCTCCAGGCTGAGGACCGCGATGCCGATCGGCGCGCCCTCGAACGCACCCGCCATGCGTTGCTCGGCCTGCCGCGCCGACGAGACGTCGCGCGCCTGCGTCGACACGCCGACGATCACCCCGTCCGCGCCGTGGATCGGCGACGCTGTGAGCGACACCGCGACGCGGCTGCCGTCCTTGCGGACACGCTCGGTCTGGTAGTGCTCGACCCGCTCGCCCGCGAGAATCCTCGCGACGATCTCGAGCTCCTCGCCTTGGCGGTCGGGCGGGATCAGGAGGGCGACCGATTGCCCGACCATCTCGCTCGCCGTATAGCCGTACAGCCGCTCTGCCGCCTCGTTCCAGCTCGTGACGATGGCGTTGCGGTCCTTCGAGAGGATGGCGTCGTCCGACGAACGGACGATCGCCGCGAGATGCTCGCTCTCGATCGCAACCCGTTCCTCCCCCGCCGGGACAGGCGGTTTGGGCTCCCCCATGTGCTGCCGGCCATGGTATCGAGCGCGAAGAACGCGCAAACAGCGGGCGTGCGCGGTCCCGTCCGCCGGAGGGCGTGCTTCACTGGCCGGATGACCGACTCGGAGCTGCTCGAACCCGCCGCGGCGCGCGCCGCGAACCCGCATCTGCGCGGTCTCGGCAGCTCGTCGTGCCCGTACGGCGAATGCGACGGCAACGGGCTCGTCCTGCAGGAGTCAGGCGACGCGCTCCCCGTGCCGCTGCCGCGCCGAGCGGATCGCCCGCAACCGCACGCGCGGGCTCCACGACACGATTCCCGAGCGCTACCGCGACGTCGCCTTCGACCGCGCGCCCGTCAACCAGATGGAGCAGCACACCGTCCGCCACATCCGCCGGTTCTGCGAGCGGATCGAGTCGAAGCTGGACGACGGCAAGGGGTTTTTCTTCTTCGGCGACCGCGGCACGGGCAAGACCACGCTCGCGATGCTGATCGCCCAGCACGCGCTGAAAGCACGCCGCACGGTCGCGATCTATCCCGTCCCCGTGGCTCCTCTCGCAGATCCGCTCGACCTACGAGCAGGACGCCCAGCACAGCTACGTCGGCCTGATGGAGCGGTTGGCGGCGGTCGACCTGCTTCAGCTCGACGACATGGCTGTGGCCAGCCAGACGGACTGGACGCTCGAGCAGCTCTACACGATCGTGAACCGCCGCTACGAGGACAGGCGGTCGGTCGTCGTCACGGCCGAGCTCGACAGCCACGAGAGGCTCGGCGAACACATCGGCCATCGCACGGCGTCCAGGCTGTTCGAGATGTGCGAGACCATTCCGCTCTTCGGGCCGGACAAGCGCGCTCAGCGCCGCTCCAGAGGCCTGACGGCCGGTCCCTGAAGGATCGCTCCGTCGGGGGAGAAGCGCGAGCCGTGGCACGGGCAGTCCCAGCTGCGGTCGCCTGAGTTCCAGTTCAGCTGGCAGCCGAGGTGGGTGCAGGCCGGCGACACGGCGTGCAGCGTGCCGTCCTCGTCGCGGAACGCGGCCACCTTCTTGCCGTCGAGCTGAGCGATGTCGGCCTCGCCGGGCGCGAGGTCCCTGGCGTCGCCGCCCGCCGCGCTTCGTAAGCCGGTCGCCGACGAACCGCACCGCGACGTTGGCGTTCTCCTTCACGAGGTCCTTCGCGGCCGCAAGCGGCTTCATGCGGCCCGGGTCGTAGAGCGAGGCCCACGGGTTGTCGCGGTCGAGGATCAGGTCCTCGAGGATCATCGCCGCGGCGACGCCCTGCGCCAGGCCCCACTTCCTGAAGCCGGTCGCCGTGTAGATGCGGTGCGACAGGGGCGCGAACTTTCCGATGTACGGGACGTGGTCGACCGTCTCGTTGTCCTGGCTCGCCCACTGGTACTCGACGCTCTCGACGTCCCAGTGCTCGCGGGCGAACCGCTCGAGTGCCCGGTAGCGCTGGAGCGTGTCGCCACCCTGCCCCGTCTTGTGCCCCTCGCCGCCGACGATCAGGATCTCCCCGTCGTCCGGCGGGTGGCTCCTGATCGAGCGCGTCGGCTGGTCCGCGGAGATGTACATGCCCTGCGGCGCCGCGTCCCGCACGCGTACGCCCAGCGCGTATGACCGCTCGGGATGGATGCGTGCGAAGTAGAGGCCGCGGTCGAGGATCGGGAAGTGCGTCGCCACGACCACCTGGCCGGCGGTGAGCGTTGCCCCGGTCGTGTTCACGCGGCAGGGCCGGCCTTCGGAGACCCCAGTCGCCCTCGTCCGCTCGAAGACGTGGCTGCCCTCGCCCGGTATGAGGGCCGCCAGCCCGAGCAGGAACCGGCGCGGATGGAACTCCGCCTGGTCCTCGAACCGCACCGCGCCGGCGATCGCGTAGGGCAGGTCGGTCTCCTCGGTATAGGAGGCGGGCAGCCCGGCCCGCTGTGCCGCCTCGACCTCCCTCTCGATGTCGCTCGAGGTCGTCGCGCGAGCTGGCGTACGTGTAGTTCGGCTTGCGCCGGAAATCGCACTCGATCGCCTCCTCCTCGACCCATTGCGCGACCTGCTCGATCCCGGCCTGGTTCGCCTCGCCATAGACGCGCGCGCCGTCGTCGCCGAAGCTCGACGACAGCCTCGCGTACGTCAGCCCGTGCAGGGAGCTGAGCTTCGCCGTGGTGTGGCCCGTCACGCCCGCGCCGACGCGATCGGCCTCGACGACAGCCACGGTCATGCCAGTACGCTTCAGCAGCAGTGCGGTGGTGATGCCGACGATTCCGCCGCCAAGGACGGCGACATCGACCGACAGGGGGCGATCGAGGCGGGGAAACCCGCTCTCGGGCGCTGTGTCGAGCCAGAGGGAGGTCCGTTTGGATGCGATCGGGATGGTTATCACGGCCGGATGACGGGTAGGGTGCCCGCTCAGGGGTATGTTCGAGACATGACCGTAGTCGGCATGGATCTACTGCCTCGGGACGCGGAGTTGGCACGGCGTGCCGCGGGCGGCGATGGCGCAGCGTTTGTGCGCCTCTACGACCATTACTCGACCGAGGTTTTCACGGCCGCGCTCGCGGCGACGGAATCGATCGAGGACGCGGCGGACGCGACCCAGACCGCCTTTCTGAGGATCCTGCGCTGGCCGCCGCCACTTGGCGCGCCCGATGGCGACGTCGCCGAGCTCCTGTGCGCGCTCGCACTGGGTGGCTCGATCGAGCACACGAACGGGGGCTTCGACGATTTGGAGACCCAGGACGCGCGCGATGTCGCGCGGCTCGTGGGCGTGGGCTGGCTTCGCAGCGAGACGGTCGCCAGGGCCGGCGCTCGGTTCGACGCAGGACTGGGGCCTGCACCTCTGGGACCGCCCCGGAGCCGGACCCGGAGCCGGAAAAGACGCGCGAGCAGCCCCGGCGCACGTGGCGCCTGTTCGAGCGCCTTGCGGCGCCCCTGCCCGCTCCTGCCGCGGTCGCCGCGGTGCTCGTGCTGGTGCTCTTCGCCGGCGGGACGAGCACGATCCTGGCCGGCGGAGGCACGGAGCCGATGGAGGCCGACCCCGCGGCCGCGACCGGCGAACCGGCGGCCGAGGCCGGTGAGAAGCAGCGTCCAGTCCGGACGCGCCGCGCCGAGCGCCGCGCAAGACGAGTCGCGGCTCCTGCGCGACAAGACGGTCCAGCCGCTGCTAGCGCCCTGACGGCGCCGGGCCGATGAGCTCGGCCACCTCGGACGGGTCGTCGCGCAGCTGAAGGATGTCCATGTCGGCCGGATCGATCCGACCCTTCGCGAGCACGACCTCCCGCAGCCAGTCGCACAGCCCGCGCCAGTCGTCCCCGCCTACGAGGACGGTGGGGCAACCGCGCGTCTTGCCCGTCTGCTCGAGTGTCAGGACCTCGAACAGCTCGTCCAGGGTCCCGTAGCCGCCCGGGAAGACCACCCACGCGGACGCGTAGCGGACGAACATCAGCTTGCGGGTGAAGAAGTAGTCGAACTCCATCCCGAGGGTCACCCACTGGTTCATCCCCTGCTCGAACGGCAGCTCGATGTTGAGTCCGACCGACGGCACGCCGGCGTCGACCGCCCCCCGGTTGGCCGCCTCCATGATGCCGGGCCCGCCGCCGGTGATGATCGCGAAGCCGGCCTCGCCGAGGCGTCGCGCGACCTCACGCGCCTTTGCGTAGTCCGGGTCGTCCGGGGACGTGCGAGCCGAGCCGAACACGACGACTGCCGGTCCGAGATCCGACAGCAGCCGGAAGCCCTCGCGCATCTCGCTCGCGATCCGCTCGATCCGGTCTTCGTCGGTGAGCAGCGACGCGACGGCCGGGCTCTCGGCCTCGATGATCTCCTCGTCGAGAGTGCGTGGGCGGGCGACGTCGCTCACTCGCGCCGGGCCCCGCTGCGGCGCTCGACCGAGACTGCGTACGCGTCGGGTCGAACATGCAGGATGGGATCGGCGGACAGCTCGATGCCGTCCGTGACGCGCGTGGGATCGAACACCAGCACGTCGCCGTCTCGCTCGCGCGTGCTGTCGAGCTCTTCGACGCGCAGCCTGCCGACGACCACGCGCTCCCGGTCATCGGGCCACGGCTCGGTCGGGTCGTTCGGGTCGTCGCCCTCCTGCGCGATTGCGACCTCGAGCTCGAACTCGACCGGCTCGCGGTCGAGCCGCTCGCGGATCTCCTCCTGGAGGTAGTCGTGCTGGGCGCTCGGCGGCCTCCTCTTCGGAAAGGCCGGCCACACCCGGCGAGCGGCCGGAAGCTGAACCGGATCCACCGCTCCGTCTCCGTCCGGGGCGATCCACTTGAAGGCGTGAATGCCGTGGTACTCGAGCTGGGCGTAGCTCGCCGGCGCCGGCTGCGACAGCGCGTGCTGGATGGCCGGCAGCGCCTCGGGATGGCCCTCGAGGAACGCGCCTAGCTTCGCCATGTCCGGCTGCCCGGTCTCCGGGTCCGGCTTTCGGGCGCGCGTGAAATCGAGGAAGTCCTCGGCCGTTCCGCACGAAGAAGCGGGGAAGCGTGATCGAAACCAGGTCCGTCCGGCTGCCGTCCTCGAGGTAGAGCTTCACGGCCAGCCCGCGACCGTCCTTCGCGCGATCCGGCGCGGCCGGATCGCCGCCGCCGTTCGAGAACCGCACCGTCGCGCGCACGGGGCCGCCCTGCATGTGCGCCGCCCGGGTGAGCGCGGCGGCCTCCGGCTTCGCGATGAAGGTGCCCGCGCAGACGACACCCTTGGCGTGAACCGCACGGGTGCCGTCGTGGCGCCCGCTGATGTCGTGGATCGCGTCGACGATCTGCTCGGGGATCGAACCGCCCACCGGCCGACCCTACTACCGGACGATCGGGGGATGGCGAAAGACGCCGGCGGAGCCGATGGTGGAACAGACCCATGACGTTCGGCCCTCTTTTCGTGCTCGCACTCGTCTTCTGCGCCTTCGCGGCGTTCGACTGGCTCCGCCTGCCCTTCTGCGCCCGCGCGTCGCTGGCGGCCGCCACGGTCTTCGCGATAGCCGGCTTCTCCTATCCCGGCGCCGACCTGGGAGAGGTCGTCGAGAGCCACCGGGACGGACTGGCCTACATGGTCGAGTTCGCGCGCTCGCTCGGGTTTGCCGCGGTGCTGGTCAGCATGGCGCTCCTCGTGCGCGGTTCCGCCGGGCGTTAAGCGCTTGTTGACTGGCGCAGAAGCGCCTGCCCGAATGTAGATTCAACGTCCGCCCTTTGGGGGGTCGGAGGAACACGCGTGAACACCCTTGGATAGCGCCACTGGGGCGCATAGAGCTGGAATCAGCCGGTTTGCCGCATTGGCAGCCGTCATCGCCGCTGCGGTGCTCGTCGCCCTCCTCCTGTTCGGACGGCAGCGACAGCTACACGCTGAAGGCCCGCTTCATCAACGCCGGCCAGCTCGTCCAGGGCAACCTCGTCGAGCTCGGCGGCGTCCAGATCGGCCAGGTGACCGGGCTTCGAGGTGACCGACAACGGCGAGGCGGAGGTCGAGTTCGAGGTCGAGGAGGACTACGCGCCGCTGCCGGCCGGGTCGCGCTTGCGTGATCCGGCCGGGGTCGCTCTCCGTCGGTCGCCAACCGCTTCATCGAGGTGCACCTGCCGTCGGCCAACGCCACGGACGCGGAGGCGGGCGAGCAGGAGATGCTCGACGACGGCGCCGTGATCCCTCGGACCGCACGACGTCCGTGGTCGAGATCGACACGTTCTTCAGCATGTTCGACAAGAAGACGCGCGAGTCGATCCAGGGCTTCTTCCGCGGCGGCCGGCGCCAGTACGCGGGCGTCGGCGACGACGCGAACCGCGGCCTCCCCTACCTCAAGACCAACCTGTCCTCGGCGAGCCGCCTCTTCCGCGAGCTGACGTACGACCCGCCCGTGCTCGAGCGGTTCCTCAAGGACTCCTCCCGCCTCGTCACCGCGCTCGCCGAGAAGGAGGGCGAGCTCAGCCCGCTCGTCAACCACCTGAACCGGACCACGCGGGCGCTCGGCTCGGAGAAGGAGGCGCTCGCGGAGCTGGTCGGGCGGCTGCCCGACTTCATGCGGACTGCCAACACGACCTACGTCAACCTGCGCGCGGCGCTCGACGACGTCGACCCGCTGGTCGAGGCGTCGAAGCCCGTGGCGCGCAAGCTGGGCCCGTACCTCGACGAGCTGCGGCCGTTCGCGAACGAGGCCATGCCCGACGATCCGCGACCTCGCGCGGCTCACCGGGTCCCCCGGCCCGGGCAACGACCTGCTCGAGCTGAACCGGACCTACCCGCCGCTCGCGAACATCGCGGTCGACACGGAGCAGCGCGCAGATCGACTTCGGCACCGGCCCCGTCGACCTCGGGCGCAAGCGAGGGTCGTTCCCGGAGGCGGCCGAGGCGTTCCGCGACTCGGCCCCGATCGTGGCGCAGGGCAGGCCGTACACGCCCGACTTCGTCTCCTGGTTCGACGACTTCTCACAGACCGGCGCGTACGACGCGCTCGGCAGCTTCTCGCGCTCGCAGACGTACGTGAACGCCTTCACGCTCAGCACCGGCACGCCGATTCCGTTCAGCCAGCAGGGCGAGGTCTTCAAGCAGCTCGCCAACATCAACCAGTACAAGCGCTGTCCGGGAGCCGCGGAGGCACCTGCTCCCGACGGATCGAACGTCTGGTCCGACGAGGAGCGTGAGGAGCTCGGCTGCCTCGAATCCGACCGGTCGGTGGTGGCTCCCGAGTGAGGCGCGCCCTCTCGCTCCTGGTCGTCGTAGCCGCCGCGGCCGCCGCCGTCGTGCTCACGGGCGCCTCCGACGACGAGGCGACGGGCAAGAAGTACTGGGTCGTCTTCGACAACGCGTTCGGCCTCGTCGAGGGCGGCGACATGAAGATCGGCGGCGTCCGCGCCGGCACGGTCAACACCTTCAAGCTCACCGATACCGAGCCGTACAAGGTCGCGGTGGAGGTGGAGGTCACCGAACCCGGGTTCGACTCGCTCCGCACCGACTCCGAGTGCCGCGTCCGGAACCAGTCGCTGATCGGCGAGTACTACGTGGACTGCGAGATCGGCACGGCGAAGCAGGAGCTTCCCGACGGCGGCACTGTGCCGGTCGAGCGGACGAGCTCGTCGATCCCGCCGGACCTGATCGCAAGCGTCATGCGGCGGCCCTACAGGGAGCGGTTCCGGCTGCTCCTGTCCGAGCTGGGCGTCGGCCTGGCAGGCCGGCCGGAAGAGCTGAACGAGGTCATCCGGCGCGCCCATCCGGCGCTCAAGGAGGTCACCGAGACACTCGCGATCCTCGATCGCCAGAGCGAGACGATCCGCGACTTCATCACTGACGCCGACCGGGTGAGCGTCGCGGTCGAGCCTAAGAAGCGCCAGCTCTCGCGCTGGGTCGCAGGAGGCGATGGAGACCGCGGAGATCCAGGCGTCGCGCGCCGACCGGCTCCAGGCCCAGTGGAACAAGCTGCCGACCTTCCTCGGCGAGCTGCGGCCGACGCTCGCACAGCTCGACGCGACGGCCAGCGAGCAGATCCCGTTCCTGCGCCGGATGCACGCCGCCGCACCCGACTTCTACCGCCTGCTCGTAGCCGCTCGAGCGGTTCTCCAACGCGTCGCGCGGATCGACGCGCGCGCTCGGCGAGATGGCCGTGGTCGGCCGGAAGGCGCTCACCGAGTCCGCCGAGGAGATCGCGGAGCTCCGTGAGCTCTCCGAGGACGCGCCGCGGCTCGCCAAGCCGCTCAGGCAGTTCCTCCAGACGATCGACGACCGCGAGCGGTCGGTCGAGAACGACCCGCTGCACAAGCAGCTGGCACCGCCCGCGCCCGACAAGACCGCCGCGCAGGAGGGCGAGGGCTTCACCGGCATGGAGGCGCTCCTCAACTACGTCTACTGGCAGACCCTCGGCGTCAACGGCTTCGACCAGGTCAGCCACTTCCTGCGGATCGTCCTGCTGCGAAACGACTGCTCGGGCTACCAGAACGAGCCCACCGAGGCACTGATCGAACTCTGCTCGACAGGCGTCGGCCCGTACCAGCCGTGCATCGAGGCGCAGGTGCCCGGCAAGGCCGAGGGCCCGACCAGCCTGATCCACAACGGCAAGGACCTCTGCACCCTGGAGGCGCTCGAGGGTGAGGGCGCGGCGGTCGGCGCGTCGGCGGTCGCCAATACCGATGACGACAGCGGGCTCGGCCGCAGGCGGGGCCGCGGGCAGCCCGAGGCGCCGCCGCTCCCCGGCCAGCCCGACATCTCGAAGCCGCAGATCACGCTGCCGCCGCAGATCCAGGAGCTGCTCGACGGCCTTACGGAGAAGCCGACCGTCCAGAACCTGCCGGAGATCAGCACGGAAGACGTGGCCCCGGACACGCTCCTCGACTACCTCCTCGCCCCATGAGCCGCCGCCCCGCTTCATCGATCGTCGCCAGCCCCGTCCTCGTCGGGGCCGTCACGGTGCTGATCGCGATCGTCGCGGTCTTCCTCGCGTACAACGCGAACCAGGGCCTCCCGTTCGTGCCCGACCTACGACGTCTCGGCGGAGCTGCCCGGCGGCTCGAACCTCGTGAACGGCAACGACGTGCAGGTCGGCGGCCGCCGCATCGGGCTCGTCGAGAAGATCAAGCCGGCGATCGACGAGGAGACCGGCGACACGATCGCCGTGATCGACATGAAGCTCGACAAGGAGATCGAGCCGCTGCCGGTGGACACGTTCGTCAAGATCCGGCCGCGCTCGCCGCTCGGGCTGAAGTACGTCGAGCTCACCCTCGGCCAGAGCGCGGAGAGCTACGCCGCGGGCGACACGATCCCGCTGAAGAACTCGACCGAGTCGATCGAGCTCGAGGACTTCTTCAGCACCTTCGACTCCGAGACGCGCAACAACCAGCGCACGGCGATCGAGGGATTCGGCACGGCGTTCGCGGGCCGGGGCGTCGCGATCAACCAGATCATCCGCAACCTCGTCCCGTTCCTCACCCACGCCGAGCCCGTCTTCCGGACCCTGTCCGACCCCGACGTGCGGCTCGACCGGCTGTTCATCGAGCTGCGCCGCTTCTCCGGCCAGATCGCGCCGGTGGCCACGACGTACGCGTCGCTGTTCGAGAACATGGCCACGACCTTCGAGGCGCTCTCGCGCGACCCGGAGGCGCTGCGACAGACGATCGAGCGCTCGCCCGACACGCTCGACGCCGGCATCAGGAGCTTCCCGGTGCAGAAGCCGTTCCTCGCCGACGCCGAGATCCTGTTCCGCCGGCTCGCAGCCGGTTGCGGACGAGCTCGACCGCTCCGCGCCGGTGCTCGCGCAGGCGCTCGAGGTCGGGATCGCCGGTGCTCGAGAAGGCGCCGGCGCTCTACGAGCGCACCGAGGGTGTCCTCGACGCGCTGTACGAGGCGGCCGCGAACCCGAGCACGCTGCTCGCGCTGCAGGACCTCGACGACGCCTTCTCGGTCGCCGCGCCGCTCGTCGAGTACATCGCGCCGTACCAGACCGTCTGCAACTACTGGAACTACTACTGGACGTCGATCGGCGAGCACGTCTCCGAGCCGGTCCGCGGCGGCACGATCCAGCGCGTCGTGCTGCGGGCGGACAACCCGCGCCAGGACAACCGCCTGTCCGACTCGACCGGCGAGAAGCCCGTCGACCTGCCGTCGGACGAACCGGCGATCGGGGCCCAGGAGGGGACCCTGCCACTCGAGACGCTCCACACGCACCCGTACGGGCCGGCGATCGACTCTGCCGGCAACGCCGATTGCCAGACCGGCCAGCGCGGCTACCTCGAGCGTCTGATCACGGGCTCCCGCTACGGCGTGCAGCCGCCTGACGCGGAGAGCCCGCTGGGCGGCAACCACATCGTGGCCGACTCGAACATCCCGGGCCTGGCCGGGCCGACGACCGCCGGCTGGCCGGGCGTGCAGAACCTGAAGGACGTGCCCTGATGGCGTCACGGCAGGTGTTCACCGACATGCTGCGCCAGCGCCCGGGCAGGAACGGGATGTCGCCGTTCGCCGCCGGTGCGGTGGCGGTCGTCGTGCTCCTTGTCGGCGCGTACTTCGCGTACACGAAGGCCAACCCGTTCGACGACCCGTACGAGCTGAGCTTCGTCGTGCGCTCCGCGAACGAGATGAAGCAGCGCTCGCCGGTGCGAGTCGCAGGTGTCGAGGTGGGCAAGGTCACCGAGGTCGAGCCGATCGCCTACGGACGACCGCGACCTGCTGCCCGGGCACGCGGACGAGTCGTACGCCCGCGTCAAGATGCGGATCGACGACGAAGAGGCGCTTCCGATCAAGGAGGACGCCACGATCAAGATCCGCAACCGGATCTTCCTCGAGGGCAACTACTTCGTCGAGCTCCATCCGGGCAGCCCGTCGCGCCGAAGAGCTCCCGTCGGGCGAGACGCTTCCGCCGGACCAGGCGGACTTCCCGACGCAGCAGCACCAGGTGCTCCAGGACGTGCTGCGCCGCGACCAGCGGGAGGACTTCCGGATCATCTTCGACGAGCTCTCGACCGCGCTCGAGGGCGCGGGCGCGGCCGGCTTCAACGAGGCCATCCGCTACTGGGAGCGCGCGTACCGCGACAGCGCCCAGGTCTCCGAGGCGTACCTCGGCACGGAGAACCACGACCTCTCCCGCCTGCTCAGGAGCCAGGGGAAGGTGTTCGGCGCGCTGGCGCGCAACGAGGACGCGCTCAAGGGCTTCGTGACGAACCTCAACCGGACGATGGCCGCCTTCGCCGTCCAGGAGGACAACCTGAAGGCGACGATCCCGCAGCTGCGGGACGTCCTGAAGGTTGGCCGCCCGGCGCTCCAGTCGCTCAACAGCGCGCTCCCATCACTGCGCGCGTTCGCGCGCGAGGCCCTGCCCGGCACCCGCGCCGCCTCGCCGACGCTCGACGCGCAGATCCCGCTCGTCCGGCAGCTGCGCCAGCTCGTCGCCGAGGACGAGCTGCAGGGACTGGCCAACGACCTGCGGCGACGCGCTCCCGGACATCGTCAAGTTCAACCAGGGCTCGACGAAGACCTTCCGCTACACGCGCGCGCTGTCCTCGTGCCAGAACAACGTGCTCGTCCCGTTCGCGAAGGAGCCGATCCCCGACCCCGACTTCGCGAGCGACAACCCGGACGACGACAACACCGGCGAGCCGTGGTACAAGCAGCAGCAGCGCGCGTTCGTCGGGCTGGCCGGCGAGAGCCGCCTGTTCGACGCCAACTCGTCCTACTTCCGCGTGCAGGCAGGCGGCGGGCCGGCTCAGCTCGTGACGACCGGCGAGGCCGGCCAGGACTACTTCTCGCGCCAGCTCTTCCCGATCGAGGGCGTGCGGCCGATCAGCCCGCTCTCCGACGAGTACCGGCCGAAGTTCCGGCCGGACCAGCCGTGTGAGCTGCAGGAGGTTCCCGACCTGCACGCCGAGGACGGTGACGCGGCCGAGGAGCAGATCAGCCCGCAGAACGTCCGCAACGACCCGGCGACGCTGGCGCGCGTCGCGAAGGCGCAGCTCGAGTGGACCAAGCTCACGGACCACATGCGCCGCACGGCGCTCGGGCAGCCGACCTTCGACCCGCTCGTCTACAAGGGCCCGCTCGAGCAGGAGGTAATGGAGGCGCTCGACCTGATCCGGCTCGACAACGGGAAGCTCGCCGACGCGCCGAAGGCCGCGGAGGTGACGGAGTGACCCACGCGATCCGCAAGCACCTGAAGGACTTCGCGGCGATCCTCGTGCTCGCCGCGGTCGCGATCGGCTGCGCCGCCTACATCCTCAACGAGCAGCGGTTCCGGATGCCGCTTGATCGACGAGGACCCGTTCGAGCTGAAGGCCGAGCTCGGGAACGCGCAGGGCGTCATGCCGGGCCAGGGCCAGACGGTCCGCGTGGCCGGCATGCGCGTGGGCGACCTCGGCGAGGTGACGCTCGAGAACGGCGTGGCGGTCGTGAAGCTCGAGCTCGACCCGGAGTACGACGACCTCGTGCGCGCGGACGCGACCGCGCTCCTGCGCCCGCGCACGGGCCTGAAGGACATGTTCCTCGAGCTCGACCCGGGCACGAAGGCCGCCCCCGCGCTCGAGGAGGGCGAACTCGATCCCGGTCGTCAACACCGCGCCGGACGTGAACGCCGACGAGGTCCTGTCGGTGCTCGACGACGACACGCGCGACTACCTGCGCCTCCTGCTGACCGGCGCGGGCGGCGGGCTCGAGCGGCGCGGCGAGCGACCTGCGCGAGGTCTTCCGCAGGCTCGGCCCGCTCCACCGCCACCTCGCCGAGCTGAACGGCAAGCTGAAGGAGCGCCGCACGCAGCTCGCGCGGCTCGTCCACAACTCCGGTGAGACGTTCGAGGAGCTCGCGACGAAGGACAAGGAGCTGTCGCGGCTCGTCGTCGCCTCCGAGAGGACGTTCGGCGCGCTCGCGGCCGAGGACCGCAACATCTCCGAGGCGGTCTCGCGGCTGCCCACGACGCTTGCGCAGGCGGAGCAGACGCTGCTCAAGGTGGACGAGCTCGGCCAGGTGGCCGGGCCGGCGTTCGAGGCGCTGCGGCCGGCCGCGCGCCAGCTCAAGCCGACGAACGACGCGATCCGGCCGTTCGCGGAAGAGGCGATGCCGATCATCCGCGACCGCGTGCGGCCGTTCGTCCGCACCGCGCGGCCGTACATCCGGAACCTCGAGCCGGCTGTGGAGAACCTGCACCGCGCCAGCCCCGACCTGCGCGCGAGCTTCTTCGAGCTCAACCGGCTCTTCAACATGCTCGCCTACAACCCCGGCGGGCACGAGGAGCTCGACACGAGCGGCACCGCCGAGGCGCACAACGCGAACCGCCGGCGCGACGAGGGCTTCCTGTTCTGGCTCGGATGGGTCGCCCAGAACACGACCTCGATCATGTCCACCGGCGACGCGCAGGGGAACTTCCGCCGCTTCACCGTCTCGGCCAGCTGCACGACGCTCCGCGGCCTCGTCCAGGACGAGCCGGTGCTCGAGGTCCTGCTCGGAGTCACCGCACTGCTCAACGACCCCGGCCTCTGCCCCACGAGCTGATGCAGAAGCAAGCACCGACACTCGGACGGGTCATGGCGATGGTGCTGTTCGCGCTGTCGTGCTTCGGGATCCTGCTGTACCTGTGGGTCTCGTTCGGCGGGTCCGACGCCGCTCAAGCCGACGGGCTACCGCTTCGAGGTGCAGATGCCCGAGTCGGCGCTGCTCGTGAACGAGGCGCCCGTGCGGATGGCCGGCCTCGACGTGGGCCAGGTGAAGGAGAAGTCGCTCGAGACGCAGGGCGGCCAGACGGTCGTGATCGAGATGGACGAGGACTTCGCGCCGATCCCGTCGGACAGCCGGGTGACGCTTGCGGCAGAAGTCGCTGCTCGGCCAGATCTACATCGAGATCGCGCCGGGCTCGAAGGACGCACCCGACCTCGAGGACGGCGGCAAGCTGTCGAACGTCAACGTGCAGGAGACCGTCGACTTCGACGAGGTGATCTCGACCTTCGACAAGCCGACGCGCGACAACTTCCGCGGCTGGATCAAGGAGCTCGCGCAAGCGCGATCGAGAACGGCCGCGGCGAGGACCTGAGTGACGCGTTCGCGAACTTCGTCGCGTTCACCGAGGACGGCAACTCGGTGCTCGAGATCCTGGACGAGCAGGATCCCGGCGCTGCGCCGGCTGATCAAGAACACCGGCGTCACGCTCGGCGCGATCAACCGCCGCTACGGCGAGTTCGGCCAGTTCGTGACGAACGCGAACGACTTCTTCGGCGCGCTCGCGTCCCGCAACGACGCGCTCGCCGAGACGATCAGCATCTTCCCGACGTTCCTCGACGAGTCGCGCCAGACGTTCGACCGCCTGCGCGAGTTCGCGGTCGACACGCGGCCGCTCGTGCGAGAGCTCCAGCCGGTGGCGCTCCAGCTGCGGCCGACGCTGCGCGACCTCGGCGAGCTGGCGCCCGACCTCGAGCACCTGTTCCGGAAGCTCGAGCCGGTCATCGACGAGTCCGGCGACACGCTTCCCGGAGGCGGAGAAGTTCCTGCGCTGCCTGAACGGCTCCGATCCGTGCGACGAGGACCCGCAGGGGAACAGGCAGCCGGGCGTGCTCGAGTCGCTCTATCCCTACCTCGAGGAGCTCAACCCGATCCTCTCCTACCTCAACTACTACCAAGCCCAGGTGGGCGCGTTCTTCACGAACGGCGTCGGCTCGCTGTTCGGCAGCCTCGCGCCGCTGAACGACCAGGAGGGCCCGCGCCACTACCTGCGCCAGTTCGGAGTTACGAACGCGCGCGGCATCGGGCATCCAGACCGAGCGCCAGGTATGGGAGCGCGGCAACGCGTATCCGTCGCCGAACTTCTACAACCGCTTCAGGCCGCTCGGAGCGCTCGAGGCATGGGACTGCGACAACACCGGCGAGGGCGAAGTCGCGGAGCCGATCGACTTCCCGCCGAACGTAACTGCACCGCCTTGTCTTGATCCAACCGCCGCAGCTGTGGGGCGGCGAACAGTTCCCGAACGTGAACAAGGGCGAGGATGATTTGCGCGAGCCGCCCTCGGGCAACGAAGGGACAAGCGCGGCTACGCCGAAGGACGACGACAAGCCGTAATCGCTTACCCGCCGGTCCTGCGGTTAGGCTGCGCGCAACGCACCAGCCGTAAAACGGAGGGGAGTTGAATGGCAGCAACTCGTAAAGCTCGTAAGCGCACGACGAGGAGAGGAAGTTCCTCCCGCGGCCGGCGCGCCTCGTCATCGGATCGCGTGAATGCTTCACTCGATGCGTCGGGTAAAGCACTGAAGGAGTTGCGCGACGAATTGCGCAAGCGAGGCAGCACGTTGTTGAAGGACGCTCAGCTTCGCGATGTCGAGAAGTTCGTGAAGGACGCTGGGACCGGATTCCGAAGTGTCAGCAAACGCCTAGCGAAGGACCTCGAGGGGGTGCAGAAAGCGGCAACTACAGGTAGGAAAACCAAGCGAAAGGCAACAAAGCGGAAGGCGACCAAGCGCAAGGCTGCGACCAAGCGCAAGGCGACTTCGGCGAAGCGCAGGACGTCGAGCGCGAAGAAGCGGCCGGCGAAGCGCAAGGCAGCAACCAAGCGCAAGGCGACCGCCAAGCGCAAGTCGAGCGCGAAGAAGCGCCCGGCGAAGAAGCGGACGGCCGCGAAGAAGCGGACGACCAAGAAGCGGACGGCTGCTAAGAAGCGGCGTCCGGCCGCGAAGAAGAAGCGCACAGCCGCGAAGAAGCGGCGCCCGGCGGCGAAGAAGCGGACGACCGCGAAGAAGCGGCGCCCGGCCGCCAAGAAGCGCACAGCCGCGAAGAAGCGGCGTCCGGCGGCGAAGAAGCGGACGACCGCGAAGAAGCGGCGTCCCGCCGCGAAGAAGCGGCGTCGGTAGCAGGCTTCGGGGGCGGTCGGGCCGAGACCCGGCCCGGCCGCTTCCCCTAAGCACCGCGAACGTCCATCAGGGCACCGTATGCGGTGCCTACCACAGACGCTCGCGCTAGTTCAGCACTTCGGCCAGGCGGCGTTCCAGCGCGTCCGCGGCGATGTCGCGGATCTTTCCCTCCGCGAGACGCGCGACCAGCTCCTGCAGGAAGCCGTCGATGATCAGGCGCTGCGCCGGCCCCTCGGGAAGGCCGTGTGCCTTGAGGTAGTAGAGCTGCTCCTTGTCGAGCTGCGCGATCGCCGCGGCGTGCGTGCAGCGCACGTCGTCCGCCTGGATCTCGAGCCCGGGGATCGCGTCCGCGTGAGCCTTCTTCGACAGAAGCAGGTTGCGGCACTCCTGGAACGCGTCCGTCTTCTGCGCGCCGCGGTCCACCTGGATCATCCCTCGCCATACCGCGCTCGAGCGGCCGCCGAGCACGCCTCGGAACGCGAGGTCGGAGACCGTGTCGGGAGCGGCGTGCTCCTGGAGCGTGTCGAAGTCGAGGTGCTGGCGGCCGTCGGGCACGTAGGCGCCCGTGACGCGAGCTGTCGAGCCCTGGCCGTCGAGCTTCGTCTCCATCCAGACCTTGCCGCGCGACGAGCCGAACGCGAGCGCGGACCAGTCGAGCGTCGCGTCGCGCGCGACGACCGCGCGCTGGTTCGCGAAAACCCAGGTGTTGTCGTTCAACGACTGCGCCCCGACGTAGTGCAGCGTCGCGCCCTCGCCCACGATGATCTCGGTGACGCCGTTGAAGAGGCCCTCGCTCTCGTCGTCGCCCGACACCCACTCCTCCCACACCTCGGCCTCGGCGCCTGGCCTCGAGCACGATCAGCGTGCGCCACTCGAGCGCGCGCGCCGACGCCGGCGCGGATCACGACCGGCTCCTCGAGCCGCTCGCCGGCCGGCACGTGCACGAGAGCGCCGTGCGACCACGCGTCGCGGTTGCGAACGGTGAACGCGTCCTCCTTCGTGACGACGGTCCCGAGCAGGTCGTGGCCGTCGAGCGGCGCCGCGTTCGCCGCCATGTCGAAGATCGCCGGGCGACGCGTCCGCCGGGCTCGCCCGGCTCGAACGCGTCGAGGTCCAGCTTCGAGATGTCGGTGAACTCCCAGCCCGGGTTGCCCTTGAACTGGGGCAGCTCGAGCGTGGAGCTACCCAATCGAGCCCTCCATCTGCAGCTCGATCAGGCGGTTCATCTCGACCGCGTACTCCATCGGCAGCTCCTTCGTGATCGGCTCGATGAAGCCGTTCACGATCAGCTTGGCCGCCTCCTCCTCGGAGATGCCGTGCGACTGGAGGTAGAAGATCTGGTCGTCGCCCACCTTCGAGACGGTCGCCTCGTGGCCGACGTTCACGTCGTCCTCGGAGATGCGGATCGTCGGGTACGTGTCCGAGCGCGACTGCTCGTCGAGCAGTAGCGCGTCGCACACGACCGTCGACTTGGCCTCGGTCGCGCCCTTGGCGACCTCGAGCAGGCCGCGGTAGCTCGAGCGCCCGCCGTCCTTCGAGATCGACTTGGCGAAGATGTTCGACGTCGTCCGCGGCGCGGCGTGGATGATCTTGCCGCCGGCGTCCTGGTGCTGGCCGTTGCCGGCGAAGGCGATCGAGAGGATCTCGCCGTGCGCCTCCTCGCCGAGCAGGTAGACGGACGGGTACTTCATCGTCAGCTTCGAGCCGAGGTTGCAGTCGACCCACTCGACCGTCGCCGCTCCTGTGCGACCGCGCGCTTCGTGACGAGGTTGAAGACGTTGTTCGACCAGTTCTGCACGGTCGTGTAGCGGATGCGCGCGCCCGGCTTGGCGATCAGCTCGACGACCGCCGAGTGCAGCGAGTCGCTCGAGTAGGTGGGCGCGGTGCAGCCCTCGACGTAGTGAACGTGCGAGCCCTCGTCGGCGATGATCAGCGTGCGCTCGAACTGGCCCATGTTCTCGGTGTTGATCCGGAAGTAGGCCTGAAGCGGCATCTCGACGTGCACGCCCGGCGGGACGTACACGAACGATCCGCCTGACCACACGGCCGAGTTGAGCGCGGCGAGCTTGTTGTCGTTCGCCGGGATGATCGTGGCGAAGTACTCGCGGACGATGTCCTCGTGCTCGCGCAGCGCCGTGTCCATGTCCGTGAAGATCACGCCCTGCTTCTCGAGCTCCTCGTTGATCTGGTGGTAGACGACCTCGGACTCGTACTGCGCGCCGACGCCGGCGAGGAACTGGCGTTCCGCCTCGGGGATGCCGAGCCGGTCGAAGGTGTTCTTGACGTCCTCGGGGACGTCGTCCCACGAGCGCTCGGCGCGCTCTGACGCGCGGACGAAGTAGTGGATGTTGTCGAAGTCGACCTCGGCCAGGAACGGGCTGCCCCACGTGGGCATCGGCCTGGCGAGGAAGTGGTCGAGCGCCTTCAGCCGGAACTCGCGCATCCACTCGCGGCTCGTCCTTGAACTCGGAGATCTTCTCGACGAGCTCGCGCGTCAGCCCCTTCGGGGCCTTGTAGAGGTAGTTCTCGGCGTCGTGGAAGCCGTACTTCTCCGCGTAGTCGGAGCCGATTCCCTGGAGCGCCTTGCGCTCGGCGATGACCTCAGGAGTCGCCATCTATTCCACCTCCACCTTGATCTGATCCCCCTCTATGAGGACCGGAAACGTTTCGACCGGGACGTACGCCGGAAGCGTGATCGGCTTGCCGGTCTTCAGGTCGAACTCCGACCCGTGCCGCGGGCACTCGACCGTGCACTTCTCCTGGTCGAGCGTGCCCTCGACGAGCGTGCCGTTGTCGTGCGAGCAGCGGTCCTCGATGGCGTAGATCTCGCCATTGCAGTTGAAGACGCCGATCTCGAGGTCCTCCCACTCGACCATCTTCATGGCGCCGGGCGGGAGCTCGGAGACGGTGCCGATGTCGATTATTTCCGACTTCATAGCTCGGATTTAGAGTCTAGCGATGGGACCCGCCCGCGCTCGGCTGCCGAGGGCTCGTCGGTATCCCACTCGGCGGCGCTCCCCAGCGCGGCGCTACTTGAGCACCTTCAGCGAGAGCATCGCGCACTTCATCCGCGTAGCGGAGATGTCGATGCCGAGCAGGTCGAGAACGGCGTCGCGATCCATCCGGACCACGTCGTCCACCTTCATCCCCTTGATCTCGTCGGAGACGAGCGACGCTGCGGCCTGGCTGATCGCGCAGCCCGCGCCGGAGAAACGCAGGTCCTCGACGATCGCCGGCGTCGTCAACCTTGAGCTGCACCTTCAGCACGTCGCCGCAAAGCGGGTTGTTGTCCTCGAACTCGTAGTCGGGATCGTCGAGCTCGCCCCAGTTGCGGGGCTTCTTGTAGTGGTCGAGGATCTGCTCGCGGTAGAGGTCGTCCACTACGCGAAAACGCTCCTCACGCGCTCGAGCCCGTCGACGAGGCGGTCGACGTCCTCGCGGGTCGTGTGGATCGCGAAGCTTGCGCGGCAGGTGGCCGTGACGCCGAGGCGGCGCATGAGCGGCTGCGCGCAGTGGTGGCCGGCGCGGATGCAGACGCCGTCGCGGCCGAGCAGCTCGGCCACGTCGTGCGGGTGCACGCCTTCGAGCTCGAACGAGACGAGCGCGCCGCGGCGTTCGGCGTCCGGTGGCCCGTGGATCTCGACGTCCTCGGATGCCGCCAGGCGCTCCAGCGCGTAGGCGGTGATCTCCTGCTCGTGCTCGTGCACGGCGTCCATGCCGATCTCGGACAGCCACGTCCACCGCGGTCCCGAGCCCGATCGCCTCCGCGATCTGCGACGTGCCGGCCTCGAACTTCCACGGCAGCTCGATCCAGGTGGACGAGTCGCGCTCGACCTGCTTGATCATGTGGCCGCCGCCGATGAACGGCGGCATCTCCTCGAGCAGCTCGAGCCGGCCGTGGAGGACGCCGATCCCGGTCGGCCCGTACGCCTTGTGGCCGGTCCACGCGTAGAAGTCGGCGTCGATCGCGGCGAGGTCGACCGGGATCTGCGGCACCGCCTGGGCGCCGTCGATCACCGAGAGCGCGCCGGCCGCGCGGGCGCGGCGCACGATCTCCTCGACCGGGTTGATCGTCCCCAGCACGTTCGACACGTGCACCACCGAGACGAGCTTCGGTCCCTTCGCGAGCAGCTCGTCGAGATGGTCGAGGTCGAGACATGCCCTCGTCGTCGATGCCGACGTACTCGAGCCGCGCTCCCGCGAGCTGCCACGGGACGATGTTCGAGTGGTGCTCCATCTCCGTGAGCACGACCAGGTCGCCCTCGCGCACGTTCGTGCGCGCGACCAGGTTGATCGAGCCGGTCGCGTTCGGCGTGAAGATCGTGCCGCGCGGCGTCCCACCCGAGCCAGCCGGCGATGCGCTTGCGCGCGCCCTCGAACTCGTCGGTCGCCTGGGCCGCGATCGGATAGATGCCGCGGTGGACGCTTGCGCGGTAGTCCGTGTAGTAGCGCGTCATCGCGTCGATGACACGCTGCGGCGTCTGCGACGTCGCGCTGGAATCGAGGTAAGCGATCCCGTCGCGCGACAGCGTCGGGAACTCGGCGGGTGTTACCGCTGTCAGCGCCATCAGGCCGCTGCCTCGACCTCCTCGCGGATCCAGCCGTAGCCCTTCGCCTCGAGCTGCTCGACGATCTCCGAGCCGCCCTGCTTGACGATCCGCCCCTCGAACAGCACGTGCACGTGCGTGGGCTGCACCAGGTGCAGGATCCGCTGGTAGTGGGTGATGATCAGGACGCCCATGTCCGGGCCGGCGACGCTGTTCACGCCGTTCGCGACGATCCGCAGCGCGTCGATGTCGAGCCCCGAGTCGGTCTCGTCGAGGATCGCCATCTCCGGGTGCTGGAGCGCGAGCTGGAGGATCTCCATGCGCTTCTTCTCGCCGCCCGAGAAGCCCTCGTTGAGGTAGCGGGAGGAGAACTCCTTCGGCACCTCGGTGAGCTCCATCGCGGCCTCGACCGTCTTGCGGAAGTCCTTCAGGCTGACCGGGTCCTCGCCCTTCGACTCGCGGTGCGCGTTCATCACGGTGCGCAGGTACTTCGTCACCGTCACCCCGGGTACGGCGATCGGGTACTGGAACGCCATGAAGAGGCCCATCCGGGAGCGCTCGTCCGGCTCCGCCTCGGTGATGTCCTCGCCCTTGAAGCAGATCGTGCCGTCGGTGACCTCGAGGTTCGGGTGCCCCATGATCACGTTCGCCAGCGTCGACTTGCCCGAGCCGTTCGGGCCCATCAGCGCGTGGATCTCGCCCTTCGAGACCTCGATGTCGAGCGCCCTTGAGGATCTCCTTGTCGCCTGCGCTTACGTGCAGGTTCTTGATCTCCAGATCAGCCAACTGGGCTCCGCCTCCCTTTCCGAAAACTCGACGAGCTCGGCGAGCGTCGTCTTCTGAAGTGCTTTCAATACTCCGCCCTGGACTCGGGTCCACAGGAGCTTCGTCGCGCAGCCGTGCCCGTGGTCGAGCTCGTGCGAGCAAGCAACGTGGCGCGCGGCGTCGCCGCCGAAGCAGTCCATCGGCGCGATCGGGCCCTCGAGCGCCTGAACGACCTCCGCCATGTCGATCGCCGACGCGGGGCGGGCGAGCCGGTAGCCCCCGTGGGCGCCGCGGCTCGACTCGACTAGTCCGGCGGCCTTCAGGTCCGCCACGACGTGCTCCAGGAAAGGGAGCGGCAGGTTCTCCGCCTCCGAGATCGCCTTCAGGGGGACCGCCTGCTCGCTCTGCCGTCGCCCGAGCTCGATCATTAGCCGGACGCCGTATTCCGCCTTCGCCGAGAAGTTCATGAGCCAAATCCTAGCGATTAGGTCGGATTTGGCTCAGCGCTGGTGCTTCGCCTTCCACTCCTCGTACGGCATTCCGTAGACCAGCTCGCGCGCATCGGCGTCGGGCAACTCGATCCCACGCTCCTCGGCCGCCTCCCGGTACCAGCGCGAGAGGCAGTTGCGGCAGAACCCGGCCAGCTCCATCAGGTCGATGTTCTGCACGTCCGAGCGCTCGCGCAGGTGCTCGACGAGCCGCCGGAACGCGGCCGCCTCCAGCTCAGTCGAATCCGTCACGTGGCAGAGTATTTCCGATGCTCCTCCTCCTGCTCGCGCTCCTGCTCGCGGCGCCGTCGGTCGCCCACGCCCAGTTCACGGGCGAGCCATGGACGGCGAAGCCCGTCTTCGCTCCTTCCGCGCCGCGCCACCCGTTCATGGCGCCCAATCAGCGCAGCAACATCCACTCGGACGCATTCCAGACGGACACCAACGTGTGGTCCGGCCCGCTCGGTCGGGAAATGGAGACGATCATGCACGAGGAGGTCCCCGGCGGCGTGTGCGGCTCGGTCACCTTCAACTCGCAGGGACAGATCGTCACGACCTGCCTCCAGCTGCGTGCAGTACGCCTGAAGCTCTTCGACGCGCAGACGCTCGAGGAGCTTGCGTCGATGGAGCTGCCGCCTCGGGCCCCGAATCCGAACCCGTTCCAGGACTTCGCCGGCGGCGGCTACTTCTACCTCGACAACGAGGACCGCGCGGTCGTCCCCACGACGGAGCGGCACGTGCTCGTGATCGGGCTCGAGAACGGCGCGTTCGCCGTCCAGCGCGACTACGACCTCACCGGCACGCTGCCCGACGGCGCGAAGATCATCTCCGCGCTGCCCGACTGGTCCGGCCGGATCTGGCTCGCGACCACGGCCGGCCTCGTCGTGGTCATCGACCCCGCGGCAGGCGCGACACAGACCTATGACCTCGGCGAGGTCGTCCAGAACTCGTTTGCCGTCGGTGACAAGGGAGACGTCTACATCGTCTCCGAGACCGCCCTCTATCGCTTCCAGGCCGACGAGAACGGCGCACCCGTAGTCAGGTGGCGCAAGGAGTACGAGAACACCGGCGAGCTGAAGCCCGGACAGGTGAGCGCCGGCTCCGGCACCACGCCGACGCTCCATGGCGACAACTGGGTCTCGATCACGGACAACGCGGACCCGATGAACGTCGTGGTCTACCGGCGCGGCGGCGGGCGCGAGATCTGCCGACAGCCGGTCTTCGAGGCGGGTGCCGGTTCGACCGACAACTCACTGATCGGCGCCGGGCACTCGATCGTCGTCGAGAACAACCACGGCTACACCGGCCCGACCGCCACCGAGCTTGGCGCGCGCACCGAGCCCGGCATCGAGCGTGTGGACATCGATGCCGACGGCATGGGCTGTCGCAAGGTCTGGCACTCGGACGAGATCTCGCCGTCGCTCGTCCCGAAGCTCTCGTTGGGCAACGGCCTCGTCTACGTGTACACGCAGGACCCCGAGGGCGACACCTCCGACCCGTGGTTCCTGACCGCGCTCGACTTCCGCACAGGCGAGACGGTTTGGAAGCACCTGACGGGCGAGGGGCTGCGCTTCAACAACAACTACGCGCCGGTGAGCATCGGGCCCGACGGGACGGCGTACGTGGGCGTCATCGGCGGCCTGGTCGGGGTTCGCGACAGCACCGCTCCACAGCAGAGCGCAGAGACGCGGCCGAAGCTCAAGCTGCGCGCGAAGCGGCGCGGTAAGCGCGTCGTGTTCCGCGCAACCGCTCCGAGCGGCGGCGTGATCGCACCCGTGCGCGGCGCGCGCGTGAGGGCCGGCGGCAAGACGGCACGCACGGGTCGCAGGGGTCGCGCTTCGATCAAGGTCGCCCAGGGCCGCGCGGTCGCGACGAAGACGCGGCTTCCGCCGCGGCACGCGAAAGGTCCCGCGGTGAGCACCTTCGACCAGCTCGCCGGCCTGCCGCTCGAGGTCGAGGGCTACGAGCTCGAGGGGCAGGAGTTCGAGGCCTCGCCCGAGTTCACGCGCGTCTCGACGACGATCCGGCTCAAGGGCGGCGGCGAGGAGGGAATCGGCGAGGACGTCACCTACGAAACGCTGGATCACATCGCGATGCAGGACGCCGGGCCGGTTCAACCACTCGCGGGCAGCCACACGATCGGGTCCTTCTGCGACCTCGTCGGCGGGCTCGACCTCTTCTCGGACAGCCCGCCCGTGCGGGACGTGTCGCGGCTCTACCGCCGCTGGGCGTTCGAGAGCGCGGCGCTCGACCTCGCGCTGCGCCAGCAGGGCATCCCGCTGACGGAGGCGCTCGGCCGCGACGCGCAGCCGGTCACTTTCGTCGCGTCACTGCGGCTTGGAGAGCCGCCCACGATCGAGCCGGTCGCGAACAGGCTCGCGCGCTATCCGACGCTTCGCTTCAAGCTCGACCCGACGAGCTCGTGGACCGACGAGCTGATCGCGGAGCTCGTCGAGACGGGCGCGATCGACTCGGTCGACTTCAAGGGCCAATACAAGGGAACGGTCGTCGACCAGCCACCCGACCCTGACCTCTACGCGAAGGTGATCGAGGCGTTCCCCGACGCCTGGATCGAGGACCCCGCCCTGACCGACGAGACGGACCCGATCCTCCAGCCGCACCGCGACCGGATCACATGGGATGCGCCGATCCATTCGATTGCGGACATCGAGGCGCTCCCGTTCCCGCCGAAGATGGTGAACGTCAAGCCCTCACGCGTGGGCGGCCTGCGCTCGCTGCTCGACACCTACGACTGGTGCGCCGAGCGCGGGATCACCGCCTACGGCGGCGGGCAGTGGGAGCTCGGCTGCGGGCGCGGCCAGATCCAGTACCTGGCGTCGCTCTTCCACGCGGACGCGCCGAACGACGTCGCGCCGTCCGGTTACAACGACCCGAGCGTCCCGGAGGGACTTCCCGAGAGTCCGCTTAGCCCTGCGCCAGCGAAGACTGGCTTTCGCTGGTCGGCTTGACGGAGTCCGAGGAAATGATCGTGATCTGCGCCATGGGACGTTCAGGCGGTGAATCGTCTGCAGCCCCGAGCGCTTGCTTGACGAAGTCGAGCAGGCTCACATCGCATGGGATACCCACGATTTCCTGCGCAAAACGTCTTGCCGCCTTCGTGTTCGCGCTCCTCGCTCTGGCGCCCGCGGCGCACGCGGAGACCCTGACGGTGGGCTCGGGCGGCGCTCCGCGCCCAGATCGAGACCGACCCGTGGTCGCTGACGTTCGTCGACCAGGAAGGCCGCGAGGTGGCGGCGGAGAGCCGCGCGATGCCGGCCGGGTACCGCACCTCCACGGGCTGGTTCGGCGCCACGGGCGCGGCCTCGATCCTCCGCGACGGCGACGCCGTCGTGGCGGAGGTGGGCACGGCGACGACGACCCCGCTCGGCGCCGTCCCGGGTGATCCGGTGCGCGTGCGGGTCGCACCCGGAGCACGCGGCACGATCGCGGTCGAGGTCACGCCGGTCGCCCCCGGCGCCGCCACGGCGCTCGGAATCGGCTTCCTGGCAGGCACGACTGAGCGCTTCTACGGCCTGGGCGAGCGGCCCGAGCACGTCGACCACCGCGGCGCCAGCCGGGTCGAGACGTTCGTGGCGGACGGCCCCTATTACCCGGACGCAGAGCGCACAGTGATCTCGGCGTTCGTGCCGCCGCAGGGCTACCGCGATCGCGACGACGCGACGTACTTCCCGATCCCGTGGGTGCTCTCGTCGGATGGCTACGGCGTCCTCGTCGAGAACGAGGAGACGACTTATCACGACTTCGCCAACGAGCGGCACTGGTCGCTCGAGGTCACGACCGCTCCCGACGACCCCGGCGCCGACCAGCGCGCGCCGGGGAGCCTGCGCTTCCGCGTGTTCGGCGGCGGGACGCCGGCGGCGACGCTGCGCCGGTTCACGCGCCACGTGGGCCGCCAGCCCCCACCAGCCGCGCCGTGGGTCTGGGGCGCGTGGTTCCAGCCCGGAGGCTCACTCGAGGAGCAGGTCGGCCAGCTCGAGAAGCTCCGCCAGGCCGACGCGCCCGTCTCCGTGATGCAGACCTACCTGCACTACCTCCCGTGCGGCGACCACGTCGGCGGCCAGGACGCGGAGCGTGAGCGGGTGGATGCCTTCCACGCTCGCGGCACGGCGGTGACGACGTACTTCAACCCGATGATCTGCGCCGACTACCAACCCCGCTTCGACGAGGCGGCCGCAGCCGGGGCGCTCGCGACGGACGCGAGCGGGACCCCTACACGTACCAGTACTCGAGCTCCCCGACGAACCGCTTCGACGTCGGCCAGTTCGACTTCTCGGCGCCCGCGGGGCGCTCGTTCTACGAGCAGCTCCTGGCCGAAGCGGTCGCGGACGGCCACGACGGCTGGATGGAGGACTTCGGCGAGTACACGCCGCTCGACTCGCACTACGCGAACGGCATGGACGGCACGCGGATGCACAACCTCTACCCGACGCAGTACCACTGCGCCGCGTACGACTTCGTGCGCCGACAGGAGCGCCCGATCGTCCGCTTCCAGCGCTCCGGCTTCACCGGCGCGACACGCTGCGCGCAGGTGGTCTGGAGCGGCGACCCGACCGTGGGCTGGGACTTCGACGGCCTCGAGTCGCAGATCAAGGCCGCGCTCTCGATCGGGATGTCGGGCGTTTCGACGTGGGGGTCCGACATCGGCGGCTTCTTCGCGCTCAGCACGCGCGCGCTCTCCGACGAGCTACTGACGCGCTGGGTCCAGTTCGGCGCCGTCTCGCCCGTGATGCGGATGCAGCGAAACGGTGTCGCGTTCCCCGAGAAGGAGCGGCCGCAGGCCGAGGACGACGACCAGATAGCGAACTGGCGCCGCTACGCGAAGCTGCACACGCGGCTGTACCCATACCTCCAGGCGGCCGACCGCGTTTACCGCCGGACGGGTCTCCCGATCATGCGCCACCTGGCGCTCGCCTTCCCGAACGACGAGCGCTCGCTCGCGCGCGAGGACGAGTACCTGTTCGGGCCGGACCTGCTGGCGGCGCCGGTGTTCGAGCCCGGTGCGACGCAGCGCGACCTGTACCTGCCGCCGGGCCGCTGGGTCGACTTCTGGCGTGCGCTCGAGTACAAGCCTCGGCGCGGCGGCCTGCGCCTGCGCCGCGCCCGCGTGATCGCGGCGGCCACGAGGAAACGGTGCCGGCGCCGCTCGAGGAGCTGCCACTGATGGTGCGCGCGGGCTCCGTGCTGCCGCTCCTGCCCGCCGACGTGGACACCTTGGCCTCGTATGGGCCCGGGCGCGGCGCGGTGCCGCTGTCCCGGCGGCGCGGGCGACTCGACCTGATCGCCTTCCCACGCGGGCGCTGGAAGGGCACCTTCTTCCGCGGCGAAAAGCTGCGCTCGGTCGTGCGCGGGAAGCGCTGGGACCTCACGATCCGTGGGAAGCGGACGCGCCGCTACGTCGTCCAGGCGGCCCTTCCGTTCAAAGCCTGTGGCGGCGGCCGCATCGTCCGCCTGAGCGTGCGCCTGCGCAGGGGGCGGATCAGCGTGTTCGGCTGCTAGCTAGACGTCGTCGGGCGAGAAGGTGTCGCAGGCGGCCGGCTCGCCCGCCTCGTCGCCCGGCGTCGAACCAGCGCGCCCGCTGCTCGGAGGTCCCGTGCGTGAAGCTGTCCGGGTCGACGCCGCCGCCCGCCCTGCGCTGCAGGCGATCGTCGCCGACCGCCTCGGCCGCTCCGAGCGCCTCCTCGATGTCGCCTTTCTCGAGGTCGCCGGCCGCCCGCACCGAGTGGCTCCAGACGCCGGAGTAGCAGTCCGCCTGGAGCTCGAGCCGGACTGACAGCTCGTTCGCCTCGTCCGGATTCTCCCGCTCGAGCCGCCGAACCTCCTCGGACGTCCCGAGCTGCTGCTGGACGTGGTGGCCCACCTCGTGCGCGATCACGTAAGCCCAGGCGAAGTCGCCGGCCGCGCCGAGTTGGTTCTCCATCTCGCGGTAGAAGCTGAGATCGAGATAGACGCGCTCGTCGGCCGGGCAGTAGAACGGGCCGACGGCGGATGACGCGCTGCCGCAGCCTGTCGACACACCGCCGCTGAAGAGGACGAGCTTCGCGCGGCGGTACGACTCGCCGCTGCGCTCGAACGTCTCCTCCCAGCTTCGCTGGGCGTTGTCGAACACGTACGCGCTGAAGTCCTTGAGGTCGCGGTCCGGGTCCTGCTCCGGCGGGATCTCGGCGTACTCGGGCGAGTTCACGCCGGCCCCGAACGGGTCCTCGACGCCGAAGCCGGTGGCGCCGCCGCCACCGATCAGCTGGATCACCAGGAAGACGACGATCCCCAGACCGCCCAGCCCTCCCGCTCCGGCCATCGGCAGCCCGACGCCGCGCCCGCGCGCGCCGCGGCGGTCGATCACGTCACGGCTCGAACCCGTGCGTCTCCAGCGCATTGAAACGCTCCTACCCGCTGGCGCTACTGTCCATACAGATGTTCTTTCGGGAGAAGAAGAAGATGATCGAGCCGGAGCGCGCGCTGCCCGGGCGCGACGCGGAGATGCGCGTGCCGGACCGCCATCACGTGCTCGGCACGCCCATCAGGCCGCCCTTCCCCGAGGGGATCGATACCGCCGTGTTCGGCATGGGCTGTTTCTGGGGCGCGGAACGGATGTTCTGGCAGGCGGACGGCGTCTACACGACCGCGGTCGGCTACGCCGGCGGCTACACGCCGAACCCCACCTACCAGGAGGTGTGCTCAGGCTCGACGGGCCACACCGAGGTCGTGCTGGTCGCGTTCGATCCCGAGAAGACCTCGTACGAGCGGATGCTCCAGATCTTCTGGGAGGGCCACGACCCCACACAGGGCATGCGCCAGGGGAACGACCTCGGGACGCAGTACCGCTCGGCGCTCTACTGGAACTCAGAGGACCAGCGCGAGCGCGCGGAAGCCTCCCGGGAGATGTACCGGGAGCAGCTGCGCGCAGCGAATCACGGCGAGATCACTACCGAGATCGCAGAAGCTGGGCCGTTCTACTACGCCGAGGACTACCACCAGCAGTACCTCGCGAAGAACCCGAACGGCTACTGCGGCCTTGGTGGCACGGGCGTGAGCTGCCCGATCGGCGTGGCGAGCTAGCCGGCTCGCCACGCGCGAACGCGGCCCGGGCGACGATGGCGGCGACGAGCGCGCCGCCAGCACCGACGAGCAGCGCGACGCGCGGCGACCACGTTTCTGCCAGCCAGCCGGCGAGCGGCCCGCCGATCGGCGTCGATCCCAGGAAGACGATCGAGTACAGCGCCATCACGCGGCCGCGCATCTCCGGAGTTACGGCGAGCTGGAGAGCGGAGTTCACGCCCGCTGCGAACGTGACGCTCACGGCGCCGAGCGGTACAAGCACCGCGGCGGCCAGCTCGATCGTGGGCGCCACGGCCAGCAGGAGGATGAGCACCCCGAAGAGCGCCGACGAGAGAACGAGCAGGCGGTTGCTCACACGTCCGCGCGCGCCGGCGACCAGCGCGCCGAGCACGGAGCCGATCCCCATCGCGATCATCAGCGACGCGTATCCGGACGCCGGCTTGTCGAAGCTGAAGCGCGCGAGGAGCGGCAGGGTGACGAGGAAGTTGAAGCTGAGCATGCCCACCAGCGCCATCATCAGCAGCGGCACGCGCAGCGCCGGAGTGGCGCGCACGTAGCGCAGGGCCGCGCGTAGAGCGCCCTTCTCGCGCGTCACGACCGGCGCGGTCTCGAGCTCGGCCGGGTTCATCGCCCGCAGCGCCACGATCATCGCGACGAACGAGAGCGCGTTCAGCACGAAGCACGGGCCGACCCCCCACACCGAGATCACCGCGCCGGCGACCGCCGGGCCGGCGATGCGCGACGCGTGAATGATCACGCTGTTGAGGCTGACCGCGTTCACCACGCGATCCGCGCCGACCATCTCGATCGCGAAGCTCTGCCGCGTCGGGTTGTCGATCGCGTTGATCGAGCCGCGCACGAAGACGAGGACGAACACCATCCACGGCTCGACGGCCCCGGTGGCGTAGAGCGCGAAGAGCGACAGTGCGGGCACGGCCATGGCGGCCTGCGTGAGCTGGAGCAGCTTCTGCTTCGGCACCCGGTCGGCGAGCATGCCGCCGAACGCTCCGAAAAGCAGGATGGGCGCGAACTGGAGCGCTGCCACGAGGCCGACGGCGGTGCCGCTCCCGGTGAGGTGCAGGATCAGCCAGACCTCGGCAACGATCTGCATCCAGTTGCCGCTGACCGACACGACCTGGCCGATGAAGTAGCGGCGGTAGTTCGGGACCTGCAGCGAGGTGACTGAGCGTCTTAGCGCGGCGGTCACCGGCGCTCGCCGTCCAGGAGGCGCTCGAGCACCTCCGCGGCGCGCTCCAGCGCGGCCACGTCCTCATCCGGAAGCTCGCGCAGGCGCCTGGCGAGGTAGGCGTTCTTGCGCGAGCGCAGCTTCTTCAGCAGGGCGGAGCCTGACCTCGTCGTGCGGACGACCGCGCCGCGGCCGTCGTTCGGGTCGGCGGAGCGCTCGATCAGGCCCTCCTCTTCGAGCCTTCCGAGCACTCGCGTGGCCGTCGGGCGCTGGATCCCCTCGAGCTCGGCGAGCCGGCTCGGCGCGAGCGGGCCGTGGTTCTCGATCGTCGCGAGCGCGGCCATCATCGACGGACTGAGCTCGTCGCCGGCCTCCTGCCGCAGGCGTCGCGCCATACGCGCGATCGCGAGGCGTAGCCGAGACGGGAGCTCAAGCGCATCTGGCGCTTTCGTTTGCATCGCTAATTAGCCTAGCAAACTACTTTTAGCGGTCATAGTTCCCACCATGGCGGCGCTCGCAGAGCTCGACGTCCCCCAGTGGGACTACACGGACGAGACGATCACCGGCCCCCGCTTCCACGAGGTGATGTTCGGGCTGGCGGGGAACTCGTGGATCGCCCGCGCCGACCCGGTCGGGTGGATCGTGCTCGACCACGAGGCGGTGTCGTTCTTCATGCGCACGCCGCAGGCCAACTTCCCCGGCATCCTGATGCTCGAGGTCCAGGGCGTCACCGAGGGCCCGATGTGGGAGCGGATGAAGGGCAACCTGCTCGACCTGCGCGGCGACGACCATCGCCGGCAGCGCAAGCTCGTGCAGCACGCCTTCACGCCGAAGGAGGCCGACAAGCTGCGCCCGCTCATGCGGCAGGAGCTCGAGAAGATGTGGGACGCGGTCGCGGCGGACGGCGGGTGCGAGTTCGTCGACGCGTTCGCCAAGCCCTACCCGGCGCGCATGATCGCGGGCGTGATGGGGTCGCCGCTCGAGGACGCGCCGCAGCTGGGGCACTGGGCGAACCTGATCCAGAAGCAGTTCGACCCGGTGGCGATCGCGACGATGCTGCCCACGCTCGAGCAGGCCTCGACCGAGTTCGTGGAATACGTGGACGACCTGATCCAGAAGCGCAAGGGCGACCCGAGGGACGACCTGATCACCTACCTGATCCAGGCCGAGGAGGACGGCGACCGGCTGACCGAGGAGGAGATGGGCCACCTCGTGAGCGCGGTGCTGGTGGGCGGCGTCGACACCACGCAGGCGCAGCTCGCGCACGGCATCCGGCTGTTCGCCTCAAATCCGGAGCAGTGGGAGCTGCTCGCGCAGAACCCGGAGGAGCTCGCGCCCGCGGCGGCCGAGGAGGTGCTCCGCTACGAGCCGATCACGGCGCTCACGGCGCGGATCATGCTCGAGGACGTCGAGTACCGCGGGATCGACTTCCCCGAGAACACCGTCGTGCTGGCGTGCGCCCTCACGGCCAACCACGACCCTGAGACCTACACCGACGCCGAGGACTTCGACATCACCGCCGACCGCGGCCGCGCCAAGGCGCTCACGTTCGGGGCAGGCCCGCACTTCTGCCTGGGCGCGAACCTCGCGCGCGCGGAGCTGCAGGAGGCGTTCGCGTTCCTGGCGCCGCGGATGAAGGACCTGGAGCTCGCCGGCGAGCCCGTCTACGACACGCCGCTCGGCGTGCACGGGCTGCACGAGCTGCCGATCAGCTTCAGTCCCGCAGCCTGAGCCGGCTTGCGGACGGGCTCGCCGCGGGCGCCCTTCGTGCGCACCACGGCGACGACCCGCCGTGCGTCCTGCATCGAGCTCCACGATTGCGCGCGCTCGGTCCTTGCCCTTCTTCATCCGGAAGGGCGCGCTGCCGAGGCAGCTTCCCCTTGCGGGTGAGGAGCTTGCACGCGACCTCGGTACGCGACCGGCTCGAGGCCGCGCCGTCGGAGCAGGATCCGCGCGTCGCCATCGTCGGTGAGGCTCGCTCGCCGCGCCCCGACGCTGCACGGGTCGGTGCCTTCGCCGCCGGGGCGAACGACATCGCGCTTTCGCAACACCTTCTCCAGCGCAGCGGGCCGCGCGGGCATGATCCCGTCGACGCAGTGGTCGAGGATGTCGTTGTAGACGCGCTTGTTCTCCTCGTTGCCCGACAACCAGATGTGCACGGCCCAGCCGGCCCGCTGCGCCTGCTGGACACGCTCGGGCGTCAGCACCTCTAGGTCGCCGAACCGGGTCGGCACCTGGATCGCCACCACCGCATCGGCGTTAGGCATCGGCTCGCCGTTGAGGAAGTAACCCACCAGCCCGTTCAGGCCGGGAGCGATGTCGATGTCGGGCGCGAGCTCGTGGAAGCGGTCGATCGCGGGCTGGTTGAACGACACGACGATCAGGTCGCGCCGGTCCGTTCCGTTCAGGAGCTGAGCCAGCAGCTCGGCGTTACGGACGAACTCCGACTCCTGGTCCTCCTGGCCCTTGATCTCGATGTTGATCGGCGTGTTCGGGAACGCCTCCAGCACCTCGGTCAGGGTGGGCACGCGGAAGTCCTCGGCGCTGTACCCGTCCGGTGCCGGCTTCGCGCCCGTGCGGACGCCGCGGAACGGATACTCCGACTCGGGCTGGCCCGCGACCGCGTTGCGGCCGGGGATGAAGTTGTACGCGGCGTCGAGCTGCTGGATCTCGGCGAGCGTCAGATCCGTCGTGTAGCCGGTGCCGTTCGTCGTGCGGTCGACCTTCCAGTCGTGCATGACGACGAACTGGTCGTCCTTCGTGCGGTTGACGTCGAGCTCGAGAGTGTCGGCGCCCGCCGCGAGCGCCTCCCTGAAGCGCGTACATCGTGTTCGACGGGAACTCGTCCTCGCCGCCCTGGTGGGCCATGTTGATGAAGGTCCGCTCGTCGAGCCATGGGTTGCCCGTGTCGGCGGTCGCCGGAATCGCGAGCAGCCCGATGATCGCGAGCGCGAGCGGGAGGACGCGAGTCACGCCCTGAACGGTAGCTAGCTGCGCCTGTGGCGCGCCCGGAGTCCCGCGGCGATGTCGGCCTCGTCGAGCCCGCCGGCCTCGATGTGCTTCGCGAGCCTGCGTGCCACGACGCGGTCGACCACCCGCGGCAGGTGCCGGGCCACGGCCATCTGCAGCGCGCCAGCTCGCGTTACCGCGACGTCGCGGCCCGGCCTGGGCCCCTCGCACGCCTCCACGATCCTCGCCACGACCTGCTCGATCGGCTCCTCGGTCGAGAAGCCCTCGAGCTGGAGCCCCGCCGCGCGCGTTGAATCGTGGATCGGCGTGCGCACGAACGCCGGGTGGATGCACGTCACGGACACGTGGGTGCCGTACTCGGCCCGCAGCGCATCCGCGTAAGCGGTGAGCGCGCGCTTCGACATCCCGTAGCGCGGCGCCGAACGGCAGCCCGATGAAGGACTGGCGCGAGCCGAGCAGCACGACGCGACCGCGGCTCTCGACCAGGTGGTCGATCGCCGCCGCCGTCACTCGCCAGGCGCCGAGGAGGTTGACGTCGATCATCTGCCGGACGCGCTCGCTCGGCGGCTCGCCCGGCGCTGGCCGGGCCGCCGATGCCCGCGTTGTTGACGAGCACGTCGAGGCCGCCGAGCCGCTGCGCGGCTGTCGCGACCGCGCGCGGGACCGCCTCGTCGTCGGTGACGTCGCAAGCGATCACCTCGTCGCCGTCCTGCTCCAGGTCGAGGCCGACGACGGACCACCCCCGGCCGCGCAGCTCGGTACGGAGCGCGGTGCCGAAGGCGCCGCTCGCGCCCGTCACGAGCGCTCGCCGGCTCACGCTGCCGCCCGCGCGCGCCCGAGCTCGAGCTCGCGGCCGAGCTCGTGCATGAAGCGGTCGAAGTCCACGCGCATCGCCGGCCGCCCGTGCTCGCCCCAGCGCGCGAGCGCGTACGCGCTGCTTGCGCTCGCAGTCCGCGCCGCTGTTCCGCCGCCGGGGGCAGGTGCCACTCGCCGGCCAGGTGCTCGGCGAGGATCTGCGCCTGGCGCTCGACGATCGGGAATGCGGAGCCGGTGGACTGCATCAGGCCGACGAAGAAAAGGTCCGGGCAGTCGAGGTGGAAGATCCGCTTGTAGAGCGGTAGCTCCTTCGGGTCGGGCCCGGTCAGCGCATCGTCGAGGAACGGCATCGACACGCGGTAGCCCGTGCACCAGACGATCGCGTCCACGGGCTCCTCGCTGCCGTCCGTGAACGTCACCGCGCCGGGCGCGAGCTTGTCGATGCCGGGCTTCGGCGTGAGCTCCCCGTGGCTGATCCGGCTGAGGACCGTGTCGGTGATCGTCGGGTGGTCCTGGAAGAGGCCGCGGCTCGGCTCCGGCAGGCCGTAGCGCTCCGGCGGGCCGACCGTCAGCCGCAGCAGGAACTGCGACAGCGGCTGGCGGATCCGCCAGGGGACGTGCACGGCCACCCACGGCTTGATGATCTGGTCGGCGGGCCTGCCGAGCAGCCGCTTCGGGATGACCCAGGTGCCGTGCCGCGCGGACAGGTAGGTGCGGTCGGCGACGAGCGAGATGTCGGTGGCGATGTCCATCGCGCTGTTCCCCATCCCGACGACCAGGACGTTCTGGCCGCGGAACTCGTCCGCCTCGGCGTAGTCGAGCGCGTGGAGCTGGCGGCCCTCGAAGTCGCCCGGATAGGCCGGGTCGGGCCACTTCGCCTCCTCGTTGTGGCCGTTGGCGACCACGAGCATGTCGAAGCGCTCGCGCTTGCCACTGTCGAGCTCGAGCTCCCACCCGTCGCCCGTGCGGTGCGCGCTGACGACGCCCTCGTTCAGGCGGATCCTGTCGAGCAGGCCGAACTTCGCCGCGTAGCCCTCGAGGTAGCGGCCGACCGCGTCGCGGCTCGGATAGTCGGGCGTCCCCTCCGGCATCGGCAGCTCGGCGAACACGGTGCGGTCGCGGCTCGTGATCAGGTGCAACGAGCGATACGCCGCCGTCGGGCGCTCGTGGTCGTGGAGCGCCCACACGCCGCCCACGCACGGGCGCCGCTCGAACGCGACGGCGTCGAAGCCGCGCGCGCTGAGCGCACGGAGGGTGGCGAGTCCTGCGGGGCCCGCTCCGACTACCGCGAGTCGCACGGCGGCGAAGCTACTACGGGATCGCCACGCCGCGCGCCTGGAGGATCTCCTCGAGCAGCGTCGGACGGTCGGTCATGATCCCCTGCACGCCCCAGTCGAGCAGCTGCTCCATCGTCTCCCGGTCGTTGATGGTCCAGACGTGGACGGCCAGGCCGTTCGCGTTCGCGTTCTTCACGAAGTCCTCTGTCGTCACGTCAGCCACCAGGTTCATCGGGACCTGCAGGGCGACGTGGCGCGGGTTGGGCGCGCCCGGAAGCGGCCCCTGCGAGCTGCCCCAGAAGAGCCCCGCCTGGACCGTGGCCGTAGCGGTGTGCACGTCGGGCGCCAGCGCCTTGAACACCTCGAGCGAGTGATCGAGGAACGAGACGACGATCACGTCGTCCACGCGTCCGTGCTTCCGCAGCAGGTCGGCGACCGCCATCTCGAACCGCCCGGTCGAGTTCGACTGCTTCAGCTCGATGTTGATCAGCGTGTCCGGGAAGGCGGTGAGGACCTCGTCGAGCGTCGGGATCGTGAAGTCGTTCGGCTCGAAGCCCTCGGGCGGCGGCCGTTCGCCGCTGGCTACACCGCGGAAGACGTACTCCTCGGACGCGCGGCTGTGGGACGTCCCGACATCCGGCACGAACCAGTAGGCGGCATCGAGCTCCTTGATCTGCGCGAGCGTCATCTGCTCGACCGTGCCGGTGCCGTTGGTGGTGCGATCGACCGTCGTGTCGTGCAGCGCGACGACGTGGCCGTCGGACGTCAGGTGGACGTCGAGCTCGAGGACGTCCACGCCCTTCGGCAGCGCCGTCTTGAAGCCGTAGAGCGTGTCGCTCGGGACCTCCTCCTCACCGCCCTGGTGGGCGATGTTGAGCGGCGCTCGCTCTAGCCACGGGTTGGCCGACCGCAGGTGCGGTCAGAGCGGCAAAAACGAGCAGGCAGAAGCAGGCGATTCGGCGCATCCCGGCGCGGCACGATATGTCTTCAGGACGCCAGCTGCGCCAGTATCGTCGCGGTGTCGAAGTAGACCCGCTCGCAAACGATCCGATCTGAGTCCGGCTCGAAGAGGAACAGGGCGACCATCCGGCACTCGAACGACTTTCCGGTCGGCTCCATGCCGCGCAGCTCGCCCTCGTGCGTGCCTCTCAGGGTGAACTCGGCCGCGACGCCGTCGTCCATGTGGTGCAGCTCGACGATCTCGTTGCTCTGGTCGGGGAACGCGGCGCGCGTGGTGGCGAAGTAGCCGCGGACCTCCTCCTCGCCGTCATAGACGTCGCCCGTCGGGATGATCTCGTAGCGCGGGTGGGCGAACGTGTCGATCGTCGTGTCGAAGTCGTGCCGGTTCTCAGACTCCATGTGCTCGCGGACGATCGCCTCGCGGCGCTCGCGTAAATCGCTCATTTGGCGACTGTAACCGGCCGCGAACGGGGCACAACAAGCGACATGACAATCATCGTTATCGCCGGAATATGCGTACTGCTGCTCGTGCTCGCGTTCCTCTTGCCGCGACTCTCACACGGCCCTCAGCGGGGCGTCGACAAGTCGCTCGGTGTCGGCCAGCGAGCCGGCTCGAAAGCGCCGGGCCCGCTCGGACGGCTCTTTCAGAAGCCGTTCTCGAGCTCGCCGCAAGGCGACCAACAAGAGCGCCAGCCTGGGCCGGCGCGCCCGGGACAAGGCGCCGCTCTAGCCGGTCAGTTGACGCCGTTCGGCGCCACGGACTCGACCCACGTGCGCAGCTTGGTGTCCGCCACACGCGCGTAGACGCCCGGGCGACCCGCCCGCGCGCAGCCCTCACCCCAGCTCGTCACGCCGACGACACGGCCACCGGCGAACAGCGGGCCGCCTGAGTCGCCCTGGCACGTGTCGACCCCGCCCTCGGGGAAGCCGGCACAGACCATGGTCTGGGCGTCGAAGGAGCTGCCGTATGCGTCGGCGCAGTACGCGTCGGTCGTGATCGGCACCTGCGCCTTCTGGAGCGTGTCCGGCGCGTTGCCGCCCTCCTCGGTGGCACCCCAGCCCGCGATGGTCGCGAGCGTGCCGGCACTCCAGATCGAGCGCTCGCCGGCGCCCGCGACAGGCGTGGGCGCGTGCACGGATGCGCGTGAGAGCGTCAGGATCGAGAGGTCGTTCCGCTGGGTGAGCCCGAGGTAGTCGGGGCTGATCGTCACCGACGAGACCGGGACGCGCTCGCCCTGACCGGGCTTGTTGCTGCCGATTCGGACGTCGATCAGCGGGGTGGGCCAGCCGACCGGGCTCGCGACGGCGGCGCCGGTGACCGAGCCGCAGTGTCCCGCGCTCAGCACGTGGGTTGAATCGATCAGCGTTCCCGTGCAGCCAAAGGCGCCGAAGGTGATCTCGGCGACCGAGGGGAACTCGCCTGGCGCGGCGTCGGACCCGCCGACGACGGCGCTCGAGGGTGATGCGGCCACGCATGCGAGCACGGCCGAGGTCGCGAGGACGGAGAAGAACTTGCGCTGCACTTGATGAACCTCCCGAGTTCTGATGGGCCCGCGCGCAACCCCCTGAGCGCAAGGCTTGGTTCCTAGAGAACGACGAGAGAATGCCAGATCTTGCACAACGCTGCGCAGCCATTAGTACGGTGACCTGCGCACATGAGCGACATCACGGTCTACGAGAAGCCCACCTGCACCACCTGCCGGAACCTCGTCACGCTGCTCGAGGAGCGCGGGATCGACTTCGAGCGCGTGAACTACCACGTCGACCCGCTGCCGGAGGAGAAGATCCGCGAGCTCGTGCGCAAGACCGGCGGCTCCGCGGCGGACCTCCTGCGCAAGCGCGAGCCGGCCTACAAGGAGCACGTCGAGGGCCGCGACCTATCCGACGACGAGATCATCAAGCTCATGGCCGAGCACCCGCCGCTCCTGCAGCGCCCCGTCATCGAGCGTGGTGACCGAGCAGTGCTCGGACGGCCGATCGAGCGCGTCGAAGAGCTTCTCTAACCGAACGGGACGAAGCTGACCGGCTGCAGCGTGTCGAGCGTGCTCGCCAGGACGCCGCGGTCGGAGATCGTGAGCAGGCGGCCATGCGCAACCAGGGAGCGGAGGATGTACCCGCCCTCGTGCTCGGCGCTGCCGACCTGGCTGATCCCGTTGTCGCGCTCGACTCGGAACCCGAAGGCGCCGTTGAACTCGTCCTCAGGCTTGTAGGCGCTCACCGGGATCACGGTGAGCTTGGTCGGCGGCCAGTAAAGGAAGGCGCGGTGGTCGTACTCGGCTGCCGAGCTGCTCGACTCGCCGAGCGTGTGCTGGTGAATCCGCCTCGGCGCGCTCAGGTCGGAGACGTCGAACAGCGAGAGCTGCGTGCCCTGCGTCTGCCCCTGCTCGTTCGCGTCCTGGCCGAGGCCGAGCAACAGGTCGTTCCCGATCGGGTGCAGGTACGAGGAGAAGCCGCGGATCTTCAGCTCGCCGCGGACGGCCGGCTTCTGCGGGTTCGACAGGTCGAGCGTGTAGAGCGGGTCGACCTGACGGAAGGTGACCACGTAGCCCTTCTCGCCCAGGAACCGCACGGCGAAGATCTGCTCGCCGCGTCCGAGACCGCCGACTCGGCCGATCTCGTCCAGCTTCTCCCCGAGGACGGTCACGAAGCTCTCGCTCTCGCGCTGCTCGGCGTTCGCACGCCATGGAGGCTGGTCGGTGGTCGCAACCCGCAGCACGCCATCGTGCTCCGAGAGCGCGAACTGGTTCAGGACGAAGCCGCGCACCTCGCCCGACCCGCGATATTCAGCCGACTTGGGATCGAGCGCGAACTTGTGGATCGCCGTGAAGCGCCCCGCGTCCACCTGCCGCTCCGGATCGCTCACGGCCGGGTCGAACCAGCGCTCGGTCGCCACGAACAGGCTGCGCTTCGACGCGTAGATCGTCTGCGCGTCGGTCATGAGCGAGTCGGAGTCGACCGGCTTCAGCCCCTGCGCGAGGTCGACCGTGAGCACGCTGAGCATGCCGGGGCCCGAGAACACGACCGGCCTACGGACGTCGTCGCAAGCGACCATCCTCTTGGTCCGGCGCTTGCCGCGCACGCGATCGCGCAGCACGCCGTCCGGCATCCACGTCGAGAGCGGCGTCCGCGCGAATCGTACGGCGCTGGTTCTCGTCCACCGGCCACGGCGACGGCGGCGTGGCGATCACGACGCGCGCCACTCCGTCGCGGATGCGGGCCGACACGTATGAGCCCTCGACGGTGAGCGTGTTCAGGAGCTTCGGGGCAGCCGCCTGCGAGACGTCGATCTCGAACAGGCGCGTCGCGGGCTCCGGGTACGGATACGGGTAGGGGGCGAAGTCCTCCTGTGCGGGCTGCGGCTGGAGCACCGGGTCGTCCCAGTAGGTGGTCAGCGCCAGCACTCGATCGCCGGAGACGAGCAGCTCGTGGCCGTATCCCTTCAGCGTCAGCGAGCCGACAAGCTCCGGCTCACCGCTTCGGATGTCGAACACGTACAGCGTGCTCCCGGCCATCGCGTACAGGCGCTTGCCGTCCGTCTTCACGATGTCCGGCTCGTCGACGCCCTCCTCCTGCACGTTGGTCGTCGAGTAGTCGACGCCATCGCCGTCGCGTACCGCCCCTTCCTGGGGCGTCATCGGCGTGGGCTCCTCGCGCGGTCCTCCCGTCTCGGGCTGTTCGGCGACGGCGAACCCGAACCTGACCGGCAGCCCGCTCGGGCCGACGATCCGAAGCGCGTGCTTGCGCGCGTAGTCCCCGACCGCCTCGCAGGAGGCGAACGCCCTAGGTCGGGCCTTCGACGCTGCCTCGGCCAGCGTCGGCAGGACCAGCGCCACTGCCAGCGCCAAGATCGCCATCGGGCGACGAGTCGTCACCCACCGATTGTCGCAGCGCATCGAACTCCGCGGTCGTGGGTGGGATGCACAGGGAGCAGAAGTCCGCGCCGAACGGGGTCAGGTGGATCGATCGACGGACGGTGCGCGAGCCGCGCCCCGCCTCGTCGAGCGCCCCAACCACCTCGGGCTGCGCCTCGAGCACCTGGTAGCGCAGGTGGTCGCCCACCTGTTCACGCGAGAACCAGATCAGCCCGAGCCGGTAGAGGTTGTTCAGATACGCGGGGACGCGATCCCGGTGACGCACCCCGGCCTCGGCGCCGATCATGGTGAGCCCGGGCGCGACGAGCTCGGTGGCCACGACACCCACGCCAAGCGGGCCGCCGCTGCGGACGTCGACGGACGGCTGCGAGCCGTTCTCCATCAGGAGTCGCAGGATCCGCGCCTCGTCGGGCGCCATCACGTCAAGGATGCGCGCATACGCCGGGTGGCTGTCCTCCTCGTACGTGACGTCCGCGGACAGCCGCAGTAGCTCCGCGCCCCGTTCGCGAAGCGTGCGCGCCGACGTGTCGTTTCCTGCCTCCTGCTGGTCTCCTCGGGCTTCTCCTCGTCCGCGCGCCAGCCCGAAGCGCGTGCTGCGCTACGTCCGCGCTCCACCGCGAGCCCGCGGATCCATGCCGTCACAACCATCCGCGCGAGCGAAGGAGCGGCGCGAAGCAGGTTGTCGTCCTGTCGCTGCTCGCTCATGTCATCCGAAGAACAGCAGATGCAGGAGCCCGCCGACGAACCCGAGCACGCCGCCGTGCAGCAGGAGCAGCCATTCATCCTGCTTGGTCACCGAGCGCAACATCTCCGAGAAGTCGCGGTGGGGCAGCTCGAGCATGCGCTCGTGGATCAGCTCGCGTACCTGCTCCGACTGCTCGCGGTTGAACTCCTCGTCGGTGAGCGGGGTCATGGTGTACTCGACGCCCTCCTCGGCGACCGAGTCGCGAATCGTGTCGTACTCCTTCGTCCCCATTGCGACGCGCACGGCGGGCTGCACCGGCCCCACAGCCCGGTCGACGGCGGGCCTGAGTGCCGCCTCGATGAGTTGGCGCGTGCGGTCCGAGCGCGGGCCGCGCAGAAGCTCCTCGCCCATGTTCTGCACTGTGATGATGTCGTCCGCGATGATCCCGGCATACACGCCGGCGACCTCTGGCTGGCGGCGGATGAACAGCCCGTGGATCGTGAAGCGCCCGAACAGCTTCCGCGGCTCGATCGGCTCGTAGATCATCCACAGCGCCAGCCAGTTGGTGATGTAGCCGATCAGGACGCCGCAGATCGGCAGCAGCCACCAGGCGTGGAAGATCACCTCGGTGAGGATCGCCGTCGGGATGCCGATCGCGAAGCCGAAGAAGAAGCCGAAGTTGATGATGAAGCGGAACTCCTTCTTCCCCACCTCGAGGAAGACGCGGTTGCAGAGCTCGGGCTGCTCCTCCATCCGCCTGATCACCATCAGCTTCACGTCGAGCAGGTGCTCGATGTTGTCACCGACGTCCTCCATGACCTCCCGGACGACCGCGGGAAGCTGCTGCTGGACCCGCTCGTGGACCGCCTCCCGGAATCGCGGCGGCAGCTCGTTCCACAGCCGCGGGTTCTCGCGCTGCATGATCCGCTCGACGATGTCGCGGATGTCGCCGCGCATGCTCGAGAGCACGTGCTCCACGACCCTCTCCTGATCGAGCTGCTTGTAGAAGTCGGAGGTCGAGCCGAGCTTCGCGATCCCCTTGTCGACCGCGATCGAGCCCATCTTGGCCGCGCGCGAGGGGATGATCCCCTGCCAGCCGACGCCGCCCTGCATTACGCCGGGGATCTGCTGGACCCTGCGCGGCAGGATGTTCGCGAGCTTTGCGAGGCCCGGCAGCCTGACACCCCTGAACCGGAGCGGCCAGAACAGCATCCAGACGCCGCTCCAGTTCGTCACGTACCCGATCGCGCCGGTGAAGAACGGCACAGTGATCAGGCTGATGGTCTGAGAATCCACGGCTCCCTCGGCCGTGAAGCTTCCTCTACCCGAGCGGGTCCGTGCGGCAGGGCTGGCTGGTGACGCTGCCGCACGCCGGCGCCTCGGGCGCATCGACGCCGGGCGCTGTGGGGAGCGCGAGCGACGACACCCGCGCCGGTGAATGGAAGATCGTGTTCTGCGCCGGGACGGGGAGCGAGAGGAAGCCCCACAGGCCGGAGATGGTCGCCGGCGCCTCGATCCAGATCCTGAGCCGGCTGCCCGCACGGAAGACATGGCCCGTCGGGAACAGCTCGACCCTCATCTCGGCGGGCTCTCCGGGGGTCAGTAGCTGCGCGTCCTGGGAGCGGTGCGTCTGGTAGGGGCGCGTCTCGGTGGTGCGCGCCGGGTCGAGCTTGCGGTGCGACGCCCGCAGCCAGCCGCGCTGGACGTAGACCTCGTTCCCGTCAGGCGTGACCTCGGTGACGAGTACTTCGAGGTCGGTGTCCGGCGCCGTCGAGGCGAGCTGGAGATCGACGCTGCCCGAGCCGAGCCAGGCGAGGTCCTTTCGCAGCGGGTCGGTCGTGAAGGTCGCGGTGGTCCCCTCCGGCGGCGCGCTCGTCCAGATCTGGTTGTGCGTGCCGGCGTACGGCAGGTAGGAGTACGACGTCGACTCTGCATCGCCGGCGGCGGGTGCCTCGCTCGTCAGCCCGCCACCGTCGCGGAGGTAGAACCGTGCCACCTTGTGATTCTTCGGCGGGAACCCTTTGTGCAGCGTCGTGAAGCGAGGCGCGTCCCCGTTCTCGACCTGCTTCTCCCAGTGAACGATCACGGGCGGCTCGGCCTCGTAATCGGCTTTCGTCTCCTCCGGCGGGGCCGGGTTGCCCTGCGACGGGATGTAGTGGGCGAAGAAGCGCTTGATCTCGGCCTGCGCCGGCGCCGTGTAGTACTCGCCGTGGGTGCCGTTCGACGCGAGGATCCGCCATTCGGTGCCAGGGTCGAATCGCTCGGCGAGGTTCGTCGCGCGCGAGCCGACCTGCTCGTCCTGCCACGCCTCGACCAGCAAGGTCGGGACCTCGATCCGGTCTGCGAACTCGTACGGCGAGCGGGCGCGGAAGAGGTCGTCGTCGTAGAGGTGCTCGAACGCCTGGACGAACGGGTTGTAGCGCGCGTTCTCGCCGTGCTCAGCCTGGTTCGCAGCGCACTCCTGATCGCCGCCGGCGACGCCCTGGAGCGCCTGTGGCATCGAGCCGGACGGCTGCACGGCCAGACTCCAGCCGCCGGAGAAGGTCTCGTTCATGATCCCGCCGGGGAAGGGCACGTCGCGGTACAGGTCGCCGAAGACGTGGCCCGGTGCTATCGCAACGAGGTGCTCGGGCCGCTGCGCCGCGACGAAGAGCTGGGTGATACCGGGATACGACTTGTTGACCATCGCGATCCGGCCATCGCTCCAGTCCTGTGCGGCGAGCCACTCGACGGCCTCGGCGCCGTCGATCGACTGGCGCTCCTCGAAGTAGTCGAACTTGCCGCCGGAGCATCCGGTCCCGCGGATGTTCACGCCGGCGATCGCGTAGCCGAGCGAGCCGAAGCGCTCGTCGAGGTTGTAGTTGACCGTGCGGCCCGGCCCGTAGCCGGAGTAGTCGAACAGCGTCGGGTACGGACCGTCGCCGTAGACCGCCGGGTCCGGCAGGACCACCTGGTAGGCCAACGTCACACCGTCGGACACCGGGATGTAGCCCTGGATCGTCGGGCCGTTTGCGGCATGGGCCGTCCCCGCCGCCCACGCGAAGACGAGCAACAAGATGCCGATGCCCCTGCGCATCAGCGCGGCATCCTACGGCGTCGTGGCACCATCGTGGCGCAGTGGGCAAGCGTGCGCGCAAGCGAGGAAAGGTCAGCGGCTCCGCGCCGACGTTCGACTACGCCGATGCCGACGGGAACGTGCTGACGCTGCGCGAGCGCGTGTCCGGCGGGACAGAATCCAAGCTGCGTGAGCCGGCCGGCGGCGCGGCCGCGTCGGCCGACGACATGTGGCGGCGCAGGACGGAGCTCTTGTTCGAGCGCTTCGCGGTGTCCTGGACGATCGCCGGGCTGCCGCTCACGGGCCAGAAGGAGCTGCTCGGCCGGTACCGGATGGCCGACAAGGCGACACAGCAGTGGGTTCGCGAGACGATTGACGAGCACGTGCGCGTTCACCAGCCCGAGCTCGCGTGAGCACCGCCACCGCGGTTCCACAAACGCAGGGGGAGCTGGAGGGCGACGAGGCGATCGAGACGCTCCGACGCGTCGGCAGACGGCGCCTCGTCGCTCGACTCCATCACCCGCTTCCGCGCCGCGGACGGCTTCAGCCATTCGCGCGCGCTCGCTTTCAGGCGACCCTGACGCTCCTACCCGCGCTGATCGCGATGGTCGGCCTCGCGGCGGCGCTCGATCAGGAATCCTTCACGCGGGTCGTCACCGAGACCGTCGACGACCTCGCGCCCGGAGCCGCCGGCGAGATCCTCACCGACGCCTTGCGGCACGGCAGTGCGAGCGCTCGGCGAGAGTCCGGTGAGACCGCGGTCATCGCCGGCTTTCTTGCAGCGATGATCGCCGGCGCAACCGCCATGGCCCAGGTCGAGCGCGGCGCGAATCGGCTGTACGGCGTCGAGCGGGACCGCCCTTTCCTGCACAAGTACGGCGTGGCGACGGTCCTCGCCTTCTCCGCGGGGGTCGGCGCGCTCCTCTCGTTGATCGTTCTGGTCGGCGGCGAAGCGATACGAGAGCATGTGGGGTGGGACGAAGGGCTAAACGACGTCTGGGCCGTCGTGCGCTGGCCGCTCGGGTTGGCGCTCGTCGTCACCTCAGTGGCGCTCCTCTTCAAGCTTGCGCCGCGGCGGCGACAGCCCGACTGGTCCTGGCTTGCGTTCGGCGCCGCCGTATCGGCCCTTTTGTGGCTCGCATTCATGGGCGTGCTGAAGCTCTACATCGAGGCAACCGACAACTTCGGCGCCACCTACGGGCCGATCGCAGGCACGATCGGCGTCCTGCTGTGGGCGTTCGCCGCGGCGGTCGCGCTCTTCCTCGGCCTGGCGTTCGCAGCACAACTCGAAGCCGTGCGCGCGGGTGTGCCCGCACCTCGCACCGAGCGCGACTCGAACGCATAGGCTCCGCGGGAATGAACGCACGCGAAGCCGTCTACGAGATGTGGCGCGAGCGCGGGATGACGACGATGTTCGGCAACCCGGGCTCGACGGAACTGCCGATGCTGAAGGAGTTCCCCGACGACTTCCGCTACGTGCTCGCCCTTCAAGAGGCCGTCGCCGTCGGTATGGCCGATGGCTTCGCGCAGGCGAGTGGCACCGTCGGCCACGTCAACCTCCACACCGCGCCCGGAGTCGGCAACGGCATGGGCGGGATCTTCAACGCACAGGCGAACAAGACGCCGCTGCTCGTCACGGCCGGCCAGCAGAGCCGGTCGCTCATGACGCTGCAGGCGAACCTGACGAATCGCGATGCCGCCCGCATGCCGCATCCGCTCGTCAAGTGGAGCTACGAGCCGCCGCGCGCCGAGGACGTCCCGCACGCGATCGCGCGCGGGACCTACCTCGCATCGCTGCCGCCGCGCGGGCCGGTCTTCGTCTCGATCCCGTTCGACGACTGGGACGGCGAGGTGAACGCGGACGAGGTGGCGCATCAGACGAAGCGGCTCGTGGCCGGGCGGCAGGGCCCCGATCCGGCGCGTGTCGGCGACCTGGTCGAGAAGCTGGGTAAGGCGAAGAACCCCGCGTTGGTCGCCGGGCCCGACATCGACATGTGCGGCGGCTGGGACGCCGCCGTCAAGTTCGCGGAGAGCCAGAAGCTGTCCGTCTGGGCCACTCCCGCGCCCGGAGGCGGGCGACTCGGGTTCCCCGAGAGCCATCCGCTGTTCCGCGGAATCCTGCCGCCGGCGATCGGGCCGGCCGGCGAGACGCTGAAGGAGTACGACCTCGTGCTCGTGGTCGGCTCTTCGGTGTTCCCCTACTACCCGAACATCCCCGGGCCGCTGCTGGGCGAGCAGACGGAGCTGATCCAGATCACGAACGACCCGGACGAGGCCGCGCGCGCCCCGATGGGCGACGCGATCCTGGCCGACCCGGCGCTCGCGCTCGAGGTCCTGAACTTCAAGGTCGGCGAGTCCGACCGCGAGCCGCCGGACCCGCCGTGGCCGCCGGGCGATCCCGAGGAGTCGGACCCGATCAGCTCGTCCGTAGCGGCAGCGGTCCTGGCCGATGTCTGGCCGGATGACGGGATCCTCGTGCTCGAGTCGCCATCGAGCACGCTCGCGATGCGGAGCCGGCTGAAGCTCTCGAAGCCCGGGTCCTATTTCTTCGGGGCAGGCGGCGGGCTTGGCTTCGGCCTGTCGGCCGCGGTGGGCGTGCAGCTCGCCCAGCCCGACCGCCAGGTGGTCTGCGTGATCGGCGAGGGCTCCGTGCAGTACGCCGTGACGGCCTTCTGGACTGCCGCCGCTTACGAGGTGCCGCTGAAGGTGCTCGTGCTCCGCAACGAGGAGTACGCGATCCTGAAGTGGTTCGCGGAGATGGAGGCGGTCACCGGCTCGCCCGGCCTCGACCTCCCCGCGCTCGAGTCCGCCGAGGTCGCCAAGGCCTACGGCGTCGCGGCGAATCGCGTCGACGGCCGCGACGCGCTGCACCAGGCCCTGACGGACGCGCTCGCCGCGGACGGCCCGCAGCTCGTCGAGGTCAAGGTCGCGCCGGGCATGGCACTCGCCTGATCCTGAGTTCGAACGGGAGCGTCTTGCGGATCGCGCAGGTCCCTCGTCGCCGAAGCACAACCCGGCCCGAGCCCGTACCCACCAGCGTAGAGCCGCGCCGCTCGAAGCTCACGAGCTCCTCCGGCGGCGCGTCGAACCTGAACCGGAAGCCCCACGCGCGCCCGCGCTGCGCGACCGTCGAGTAGACCCACCGCTGGGGCGAACGCGGCACGCGCCGGAACAGCCCGATCTCCCGCGCCTCCGCGATGTCCTCGCGCCAGTACGGCCAGTCGTGCACGCCCTCGTGCGACCGATAGTCCACGTCCACCCCCGCTTCCCGCAGCGCCGCGGCGAACTCCTCGTTCTGCGTCAGGAGATACGCCTCGAGCGCCCCGCTCGCGAGATCGCGCTCGTCGGCGGGCACGCCCGGCCGCGGCACCCCGTTCCCGGTCCGAAGGATCACCTTCGTGTGCTCGAGGCTGGGCACGAGCGTCATCGGATCGTGTCCCTCGGCGTAGAACCCGTCCCACGGGCCCCATACGTCCTGGTAGGGCACGCCGCTGATCGTGGACAGACCCTGCTCCACCTCCGGGCGGCGGATCGAGACCAGCCCCGACATCGGGACCAGTGTCCCGAAGTAGCCTGGCCGCTGGGTGGCCAGGAAGCTCGAGCCGAAGCCGGCCATCGAGAAACCGGCGATCGCGTGCCAGCGCCGGGCACGGCGGATCCTGAACCGCCGCTCGAGCAGCGTGATCACCTCGTCCAGGTGGTAGCGCTCCCAGCCCGGGTTCGCGCGCTCGCCGCCGTTCCACCAGTTCGTGTAGTAGCTCAAGCCGCCCTCGGGCATCGCGATGATCGCGTCGAGCCCGTCGAGCGTGTTCGCCACGTCGCCCTTCTCCGGGTCGGCCCACGAGCGGTGGCTCTCGCCGGCGCCGTGCATGAGGTAGAGCAGCGGATACGCCCGGCGCGGGCGGTAGCCGTCCGGCAACAGGACGTTGACCTTCAGCTCGTGCGGCTCCTCGCCGCCAAAAGCGGCGGTGCCCGGATCGACGTGCCTGCTCGGCGCATCGAGCGTCACGAGCTCGCTCGCGACCGCCGGCGCTGCGGCAGAGAGCAGGAAGACGGCAGCGAGGATCAGCGAGCGGGCCATTGGAGCGCGGGAATGTAGCGCCGTGCAACACTCGCGCGATGCACCGAAGCGCGCCGGTGGCTGGCCTTCTCATCGCGCTGCTCGGAGCCGCGGCCGCGCCCGCGCAACAACCGACCGATCCGGTCGAGGAGGGAGCGGTCGAGCAGAGCTGCCGCTCGCTGCAGGGCGGTAGCGCGGGGCTGCCCGACCACGTGCCCGCGGACTCCGGCGGCGAGCCTCCGGCCAGCTGGCCCGAGGCGCCGGCCGGGCTACTGCCGGCACAGGTTCACCTCCGCACCTCGACCGAGAGCTTCAACCGCCTGTACGAGTTCGCCACCCGCGACGGCCGGATCTACGCCCGCGCCCGCGAGTCGACCGCGCCGTGGCGCCAGATGCCGTTGCCGCTGTGCTTCGACGGGCGCGTCGCGTCGATCTCGGTTGACGACGACGAGCTGATCGCGCTCGACACGTCGCGCCGCATCTACACGATGGACAGCGCGCTGAAGGACGCCTCGGCGTTCAACTGGACGAATCGCTGGGGGACGCCGTTCTGGACCGGCCCCGGCTACACGCTCCCGGACGCCAAGGTGTGGTCGTGGTCGGTGATCTCGCCGCTCGAGGACGAGAGCTGGATCGACCCGGCCGGCAACCGGACGGCGATCGGGTCGGGCAAGGTCTCGCACATCTGGGGCCTGCGGCGCGGGGGGCAGCGGATGACGTTCTGGGACCCGTGGCTCCCGCTCGACGAGAGCTATGAGATGTGCGGCCCGCACCGCGGCCGCTTCAAGGCGGTGAACCTGTCGTCGAGTGGCTCGTTCGTGTTCGTGATCGGCCGCCGCGGCGACATGTTCACGCGCCTCTACGACTTCGACATCTCGGGCCACGACCCGGTCTTCTTCCAGTACTCGTACGAGGACCAGCGCGGCAAGGGCGACGGATCGCCGATCCAGCTCCCCGCGGAGCGCTGGACCGAGCAGCCGAAGATCCCCGGGGCGATCACACGGACGATCTCGATCCACAAGACGGACACGGGATCGATCCACCGCATTCTTCGCGTCGAGGGCAAGCGCGGCGGCGAGACGGGCTACTGGGAGCGCGACATCGCCGACCCGCGGCGCAAGGGCTGGACCTTCCACCCCACCGGACTTCCCCTCACGGCCGAGCGGCTGAAGAACCCGCGCCGTGACACGTCGGCGAAGCGTCTCGGCCGGAGCGAGAACCGCCGCTACGGCGACCTCCTGAACTTCAACGTCTACTGCTCGCCCGCGCGCATCCGAAAGGACGGCCGCAGGCTGCTGCTCCACCATGTGGACGGCCTGCGCCAGCAGGCGCGGGGTCGCGGGCTCGACGACGTTCCGCGGACTCAGTACGGCGCGGTCGAAGAGGACGGCAAGTTCACCGACGTCACGGTGCAGGCCACGCGTGACGAGGTCACGGTCGAAGAGCTCGGTTGGACGTTCTCGCGATAACCGAAGCCGCCGAAGAGGCGCTCGAGATCCTGCGCGACGGCGAGACCTTCCAGTGGTCGACGGTCACCTTGCTCGGCCTCTGCATGTACGTCTACGCCGTCGAGGTGGAGCGCCGCCGCTGGGACATCATCCTGGCCGGGCTGGCGTTCTGGCTGATGGACTGGTTCAACGAGCTCGTCAACTCGGCGATCTTCCACGCCACCGACCGCGCGCCGCTCTGGACGGTCACCGGCGACACGAGCTTCCTGATCCTGATCGGGCTGAACATCGAGATCTGCCTGCTGTTCCTGATCTCGGGGATCGTGTTCGTCAAGTCGCTCCCGCCCACGGGCTACCGCCTGCCGATGATCGTCGCGTTCTCGACCCTGTGCGTCGTCGTCGAGCTGTTCCTCGAATGGACGGGCTACTTCACGTGGGAGTACTGGTGGTGGAACACCGAGACGTTCCCGGTGATCGTCCTGTTCGGCTACATGACCTTCTTCGCCATCGCCGCGTGGGTCTACGACATGGGTGACGACCGCAGGCGCCAGCTGCGCGTGATCGGCACGCTCGCCGCGGTCGACCTTGCGCTCGGCGTCGGGCTCGGCCTAGCCGGCTGGCTGTAGCTCGAGCTCGTTCTTGCCGGCCGGCAGCTCGAAGGTCTTGACGCGACCCTCGCCCGGTCCCCAGTCGGCGCGCAACTCGAGCACGAGCGGCGTGTCCGTCTCGATAGTCGCCGTCGCCGGCTTTGTGACGTCGATCCCCATCCGTTCGAGATTGAGGCGGACGCCGCGGGCGCCCGTCAGCGTGGCCGTGAAGTCGTTCGCCGGCGCAGGTGCCTCGCCCGCCAGGCCGGTCAGCCACTGCATCCCAGTCATCACGAACGGGCCCGTCTGGCCGATGGCAGCGGGACCGCCCGCCTCGGGGACGGCGGTGTGCGGCTGCTCGGAGATCGCCGCCGACGTGCCGTCGAAGGTCGCCACACCGGCCTCGGGATCCGCTGGCTCGAGGCGCGACATCCAGTACGCGCGGTCGAACGAGAACGAGAGCGGCACGCCATCGGACTGAATCGTCTCGGTCGCGCGCTCGAACGGCATGTCGCGGATGTAGGTCACCCGTGCCGGGTTCCGCGGACGCTCGAAGCGGTGCATGTACTGCGCCCCCTCGGACCACTCGTCGGTGATCGGCGGGCCGTAGTGCTCCTGCGCAGGGAAGAGGTAGTAGCGGTGGCGGTAGCCGAGCTGCACGAGCCGCTCCACCTGCCGGGTGACGCCTGAGACCGGGACGAGCTCGTCGGCCGCGCCGTGATAGATCGCCCACGGCACGTGACGGACGTTCTCGAGCAGGCGGCGGGTGTGCTGGACGCGCGCGTCGCCGTCGTTCGCGCCGCCGTAGCAGGGCGTGTAGCCCCCAGCCTCGTAGTCGTCGCAGCCCGCGAAGTCGAGCCCCGTCCACATGCCCTGGGTGACCGGCGGCGACGCGGGCAGCGCGGCGGCGAACCGGCCCGGGTAGAGGATCGTGAGCAGGAACGAGCCCCAGCCGCCCATCGAGTGCCCGGCGACGTACGTGCGCGCCCTGTCGATCCTGAACCGCCGATGGACGTCACGCCACACCTCGCGGAAGTCGACGTGTCCCTTGCCTACGTACCAGCGCGAGGTTCCGCGCCCGCGCGGCGAGACGACGATCGTCTGCACGCTCTCGCCGAGGTCGTGGAAGATCTTCGGCGCGAGCGCAGCGCCCTCGTTCGCGGACCCGCCGCGCCAGTGCAGCCAGAACTGGAGCGGGCTACTGGTCCCGGGATCGTGCTCCGACGGGAGGTAGATCCCGTAGTGCTGGAGGATGCCCTCGCGGCCGCGCTCCTCCGAGATCGCCTCGTCGGAGGTGAAGACACGCTCGTGGTAGCCGGGTCCGGGCGTCCAGCGCTCGCTCGCGCCCGACGTCAGCCGTCCCAGCTCGACGGGCTGGAAGAACGGGTCGATCGTCCCCTCGAGAAGCGCGAGCGCCTGGCGCTTGTCCCACCAGTCACGGACCGGCTCGCCGGCGCGGAATGCGACGTTCGCGAGGTTCGCTCCAAGCCCGAGGTCCTTCAGCTCGTCCGCGCCCGGGTCGGCGATCCCGGCGGCCACCGCTACGGCCTGCACGTCGCCGATTGCCTCGCGGGCAACGCTCGCCTCGATCGCGTTGTCCCACCCCGCGGCGTTCGTCGCCACGGATCCCGCAGGCAGCGGAGAGATCTCGTTCGTGTGCAGGTCGGCCAGCCACCCGCGGTCCTCGACGAGGAGCAGCGCCTTGTCGGCACTCGTGGTCTCGATGCCCGCGCCGAATGGAACCGGCCGCGCTTCGGTGGCGTCGCCGCCGGTGTCGATCAGGACGAGGAGAGCGCTGCGCACGGGCGGCGCGTCTCCGCCCGGCGAGCCCTCGAGCATCGTCGTGGTCCGCGCGAGCAAGAACAGGTCGTCCGGCGACGCGGCCAGGCGCAGTTCGGTCAGATCAGCCTGGTCGGCGTGCGGGAGGTCACCGTAGTGCGTGCTGTAGTTGAACTGCTCCGGCACCGGCACGCCGAACTCGCCGGGCAGGTTCTTCTGAAGCGCCGGCTCGATCCGGTAGGTCTCGGGAAGCGCCGCCATCAGCGGGTCGTGGACCGCGAGCCGCTGCGCATCGCGTCCGTCGTCGGCCCCGTAGGCGTCGAAGAGGTGGTCCTGATAGAGCAGCTCGCCGCGCGAGTAGAGGACGGCGCCGCCGAAGCCCGGCAGGCGTCCGCGCCAGTCGGTGATGGCTCCGTCGACCGTCTTTGCGCTGGGGGCCATATCGCGCAGCCGCTCGGTCTCGCTGGTGCCCGCGGGCACCTCACGGCCCAGGACAGGCGCAGCCGAGGCCACGCCAGGCAAGACCAGCAGCAGCGCTGCCGCGCAGACCAGAACCCCCCGCCTCATCGCCCTGGATTGTGCCCTAACGCAGGCCCGCCAGGCGCAGGTACCGGCGCAGCGCCCCCCGGTTCTTCCCGACCCGCTTCGATGCGACGGCGACGTACCGGACACGCCCGTCGCGTACCCCGTAGACGAAGCGGCTTCGCTTGCCGGCGCGCTTCAGCTGGATCGCCTTGCCCTTCCGGCGGTCGCGCACCTGGACGCCGCCGGCGCGGTGGCTGCGCGCGTCCGTCGCGATCAGCGCCACCCGCCCGCGTGGGTTGAAGACGGCGATCACGCGCGCGCGGCGGCGCGTACGCGGCTCGCGGACGCAGTACTTCCACGCACGCCCGCGCGTGAGCGGCTGCTTGCCGCGCGCCCTCAGGAGCCGCGGCGCCGTCTGGCCGAGCCGCGCCCGCTTGAGCGAAGTGCTGGTGAAGCGGCCGCCGCCCGCCGCGCACTTGTACGCGGCGCGAATCCCCTCGGAGCGCTCCCACATCTGCAGGTACGCCTCCGCCCCGCGTCCCATCTCCTCCACGATCTGGTCGCCCGCGATCATGCGCAGGTCCTCGATCCAGTCCGGGTAGAGGCCGTAGTGGGCCATCCCGTCCGTGTTGATGTCGTAGACCCGCTCGCCGCTCTTCTGCTGGTCGAGCGTCACCGACCCGTCGAACGACCGGAACGGGTACTGGACCGGGTTGTCCTCAGGGTTGCGAGGCAGGCCCTGCGACCCGAAGCCGTTCATGTCGGCGCCGTAGCCGAACCCGTTGTAGTAGCGCGAGTTGTAACCCTGGCGCACCTTCTTCCACTGGTCGACGAAGCCGGTCGTCGAGCCCGCGTACGGCGTCACGACGCCGCCCTGGGCGAGGATCCGCGGGTAGTCCTGGTCGTTCGACCAGCTGTGGCTCGACATGATCCCCGGGTAGCGCCGGGCCTCGACGATCGCGAGCACCTCGTCCCGCGCCGCCTGCGAGAGGTGGTCCGGGTCGATCATGACCCCGCGCTTCATCAGCTGGCGGACGACGTACTCGCCGAGGTCACTGAGGCCGTAGAAGTTGCAATGGGGCGCCTCCGGATAGACGGGCGCGGTGCCCGGCGGAAGCAGTGCCGCGAGCCCGTTCCCGATCAGCACGTCGCGCGGGAGGGCGGGCTGCTCCTTGTCGCCCTCGCCCACCGAGCACGTGCGCATGTCCCAGTAGCGGTTCGTCTCCTTCTTGTTGCCGCTGTTGACGACCACGCCCGTCTCGCCCCCGTCGCCGGCCACGCCCGCGAGCGCGTTGTCGAACTTGTTGATGAGCTCCATCTGGCGCACGCCCATCCCGTACAGCTCGTCGATGGACTCGTCGATCATCTCCTTCGAGCAGGTCGGCTGGCCGTTGTAGATGTTGCAGTCGAAGAGCTGCGAGACCTCGATCCCCTGCACCACCGCGAGCTTGCCCTGGTTGATCACGCGGCGAGCCTCGAACGGATCGTCCACGAGCCGCAGCCATCCCTTGCCGGGTCCGCCGTATTGGGCGTCGACGTAGTCCTGGAGTGCTGCCAGGTCACGGTCCTGAAGGCGCGCGCTGTCCATCTCGTTGCAGCCGTTCCGCTTGATCGGATAGAGGTCGCAGAGGGCCTTGTTCTCGACCAGCAGGTTCACGAAGATCCTCAGGCCGCCGCGCCACGCCCGCTCGACCCACTTGTAATACGAGTTCTCGTGCGTCAGCGACTGCGGGTCGGGCCAGCCGGTGAACGTCGGCCACCCGCCGGCGTCGTGGCAGCGCGCCGGGCTGCCGTACAGGACGTTCTCGAGCACCGCCCCGCAGCCGCCGCCTGCCGAGTGGTCGGGACAATCGACGAGCGCGTACTCGACGCCGTACTTGTGCCACGGCCGGCCGCAGTGCGCCGACCCACCGAGGAACTCGAACGCCATCCAGTGCATGTGGCCGTCGACAAGGCCGCGTACGTGCTCCCAGGGTTTGGACCCCGCGGGCGTGCCCGTGGCGTTCACCTCGATCTCGGGGAACTCGGCGCAGCCCGTCGTGGCATTGCCAACGGTGAGGCTCCCATCGCCTTCCTTGGGCTTGAGCGTGACCTGCCCGTCGGCGTCGGTCGCCTCCCACTCGGTGCTCGGGCTCGGCTCGTCGACCGCGCCGCCACCCGCGGCGATGTATCTCCCGTCCTGCGTGTAGAGGAGGTACTCGGCGAGCGTCGTCGCCTTGAAGCGGACAGACTGCCCGCCGACCTCGAAGCAGCCGTTCGCGACCGAGTACTTCGTCTCGGCTGCCTGCGCCGGCGCCGCAGCCAGGAGGCACAGCGCGAGCCCGAGCCAGATCCGCCTCATGCGATCGATTGAAGCACGACTTGTCCGGGTGCGCTGCCAGGCGTAGGATCGACGGTGGGAGGACTCGCCCCTACCGAAAGGAGCTCGTATGTCCGCTGAGGCAAACGCAGCTACTGCCAAGCGCGTCGTCGAGGAGGCCTTCAACCAGGGGAAGGTGGACGTGATCGACGAGCTCTGCTCGCCGGACATCGTCTCTCACGACCCCGCCGAGCCCGATGACATGCACGGCACCGAAGTGCTCAAGGAGCGCGTCCACAGGTACCGCACCGCGATGCCGGACATGCACGTCACGTTCGAGGACGTCTTCGCGACCGAGGACAGGTGCGCGACGCGCTGGACCGTGCGCGGCACTAACGATGGCGAGCTGGAAGGCACGCCGGCCACGCACAGGAAGGTCGAGATCACCGGAAACTCGATCGACCGCTTCGACGCCGACGGCAAGATCGTCGAGACGTGGGACAACTGGGACAACGCCGGCTTCATGCAGCAGCTCGGGATAACCCCCGAGATGGCCGCGCAGGCCGGCTAGCGATTCAGCCGGACCGGCAGCGTCTTCAGCTGATTGATGAAGGGTGACTCCGCGTAGGCGGAGTCACCCGCCTGCTCCATGGTCGGGTAGCGCTTCAGCGTCTCCTCGAGCAGGATCTTGAGCTCGAGCCGCGCCAGCGCGGTGCCGAGGCAGAAGTGGCGGCCCCCGGCGCCGAAGGCCTGGTGCTCGTTCGGGCTGCGGCTGACGTCGAAGCGCTCCGGGTCCTCGAACTTCGTCTCGTCGCGGTTCGACGACACGTACCACATGACGACCTTGTCGCCCTCCGCGATGTCCGCGCCGTTCAGGTGGACCGGGCACGTGGCGGTTCGGCGGAAGTGTGCGAACGCCGGGAACATCCGCAGCGCCTCCTCGACCGCGCTCGGGATCAGCGACGGGTCGTCCAGGAGCTTCTGGCGCTCCTCCGGATGGTCCATCAGCGCCTTCATCGCGCTGCAGTAGGTGGCTTTCGTGCTGTCGTTCCCCGCGGCGACGAGCAGGAAGAAGCCCATGACGATCTCGTGCTCCTCGAGCTTCTGCCCGTCCACCTCGGCGTGCACCAGCACGCTCGTCAGGTCATCGGTCGGGTTCTCCCTGCGCGCCGCGATCATCTCGCCGCAGCGGCGGAAGATCTCGGGAATGATCTCGGCGACGACGCTCTCGATGCCGCCGGGATTCAGATCCGGGTCGCCCGCGCCGAGCGCCGCGTTCATGAGGTCGGCCCACAGCGCGTCGTCCTCGGGCGGGATGCCCATGAAGCTGCCGATCACACGCGAGACGACCGGCTGGGCGACGTCGAAGACGAGCTCGGCAGTGTCCTTGCCCTCGAGCCGGTCGAGCACCTCGACGGTGATCGCGCGGATCTCGTCCTCGTGGTCGGCGATCCGCTTGGGCGTGAAGCCCTTCTGGAACAGCGCCTTCACGCGGTCGTGCTTGGGCGGGTCCATCCCGATGAACATCGCGCGCGTCAGCTCGAGCGGGAAGATGTCCGTCACCGCTGTGACGCCGCCCAGCTCGGACGAGTAGGTCTCCCAGTCGCGGCTGACGGTGTGGATGTCGTCCGCCGTCGTGACCGACCAGTACCCGGCTTCGTTCGGGTACTCGCCGATCTTGTCGGTCCAGTGCACCGGGCACTCGTCGCGCAGCCGCTTGAACAACTCGTACGGCGGCCCGTCCTCCCAATGCTCGCGCTCGGTGACGTTCACGTCCTGAAGATTCCGGCTGGCCGTCGGCTCCATCGTCAGCTCTCCGCCTGTCGCTTGAGCCCCTCGGCCGCGCCGCCGAGGAGGAAGTCGCGCACGGCCGCCTCGGCCGGGCCGCGCAGCAGCATGCCGAGCACGCGCCCCGGGTCCGTCTCGAGCGCGTAGGTGGCGCGGGTCCGGCCGTCGCCGAGGTCCTCGAAGTCCCACCAGCCGCGCAGCGCCTTCGTGTCGCCCTTCTCCTGGACCCACTCGATGCGGGTGGGCTCTTCGTAGCTGAACCGCAGTAACGCGCGGACGCTCTTCACCTTCGCGTCGGACTTCGTCTCGACGAGCGTCGCGCGCTTCTCCGCGTCGCGCTCGAGCACCTCCACGTCCTGGAGCGAGCCCTGCCACTCGGGTGCCGCCTCGATGTTCGCCGCGATCTCGAAGCAGCGCGCAATCGGTGCGTCAACCTCCACAGAGCGGTCTCCCTTGATCACGCCCACGGCACGAGCGTACTAGCGTCCGGGGGATGACAGGCGAGTCGATCACGCCAAAGGGCCTCGAGGAGCTGAAGGCGGAGCTCCACGGGCTCGAGACGACGGGCCGCCACGAGATGGCGCGCCGCATAGAGGCGGCGCGCTCGCTGGGCGACCTCAAGGAGAACGCCGAGTACCACATCGCCAAGGAGGACCAGGCCCACCTGGAGACCAAGATCCTCCGCCTTCGCGACCGCCTGCGGAACGCGGTCGTCGTGGAGGCCGACGCCGGCAGCGGGACGTTCAGCTTCGGGACGACCGCCGAGGTACGCGACCTCGCGACGGACAAGGTCCACAGGTGGACGATCGTCGGGCCTACCGAAGCAGACATCGGTCAGGGCAGGCTCTCATCGGAGTCGCCCGTCGCCGAGGCCTTGCTTGACCTGGCCGAGGGCGAGGAGGCCGCCGTGGAGACGCCGGGCGGAACCCGCCGCTACCGGGTCGAGAAGGTCGCGGCCTAGGCCTCGGAGGCCGCCACCTCGTCCGCTGCCCTCTCGCCCGCCTGGATCGCGCCCTCCATGTAGCCGTTCCACTCGGTCGCCGTGTCGGTGCCGGCCCAGTGGACCGGCCCGCACCGGCTCCCGCAACACCGGGCCGAGTCCGGTCAGGGTCCCGGGTCCCATCAGCCCGACGGGGCCGCCGCGGCTCCAGGGCTCCTCGAGCCAGTTGAAGTCGCGATAGCTGCGCGGGCTCGCCGCCTCGGGTGCGGTTGCGGCCGCCATCGCGTCGAGCACGACGCGGTGGCGCTCCTCGCCCTCGAGCGCGGCCACCTCGCGCGCGGGCGCGCCCGTTACGAACCCGATCAGCACGCCGGGTGTGCCGCCGGGAGGGCTCGCGTCGACCGTCATCTGCACCGGGCCGCGGTCGGAGAGGGCGATCCCGGACAGCCCGTGATCGCGCCACCACGCGCGGTCGTAGATGGCAACGCCCTTCATGTACGCGCCCATGGGCATCCGCTGGCCGAGCGCCTCGCGTGCCGGTAGGCCCGGCTCGTACTCGATGCGCGCCGCAACGGCGGGCGACACGGCGACGATCGCCTTCGCGGCCTTGACGCGACGCCGCCCGACCTTGATCGAGACGCCCTTCGCGTCGTGCCTGAGCGCAGTCGCGGGCGACCCGAGGAGGACGTCGTCGCCCAGCTCTCGCAGCGATCCGCTCGCAGATCTGCTGCGTGCCCGCCATGCAGGTGCGCGTCCTGCGCGCCGCCCTTGAAATCGGTGAGCTGCATCACGCCGCCGGCGCACTGCGCGTACCAGAGGAAGTAGAGGTAGGACAGCTCAGAGGGCTCGGCGCCGAAGACGGTCCGGGCGATGACGGTGAACATCCCGCGTGCGCCGTCCGTGCGCAGGCCGTGCATGTGGTGGGCGAGCGTGTACGAGTCGAGCCGCCCCGCTCCGCGGCTGCGCCACGGCGCTTCGCGCTGCACGAGCAGGCGGCGGAGCTCGGCCCGCGCCATCCCAACGCCCGTGTCGAGCGTGGCCAGCGGGGACAGCAGCGGGATGTTCCCCCTGTAGGTTCGCCGTTCGCCGGCCAGGTTGAGGAGGTGCGTGCCGTCGAGGTACTGCTTCTCGACCTCGATCCCGAACTCGTCGGCGAGCGCGAGCACGCGGCGCTGGGTCGGCCCGACCCAGTGCGCTCCCAGGTCGACCTGGCAGCCGTCGATCTCGACCGTGTGCATCTTCCCGCCGACGCGATCCCTCGCCTCGAGGACGACGACCGATGCGCCGCTCCGCTTCAGCTTCCTTGCCGCGCTCAGGCCGCTGAGGCCGGCGCCGACTACCGCTACGTCGACGTCGTCGCTAATCGTCCCGCGGTGCCGGGCGGAAGACGATCCGCTTCAGCTCGCCGATCGAGTCGCCGCCGAGCCGCAGCGCCGTGTCGAACCCCTCGGCGCCGAGCTCCCCCGCATCGAGCCGCCGCCGGAGCTCGTTCAGCGGAGCAAGGTCGTCCTCGGCCACCTGGTCACGTGCGGTCTCGAGCAGGATGAGGTGGCGGGGGCGCTTGGCCTCCGCCGCGATCCGGGCGAGCCGCTCACGTTCCTCGGGCTCGAGGCCACTCGTCACGATCACCGTGCTCTCGTTCGCGCCCAGCCGCTTGGCGGCCGCCGCGGAGAGCAGCTCCGTCGTGCGGGCGTCCATCTGATCGTCCGGCACGCGGCCGGCGAGCAGCTCGCGCACCTTGGTCGTGGAGAGCAGCGCGCCCTTCTGCTCCACCACGCGCTCGGCGAGCGCCTCGCGGTCCGCCTCCGACGCCGACGCGATCAGGAGAAGGCTCCCGGGCGAATAGCGGATCTCCTCGGCGGGCCGCAGCACCTTGCAGCGCACGGAGATGTCGGGCGGTCGCGGGGGCTGCCCGCTGCGGCGGGGGCGCTCCGACGACCAGCCGGTCCGCTCGTCGGCGCCGATCTTGACGCTGCGTGGCCCTTCCGATTCCGCCATAGGGTCAAATTACCTAACCTCCGCGCGCCCAATGACCGAAGTGGAGAAGACGAGCGAGCTCGAGAAGGCCGCGGCGAGGCGGAAAGGGTTCGGCGAGCGCGCGCTGAACGCCGCTCCCGCCCGGGCGATCGCGCGCGGGATCCGGGGGCTGCTCGTCCGCTACGTGCGCGCGAAACCACGCAAGAGCGACTACACGGACCCCCCGCGTGTGACGATCCTGACGGTGAGCGGCTGGGGCAAGGGCGGCACCACGCGCGCGATGCTCAACCTGGCCGAGTACCTCGAGGGCAAGCGCGAGATCGAGATCATCGGCCTCTGGCGGATTCGCGACGAGCCGTTCTTCGAGCACCCCGACGGCGTCCCGGTCCATGCGATGGAGGACCTCCGTCCGGGCCACCAGCCGCGCGGCGTCAACGCGCTCCTCGCCCGCCTCCCCAGCGTGCTCGTGCACCCGGGCGACCGCTGGTCCACCAGCTTCAGCCTGCTCTCTGACATCCGGCTCGTGCGCAAGCTGCGGCGGAGGACCGGGATCCTCATCACCACCCGGCCCGCGCTCAACCTGCTCGCCGGCCTGCTGCGGCCCCCCGGCCTGATCATGATCGGCCAGGAGCAGATGCACCTGGGCGCGCACAAGCCCGAGTTGAACGCCGCGATGCCCGGGCTGTACAAGCACCTCGACGCGTTCGCCGTGTTGACCGAGGGCGCTCGTCAGGACTACGACCGGCACCTGAACGGCAAGGTGAAGCTGGTCAGGATCCCCAACTCCGCGCGCGAGCTCGGTGGCCCCGCCGACCTCGACGCGAAGCGCGTGCTGGCCGCCGGGCGCCTGACCAGGCAGAAGGGCTTCGACTGGCTCATCCCGGCGTGGGCGCAGGTCGAGGCGAAGCACCCCGACTGGAAGCTGCGCATCTGTGGCGAGGGCAACTGGCGCGAGCGGCTCGAGGGCCAGGTCGCCGAGCTCGGCCTCGAGAACATCGAGCTGCCGGGGTCGTGCCCCGACATGGCCGACCAGATGTCGAGCGCGTCGATCTACGCGCTCAGCTCCCGTTTCGAGGGATTCCCGCTCATCCTGTGCGAGGCGATGAGCAAGGGGATGGCGCCGGTTGCGTTCGACTGCCCGACCGGCCCCGCCGAGATGATCCGCGACGGCGAGAACGGCCTGATCGTCCCGCTCGGCGACATCGACGGGTTCGCGGAGGCGCTGCTGCGGATGATCGAGGACGACGAGCTACGTCATCGCTGCGGGCCGGCCGCGGCCGAGACCGGGCGCAACTTCAAGATGGACGCGATCGGCCCGATGTGGGACGAGCTCTTCACGGAACTTCAGGAGGCCCGAACCGCCGGGGTGTCCTCCGTCAGGTAGCCCCACTTCGCGGCGATCGGGCGCAGCGGCTCCGGCGTCTCGGGCGGCGGCGGCTTGCCTTCTGGACCTCGCCCGACTTGATGTTCTCCGACCAGTCGCCGAGGCCTGACTTGTACCGGCCGTGCTCCTGCTTGCCGTAATCGAGCATCGACGGCTCCCACTCGACGCCGAGGAACTCGCAGATCTCATGGGTGACCTTGTCCGGGTTCTCGGTCAGCTCCTCGTAGCGGACCGTGATGCCGTCGTAGTTCTGGCGCGCGGCCTCGAGCGCCTCGCAGTAGCGGCGGATGAGATCGAAGTTCGCCTCCGCGTCGTAGGCGTCGGGCCGCCCCTTGAACCAGTTCCGGCGTGACTCGGCGATCGCCGCGGGATGGCGCAGCAGGAAGATGAATTTGGCGTCCGGCCAGCACGCCCGCAACTCGTCGGCGATGAAGACGTTGTTGGGCGTCTTGTCGACGATGATCGGCTTGCCGCCGCTCGACAGCTCGCGTTGGAGGATCCGGTCCCAGAGGAGGTACCGCAAGGTCTCAGCGTCGAGCCCCATCTCCTTCATCGACCGCTCGGACCACTTGCGGTCGAGGTTCACCGAGATGTAGCGCAGGTGGATCTCGTGGGGCGCATGGATCTTCGAGTGGGTGTTCAGCAGGACGCGCAGGAGCGTCGAGCCGGAGCGCAGCGTGCACATGACGAAGACGGGCGCCTTGACGAGCCGATCCCCCTTTCGCAGGCCGCGGCCACGGCGGCGCTTGCCGCCTTTCGGGGCAGATCGGGGCACCGCCCTCTCGAGGTGGTAGCCGGTCGTCTTCGAGAGGGCGTCGTTGATCCGTTTCTTCCACGCCACGACGCGAGGACGATAGCCAAGCCCCTGTAAGGATCCCCTGGCTAACGAGCAGCGAGCGCCTGCAACGTCGGCGCGAGTAGTGCTCGGCGAACGCCCTGATCTCGGCCTGCGTCCGCATCCCGAGGACCGAATCGGGTGTGAGCAGAAACGAGAGCACGGCGCGCGCGAGGAGCTCGCTCACGCCTTCGATCTCGTCGTCCGCCAGTGGCAGGCTGCCGTCAGCGGCCTCGCGGCGCGCAAAGCTGGCGATGAACTCGCGCCCGGCGGCCAGCACCGGCCCCGCGCCGACCGTGAGATTCGGGACGATCAGCTCGGGATCCGTCCGCAGCAAGCGGTTCAGAAGGCGGTGCTTTCGCAGCCAGCCGAGCGCGAACACGAAGCCCTCGACCAGGCGCTCCTCGAGCGTGTCGTACGGCGCGACTGCCGCATCTACGTCGCGGAGGAAGCGGCGCATCTCTCGCTGCAGGACGGCATCGACGAGCTGGTCCTTGCCCGGGAAGTACTTGTAGACCGTGACGCGCGAGACGCCGACGCGCTGCGCGACATCGCCGATCGTGAACCGGCGGACGCCGAACTCCTCGGCCTGCTGACCGCCGCGTCGAGGATTCGCTCGCTCGTCGCCTGCGCCATGGGTTTACAAGCTAACAGAAGTTGTTAACTTATAAGCGTGATCGCCGCGAGCACAGCGGGCGGAGCGCAGGTCGATCAGCTGGTCGCGCTCGGCGTCGTCTACCTGGGCGGCACCGGAGCGGTCGTCTGGCTGGCTCATGCGCATCGCACGGGCCGGACGAAGGTGCTCAAGAACGCCGGAGCGTCGCGGCGTTGGCGCTGCGTGTGCCGGGCTGGGCCGCGCTCCCAGTCGTGATCGCGACCGTCGGCCTGCTCGCCGCGATGTGGGGCGGCCTCTGGGACATCGGCTACCACGTCGACAACGGCCGCGACACGGGCCCGCTCGGGAACCCGGGGCACTGGCCGCTGCTGCTCGGGATCTTCACGACGTTCGCCGCCGGGGTGATCGCGTTCGGCATGGCCGACCAGGAGGACGCGACTCCCGCCTGGGTCCGCATCACCGACGGCTGGCGCGTGCCGATCGGCGCCGTGCTGCTCGTGGTCTGCATGAGCTTCGGCCTGTCGGCGCTGGCGCTCGACGACGTCTGGCACCGGATCTTCGGCCAGGACGTGACGCTCTGGTCCCCCACGCACTTCGTCTTCCTCTTCGGCGGGATGCTCACCGTGACCGGGATGCTCGTGCTGCTGAAGGAGGGCAGCATCGCGCGCATGTCCAGAACGCTCGCTTCCGCGACGCCGGCGGCCCCCTGGCCGAGTCGCCTGGCGGCGCCTCCTGCGCGTGGCGCTCCTCGGCGGCCTGCTGTGCGGACTCGAGCTGTACCTCGCCGAGTACGACTGGGGTGTCCCGCTCTACCGCCAGGTCTGGCAGCCGCTGCTGCTCGCCGCCTTCGCCGGGCTGATCTTCACCGCCGCGCGCGCATGGGCCGGCCCGGGCAGCGCGCTCGGCGCCTGGGCCGTCTACGCGGTCATCCGCGCGACCGGGATCATCGTCCCCGTTCTTGCGGGGGTGTCAGCGCCGTCGATGCCGCTGCTGCTCGGCCGGCGCCGTCTGTGTCGAGCTGCTCGCGCTCGGCTCGACCCGCGCCGCGCGGACGCTCGCCTTCGGCGCCCTCGCCGGGCTTCTCTGCGGGACGGTCGGCTTCGCGGCCGAGTACGGCTGGTCGCAGATCGCGATGCCGCTGCCCTGGACCGACGCGCTGCTCCCCGAGGGCCTGATCTACGCGGCGGTCGCGGGCGTCGCGGGCGGCCTGCTGGGCGCGCTGTTCGCCTCCGCGATGCGCGGCGATCTCCCCCGCCGCGCGTCGCGCGGATCGCCTGCCTCGGCGCTTTCGCTCTCCTGATCGCGGTCTGCGTCGGCGCGCGCGAGCCGGGAGGTGCCCGACGCCCGCGCCCAGATCGAGCTCACCGACGTGAAGTCGGGCCCGGACCGCGAGGCGCTCGCCACCGTCCGCCTCGACCCGCCGGACGCGGCCGACGACGCGAACTGGTTCTACATCCTCGCCTGGGCGGGCGGTGACGACCGCGTCGTGGACCGGCTCGAACGCGTGGGAGAGGGCGTCTATCGCTCGACCGAGCCGATCCCGCTCGGCGGCAGGTGGAAGGTCGGGCTGCGGCTGAACCGCGGCCATGAGCGCGGCGCCGTGGCGATGCGCCTTCCCGTGGACCGCGGCCTCCCCAACGCAGAGCAGACGCTGCCCGCGGTCGCAACGGCCGAAGAGCTCGAGCGCGCGATGCGGGAGTCTTCCGGCGCGGAGCTTCCCGGCTCCGGCTTCGTTCAATCGCCCCTTCGGCGACGACAACCTGATCGTGCTGCGCGAGACCAAGGGCGACGTCGCTGGCTGGCTCTGGGCGCTCGGCATCGGCCTGACGGCCCTGATCTGGGGGCTGTGCATCGCCGGGCTCGTGCTCGGCGTCGGCCGCATGGCGAGGCGCTCCGGAGGCCGGCAGTGCCGGTCCCGGCCTGATGGCGCCCGACCACGAGGTCGCGATCATCGGCGCCGGGCCTGAGCGGGCTCGGCATGGGCGCCGCGCTGCGGCGGGCCGGCATCGAGGACTTCGTGATCCTCGAGCGCGCCGACGACGTCGGCGGCACGTGGCGCGACAACACCTACCCCGGCGTCGGCGTGGACATCCCCGACCTTCGCCTACCAGTTCTCCTACGAGCTGAAGCCCGACTGGTCGCGCGTCTTCGCCAAGGGCGACGAGGTCAAGGCCTACATCGACGGCTACGCCGACAAGTACGGCCTGCGCCGCCACCTGCGCTTCAACAGCGAGGTCATGGCGCGCACCTGGGACGAGGAGCACCAGCTCTGGCGCCTGCGAGACGCCGGACGGAGGCGAGGTGACCGCGCGCTTCGTCATCAGCGCGATCGGCGCCTTCGTCGACCCGAAGCCGGCGGAGATCCCGGGCCTCGACGACTTCGGCGGGAAGGTCATCCACTCGTCACGCTGGGACCACGGCTACGACCTCAGCGGCAAGCGCGTCGCCGTCGTCGGCACGGGCGCGAGCGCGGTGCAGATCGTCCCCGCGATCGCGCGCGAGGTCGACACAGCTCGACGTCTACCAGCGCACGCCGATCTGGATCGTCGCCGAAGTTCGACCCCAAGATCCCCGGCTGGTCAAGCGCCTCTTCCGCGCGCGTGCCGGCTGACGCAGCGCGCGACGCGGGCGGTCGCCAGCGCGATCATCGAGTTCATCCTCATCTTCGTGGTCGTCAACTACCGCCGCGTGCCGGTTCGCGCCGCGCTGATCGAGAGGCTCGAACCGGCGCTTCGTGGCGCAGCGCGGTCCGCGACCCCGAGCTGCGGCGCAAGCTCACGCCCGACTACGGGATCGGCTGCAAGCGCCCGAGCGTCTCGAACCACTACCTGCGGACCTTCAACCGCGACAACGTCGAGCTCGTCACCGACGCCATCGAGCGGATCACGCCCGCGGGCATCAGGACCGCCGACGGCCAAGAGCGCGAGGTCGACGCGATCGTGCTCGCCACCGGCTTCCGCCTGGCCTTCGACCCGGCGAACTACCGGCGCACGCCGGTGCGCGGGCGCGACGGCTTCGACCTGGCCACCCACTACGCGCGAGAACCGCCTGAAGGCCTACGAGGGCATCGAGCATGCCCGGGCTGCCCAACCACTTCATGATCTTCGGCCCCTACGGGTGGACGGGCGCGTCGTGGCACGTGCTCGTCGAGACCGCCGCGCGCCACATCACGCGGGTCATCGGCGAG
>CAWJXU010000011.1:0-331101 GCA_963846865.1 uncultured Thermoleophilaceae bacterium | reverse complement strand
TGCTCCGCGGGCGGCGCGCCCTCGGCGTAGCGGTGGTGGATCCCCAGCGCGTTGCCGTCGGGGTCGCGGAAGAACGCCTGGTAGCAGACGCCCGAGTCGATCGTCTCGCCCTCGAACTCGACGCCCTTCGACTCGAGCTCGGACTTGGCCGCGTCGAAGTCCTCGACGCGGAACTCGAGCGGGTTGCGTGTTGGGCTTGAACTCCAGCCCGAACGCGTCCGACTGCATGACCGCGATCGTCAGGTTCCCGGTCTCGAACTCCTGGGCCGGGCATTTTCCCCCACTGCTTGCCCTTCTCGAGCCCGAGCACCTCGTCGTAGAACTTCACCGACCTGTCGATGTCGGTCGATCCGATGATGAGGAAGTCCGTCCCGGTGATCAGTGTCATGTCTATAGCCCCAGTGTCTTGGCGATGATGTTCTTCTGGATCTCCGACGTGCCGCCGAAGATCGTGGTCACGACGGCGGCGCGCAGGTAGCGCTCCATCGGGTACTCGCTCGCGTAGCCGTAGCCGCCCATCGACTGCATCCCCTCGAGCGCGCACTTCTTCGCGAGCTCGGTGCACGCGAGCTTCGCCATCGACGCCTCCTTGGGAAGCATCCGCGCCGGGTCCTCGTCGGTGAGCTGGGCGACGTGGCGCACCAGTAGGCGCGCCTGGGTCAGCTCGGTCGCGAGCTGGGCGAAGCGGTGCTGCTGCGCCTGGAAGCTCCCGATCGGGCGGCCGAACTGCTTGCGCTCCTTGACGTACGCGAGCGCGTCGTCGAACGCGCGCTGCCCGAGTCCGAGCGCCTGCGCCGCCAGGATCACGCGCTCCTTGTTCAGGCCGGCCATCAGCTGGAGCCAGCCGTTGCCGTCCTCGCCCAGCAGGTTCTCCGCCGGCACGCGCACGTTGTCGAGGTAGATCTCGTTCGTGTCGTCGCCGCCGAGGGTCTCGATCGGCGTCATCGTCATGCCCTCGGCGTCGCGCGGGACGAAGATCATCGATAGGCCCTCGTGCTTCGTCGAGCCCTCCTGCGTGCGGCAGACGATCAGCACGTGGCTGGCCTCGCGCGCGTAGGAGATCCACATCTTCGACCCGTTCAGCACGTACTCGCCGTTCTCGCGGACGGCCCTGGTCTTGAGCGCGCCGACGTCCGATCCCGCCTCCGGCTCCGACATCGCGATCGCCAGGCAGTTGCCGCTCTTCGCCACGCCGCCGAGCAGCTCCTCCTTCTGCTCCTCGGTGCCGAACGAGTTGAGCGCGCCGACGACGATCAGCGTGACGCCGTAGGCGCCGGCGGCGGGCGAGAGCCCGTGTGAGATCTCCTCGAGGAAGAGCGACGCGTCGACGAACGTGCCGCCCGAGCCGCCGTACTCCTCGTCGATCTGGAGCCCCCACCAGCCGAGCTCGGCCATCTTCTCGGTGGTCTCGCGGAACGAGAGGTCCTGCTCGCGCTCGCAGAAGTTGCGAACCGACTCGATGAAGTCCTGCTGCTCAGTCGCAAGTGCGGTCGGTTCATGCCGTCTCCTTCCAGCGGTTCAGCTCTCTCAGCGCGATCACCATCTTGTGCACCTCGTCCGGGCCCGTCGGCCAGCCGCAGCATCCGCAGGCCGCGCCACATCGCCGCGAGCGGCGTGTCGTCGGAGACGCCGAGCGCGCCGTGCACCTGGATCGCGCGGTCGATCACCTCCATGCACATCTGCGCCGCCTGCACCTTGATCATCGAGATCTCCTGGCGCGCGGCGCGCTTGCCGGCGGTGTCCATCTTCCACGCGGCGTGGAGCACCATCAGCCGCGCCGAGTCGATCTCGATCCGCGACTTGGCGACGAAGTCCTGGACGAACTGCTTCTCGCCGAGCGTCCCGCCGAACGAGACGCGCGTGTTCGCGCGCTTGCACATCAGCTCGATCGCGCGCTCCGCCGCGCCGATCGCGCGCATGCAGTGGTGGATCCGCCCCGGGCCGAGCCGGTCCTGGGCGATCACGAACCCGCCGCCGCGCGTGCCCAGCAGGTTCTCCTCCGGCACGCGGCAGTCCTCGTACTTGATCTCGCAGTGCCCGGGGCCGCCGTCGTGGCCCATCACCGACACCGGCCGCACCAGGTTGAACCCGGGCGCGTCCGTGGGGACGATGATCATGCTCGCGCGCTTGTGCGGCGGCGCGTCGGGCTCGGTCACGACCATCGCGATCGCGAAGTCGGCGCCGACGGCGCCCGACGTGAACCACTTGTGCCCGTTGATGACCCACTCGCCGTCCACCAGCTCGGCGCGCGAGTGGATGTTCGTCGGGTCCGAGCCGGACGTGTCGGGCTCGGTCATCGAGAAGCAGCTGCGGCTGGTGGCCGTTCAGCACCGGCTCGAGGAACTTCTCCTGCTGCTCGGGCGTGCCGTGCTGGTGGAGGATCTCCATGTTGCCCGTGTCGGGCGCCGAGCAGTTGAAGACCATGGACGAGACGAGGCTGCGGCCCATGACCTCGCAGAGCATCCCGTACTCCCAGTTGGTCAGGCCGACGCCGATCTCCTCGTCCGGCATGAAGAGGTTCCAGAGGCCCTCCGCCTTCGCCTTCTCGCGCAGCTCGACGACCGCGTCGGGATAGGCCTTGCCGGAGTCCCTCGTCACCTCCTCGTCCAGCGCCTCGACCAGCTCGCGCTCGCGCGGGTAGTAATGCTCGTCGAGGAAGCCGTTCACGCGCTCGAGCAGCGCGGTGACGCGGTCGGAGGGCGTGAAGTCCAAGGCCGACGGGAATCTATTACAGCTCCAGAGCGCTTACGGCTCTGGTGACCTTGGGGTCGATCGACGACACCGGGGTCTCCGTCTTCGACCCACGGGTCGCCGTCGAAGTAGCGCGTGAAGATCTTCTCGGCCGTGCGCGTCGCGAGCGCCTGGGTGGTCAGCGTCGGGTTGGGCCCGCCGAGGCGCGTTCGGCAGCGCGGAGTTGTCGGCCACGAAGAGGCGCTTGACGCAGCGCGCCTCGGCGTCCGGCGTCGAGCACCGAGTTCGACGCGTCGTGCGCCCATGCGCATCGTCGACTGCACGTGCAGGATCAGCGGCGGCCAGTCGATGCGGTGGACCTGCTGGGCGCCGGCGGCCCGCAGCAGCTCGACCGCCTTCGCCGCCAGGAACTCGCGGTTGCGCCGGGTGCGCGCGCGAGCGCGCGCGCTGGTGGAACTCGACCTTCGGGAACGGGCCCGTGCTCGTCGGCGGGCATGGTCGTCGACAGCGTCACCCGGTTCTGCGCCTCGACGTCGTCGTCGGTGATGACGAGCACGTTGAGCAGCCGGTCGATGTTGCTCGAGCAGCGTCGCCGCAGCTCGGTGCCGACGCAGGCGCCCGAGCGTCGTCGGCGCCCTGCCGTCGCGAGCCGCGCGCCGTTGTCGTAGTGGCCGGCGATGCCGGCGTCGCTGAACGTCGCGGAGAACGCCTGCAGCGCGGGCGGCAGCCCGACGTTCTCGAGCCCGCCGCGGCCGGGGAAGTCGCAGCGCGCGCCGCCGAGCCCGGCGCCCTTGCTCGAGCCGGTGTAGTCGCGGCATGACGCCGATGACCCAGTCGAAGTAGTGGTCGGTGTAGCCGCGCCCGACCCAGTCGTTGGGGTTCGGCAGGCCGCTGTTGAGCCACAGCCGCGGGTTCTCGGTGCAGCCCGCCGGCCATGACGACGACCTTCGCCTCCTCGGTCGTCTCCTCGCCGGTGTCGCGTGTCGCGCCAGGTCACGCCGCGGCGACCGTGCGCCGCCCTGCTCGTCGGTGCGATCTGCGTGACGAACGCGTCGGTGACGAGCGTGACCGCCTTGCCGCCCGCGCGCCACGCGTCGGCGGTCAGCGCCATCGGGACGTAGCGAGTTGTCGGTCGAGCGCTTGGCGGCGAGGTTGCGCGGCGCCCCGCGCGGCTCGTAGCAGCCCTGGAAGCAGAAGCCGCAGAACGTGCAGCCGCGTGGCCTCCGGGTAGCGCAGCTGGGCCGGGTCGCCGGTCCGGCCCGGCGGTGCCGCCGGGCTGGAGGATCGCGTTCTCCTGCGGGCGGTACGACGTCGCGGGTGATGTCCTTGCGGCGCTGGAGCGGCAGGCCCATCCGCTGCGGCGCCGCGCAGGAACATCTCCTCCTTCGTGCCCATCGCCGCGGTCTGCACGGGCAGCGTGTGCTCGACCCACTCGTAGTAGGGCACGAGCTCGCGGTAGGTGAACGGGAACTCGTGCGCGCGGTCGTAGGCGGCGCGGTCGCGGCCCGTTGTAGCCCGCGAAGACGCCGGGCACCGCGCGCGGGCAGTTGCCGTAGTAGTGCAGCGTCGTCCCGCCCACGCCGCGACCTGCCACAGGAACGAGTTCTGCGGCAGCTCGCGCAGCCACGCCGGCTTCGAGCGGTCGGACGGCCCGAAGCGGAAGTAGCCGTCGACCGGGTTGTTGGCGTCGTTCTCGAGGTGGCGCCACTCCTCCTCGGGGTTCGCGTGGCGGGCGCCCGCCTCGAGCAGGAGCACGTCGAGCCCGCGCGCGCGAGCTCCTTGGCGACGACCGGCCCGCCGCCGCCCGCGCCGATGACGATCACGTCACGCATCAGCCGCCGCCTGCGCCTCGCTCCGCGTCGTCCTCGCTGGCGGACTTGTGCCCGCGGTAGTAGCCGCGGAACTCGGCGTGCCCCTCGGCGGGGCCGTCGTACTTCGCGAGCTTCCAGCCGACCGGCCTGCTCGTCGGGCTCGCGCGTCTCGGGGTCGATCACGCCCGCCTCGGACCACGCGAGGAACCCGATGAAGCCGGGCAGGATCCCGCCGACGAACTTGAACTCGGTGTCGTCCCACAGCGGGTCGGCCTCGAAGCAGCTGCATCGCCTGCGCCTTCTCGTCGAACGACAGCCGCGCGAACGGCGACAGGCAGTCGCCGCTCGCCCGCCGCCGGGTTGACCTGGAGCGCGTAGCGGTTGAGCAGCATCGCGACGCCGCCGGATGCGGGCAGCGTCTCCGTGCCGGCGCCGGGGACGCGACCGGGACGAACGCGTCGAGATTGCGGATGAAGACGGGCACGGTGCCCGCGCGCGATGCCGCCGGGCTCGTCGCGTCTTCGTCCCCTGCGCCTCCGAGTACGGGTCGTCGCCGGGGAGGATGAACGCCACGAGGCCGCTGAGCGTGTCGACGACGACGTCGCCGCTCTGCGCGTACGCCTCCTCGAGCCATCCCTTTGCTGCGAGGACACCGGGAACCTGCGCCACGAACGCAGCGAGGCCAAGCGCCCCGCCGCGCTCGATCACATCCCTCCGCGTGAGCTCCCGTCCCCGCACGCGAGCGGAGACATTACCCGCTCGGGAGCAGAGTCCAAAGCACGAAGACGAACAGCATCGCCCCGGCCACGATGCCCAGGACGACCGGCCGCCGTCACGAGAAGGCCGCGCGCGCCATCGTCGGCCGGCCGCTCCTGTGGCGCGAGGTCCGCCTCGAGCAGCATCTGCCGGGCCGGCCGCGACCGCGGACTCCGCCACCAGGACGTCGCGCGGGCCGCCGGCGAGGTAGTCGGGCACGTCGAAGCCGGCGGTGCGGCGGACGATGCTCGGAATCCCCTCCTCCAGCAGCAGGTTCTGGATCAGCTCGGCCTCCGCCTGGTTGCGCCCGCCCGCGACGCGGACGAGATCCCCGCGCGTGTACTCGGGGTCGATGTTCTCGTAGCCCGCGTAGACGAGCGGAAAGCCGCAGCTGCGAGCAGAACCGCTCCTCGAGCGGGTGCTCGGTCCCGCAGCGCGGGCACCTAAGCGAGCTCGATGGGCTCTTCCTCGACACGGCCGTCGGCGATCCGCCACGCGCGCACTTCGGGCTCGCCGGCGAGCGACACGATCAGGTAGGTCCAGTGCGGGTAGTGCGGCGAGGTTGATGTCCGTCTGCGACGGCTCGGCAGCGCTCTTGCGGGTGCGAGTGGTAGATGCCGACCTCGTCCGCCTTCGTCGTCGAGCTCGTTCACCGCGGTTCAGCAGGCCCTTCGAGTCGAGCTCGTAGCCGTACGGCGAAGCCCGCAGGTTCTCGGAGCGCACGACCTCTTCGACACGGCCGTCCTTCGGCCGCGCATGTAACCGCAGCACTCGTTGGGAGCCTCCTCGCGCGCGTGCGCGATCAGGGCGTCGTGGTGCTCGCGCGAGATCTTCACCGGCCGCAGGCTAGACGCCCTCCCGCGTGCCCCGCGGACCGTTCAGCGCCCTGAACAGGAAATAAGGCCGTCTGGCCTATGGCGTTCGTCCGGCGGGTAGCCGACCCTGTGGGGAATGCAGTCCACCGAGTGCAACACGACTCAACGCTGCCACGCCCCAAGACGTTTATGAGGATGAGGCAGTGACGTCACTTGCGCTTCAGGATCGCATCGAGGCGTTGCTCGAGCGGTACCGCGGGCAGGAGCATCGCCGTCGCAGCAGGAGATCAACGATCTCTACACGGACGGCTGTGCGGCCGTCCTCGCGCTCGAGACGGAGCGCCTGCGCGTAAAGCGCCGGATGACCGCGGCGGCGCTCGACAGCGCCGAGGATCCCGACGCTGCACGCGAAGCGGCGGCGCTCGCGCTCCGCGGCGACGAGCTCGTCGTCGAGCTCGCCCAGCCTCAAGCAGCTCGTCAAGCAACTGCGCGCTGCAGTCGACTACGCGCAGGACGAGGCGCCCACCGAGCCGCCGACGCCGCCGCTTCAGGCGCCGCTAGACGATCCCGGCCCGCGCCGCGCGCGACCGCTGCCTGGACTCGGCTGTCGACGCCGAGCTTCTCGAGGATGCTCGAGACGTGGTTCTTGACTGTGCTCGGGCTCAGGTAGAGCTCCCGCGCGATCTCGCGTGTTGTCGCGCCCCTGCGCGACGAGCCGGAGGATCTCGGTCTCGCGCGCGCTGAGCGCCAGTCAGGTCCTCCGGCTGCTCGTGAGCGACGCTCTGCTCGCGCACGCGCCGCACGACCGCGCCGGCGATCGTCGGAGACAGCGTCGAGTTCCCGGCGTCTCGCGGTGCGCACCGCGTTCGACGATCTCCTCGGCGGACGCGTCCTTGAGGAGGTAGCCAGACGCGCCGGCGGCGATCGCGTCGAGTACGTCGTCGTTGGTCGTCGAAACGGTCAGCACCGAGCACCACAGGCGGCTTGTCAGCCTTCATGATCTCGCTGGTCGCGTCGATGCCATCCATGCGCGGCATGTTCAGATCCATCACGACGACGTCGGGGCGAAGCTCACGCGTGAGGCGCACCGCGGTCATGCCGTCGGAGGCTTCGCCGATCACCGCCAGGCCGGCGGCGTCGAGCAGCTCACGCAGCCCCTGCCGAAACAGGGCGTGATCCTCGGCAAGGAGGACGCGGATTTCGCTCTCGTCTACGCACAGACTTGCTCGCCGTCCTCCCGCGGGTCGAAAGTAGCATCGTCGGACCGAGAAATGCGAGCAGAAACAACATTTCCTGCGGGTCCAGGCCCGAACGGGGTACCCCGCCGCCGCGTTCGTGGACCGCGGTCGCCGCACGGTCGGTCATCGCCGTCGCGGCCGGCCTGCTCGTCACCCTCGCCGTAAGCGTCCTGCCCGGGCTGAAGTTCGCCTACCGCAGCGACGAGGCGCACGTCGCGATCGAGACCGCGGCGTTCCTGGTGCCGGCGCTCGCGGCGCTCCTGTTCGGGGGCCGCGCCATTCGCGCGCAGTCGCGCACCGACCTGCTGCTCGCGTGCTCGCTGACGGTGCTGGCCGCGACCAACCTCTTCTTCTCGGTGTGCCGGCCGTGGTGGACGAGAACCCGCGACGGATTCGCGACCGTGGGCACCCGCCGTCGGGCCGGCTGCTCGGCGCGGCGGGATTCGCCGCCGCCGCGCTGCTGCCGGACGCAGCGGCTCCTGCGGCCGCGCCGATCGCTGGCCCTCGGCCTCGGCTGGACGGCCGTCGCGCTCGCGCTGATCGCCGTCCTCGCCGCGCTCTTCGGCGACGACCTGCCGCGCGGGCTCGACCCCGACCTCTCCCCCGACACCGCGGAGGAGCCGCGCGTCGAAGGCCACGCGCTCGTGCTCGGCGTGCACCTCGGGATCCTGCTCCTGTACACCGCGGCCACGGTCGGCTTCGTGCTGCGCGCCGAGCGCGAGCGCGACGGGCTGCTGCTCTGGGTCGCAGTCGCGCGCGCGCCTCGCGGCGATCGCGCGGCTCGACTACTTCCTGTTTCCGTCGCTCTACTCGGAATGGGTCTACGTCGGCGACATCGTCCGATCCTGGGCAGCTATTTCGCGCTCCTGATCGGGGTCAGCCGCGAGGTCCTCGCCTACCAGCGGCGTGCGGCCGACGCGGCGATCTACGAGGAGCGCCGGCGACTCGCGCGCGAGCTGCACGACGGCCTCGCGCAGGAGCTCGCCTTCATCCGCAGCGAGGGAGCGCGGCTGAGCGGCACGACCGACCGCGGCGTGCTGCGCATGGCGACCGCCGCCGAGCGCGCTCTCGGCGAAGCGCGCATGGCGATCTCCGTCGCTGACCACACCGATCGACGAGCCGCTCGACGTGACGCTGCGACAAGGCCGCCGAGGCGGTCGCGACCCGCATGGGCGCCGCGGTCGAAGTCCGCTGCACCGGCAGCCCCAGCTCGCGACGGCGGCGCGGCAGTCGCTCGAGCGGATCGTCCGCGAGGCGACTTCGAACGCGGTTCGCCACGGACAGGCGGGCATGCTCCGGATCGAGATCGAGGCCGACTCGCAGCTGCGCGTCGAGATCGTCGACGACGGCCGCGGCTTCGACACGGCGCGCGACCGCAAGCCGGACAGCTTCGGCCTGGTCAGCATGCGCGAGCGCGCGCAGGCGATGGAGGGTGAGCTCAGCCGGTGCGGTCCGCAGCCGGGCGAGGGAACGACCGTCGAGGTCGACCCTGCCGACCAGCCGGCTAACGCGTGCGCCGTATGCCGTGTTCAACATCAGCCCGCTCGAGATCAGCCGTGCTGGCCGTGATCGCGCTGATCGTGCTCGGCCCGCAGCGCCTGCCGGAGATGGCGCGCTCGGTCGGGCGGGGGATGCGCGAGTTCAGGGCGGCGCTGTCGTCCGACAGCCACGACGACGACGACGACGACGACTTCGACCGGAAGGCTAGCCGGCTACCAGAAGGACGCGGTCTCGAGCGTGCCGTCCGCCTCGAGCTCCTCGAGCGTCTTCGTATACACGCCCGAGGAGAGGTACTTCCAGCCGCCGTCCGGGAAGACGGTCACGACGTTGCCGCTGTCGAGGTCCGACGCGACGCGGTGAGAGATCGCGGCGACCGCGCCGCTCGACACGCCGGCGAAGATCCCCTCCTCCTCGATCAGCTTCTTCGTCCAGACGACCGCGTCGCGGTTCGAGACGAAGATCTTCCGGTCGAGCAGGGCGAGGTCGATGATCGGCGGGATGAAGCCGTCGTCGAGCGAGCGCAGGCCCTGCACGAGCTCGCCCTGGAGCGGCTCGGCCGCGACGATCAGCGTGCTCGGGTCGGCCTCCTTGAGGCGGCGCGCGTTGCCCATGAGCGTGCCGCCCGTGCCGAGCCCGCCCACGAACGCGGCGACCTCGTCGAGCTCCTCGAGGATCTCGACCGCCGTGCCGTCGTAGTGCGCGCGCGGGTTCGCCTCGTTCCCGTACTGGTACGGCATGTAGTACGACGAGTCGGCCTCGGCCATCTCGAGCGCCATCGCCACCGCGCCGTTCGAGCCCTGCTCGCCGGGCGAGTAGACGATCTCGGCGCCGTACATGCGCAGGAGCTGCGTGCGCTCCTCGGTGACGTTCTCCGGCATCACGACCTTGAGCGGGTAGCCCTTGCGGCGGCAGATCATCGCGAGCGAGATGCCGGTGTTGCCGGACGTCGGCTCGAGGATCGTCTGGCCGGGCTGATCGCGCCGCGCGCCTCCGCGTCCTCGATCATCGAGCGGGCGACGCGGTCCTTGACCGAGCCAGTCGGGTTGGCGCTCTCGAGCTTCGCCCAGACCCGGACGTCGGGCTTCGGCGAGAGCTGTCTTCAGCTCGACGAGCGGCGTGTGCCCGATCGACGCGACGATGTCGTCGTACTTGCCCCCGCAGGGGCGGTTGTCGACCCGCGCGTCAGGCACCTAGAAAAGGCTACCCACCGGCCATCGCCGGCAGGATCATCAGCGTGTCCGAGTCGGACAACTGCGTCTCGAGCCCGTCGAGCACCCGAACGTCCTCGTCGTTCTTGTAGACGTTGACGTAGCGGTTGAGCTCGCCGCCGTCACCGAAGAGCTGGCGCTCGGTGTCGGGATGCTGCGACGCGAGCGAGCGCAGCGCCTCGCCGACGGTCGTGCCGTCGACGGCGACCTCTTTCTCGCCCCCGGTGGAGCTCCGGAGGACCGGCGGGATCTTCGCGTAGGCATGCGAGGCGCGCAGGCTAGCCAGCTGCGGCGCAGAAGGCCTCGTAGTCGGGGAAGACGCCCATCTCCTCGTCGGAGATCGAGTCCGGGTCGCGCGAGCAGATCGGGCAGTCCGGATCGCGGCGGACCTTGAGCTCGGTGAACGTGGCGCCGAGCGCCTCGTACAGCAGGAGGCGGCCGGTGAGCGGCTCGCCCGCGCCGGTCACGAGCTTGATCACCTCGACGGCCTGCAGCAGCCCCATCACGCCCGGCAGCACGCCGAGCACGCCGTTGGCGCCGCACGACGGAGCGAGCTCGGCGGGCGGCGGCGTCGGATAGAGGCAGCGGTAGCACGGCCCCTCGTGGGGATGGAACACGGACAGCTGGCCGTCGAAGCCGAGGATCGACGCCGACACGACCGGGATCCCGAGCCGGACCGTCGCGTCGTTCAGGAGGTAGCGCGTCGGGAAGTTGTCCACGCCGTCGACGATGACGTCGTAGCCCTCGATGATCTCCATGATGTTCGAGGCGTCGAGGCGCGTCTCGTACTTGACCACGTTGACGTCGGCGTTGATCTCCTTGATCGCGATCTCGGCCGAGTCCACCTTGGGCATCCCGATCCGCTCCTCGGAGTGCGCGACCTGGCGCTGGAGGTTCGAGAGGTCGACGACGTCGTCGTCCACGATCCCGAGCGTGCCGACGCCGGCGGCGGCGAGGTAGAGCGCGATCGGCGAGCCGAGCCCGCCGGCGCCGAGCAGCAGCACCTTGGCGTCGAGCAGCTTCATCTGGCCCTCGAGGCCGATCTCGGGAATCAGCAGGTGGCGCGAGTAGCGCGAGCGCTGCTCCTGGCTGAGTGCGCGCGGCACCTCCACGTCGTAGCCGCGGTCCTTCCAGAGCGTGATGCCGCCGGTCATCGACGCCACGTCCTCGTAGCCGAGAAGCCCCTGCATCGTGTCCGCGGCGAGCGCCGACCGGTTGCCCGACTGGCAGTACAGGATCACGCGCCTCGACTTGTCCGGCGCGGCGGTCTCGATGCGCGACTCGAGGTGGCCGCGCGGCACGTGCTTCGCGCCGGGCAGATGGGCCTCCTCGAACTCGTGCTGCTCGCGCACGTCGACGATGACCGTGCCGTTGGGGCCAGCCTCGACCAGGTCGTGGACCTCGCGCGGGTCCACCTCCTCGATGCGCTCCTTGACTTGGCGGATGAGATCCGCGCCAGTGGCCATCTGCCTGAAACTCCTCAATCCGGGTCGGCTTTTACTTCATTAAGTGTAGCGCCCTATTTCGAGGCCTTGTAGTAGGCCTTCAGGCGCTTTCGGCGAGAGTCCCGGGGCCGCGCTGGCGAGGGCCGCCACGTGGCGGTCGCGGATCAGCACGAGCAGCGTGTGGTCGTCGCTTCTCGACCGCCCAGACGATCGTCTTCGAAGTCCGGAAGAGCTCCTTCTCCCCGTCGAGGCGGCGCGCGCGCCTGCCGTTTCGGCGTCAGCCGCCGTACGCCGTTCACGTCGAAGCCGGGGTTGCTCGTGAGCAGGAACTCCGCTCGCTCACGCGCCGAACCCGGCCATGTACTTGCCGCCGCCGGTCACGCAGTAGCGGAAGAAGCCCGCCTTCCGCCGCTTCGGCTCTCCATTCGCCTCGATCGTGGCCGCCGCGGGTCTCCCCCAGCCGGAGGCCGCCGATCGAGCGGCCCACGCTGCCGTCCGCCTCGGGACAGCCGCGCGGCCCGGGCTGCGGCTCCGGCTCGCGCCGGTAGGGCGGGTTCTCCTCCGCCTTCGCCACACAAGACGGGTCCACGTCGCCGATCCCGGTCGAGTGGACCCCGCCGCGCCCGTAGCCGAAGTACGGCTTCCACTCCTCGGGGAAGCCCGGCAGCGCGGTCGGGTCGCCGCTCTGGTTGTTCACCGTGAAGTTCTCGATGTACGCGCCGCCGGCGCCCTTCGCTCGGTCGAAGTAGTACGAGCCGTCCCACGAGTAGGTCTCGGTGCGCCCGTCCTCCTGGACGACGGAGCCGACCCAGTGGTCGCGCTGGTAGTAGAAGCACTTGGACGTGGCGGCCGCGACGCGCGCGGGTTCGAGCGACAGGAACTCGACGACGCCGAGCTGCGTCACGTTCTGGTGGCGCTTGTCGTACTCGACGCAGAACGGGTCGGCGTCGGGATCCGGGAACTCGGCCTCGGTGCCGGCCTGCTGGAGCACGCACTCGAAGGGGACCGAGCCGTCGTAGAACTCGCCGGGCGCCTGAGCATGCGCCGCTGCCGGAACGAGCGCAAGCACAATCCCCGCGGTGCAGACCAGAGCGCGCATGCCCGCAAGGGTACCCTCGCGCGGGTGAACCCGCGCCTGCTGATCGCGCTGTTCCTGACCGGCCTGTTCGCGATTGGCGCCGCGGCATACGCGATCGTCGAGAGCGGCGACGAGCCGCCGGACGAGGCCTACGCGGGCTTCGCTGGATCGAGGCTCCCGAACGGTCTCAGGGCGCCGGACTTCGAGCTGACCGACGAGCAGGACGACCGGATCGCCATGCGCGACTTCCGCGGCGAGCCGGTCATCGTCACGTTCCTCTACACGCACTGCGACGACACCTGCCCGCCCGCCGCCCAGCAGGTGAAGGGCGCGCTGAACGAGCTCGGGCGCGACGTGCCGGCGATCGCCATCGCGGTCGAGCCGCCGCGTGACACCGCAGGCAGCGCGCGGGCGTTCCTCTCAGAGCAGCGAATGCTCGGGCGGATGAGCTTCGTGCTTGGCGAGCGCAGCGAGCTCGAGCCACTCTGGCGCGGCTACGCGATCCAGCCGCAATCGGTTCGCGCCGAACACCAGGCGCGGATCGTGCTCGTCGACGGCCGCGGCTTCCAGCGCGTGGGCTTCCCGCTCGACCAGGCGACGCCCGAGCGGATCGCACACGACATCGAGCTTGCTCGAAGCGGGCTAGTCGACGACGGGCGCGCGCGCCGCCTCGGCCGGGCGGACGAACACGCGCTGCCCGGGCTCGTAGAGCTCGAGCGAGGGGAGCTGCACGAGCAGCGTGCGGCCGGCTGAGTGGCGAAGCCGGTAGAGGACGTCGTGACCGCGGAACTCGCGCTCGACGACCTCGGCGTTCGGCTCACGCCCTGCGCGGAACTCGAGCTGCTCGGGACGCACCGCGATGTGGACGCTGCCGCTGGACGCGCCGCCCGCCGGGGAGGCGACGTCGAAGCTGCCGACCTCGGTGTAGACCGACTCGCCGCGCAGCACGCCCGGAAGCACGTTGACCTCCCCCACGAACTGGGCCGCCCACCGCTCGGCCGGCTGGGCGTAGACATCCTCGGGCGCGCCCACCTGCACGATCCGGCCGTCACGCATCAAGCGCGAGACGGTCGGCCAGGGTCAGCGCCTCCTCCTGGTCGTGCGTGACGAGGATCGCTGTGGCACCGGCGTCGCGAAGGATCAGCTCGACCTCGCGTCTGAGGTCGGCGCGCAACGCCGCGTCGAGGCTCGAGAAGGGCTCGTCGAGCAGCACCACCTCGGGCTCCGGGGCGAGAGCACGCGCCAGTGCGACCCGCTGGCGCTCGCCGCCGGAGAGCTCGTGCGGGTGGCGATCCGCTTTGTGTTGAAGCCCGACGAGCTCGAGAGCGCGCTGGATCTCGGCGCCGGCGCCGCGCGGCACCCCGAAGCCGACGTTCCGCTCGACAGTGAGGTGCGGGAAAAGCGCGTAGTCCTGAAACACCATGCCGATCCGGCGCCGCTCCGGCGGCACCCAAGTGTCGTCTCCTGCGACGCGGCGGCCGCCCACGGTCACGGTCCCCCCCTGCGGCCGCTCAAAGCCCGCGATCAGACGCAGCAAGGTCGTCTTGCCGCAGCCGGAAGGGCCGAGGACGCCGAAGATCTCGCCGGTCCGAACCTCGAGGGTCACGTCATCGACGGCCCTGGTCAGGCCGAAGCTGCGCGATATCCCTGACACCTCGACGCTCATCTCGGAGACATGATGACGGTCGATTCCATCCGCTACGAGGGGAAGGTCTCGGCGTTCCCGCTGCGCTCTAGCGTCCGCACGAGCACGATCACGGGAACGATTGCAACGGCGATGATCGCCACGGCCGGCGGCGCGGCCGCTTGCCAGAGCGATTCGCTCGTGGACTGCCAGACGGCGGTCGCGAGAGTGTCGCCACCAAGTGGTCGCAACAGCACCGTCGCGGGTAGCTCCTTGATGGTCTCGACGAACACGAGCAGCGCGCCACTCAAGAGCGCCACGCGCAGGAGCGGCACGTGGACGCGCCACATCACCTCGAGCCGGTCGGCGCCGAGGCTGCGAGCGGCGTCGTCGAGGCTGGGCGACAGTCGCTCCATCTGCGCCTCGAGCGGCTGGAAGCCGAGCGCGAGAAAGCGGACGACGTAAGCGAAGACCATGCCGAGCGCCGAGCCGGTGAAGAGGAGCCCGATCGAGACGCCAGCCACCTCGCCGAGGTCCTGGACCCGGTGATCCACCCACGCCAGAGACAGCAGCACGCCCACCGCCACGACAGACCCCGGTACGCCGTAGCCGATCGTGGCAAGCCGGGCGGAGGCGCGGTTCAGTCGGCTGGGCGCCAGGCGGAGCCCGTAAACGAGGACGAGCGCCGTCGGCAGGACGATCAGGGCCGCAAGCGTGCCCAACATGAAGCTGTTGCGCGCCCACGTGCCGAACCCGTCCCGGACGAGCGGGTCATCCCAGGAGTCGAGCGCCCATGACAGCAACTGGGCCAGGGGCCCGAAGAACGCGATTGCCAGCACGGCCACCGGAAACACCGTCGCGGCCCACGCCGCGAAACCATGCAAGCGCACGCGCTCGAGTGGAGGCCCTGCATCGGACTGCGTGTAGCGCTGGCGACCCCGCATCGCGCGCTCCGCAAACAGGATCAGCAGCGTGATCAACATGAGAAAGCTGGCCAGCTGCGACGCCGCGAGCCGGTCGAAGGCCCCGAACCACACCTGGTAGATGGCGACGGTGAACGTCTTCACGCCGAGGAGCTGAACCGCACCGAAGTCGGCGAGCGCCTCCATCATCGCCAGCAGAGCACCGGCGGCAAGAGCCGGGCGCGCCAGCGGCAGCGCGACCTGGAAGATCGCTCGGGAGCGGCGGACACCGAGGCTTCGGGCGGCCTCGATCAGATTGCGCGACTGGCCGCGGAAGGACGCCCTGGCCAGGACGTAGACGTACGGATAGCTCGCCAGGCTGAGCATCGCGACCGCACCCGCGGGCGAGCGGAGGGGTAACTCGCTCCCGGGACCGAGCCAGCCGAGATAGACGAACGACAGAACGTAGGCCGGAATCGCCAGCGGCAGTACGAGTGCCCAGTCGAACCACCGCCGACCGGGGAACTCGTAGAACGAGACGAGACCCGCGAGCGCGGTCCCGATGACGAGCGTGCTGGCCCCGACGCCGCCGGCTACCACGGCCGTGTTCACGACCACGTCGCCGAGGATCGAGTTCGTGATCTCCCAGAGCTCGGCGACCCGCGGCGAGAAGAACGCGCCGGCCACCACGATCAGCGGTGCCACGACACAGGCCGCGACGCCGAGGCCCGCAGCCGCCCACAGACGCGTTCCCGCTACTGCCACCCGACTTCGTTCATCAGCGCGACTGCGTCCGCCTGGAGGCCGGCGTCGCTCGTCACGTCGATCGGGTCGACGCGAAAGCCGCGCCAGTCGGCGATGTGCTGCGCCGGCGCGGCGTCAGGGTTGGCGGGGAACTCGCTGTTCGTGGCGGCGAAGAGCTCCTGCGCCTCCTCCGACACGAGAAACTCCACCAGCTCGCGCGCGACCGACGGGTTGTCCGAGTAGCGCGTGACGCCTACGCCGGACAGGTTCACGTGCACGCCGCGACCGCCCTGGTTTGCCCAGACCGGTGCCACCGGGAAGTTCGGATCCTCCTCCAGCATGCGGCCGAGGTAGTAGTGGTTCGTGAGCCCGACATCACAACGGCCGGCCTCGATCGCCTCGAGCACGTCCACGTCGGAGCCCAGGATCGTGGGATCGTTCGCCATCCAGGCGCGCAGCATCCGCTCCGTCGCAGCGCGTCCCTCCTTCGCTATCTGGTCCGCGACGAAGGAAGAGTTGTAGACGCTGTCGCTCGTGCGAAGGCACACGCGGCCCTCGAAACGCGGATCGCCCAATTCGGCGTAGGTCTCCGGCGCGTCTTCCTCAGGCAGACGCTCGGTGCTGCGCATGATCGTGCGAGCGCGGGTCGTGAGTGCCGTCCAGCGGCCTTCGCTGTCGCGCAGCCTCGCCGGGACACTCGACTCGACGACCGACGACGGGACAGGCTGGAGCAGGTCCTCGGCGAGCGCCTGCTGCAGGTTCGCGCCGTCGACGGTCACGAGCAGGTCGGCTTCGGTGTCGTCGGCCTCGGCCTTCAGGCGCTCCACGAGCGCGCTGCCGGTGCCGCCGAACAACTTGAGGTCGTACCCGTTGTCGTCCGCGAACCTGCGAAATACCTCCTCCTCGCCGTAGTGCAGCCGGGCCGTGTAGATGACGAGGTCCTCATCCGAGGATCCGGTCAGCGCGACCAGGGCGACCAGGCCGGCCACTACGAGCCCGGCAAATCCAGCCAGGGCGATGATGATGTGCTTGCGTCGCAGGTCCGCTCCCCGTCGTCCGTCGCGGGTTAGGGTACCCTAACCCCGACCCGAGAAGTCGGATTAGGCGGCGAGCATCTCCAGCAGGCGCGGCGTGAGGAGAAGCTCCACGAGCGCGCTCACGATCAGCACCGGCACCGCGATCGCCACGGTAACGAAGGTCGCCGCGAGCAGCTCGTGCCAGTCCCCCTGGCGGCTCGCGACGATCCAGGCCGCGAGCGGCAGGAACAGGGCTACGAGCTCGGGTAGAGCGTGCACCGACACGACCGCGAGGAGCGCTGCGGGATCGACGCCGCCCTGCCACGCCAGCGTGGACGCGCCGCTTCCCAGGACGTAGGCCTGGGTCACGAGCGAGAAAGCGGTGGCCCCCACGACGAAAGCGATCGCCAGCGGACCCGCCTTCTGGTGCACCCAGCGCGAGATGCCCGTGCGCTTCTCGGCCGAGAGCGGCAGCGAGCTGCCGGCGATGAACCCGGCCACGCACGCCATCGCGTGGAGCGCGAGCACCAGGCCGTTGCGGTACAGCAGGTGGAGGAAGTCCATCGCGTCGGCCGGCGCGTGCAGCCCGGGAAGCTTGATGGGCGACAGGTAGTCGGGGGTCGTGTTCACGGCAACCAGGTAGACCGACCCCAGCAGCGCGAGGGCGATCAGGAAGCTCCACCCCAGCCAGACGCCGACCACGGCCATGGGGTCGCGCTGCCAATGGGCGAGGGTCCGGCGCGTGTCCTTGACGCCCTGGACGAGGACGAGGTCGTTGACGCTCACCGACCCTCCATCGGCATAGAAAGGGCCCCGCCAAAGCGGGGCCCTTTCGATTACTGGACAGAATGCTGAGGGCTTACGGCCTCACGCAGCTCTGCGAGTCCTTGATGGTCTGGGACGAGCCGTCGGTGTACTCCTCCTGCGCGGAGGACTTCCACGTCCCGTTGCAATCCTCGGGCGTGGTCGCGAACGAGACGCGAAGAGTCCTGCGCTCGCCGTTCACGGTCACCGTCTTCTTCTTGGTGTGCTTGTCCGTCTCCAGCTTGAAGCGGATGATCGTGACGCCGATATCGATCAGGCCCTGAGGCGTCGGGACGACCAGCTTCGGCTTGGTGTTCACCTTCGACCAGGTTCCCTGAAGCACGATCGGGCTACCGGCCGGCTGGCACTCCTGGTTCGTGGTCGGACCAGTGCCGGAGCCGCACGGCTGCACGATGAACAGGATCTTGTTCTTCTGGTTGTAGGCCTCGATGGTGGCGTTCACCCTCGAGCCGCCCTGGCGTTGCCCGTTGCCGACCGGCGTGCCTCCAACGATCGAGACCGCCTCGCCGTCGCCGAGCCTCGTGTTCCTCGGGCAGTCCTCGCCGCGGCCGACGTCACTCGGGGTGAGCTTGCAGCGCTTCAGTGCCGCGGTGTCGATGACGGAGTCCTTCGGGAAATTGATCGTCGACTTCTCAGGCGGCGTGTACACGTCGTCCGAGGTGTCGGCGGTGCCCTGGTCGTCCACCTTCGCGGGCACGATGAGGCTGCTGCTGGATGCGGCCTTACCGACCTTGTTGGGCTTCAGCGAGAAGGTCCACGAGGTCCCAGCCTCGCCGTTGTCGGCGATCGCCATCACGGCGAATCCGGAGATGACCAAAGCGGCCGCTATGGCCGCTACAAAAAGCTTGCGCACGAGTCTTTCCTTCCTCCTGTCGGTTCGGGTACGCGCGGGAGTCTTGCGGGAGTCTTGCTATCCGCGTCCGATGCCCGGAAAACCCCGCGGGCATGGGGGGAACGTCCACCCTACACCGCTTGCAACCCCCCGCGGGAGTGGAAGTTTCGGCTAGCGGCGCCTCAGCGCCCGAAGTAGCGCTCCACGCCGTCGAGGAGCGTCCAGTTGCCGCGCAGGGCGGCCTCAGCGACGGCGACGAGGCGGTCCTCGTCGGCTTCTTCGAGGCGCTCCTCGATGAGCCTCCGCGACTGCGCGGCGTGCTCGTGGTCGCGCTCGGAGTGGAGGGCGAAATACTCGGTCGCCGGTCCCTCGCCCAGCCCATAGTGCTCGAACAGGCCGTCCAGCTTCGTGCGCGCGATCGCGGGCTGGGCCGACTCGATCGCGTAGAGAACGACGAGGCCCTCGAGGGCGTCGCCCGCCGCCGTCCACGCGGCGGCGCACTCGGCGCTTTCCGCCGCCGGCTCCTGCTCGAGGTCGGCATCGACGGCGCGCGCGAACGCGTCCCACAGCTCGATGTGCGCGGCCTCCTCGGCGGCGTGCTCCTCGATCTGGGCCCGCACCGCAGGCTCAGCGGCGCGTGCGGTGGCCGCGGTCGCGTCCGCCAGCGCAACGACGGCGTGGCGGTACTCGCCGGCGTACCAGGAGAGCTCCTCGCGAGTCAGATCGCCGCTCGACCAGCGGGCGTAGAACGGGTGCTCGAGCACGTTGCAACGGCGCTGGGCATCGGCGAGGCGGTCAAAAAGCGGCACGGGTCTCTCCAATCGGTCGGCGGCCCCGGCATCCTATCCAGCATGCGGACGCCGCCTGGAGCCGAGCTCAACGCGCCCGAGTTCCCGCCGGGGCTTCGGTGGCTGAACGTCGCCTTCCTCCGGATGGACAAGCAGATGGGGCGCAATGCGGTGCTCGTCGAGTTCTGGGACTTCGCCCGGATCAACTCGCTCCGGACGCTCCCCTACCTGAAGGCGTGGCACGAGCGCTACGCCGACCACGGCCTCCGCGTCGTGACGGTCCAGACGCCCGGCTACTCGTTCGGACGCGACGAGGACACCGCCGCCAGGGCGATCGAGGTGCTGGGGGTCGAGCACCCGGTAGTGCTCGATCCCGGCTTCGAGCTCTGGCGCGAGTACGGCAACAAGGGCTGGCCCGGCCGCTACCTCTTCGACCGCCGCGGCCTGCTGCGCTACATCCATTACGGCGAGGGCGACTATCTCGAGTGCGAGCAGGTCATCCAGGAGCTCCTGCTGGAGATCGACGACGAGCTCGACCTGCCGGCTCCACTCGAGCCGGTGCGCCCCGAGGACGCGCCCGGCGTGACGCTGGAGCCTCAGACCGCGGACATCGTCCTCCCCGGAGACCGCGACAGGCTCGAGCTGGTGCGCGACTGGAACGACGGAGAGGACTTCATCGAGGCCCAGGACGCCGGCGCCGGCGCGGTCTTCGAGTACAGCGGCGGTTCCGCCTGGGCCGTGCTGTCAGGCGCGGTCGAGCCCGGGCTCTACGAGATGACGGGCGGCCGCGTCGAGGCCGAGTCGCCGGGGCTACGCCTGCACGCCGTGCAGTTCACGCCTCAGCCGCCGCGAGCGCCTTCCTGATCTCCTTGGGGAGCATGAAGCGGACGTCCTCCTGGACGACCTCGAACTCGGACACGTCGGTCGTGCCCCGATCGCGGAAGAACTCGACCAGCCGTTGGACGAGCTCCTCGGGAGCGCTCGCGCCCGAGCTGATCCCGACGATGCGCTTGCCCTCGAGCCACTCCTCGCGCACCTGCGTCTCGTTGTCGATCAGGTGCGACTCCGCGCCGTGCACGCGCGCCACCTCGACGAGCCGGTTGGAGTTCGACGAGTTCTTCGACCCGATCACGAGCACGAGGTCGCACTCACGGGCCATCTGACGGACGGCGGCCTGCCGGTTGGTCGTCGCGTAACAGATGTCGTCCGTGCGCGGCCCGACGATCTCGGGAAACTTCTCGCGCAGCCGGGCGATGATCGCCCTCGTCTCGTCCACCGAGAGGGTCGTCTGGGAGATGTAGGCAATCCGACTCGGATCATCGACCTCTAGCGCCGTCGACGTCCTCCTCGGTCTCGATCAGGACGATGTGCTCGGGCGCCTCCCCCATCGTCCCCTCGACCTCCTCGTGGCCCTCGTGCCCGATGAGCACGATCGTGTACCCCTCGGCGGCGAACTTCTTCGCCTCGACGTGCACCTTGGTCACAAGCGGGCAGGTCGCATCGATCGTCTGCAGCCCGCGCGCCTCGGCGTTCGCATGGACGGCGGGCGCCACTCCGTGGGCGGAGAACACGACGGTCTCGCCCTCGGGCACCTCCGTCTCCTGGTCGACGAAAATCGCGCCGCGCGTCGTCAGCTGCTCGACCACGTGCTTGTTGTGGACGATCTCCTTGCGCACGTAGACCGGCGGGCCGTACAGCTCGAGCGCGCGCTCGACCGTCTGGACCGCCCGGTCGACGCCCGCGCAGTACCCGCGCGGAGCCGCCAGGAACAGCTTTTCGGGGACATTGGTCACGTGGGTCAGAGTGTAGGCAGGAGCTCCATCACGGTCTCGCCCACCCTGTCGACGCTGTCCTCCGAGACCGCACCCAGGTCGTCGCACGTCATGTGCCAGCAGTCGAAGTCGAAGTCGATCAGGTCGATCGACGGCACTCCGCGCCGGAGGAAGGGGATGTGGTCGTCGAGGACGCCTGACTGCGTCTCGGCCGGGAACGTCGCCGCGGTGCCGGCCCGCTCGGCCGCGCGGCGGAGCTTTCGCCAGAGGCGCGGGCTCGAGTACTCCTCGCGCGCGATCGAGAGCTCCTTCTCGCCGACGAAGTCGAGCAGCACCATCCTGTCGACCCTGTCGGCGAACCTCCGCGCCGCCACCTTGCTGCCGCGCAGCCCGCTCTCCAAGAACGAGTCGCTCCCGGGCGGGCTCTCCTCGCCGTCGAAGAAGACGAACTTGAGCGTCGGCCGGATCGTCCGCGGCTCGATCTCGCGCGCGAGCTGCAGCGTCACGGCAGTGCCCGAAGCTCCGTCGTTCGCGCCGACGAAGCCGGGGATGTCCTTGGTGTCGTAGTGCGCGCCGACCAGGACGACCCGGTCGCCGTCGCGGCCCGGCACCTTCCCCACCACGTTGCGCAGGCCGCCGGGCACGCGCTGGTAGCGGCCGCCCGGCACCCGCCGCTTCAGGTAGCGCGCCAGCTCGCGCGACGCCTCCGAGCCGGCCGGCCGCTCGCCGAGGGCGACCTGGTACTTCAGGGCCTTCCAGGCCCGTGCGGAGTCGAAGCGGTCCTGGCGCGCGTCGGCGCCGGTCGGGGCCGTGTCCGCCGTGTCATTGCAAGCCACCGCGGCCAGCGGGACGAGCAGGGCTATCGCCAGGAGCCGCACGGCGCGGATTGTGGCCGTTATGGTCGGCATATGGCGACAGCACACAAGGACCGGCTGAGCTCGGTGGACGCGTCGTTCCTCCACCAGGAGGGGCGCGCGTCGCACATGCACGTGGGCGCGGTGATGATCTTCGAGGGCCCGCCACCCGCGCGCGAGGACTTCCTCGCCCAGATCGACTCGCGGCTGCATCTCGTGCCGCGCTACCGCCAGAAGCTCGCGTTTCCGCGATTCGAGATGGGACGGCCGCTCTGGGTCGACGACCCGCGCTTCAACATCGGCTACCACGTCCGCCATACGGCGCTGCCGTCGCCCGGCGGGGTCGAACAGCTGCGCATGCTCGCCGGCCGGATCTACTCCCAGCGGCTCGACCGCTCGAAGCCGCTCTGGGAGGTCTGGCTCGTGCAGGGCCTCGAGGACAACCGCTTCGCGCTGGTCAACAAGACCCACCACGCGCTCGTCGACGGCGTCTCGGGCGTCGACCTCGCGACCGTCCTCTTCGACGTCTCGCCGGTTCCCGACCAGCGCCCGGACACCGGCGACGACTGGGCCCCCGCCCCCGAGCCGACCCAGGCGGAGCTGATCGCCGAGGGCGTGAAGGGCGCGATCCGCACGCCGGCCGACATAGCGGGCAGCCTGCTGAAGGCAGCGCGCGACCCGGGCGGGACGGCGCGCGCCGCGCGCGAGGCCGCGGAGGGGATCGGCGAGATCGTCTGGGCCGGGCTCAACCCTGCGCCGGAGACTCCGCTCAACGTCCCGATCGGCCCGCACCGGCGCGTGTGGTGGGTGCGCAGCTCGCTCGAGGACTTCAAGGCGATCAAGAACGCCGTCGGCGGGACGGTCAACGACGTCGTGCTTGCGGTCGTTTCAGGCGCGCTCGGGCGCTGGCTCAGGACACGCGGCGTGCGGACCGAGGGCCTCGAGCTGCGCGCGCTCGTCCCGGTCTCGATCCGGCCCGCGGGCGCCGAGAGCGAGCTCGGCAACCAGATCGCCGCCATGCGCGGCCCGCTGCCCGTCTATGCCACCGATCCGCTCGACCGGCTCGAGATCGTCATGGAGGCGATGGGGCACCTGAAGCAGTCGAAGCAGGCGCTGGGCGCCGAGGTGATCTCGGGGCTGAACGACTTCGCACCGCCGACGCTGCTCGCCCAGGCCTCGAGGCTCAACTTCTCCACCCGCCTCTTCAACCTGATCGTCACGAACGTCCCCGGGCCGCAGTTCCCGCTCTACCTCCTGGGGCGCGAGCTCCAGGAGCTCGCGCCGATCGCGTTCCTGCCCGAGGACCACGCGATGGCGGTAGCGGCGATGAGCTACAACGGCTGCGTCGACTTCGGCCTGCTCGGCGACTACGACGCGATGCCCGACCTGGACGTGTTCGCCGACTACCTGGACGACGCGCTGGCCGAGCTGATGGAGGCGGCCGGCGTCGGCAAGCCGACGCGTCGGCGGCTTACGAGCCGGGTCCGGTCCAGCCGTCGAGGTAGCACGGCGCAGGGCCGGACGTCAGTACCCGAGGGCGAACTTCGCGTCCTCGCTCATCAGATCCGGCGTCCACGGCGGCGAGAACGTCATCTTCGGATGCACCTCGGCGACGCCCTCGAGCTCGCCGACGTACTCCTTCATCTGCTCTGAGACCTGAGGGCCGATCGGGCAGCCCGGCGAGGTGAGCGTGAACGTGACGATGACCTCGCCGTCCTCGACCTCGACGTCATAGACCAGGCCGAGCTCGACGAAGTCGAGCCCCAGCTCCGGGTCGATCACGTTCGACAGCGCGTCGTATACGTCGTCCTTGGTCGGCACGAGGCCAATGGTAGCCAGCGGGTAGCCTGGGATTGATGCCGCTTCTGCTGCTCCTGGTCATCTTCATAGTCGTCCCGCTCGCCGAGCTGTACGTCATCTTCAAGGTCGGCGAGGCGATCGGCGCCCCGCTGACGATCCTGATCCTCGCGATCGATTCGATCGTCGGCTGGCTGCTGCTGAAGTCGCAGGGCCGCGCGGTCTGGCGCCGGTTCAGCGAGACGATGGCCGCCGGCCGCGTGCCCCATCGCGAGGTGGTCGACGGGGCGATGGTGATCTTCGGCGGGGCGTTCCTGATCACCCCCGGGTTCATTACCGACATCATCGGCATGCTGCTGCTCCTGCCGCCCACCCGCGCGCTCGCGCGGCGGCTCGTCCTCCGGGTGCTCGGCGGCCGCGTGGCGATCAGCGTCGCCGGCGCGGCGACGCGCCGCCGACCGGGTGGTCGTTTCGACGTCGAGGGAACCGCGACCGAGGTGAGCGAGGACCCGCTCCAGCCGCGCACGCCGCGGCTGCCGCGGTGAGCCCCGAGCCGGCCGAGCTGCCGGTCGCGCTCTCGTTCTTCGACTCCGAGGCGAGTGTCCACGGGACGATCCGCTCGGGCCTGACCTTGCTGTTCGAGGGCCGCGAGGCCCGCGCCGAGCGCGGCCCGGCGGAGATCGAGCGTGCCGGCGAGCGGTGGCAGGCGCGCGCGAGCGGCGACGTCGAGGTCGCGCTCACGCCGGTCTCCGACACCGCCGACCTCGGCGGCGATCGCCGTGACCGTCTGCACCTTCGAGGGCAGCGTCGGCGGGAAGAAGGTGTCCGGGCTCGGAACGGCAGCGGAGACGCGCAAGCCCCCCGAGTGGCGCGAGCTCGACCTCCTGCGCGCGATCTCGGCCGTGTTCGAACCGGGGCTGGCGGCGCTCGCTGGTCGCGCGGAGGCCGCGGGCCAGCCGAGGAGCACGGCAGCGAGCGCGTGACCGCCGTGCTCGTCGAGAACGGCGAGCTGCGCGCGCCCGAGGATGCCCGCGTCTCGACGGTGTACGACGGCGACGGGCGGCAGCACAGCTCCGGCCTCGAGCTGTGGTTCCCGGGCGAGGACTACCCGCGCCGGCTATTCGGGACGGTTCAGGCCGGCACGTCGCTCGAGCTCGAAGGGCTGTTCGTCCACGCCGCCGCGTTCACGTGGCGGATGGAGGGGCACGTCGGCTCCGGGCTCTACGAGCTCACGCTGCGGCGCGACGACGCCGAGCCCGCCGCCGCGTGAGCGACGCGCGCCCCATCCGCGCCGTGATCTCCGACTTCGGCGGAGTGCTCACCTCGCCGCTGTTCGAGTCCTTCGCGGCCTGGCAGCGCCAGTCCGGACTGTCGTTCGAGCGGCTCGGACAGGCGATGGCCGACGCGACCGAGCGCAGCGGCATGCATCCGCTGTACGAGCTCGAGAAGGGGACGATCACGGAGGAGGAGTTCCTGCGGATGCTCGAGGCGGAGCTCGACCCGGGCACGAGCCTGAGCGGGATGCGCGACGTCTACTTCGAGCACCTCCACCCCAACCCGCCGATGATCGAGCTCATGCGCGAGCTGCGCGGGCGCGGGCTGCGGATGGCGCTGCTCACGAACAACGTGCGCGAATGGGAGCCGCAGTGGCGCGCGAAGCTCCCGGAGATCGACGAGATCTTCGAGGTGGTCGTCGACTCGGCGTTCGTCGGCATGCGAAAGCCCGACCCGGAGATCTACGCGCTCACGCTCGAGCGCCTGGGCGACGGCCTCGACCCGCGCGACTGCCTGTTCGTGGACGACGTGGACGTGAACTGCGAGACCGCGCGGTCGCTCGGGATGCGAGCGGTGCATTACGTCGAGGCCGAGCAGGCGATCGCCGAGATTCGGGCATCGGCAGACGTAATCGAGACGCGGCCCGTAGCGCTGTTTGAGATGCGTCTCCACTGGACCGGGGTCCTGTGGCTTCGCGGCGGGTCCTTCATCTCGTGACCCGCTCTTGGTTGCGCTCGGAACCGCGTCTCTGTTCTCCAGTAGAACCCAGGCCGGCCCGCCCGTCAAGCACTCTTCTCGCACGACCCCGCAATCTGCGGAAAAACTTGTCAGCGCTTGGCCAGTTCGCGCTTCGCGATCCTGCGGTAGCGGAGCATCTTCGAGAAGTTCTCGCGGTAACGCTCGCAACAGCCCGGCGGGCAGCTCGAAGCCGCCGACCAGCTTGTGCGGCACCAGGACCCAGTCGCCATCCCGTTCGACGAGGTCGCCGCGAACCTGGAAGTTCGCGCTGCCACTCGAACTTCGGCCCGTGCTCGTGCACGACTAGGCAGGCGGGCCCGGGATGGGCCGGCACGCCGACCGCGCCCGCCCCCAGCCGCACGACCCGCTCGCTGTGATCGACGTCGATCGGCACCCGGACCGAGAACGGAAAGCCGTCGGGCGAGACGATCGAGAGCACGCCGCTCGGGTAGCGCTCGCCCAGCTCCGCCATCCGCTGGTCCCAGAAGGGCGTCCCGCCCTCGGGCGGGTCGAGCGGGACGTCGGGCTCCTCGTCGTGGCCCGAGCGCACCTCCTCCATGTGCGAGTCGAGCAGCTCCGGCTCGGCGGTCGACGTCGCCCTTCGGCCAGACGTAGACGCGCTCGGGGCGGACGTGGACGTATAGGCGCGTGTAGTACCAGCTGAAGGCACCGCGCATGAACTTGGGCGGATGCATGCTCTCCGTGGCGGGGAGCTTCTCGAGCGACTCCTTCCAGTAGCGCTCGCGGTTCGCCTCGAGATCGCGGTCGTCCACGTCGGCCGTGCCCTGCACGAGCACCATCGGAGGCGCGTCCATGCCGGAACCGTTCGGGTCGGAGAACAGCAGCGCGACCTTCGGGTTCGCGCGGGCGTCGTGGGCCTTCTTCGGATACCCGAGGCCGGTCGTGATGTCGACGCACCCCTCCTCGCGGTGGTGGTAGGGCGTGACCGGCCACGTGATCGGCCGTCCGCGGGCAACCGTCGTGTACTCGGTCGTGATGAACCGGTCGAAGACCTCGCAGACGGCTTCCGGGAGTGCAGCGGCGGTCATGGCGACGATTCAAGCATCCGCGCCGCAAGATCGCCACAGGCCGAGCCCAGCTCTGCGCGCGGCCCGAGCGGCGGCTCGGAACAGGTCGGCGAACTGCACGTTGGGCGGGATCGTGAGCGGCTGCGCATACCCCTTCGCGACCATCACGCGGTTGAACATCCGGCCGTCCGGCAGCCAACGTAGGCCAGCAGCCGGCCGTACCGATCCCTCTCCTCCACGCCCACGCGATAGCGCACCTTCGTGCCGAGCGGCAGAAGCCGCGCCGCGAACTTCGATGCCTCGCGCCCGAAGCACTCGACGCCGCCGTAGACCTCGGGCGTGTCGATCCCGATCAGCCGGACCGAGCCGAGCTCGCCGAGCCGGATCGTGTCGCCGTCGGTCACCTGCGTCACGCGGGCGTACCCACCGCGGTACGCGCTGGGCTCGGCTCGGCTCCTCCGACTCCCCGCAGCCGGCGGCTACGGCCGCGACGAGGAGGCGGCGCGAGGCTAGTTCTCGCAGCCCAGGCGATCCCAGCAGTACAGCTCGAGGGCCTCTGCCGCGAGCTCCATCGCGCGGTCCTCGGACAGCCACGGCAGGACGGTGTCGAGCGCCTGCTCCTCGGAGATCCCGTGGGCGAAGGCGTCATCGCCGCGGAATCCCGCTGCGATCTTCAGCGCCTCGCGCCGATACTCGCCGAGGCCGTGGAAGGCGCCGAGCAGGAACTCCTTGTTCGCGATCGGCTGGCCGACCTCGAGCGACGCGTGCCAGGCGGCCAGCATCGACAGGTCGTCCTCGTCGAGGTCGTCGACCGCCTTCGAGTAGTGGACCACCAACTCGTCGTCGGGAATCTCGTCCACCCACGCGCGACACGACCTCGCAGAGGAGCTGCCGGCGGGCCTCACGCCCGACCGACTCGGCGACGACACGGATGGCTTCCTGGGGCTCGATGAAGCACAGTGGCATGGCGCGAAGGTAGGACGCGCGCCGGATGGAATGCAGGGTGACCGCAGCGCGGCTATGGCTGGGGCGGCGCCGCGGCTTCGAGGCGTGCGATCAGGTCGTCGAGGCGGAGCTCCTCCAGGCCTTTGCCGACGGCCTCGAGCTCGCCGGCCGCATAGTCGATCAGCGTCTTGCCCTTCGCGGCAGAGGTCGAGTGTCTCGCGCAGCCCGGCCTGGCCGGTGTCGAGCCGGGCGATGATCTGCTCGAGCCGCTCGACGGCGGCCTCGTAGGTCTCGGGCGTGCTCATTCCTGAACCCTCGCAGGCACGTCGGCGTCAGACATCCGGGCGGTGAACGATCCGGCTGCGCGCACGGCAGCAGCGCTTCCGAGCGGCTCACCGGACTCGTCGAGCAGCAGGGCATAGCCACGCTCGAGCGTTCTCTCCGGATCGTGCGCGAAGAGCGCGGCCGTGTGCTTCGCGAGCGCTGCCGTGCGCCGCTCGGCGAGCGCCGTGGCGGCCCGCTCGAGACGCGCGGCACGGGCGGCGACGTGCGAGTGCTGGGCCGAGACCGACGCCGCGGCCGCATCCCGCTTTCGCGCGAGAACCACCCCGGCGATCCGCTCCTGCCAGTCGACCTGCGCCCCGACGTTGCGGCGGCCGCTGGCGCGGAGCTCGCGCGCCTTCTGGTGGAGGTCGCGCCGGTGGCGGTCGAGGTGATCGCGCGGCGCGCGCGAGAGGCCGCCTAGCTCGCGGGCGCGACGCACCACCGCTCGCACGCCCGCATGCATCGAGCCGGCGGGCAGCGTGGCGCAGGCGATCCGCGGCGGCCGCGCAGTCAACCCCGACCGCGGCCTCGGCGGCGTGCGTGGGCGTCGAGCAGCAGACCGCCGCGACGTCGTCGATCAGCGTGCGATCGACGTCGTGCCCGACGGCGCTGATCACCGGCACCGACAGCAGCGCGACGGTGCGGCAGAGCGCCTCGTCGCAGAAAGCCCAGAGATCGGCGATCGACCCGCCGCCGCGAGTCACGACGATCACGTCGACCCCGCCCGTGGCCGCGAGGTCGGCGATCGCAGTTCGGATCGCGGGCGCGGCGCGCTTGTCCTGCACGGGCGCGTATCCCCAGACGATCCGGCCGTGCCAGGAGCGCCGTTCGAGCCCCGCGAGGAAATCGCGCCGTGCGGCGCTGCCCTCGGCCGTCACGACCCCGATCGAGCGGGGCAGGAGCGGCAGCGGAAGCTGCTTCTGCGGCTCGAACAGCCCCTCCGATGCGAGCTCGCGCCGCAGACGGTCGAGCTTCACCAGCAGGTCGCCTTCGCCGGCGAGCCGAAGGTCGACGACGCGGAACGAGAAGCTCGGCGAGGCGTTCGCCCCGCCCGTGTAGTAGTCGGGCCCGCCGGCGGCGACCACCTGCACGCCGTCCTTCAGGTCCTCCGGCCGGATGTCGCAGCGCTCGAACTCGTTCCGCCACATCGCGCAGCGCATGGCGCCCTCGGCGTCGCGCAGCTCGAAGTAGACGTTCGCGCCACTGCCGCCGGTCTTTGCGTTCACCACCTCGCCGACGATGCACACGCGCGTCATCTCGCGCAGCCGGTCGCGGAACTCGCGCGCGTAGCGGCCGACGGCGAACGGCCCCGGGAACCCGTCGATCCCAGCCTTCTCGACTCCCGGCAGCGGCTGCTGGTCCGGCTCGGCGCTCACGCGTCGAGCGTAGCGTCGAGGATCCGCGAGGTCGCCTCCTCATCCCACGAGCACAGGCTCGGGCCGGCCGGCGCACTGCGCGCAGAGGTGCAGGTGCGGCTCGGGCGCCGGTTCGAACCGCCCTTCGATCACGCCGCCCGCGAGCTCGAGCAGCTCGCGTTCGAGCGTCTCGCGAGTCAGCGGCCGTCCACTCGCGAGTAACTGTCGCGTCCGGCCGCTCGAGGAAGCAGTAGGCGACCTCCACGCGCGGGAGCGCCCGCGCGCAGGGCCGCCAGCGCGTAGATGAGGCGCTGGATCGAGTAGCTCGCCTCGCACCAGCGCGCCTGCATCCGTGCCCTCGAGGGAGTCCGTCTTGTAGTCCACGATCAGCGTTCGCGTCCGGCTCCTCCGCGTACACGTCCACGAAGCCGTTCACGAGCAGGCTCCGCCCCCCGGTCTCCGGCGGGGCGATCTCGTATGCGAACCCGAGCTCCTGGCGCACCCGGTTCGCGCGCAGCGAGGCGCTCGAAGCAGCGAGCGCGTCGAGGAACGCGGTGACGAACCGTCGCACGTCCTCGACCGCGCCGGGCCCCGAGTCGGCGCCGATGGGACTCGAGCCGGGCCGCCACGTCCTCGGGCGACGGCGCGCGCGGGCTCCGAGAAATCGAGCCGCTCGAGCAGCTCGTGCACCACGGTCCCGCGCAGGAGCGGCGCGAGCTCGTCCGCTCCGGGCTGATCGACGCTGCGCGCCCTCGGGCGTGGCCGCGAGCTCGTGCAGGCCGACCACGCGCTCGAGGTAGAAGCGGTAGCCGCACGCGCGATAGCGGGCGAGCCCGGAGTAGGACAGCCGCCCGACCGGGAGCGCAGGGCGCAGCTTCGAGGCGTTCGAATGCGCGCAGCGGCCGCGGTCGGCACCGCGGCCTCTTCGCCGACGATCGCCTCGCCGTAGCGCGCCGGCTCGTCGAGCAGCTCGCCGACGTTGTCGGGGGTGCACACGACGGCCGGGACGCCGCCTGCCGCTCCGGCGTCGAGGCCCGGCGCGAACCCCACGCCAGATCCAGTTCATCGGCACGCCGAGCGGCTGCTCCGCGGGCCACTTCTCCACGTCGGTCGCCCCCGAGAGCACCAGCAGCTCCTGCGCGCGCGTCATCGCCACGTAGAAGATCCGCCGCTCCTCTTCGTCCTGAAGGCGGCTCCTGCTCCTTGGCGATCTCCTCGAGCCCGAGCCCCTTCGCGGAGCCGCCGCCGAGCGACGCGATCTTCAACCCGACCCGCCCGTCGTCGGTGACGCGCAGCGCGTCGTCGTCGCCGCGCCCGGAGCGCCCGAGGTCCGCAACGCAGACGACCGGGAACTCGAGTCCCTTCGCCGCGTGGATGGTCATCAGCCGCACCGCCTGCAGGTCCTCGGCCTCCAGTGGCGCCTCGCCCTCGCGGGCGGCGAGCAGGTCCTGCTCGGCGAGGTAGTCGATGAACCCGCGCAGGTCCGCGCCGCGATCGGCCTCGAACTGCGCGCGCAAGCCGCATGAGCTTGCGCACGTTCGCCATCCGCCTGCGTCCGTCGGGAAGGGCGAGCAGCGTCCTGTCGTAGCCGCGCGTCGGTGATGACCCGGTCGAGGAGGCGCTCGAGCGAAAGCCTGCCGGCGAGCCGGCGGTGCTCCTCGATCCGCGCGGACCGCGTCCGCTGCGCGGTCGCGGTCATCGGCCGGGAGCGTCTCGTGCAGTCCATCCGAGCCGTCCTCCGCGGAGAGCGCCCACCACGGGTCGCGCCTCAGCCTGCGCGCCTGAAGACCGAGGAGAGCGAGTGCGTCGAGAGACAGCCCACCGAGGGGCGAGCCGAGCGTCGTGTAGAGCGCGGCCTGGTCGAGCGGGTTTGCGAGCACCGCCAGGTAACCGCGCAGGTCGGCGACCTGCTGCTGCGCCCAGTAGTTGCGCCCGCCGACCACGTAGGTCTCGATGCCCCGCTCGCGCAGCGCCCGCTCGTACAGGGGCATGTCGGCGGCCGCGCGCAGCAGGACCGACGATCTCCGCCGGGTCCCTTCCCTCGTCGACGAGCTTGCGGATCCTGTCGGCCAGCAGGCGCATCTCGGCCGCGCGCCACGCAGGCGGTACGGCCAGGCTCTCGCCGAACGGGGCATCGCCGAGCGGCTTCCAGCGATGGGCATGGAGGTCGGTGACGATGAGCTCGACAGCCGTGCCGCCGCGCGCCGGAGTCGATCCGTTGAGGTCAAGCTGCAGCTGGTCGTCCGGCGAAGCCGCGTGGCCATCGCCGCCGGGCCGCAGCGGCTGGAACTCGTCCGCCCAGTGCGGGCCGAAGACCGCGTTGAGCGTCTCCAGGATCTCCGGGCGGCTGCGGAAGTTCTCCGTCAGCGGCCGGACGCGATCGTGCTCGGCGGCGGCGGAGCGGAATTCGCGGAAGACGCCGACGTCGGCGTGCCGGAAGCCGTAGATCGACTGGAACTCGTCGCCGACGGTGAACAGGCGACCGTCGTCGCCGGCCAAGAGCCGCAGCAACCGGATCTGGAGCCGGTTCGTGTCCTGGAACTCGTCGACGAGAAGGTGCACGAAACGCTCGCGGTAGCGCTCGCGCAGAGCCTCGTTCTCCTCGAGCAGCCTGCAGGCGAGCAGCTCGAGGTCCTCGAAGTCGAGTCCCGAGCGCGCATGCTTCGCCTCGGCGTAGCGGGTGGCGAAGGCGGCCAGCAGCTCGCGCAGGAGCACGTAGTCGCCGTACGCACGCTGCGTCGCGCAGGCGGTGACCCAGCCCTCGAGCGCTCGGCACGCCGCCGCGACCGCTTCGCCCTGCAGTGCGCCCGACATTGCCGGGCTTCACTCGCATCTCCTCGAAGAGAGCCGGGTCCCCGACCGCGTCGGGCGGCAGCGAGCCGAGGACGTCGCTGCAGAGCTCGAGCTTCTCGATCGCCTCGTCCACCTCGCGTCGCCCCGGCGTGCGCGGCGAGCTCGCGCAGCGCCGCATCGACCGCGTCCGCGAGCTCCTCGCGCTCGTCTCCGGGCGCCGGCGGATCGATCTCGGGCAGCTCCGGCCGTTCCTCCCCCGCGCTCCTGCGCTTGGCGTGCACAGTCGTGACCATGCGGCGCAGGCGGTCCGGCGTGTGGGCGGCCGCGAGGTCGAGCCGCGCCGGATCCCCCGTTTCGAGGAACTCCTCGAGCGCGCGGTCGAAGGCGTCGATCGCGATGCGCGCGGCGCGCGTCTCGTCGAGCACCTCGTACTCGGGGTCGATCCCGGCTGCGAGCGCATGGCGGCGAAGGAGCTTCGAGCAGAGGCCGTGGATCGTCGAGATCCACGCCGCCTCCGCCTCGCGCGCCGCGTCGTGCTCGCCCGAGCGCGAGGAACCGCCGGCGTACTGCGCGCCCGCAACTCGGCGGCGGCCTTTTCCGTGAAGGTGATCGCGAGGATCCGATCGACCGGCACGCCATCCTCCACGACCGCGCGCACGAACCGTTCCACGAGCACCCGCGTCTTGCCGCTCCCCGCGTTCGCGTGAACGAACAGGCCGGTGTCGCGGTGATCCACCGCGGCCCGCTGCTCGGCTGTCAGCTCGAAGCTCACTCCTCGTGCCTGCAGATCGAGGGGTAGGAGCAGCCGCCGTTCCACGCGCACGAGGCCGGGACACGGCTTCACGTCCCCGCCGCGCAGTCGCGCGACGACGTCACGAACCGCATCGCGCGCCTCCTCGAGCGCCTGCTCGAAGCCCGCCCGGTCGCGCCAGTCCCTCTTGACCCAGCCCTCTCCGAGCTCGTCTCGGCTCTCGTCCAGCAACAACCCGCGCGGCCGCGGCTTCGGCTTGCCGCCGGCGAGCGGGTCGTATACGCCGCCCGCCAGCTCGAGCTCCGGATGGAGCTCACGGAGGGCAAGCATGTAGATCGCCGACCTGGAGCCGGTTGTCGCGGGCCCACGCGTCGACCGGGTACGCCGTGCGGCCGCTCTTGTAGTCCCGCACGAGTGCGTGGCCGTCGTGCGTGTCGACGCGGTCGATGCGCCCGCGCAGCCGGAGGCCCTCGATCCCGATCGAGACCTGCCCGCCGTTCTCCCCGAACTCCCGCTCGAGCTGATCGGGCTCGAACCGGCTCGTGCTTTCCGCTTCCCGGCGCAGATAGCGCAGAAGATCGAACTCGAGCCGCCGTACCGCGGTTCGCACGCGCGTGCGGTCGGGCGAGATGGGGAAGCCGGCCTGGAGCTCCCGCAGCGCCTCGAGCAGCAGTCGCTCGGCGTCCGGCAGGTTCTCGCGCGTGACTCGGCGCGGCGCGCCGGGCAGATCGCGCAGCCGCGTGTACACCTGGTCGAGAACTTGGTGCGCGAAGTTGCCCCGTACGAGCGCCTCCGCGTCCGGCTCGAGCGCCTCGGGGCGCAGCAGCCGGTCGACCAGCCATTTGACGGGGCAGTCGGCGAACGCCTCGATCGCCGCGGCCGAGAGCGACCGCTCCTCCCCCAGCACGCGCAGCAGCTCCTCGCTCGCCAGGCCGTCCGGAACCACAGCGTGCTCTCGCGGCCCCGCAGCGGCCGCGGCGCGCTCCCACTCATGCCGCGTCGGCGCGTCCTCGAGCCCCCAGACGACGTCGGACAGGCCGCGAACGGCGTCCGCGCGTTCGGGCAGGTCCAGCACCGCGCGAACGTCCTCGAGGAAGAACGACGGATGCTGCGGCACGCCCTCCTCGTCGCTCGTCCTCCAAGAGAGCACCAGCAGCCGCTCGGCGCGTGAGGCGCAGACGTAGAAGAGGTAGCGCTCGCGGTCCAGCTGCTCCTCCCGCACCGGCAGCGCGAGCTTCGACGCACGCTCGATCTCGCGCCGGTCGTCGTCGGACAGGAACGGGTCCGCCCGCGCGGGAAGCGGGAACTCGCCCTCCTGCAGGCCGAGGAGGTAGACGACCTGGAAGCGGCGGGCGCGGATCTCGAGCGGGCCGGCCACCTGCACGCGGTCCGGCTGCGGCGGATCGCCCAGGCGCACCTCGTGGTCGCGCAGCGCGTCGTGCATCTCGCGGACGGAGGCCGGCGGGTGCCCCAGCTCGCGCAGCTGCGCGATCGCATCCCGACCGGCCGCGAACGTGCGCGGCACGCCGGCCTCGTCGGGGTCGAACACGTGCGCCTGCCTGAGGTAGGGCCGTCCGAACAGCCACTCGAGCCGCTTCGCGAGCTGATCCAGCACGCGCGTGGGATCGCCGGCCGCGCCTGCGAGCGCATCGAGCTCGCCCAGCGGGAGGTCAGGGTGCTGCTCGTCCCAGATCTCGCGCGCTCGGTGCGCGGTCCGCGCGCCCTCTTTGCGCGCGGCGGCCTCGAGCTTGTCGGCGAAGCCGGCCACGTCGAGCCGTCCGGGGGTACGCAGGTAGGTGAGGAGGTCATCGGCGCTGCCGTGCAGCTCCGGGACGGCGCACCTGAGCAAAGCGAGCAGCCCGCGCCCGAGCGGCGTGCTCCCGAAGGCGACCCTTCGTTCGAGCGAGAACGGGATCCCGTACGAACCGAAGACCTGATCGACCAGTGAGGCGTAGTCGCGCGGCCGCCTGAAGACCACCGCGATCTCCCCCGCCGGGATCCCGCTCGCGAGCTGATCGAGGATCGAGGCCCCGGCCAGCTCCACCTCCGCGCGCTCGCCGCCGGCCGAATGCATGCGAACGGCCGCGCGCGCGTCGGTCGTGTCGCCGGGCGGATCGAACAGCCCCCGCTCGAGGTGGTGCAGCGCTGTGCGCGAGACGGCCGCGTAGTGGTCGGACACACCCTCGAGCTCGACGTGCTCGTCGGAGGCAGCCTCGAGGCGGGCGAATTGGTCGCTGAGCGCCGCGAACGCCTGGCGTCCGCGCTCGAACGGAAACGACACGGTGACGTCGATGCGCTCGGCGAGCGCCTCGAGGCCGGCGAGCTGGACCTCGGTGAAGTCGTCGAAGCCGTACACGAAGACGGGCCGCCCGCCCCAACCCTCGGGATCGCGGCGGAATGCGGCGAGCGTGTTCCACGCGAAGGTCTCGCGATCGACGAGCTCCGCGCCCTCGAGCGCGGCGTGGTAGCCGGCGTAGACGCGCGCGACCTCCGCGGCGTACGCCCTCCGCGGGCCGGCGGGCGCCCACTTCCCAAGCGCCTCGCCGAGTGCGTCGGGGCTGACGCCCGCGCGGCCGAGCTCCGAGATGAACCTGCTCGCGGTGCGCACGAACCCCGGCTGCTGCGCCGAGGCCGCGAGCACCGTGAGGCCCGCGTCGCGTACGGCCTGCGCGATCAGCTGCTCGCGCTGGAACGGAGTGACTACTCGCGCGGAGTAACCAACGCGCCGGGCGATCTCGGCCCATAGGCGGTCGAAGCGGAGGACCCTGACGCCGAAAACCGCGCCGTTCGCCGCCATCTCGCGCTGAGCGTGCTCGACGTCGCGGAACTCGGGCACGAGGAGCACCGGCTCCTCGTCGAGGCGCTCGCGGTAGCCGCCGAGCACCTCCCCCGCCTTGGCGGAGTTGGCCGGTCCTGTGACGAGCTTCAGAGGCATCCGGCCAGCGTAGATCTGCTCTACGACATCACGAGAGCGCTATGCCACGCCCGCACGCCTCGCCGCGGCGATCGCCTCGGCGAACCGAGCCGCGGGGAGCATCGGCGGCGCCTCCTGGAGCTCCCAGTCGGCGCCCGGGCGCAGTATCCAGCGCGCGACGCGGACGGCGCCGTCGCCGACGCGCTCGACCCGGAGCTCCTCCTTCAGGTCGCCCGTGCGACCGGGGCTCGCGCCCCACTCGCCAGACTCGGCGGCGGGCGCCTCACCGGCGGCCGCCTCGAGCCGCTCGAGTTCCCGCTCGGCGAGGAGCGCGCGCTCGCGAGCCTGGGCGACGAGCCCAAGCAAGTCCGGGGCGGGCAGGACCGGCGCCTGGCGCCGGAGCGCGCCGGCTGACCACTCCGCCAGGCGAACGCCGCCGGGGACCTTCTCGAGCCGCACCTCGACCTGGTTCCCGTCGCGCTCATAGGGGCCGGCGGTCGCGTACGGCCCGCGGAACTGAGCGCCCTGGCCCGATGCCGCCTTCGCCCCCGTGCGACGCGAAGCCGGTGTTGACGCGCGCGGCCGCGGCCGGGTCGCATCCGATTCGAGCACGGTGCCCTTGGAGCAGATCGGGCAGTCGGCGGTGAACCGGTTGTGGCGGCAGAAGAGGTCGCTCACGTGCAGGCCCAGGCTAACCGCTGGCATGATCGCGTCGTGCGCAGCGCGGTGATCTCCGATCTCCACCTCGGGACCGTGCCCGGGAACGACCTTCTCCGCATCCCCGAGATGCGGGAGCGGCTCTTCGAGGCCGCCGCCGACGTCGACCGGCTCGTGGTGCTCGGCGACATGGCCGAGCTGCGCGAGGCGCCGGTCGGCCAGTCGCTCGAGGCGGTCTACGAGTTCGCCGAGCACATCAACGAGGCCTTCGCGGGACGCCAGGTCGTCGTGGCGGCGGGCAATCACGACCATCCGCTCGTCGCGGGATGGCTGGAGGGCCGCCGCCTGCGCCCGAAGCCGCTGCCGCTGCCCGTTGAATCGTGCGTGAAGGCGCCGCGCAGCGGCCCGCTCGGCACGATCGTGCGCCGCATGCCGGATGTCGAGGTGATGCTCGCCTACCCCGGGCTGCGCCTTCGCGACGACGTCTACGCCACGCACGGCCACTACCTCGACCTGCACATGACGGTGCCCACGCTCGAGACGATCGCGATCTCCACGTTCGCCCGGATCGAGGGGCACGACCCCGACGAGCTCGAGACACCCGACCAGTACGAGGCGATCCTCGCGCCGATCTACGCGCTCGTCTACGCCACCGTGCAGGGACGCACCGACGACGGCCCGCCCGCTCGCGAGCGGCGCCTCGGTGCGGATGTGGGGCGCGATGCATCCGGAGTCGAAGGACCTCGTGGCCCGCGTGCGGTCGATCGCGCTTCGCCGCGGGCTCGTCCCCGCCGCCGCCGCGCTGATGAACGCCGCCGGACTCGGACCGTTCGGCACGGAGATGACGGGTCCCGCGCTACGCCATGCGGGCATCGGAGCCCTGTGCCGAATGATCGAGCGGCTCGGGATCGACGCCGATTGGGTCATCTACGGCCACACCCATCGCACCGGCCCGCTCCCGGGAGAAGGCGACTGGCGCGCACCGACCGGAGCGAGGCTGATCAACTGCGGAAGCTGGACGTGGGCGCCGCAGCTCGCAGGCGGCAGTGCCGGCCAGGGCCCCTACTGGCCTGGCGGCATGGTGATCGTCGACGAGGAAGGACCGCCGCGGCTGGTCCGCGTGCTCGAGAACGTGGCCGAAGAGGAGATGCCGCAGCCGCGGAGCTAGCCGCTCGGCGTGCGCTCCGGCTCGCGGGCCTCCGCCTCGGAGACCTCCTCCTTCGCGGAGGCCTTCTCCTTCGCGGCGGCGCCGTTTCCGTCGCCGTCTTCCTGCGCAGGCGGGGTCGCGCGCGGCTGGGTGGCCCACTCCTCGTCGAACTCCACGCGCCATGCGCGGCTGCCGTCGTCGCGCGTCCACGGCTCGACCTTCAGCTTCGCCCGGAAGCTGCGGCCCGAGCGGCCTCGGAAGCCGGTGACCTGCTTCTCGGTGCGGCCGGTCGGCGGGTCGTCGCCGCGCTCGATCGAGGCCTTCAGGCTGGCGATCAGCTCCTTGACGACCGTCGAGGACAGGTTCTTGCCCGCCTTCTTCTTCCAGATCACGAACCCGCAGCCGGGGTCGTCCTTCGACCAGCACGAGTAGCCCTTGCGGTTCTCGATCACGTCCTTGCCGCAGACCGGGCACGGGCCGAGGTTGGCCCGCTCGATCTTCACGCCCTTGAGCTTGTCGAGCTCCTGCACGGTCGACTCCGTGAACTTCGCGATGTCGTTCATGAACGACGGCCGGCTCTCCTCGCCGTCGGCGATCAGCTCGAGCCGCTTCTCCCACTCGCCGGTGAGCTGCGGTGACGTGAGCGGGTGCTCGCCGAGCAGGCGGATGACCTGCACGCCCTTCTCGGTCGCGTGCAGCGCCCGGCCGTCGCGCTCGATGTAGCCCACCGACAGGAGCCGCTCGATGATCGCGGCGCGCGTGGCCGGCGTGCCGATGCCGGATTCCTTCATCGCCTCGCGCAGCTCGGCCTCCTCGATGTCCTTGCCGGCCGTCTCCATCGCCGCGAGCAGCGACGCCTCCGTGAAGCGCCGCGGCGGCTGCGTCTCCTTGCGCAGCGACTCGACGGCGAGCGTCTGGACCGTTTCGCCCTGCTCGAGCTTCGGCAGCGCCTGGTCGCCGCCCGAGTCGTCGTCGGCTTGCTGGGCGTCCGCGGCCTCCTCGCCATAGACCCCCTTCCAACCCGGCTCGAGCAGCCGGCGGCCGCTCGTGCGGAAGACGTGCTTCTCGACGGTCGTCTCGACTCGGGTGCGCTCGTAGACCGCCTCGGGATGGAAGATCGCCAGGAAGCGCTTCGCGACGAGGTCGTAGATCTTCCGCTCGTCCTCGCCCATCTTGCTCAGGTTGTGCTCGGAGCGCGTGGGGATGATCGCGTGGTGGTCGGTGACCTTCTTGTCGTTGACGACCCGGCCGAGCGGCAGCTCCTTGAGCGACGTGACGTACGCCGCGCCCTTCGCGTACTGCGGGTTCTTCCCGACGAGCTCGGCGGTGGGCCGGATCTCCGCGACGAGGTCGCCGGACAGCCAGCGCGAGTTCGTGCGCGGGTAGGTGATCGCCTTGTGCTGCTCGTAGAGCTTCTGCGCGGCGGCGAGCGTGCGCCGCGCGGAGAAGCCGTACAGCGTGTTCCCGTGCCGCTGTAGCGACGTGAGGTCGTAGAGCAGCTGAGAGCGCTCGCGCTCCTCCTTGGTCTCGAGCTTCGTGATCTCGCCCTGCTTGCCGCGGCAGGCCTCGACGATCTCGGCGGCGAGGTCCTCGGCGATCCGCTTGCCGCCCAGGTAGCGCGCGTCGTAGCGGCGGTCGCGCGTCGGCCTCGAACTTCGCCTCGACCAGCCAGTACGGCTCGGGCTTGAAGTTGCGGATCTCCACCTCGCGGCGGGCGACGAGCGCCAGCGTCGGCGTCTGCACGCGGCCAAGCGAAACAGCGCCGTCGAACGCCGCGCGCAGCCTGATCGACGCCGCGCGCGTGGCGTTCATGCCGACGATCCAGTCCGCCTCGGAGCGGGACCGTGCGGCCGCCTCGAGCGGGAGCATCTCCTCGCCGTCGCGCAGCCGCTCGAACGCGTCCTGTATCGCGGCGCGCGTCATCGACGAGAGCCACAGCCGCTTGACCGGCTTCTTGACCTTCGCCGTCTCGTACACGTACGCGAAGATCAGCTCGCCCTCGCGGCCGGCGTCGCATGCGTTCACGACGCTGTCGATGTCGTCCGAGCGGAGGAAGCGGTGGATGACCGAGAGCTGCTTCTTCGACTTGTCGTCGTTCGGGACGAGCTTGAACTTCTTGGGGACGATCGGCAGGTCGGCGTAGCGCCACTTCTTCAGCTTCTCGTCATAGGCGTCCGGCTCGGCCAGCCCGACGAGGTGCCCGATCGCCCACGTGATGACGTAGTTGTCGCCCACGATGTGGGTCTTGTCCTTGCTCGTCGTGAAGGAATCCGGGAGCGCCCCGGCCAGGTCCCGGCCGACGGATGGCTTCTCTGCGATTACGAGGGTCTTGCCCATGCGGTCCTTTTCAAGATAGACGCACCGGCAGATTGGGCCGGCAAAACCTGCCGAAACCGCAAAGCCCCCGGCATTACGCCGGGGGTTTTTGCCATTCAGGGGAGCAAGTTTTCCCCAGCGCACTTCGTCTAACACGAGTGACGGAGAAGTTCGAGGGAGATCGGATGGCCCACCTGCTCAAGCGCCTAGTCGTTGTCGGTCTCGCCCTGGCGGGCATCGGCGCTGAGCCGGCGACAGCGGGAACGTTCCACGTCTATGGACTCGGCCTCAACGGTGCCGGGTGCCCGAACGGATGGCAGGCGCAGCAGATACCCGCTGACCGCTTCCGTCAGGGCAACTACTGCTCACGCTGGGAGATCCAGTCCGCGCGCGAAGGCTCCTTGCAGCGAGGCGACTTCGCCGGCACGAGCATGTTCGCCGGCGCCGGCGCGCGCTTCACCGGGTTCTCGATCAAGTCGCACGGGACCGCGCGGAACGGGACGACCTGGAAGATGGCGATGTGCCAGACGCCGTTCGCCGGCTGCACCGCGCTGGTTCCCGCAGTCGGGCTCGTGGGGCGAGACCGAGTTCCGGCTCGGCACCCTGGCGGGCGCGTCCGCCGGTCTACGCGCAGCACCTGTGGGCAGGTGTGTCGTGCGACGACGCGACGTGCCCCGACTCCAGCGAGCGCGGGCCGCGCCGTTCAGATGACGCACATCGCGTCGCACGCCGTGGTCGACGACTACACGCAGCCCGGCGCTCCCTCGCTGGGTGGGGTATCGACCGGGTGGAACTCGGGCCAGAAACAGCTCTCGTATTCGGCGTCTGATGCGGGAAGCGGGATCGAGTCGGTGACGCTGACTGTCGATGACTCGCTCCACCGAACCAACCACCACTCCTGCTCCCGCCTGCCCGCGGGCGGATACACGCGAGCCAGTGCCGTGCCCCTTGTCGACGAGCGGGAGCTTCAGGCTGAACGAGCCCGGCCAGCTTGCCGATGGCCGACACACACTGGAGGTCAGGTCACGCGACGCCGGCGACACGAGCACGCCGAGGACGCAGGAGTTCTGGGTGGACAACAACGCGCCCGGGCATCCGCTTGGTCTGGAGGTCGAGGGCGGCGACGGGTGGCGACGGACGAACGACTTCTCGGTGACGTGGCAGAACCCGGATCAGGGGAATGGGTCGGAGATTGCGGCCGCGTACTACAAGATCGGATCTGCTCCGGAAACGCCGACTGACGGTACGCGGGTGAGCGGGCTAGGGCAGCTCGAGCGACCTCCGAGTTCCGCGCGACGGCGACTGGACTGCTTTACGTCTGGCTTCGACGACGAAGCCGGAAACGCCGACCACGGAACGACTCGTCACCGCGAAGCTCCGCCTCGACACCGCCGCCCCCTCACTCGCCTTCAACAACGAGCGCAGCGCACCGGCGGAAGTCCGAGTCGAGACGTCCGACGAGCACAGCGGCGTCACCGGCGGGCTGATCCAGATCCGTCGTCGCGGCGTAGCCGACTGGCAATCGCTCGAGACCCATCGCGAGGGCACTGATCTCGTCGCCGCGATCCCGGACGAGCAGTTCGAGCGCGGCACCTACGAGCTGCAGGCCACGGCGACGGACGCCGTCGGCAACAGCGCCACCACGAGCCTGCGGAAGGACGGGCACGAGATGGTCCTCGACCTCCCGCTGCGCGGCGACACGACCCTCAGCGCAACGCTGTCCCGCCACGCCGGCAGTGCGGGACGCGCCGGGCCGCGCATCCGCGTCGGCTACCGCAAGCGGGCGTTCCTGCGCGGCGTCCTGCGATCCGGCGGCGCGATGCTGCCCGACACACGCATCGCCATCCAAACGCGCCGGCTCGCCGGCGGCGAATGGGACACGCTGACCGAGCTCGTCACCGACGGGAACGGACGCTACGGCGTGCGGCTGCCCCGCGGTGCGTCTCGTGAGATCCGTGTGCACTTCCCCGGCAACCGGTCGCTGCGTCCCGCCACGGACGTGGTCACGCTGCTCGTGCGCGGGTGGGCGAAGCTGCGGCTCCAGCCGCGCACGCTGCGCCGTGGCGGCACGATCACGTTCCGCGGTCACGTCGGGCTGTTCAAGGCGCGCGTGCCCGCGAGCCGGCAAGCTGATCCAGATCCAGTACCTCGACGGGCGCAAGTGGCGGCCTGCCGTCAAGCTGGGTCACACGAAGCCGAGCGGGCGCTTCCGGATCCACTACCGCTTCCGCCGCATCAGCCGCCCGACGCGGATCTACTTCCGGATCCTCGTGCCCGCCGAGGGCGGTTGGCCCTATACGACGGGCGCGTCGAAGGTCCGGACCGCCTTCGTCAGGCCGTAGCTTCGTAGGCGCATTCCGGGGAAAACCTGCGCAATCCCTCAGACGGTCGTCCACGCCAGGGCCCGTCTCTCTTTGACTTCTTCCCCCGTCCGTCGTTGTACGGACTGGGAGAAGACCATGGAGACGCCCAGAGCTCACATCTATGTCGGCCGGTTCGAGGAGGAAGGCCCGGTCGTGTATGTCGTCGGCGCCGCCGACCTCGAACGGCTCGATCCCATTGCCGAGGCGTTCGACTGGGGTGCGGACGCGCAAGGAGCCGCGGTCGAGCTCGCCCGCGCGCTTCTCACCGATGCGTCAGGGTCGGAACCGCCGGAGAACGTCTGCCGGCGCTTCGCGGAGCAGATACTCAGCAAGCTGCCGCGGGACGGCTTCGCCCTTCAGCGCGAGACGGTCGACGCCTGGCTGCGGCGCGCCCTCGCGGCGGACCGGCCCTAGCCCTCCGCGCCCGTCGGCGGGAACGGAGCGACCGAGCCGCTCGGCACCGCGGTCAGCGTCTGCGCGGGCCGGTGTCGAAGGGTCTCGCCCCGGCGTCGCAGGCCGCCGTAGTGAAAGCAGAACTCGAGCTCGTCCTCGCGGCTCACGGCGCGGACCCCCTCCAGGGCCGGCGCGCGCGTGATCAGGTCCTTCGTGATCGGCACCCAGACGTGCGCCTTGGTCGCGATCGAGTAGTGCACGGGGACGAGCGTGAGATGCCCCTCGTCCGAGCCGACCCGGACCAGCAGCCAATGCACCTCGTTCCCTTGCGGGTCGAAGTACACGTCCACGACCGTGCCCACGCGTGATCCGTATACGTCGTCCACGCGTGCCTCGATCCAGCTTCTTGCCTCGACGAGGGAGTGCACCCGACCTCCCGAGTAGCCCCAATTGCCCGTACAGCCCCTGTTCGGGTCAGTCTAGCTCTAGCGGTAATACGGGTCGCCGGATGCGGGAGCCTCGGCACCGCCGTCCGGGCCGCCGCTGCGGCTCTCACCGGGGCAGCCACGCAGGCCGGCGCCGCGCCACGGCAGCCGGACGATGGTCTCGCCCTCGTTGTTTTCCTCGTTCGACTCGTAGATGCCGTTCTTCGGGTCGGCGACGTGGACGTACGCGAAGCAGCCGCGCCGGTTGGACACGTTGATCCACTGCTCGTGGTAGGTCGACGGGTAGACGTCCGACCACCCGACCGACGTCCCGAGGGTCACGCGGCGGCGGGTGATGTCCTGGCTGCACGCCGGGTAGTGGAAGCTGCTGGGCGAGCGCGCGAGCTGCGGGTTGCGCCGCTGGAGGTCGCGCAGGCAATAGGACACCTTCGGCCCCACCTCGACGAGCTTCTTGCGCCGCCCGCCACTGCCGAGCTTCCACAGCTCGAAGCGCGCGGCGTGGATGAACTTCCAGTACCGGTACTGGCCCGGGATCGCCTTGAACCCGAGCCGCGCGCCCGTGTTCAGGCGCAGCTTGGTGCCGTCCTTGCGGTAGATGACCTGCTTCGCGGACATCGTCCAGCGGGTCTCGCGCCGGCCGCGGAGCTCCGCCGGCCCCTTCCCCACGCTGTTGATCGAGTTCCCGGCGTGCAGCCGGATGCGGCCGCTGCGCGTGCGCGTGAGGAACAGGTTGTCCGGCGGGCTCATCTGGAAGTCCGGGCACCTGAGCTCCCGGCGCGTGGCCCGCTTGAGGCAGGGGTTGGCGTCGCGCGCGCTCGCGGACGCGTCGCGCTGGTCCGGTGCCGGCGAGCCGCTCGCGAGCGGGCTCAGCACGGTCAGTCCGATGACGGGTAGCAGCAGGAGCCGGGCTGGAGAAAGCAAGACCCGCGTTGTAACACGATGGAAGGCGGATCGATGCCCGCGAAGGCGTGACTCAGCCCACGCAGGGACCCGTGTCGACCGGGTCCTGCGCCTTCCCGAGCGCGTCGCGCACGATGCTGTCGGGCACGCCGTAGCCATCGTTGCGAGGCCCCCGTTCGGCGGAGGCGAAGATCGTCGCCACCACTCGGCCCCGGCCGTCGACCATCGGGCCGCCCGAGTTGCCGTGGCGCACGTTTCCGCGCAAGGTCGTGATGCGCCTGCGGATGGGGCCGCGGCCATATGCGTCCTGCGTCGTCGCCGTGACGGTCGGCCCAAGCCTTCCCGGCTCGACGTCGTATGGGCCGTTCTCCGGGAAGCCGAGGATCGCCCCGGACGTGCCGGGCGACGCGTTCACGTGCATCTCGAGCGGGGCCGTCCCGGAGACGCCGGACGAGCGCAGAACCGCGACGTCGTTCTCCACGTCGAACCAGATCACGTCCGCGTCGTGACGGGGCCCCGCGCCCTCCAGCTGAACCGTGGTGTCCTCCTGCCCCGCGACGACGTGCGCGTTGGTCACGACCACGCCGTCCTCGGCGATCCAGCCCGAGCCCTGCACGCCGAGGCCGCAGGCCGTGCCGAGCACACGGACCACACTCGGCGCCGCCGCCTGCACATCCGGGTCGCGCGCGATCTTGGAATCGGGCGGCCCCACCTGCGGCGCCGGTCCGCTGATCTGCGGAAGCGGGTCGAAGCGGGCGAGCGCGTTCAGGATCGGGCCGGACGGCGGCAGCGCCGCCGTTGAGGCGCTGGAGGATCTCGGACTTCTGCACGTCGTTGCGAAGCTCGCGCGCCCCCGGCGTCTGAAGCGCCACGGCGCCGACGACCCACGCGATCCCGAGCCCGAGGCATCCGAGCAGGACGGCACCGCCCAGGCCGTCGAGCACCCCGACCCGCTGCGGAATCCGTGCGCGCAGGCGGAACCCGAGGATCTCGAGACCGGAGGCGAATACGCCGCCGATGACCGCGGCGCATATGAGCGAGACGAGCGGCGCGTACGGCGACTTCGCGCCCTCCTCGAGCAGCAGCGGCCCGACGCGCGCCCCCAGCACCGCGCCGCCGGCGAAGCCGACGAGCGACAGGGCGCCGACGATCAACCCCTGCGCGTAGCCCCAGAACGCCATCGCTAGCGTGAAGCCGACGATTATCCAGTCGATGGCTGTCAAGGCCCGGGGCAGGGTACCCCCGCCACGTGGCCGAACTAACTCTCTGTAAATGACCCGGAACCTGCGCCTGAGACGGCGGGCGGCACCGCTCGCAGTCCTCGCGGCTGTGGCGTTCGGGGCGGGGCTGCTGACAGGCGGGCTGACCGACTCCGAGGCCGAGAGCGCCGCGCGGGACTTCGGCGAAGCCTGGGAGGAGCGCGACTACGGCGCGATGTGGCGACTGCTCACCCCGTCCGCGCAGGCGGAGACGACTCCCCAGGAGCTCGCAGCCGCCTACAACGACGCGCTCGGCACCGCGACGGCGACGCAGATCGACGTCGACGACCCGCGCGAGGAAGGTGACGGCGCGCGCGTCGACGTGGTCGTCGGCACGCGCATCTTCGGCAACGTCGAAGAGACCCTGCTCCTGCCCGTCGAGGAAGGCCGGATCGACTGGCAGCCCCACCACGTGTTCCCGGGCCTCGGCCGCGGAGAGGAGCTGTCGCGCGAGACGACCGCTCCCGCGCGGGCGAAAATCCTCGCGCGCGACGGCAGCACGCTCGTCGAGGGCCCCGCGTCGGCGCGAACCTCGCCGCTCGGCACGGCGGGGGCCGAGATCACCGGAGTGCTCGCGGCGCCCGACACTCGAGGACGAGCGCGCCGCCCTCTACGCGCGCGGGTTCGAACCCGACTCGCCGGTGGGCACGTCGGGCCTCGAGCGGATCCTCGAGGAGCAGGTGGCCGGAACTCCCGGCGGGGAGCTGCGCGCCGGGAGCGCGTCCTCGCCAGCTCCGAGCCGCGCCCAGCCGAGCCCGTCCGGACGACGATCGACATCGGCGTACAGCAGGCGGTCGCCACGGCGCTCGCGGGCCGCTTCGGCGGGATCGCGGCGCTGGACGCGAAGAGCGGCGCGATCCGCGGGCTCGCCGGGATCGCCTTCTCCGCCCCGCAGCCGCCCGGCTCGACGTTCAAGATCATCACCACGACGGCGGCGCTCGAGGAGAAGCTCGTCACGCCGAAGACCGAGTTCCCGATCGAGACGCACGCGATCATCGACGGGGTCGAGCTCGAGAACGCGAACGGCGAGTCGTGCGGCGGCAGCTTCGCGAACAGCTTCGCGCACTCGTGCAACTCGGTCTTCGCGCCGCTCGGGGTGAAGGTCGGAGCGGAGAAGCTGGTCGAGACCGCCGAGCGCTACGGGTTCAACGCGGACCCCGCGGTGCCCGGCGCGGTCCCGAGCACGATGCCGGCGGCGAGCGACATCGCCTCGCCGCTCGAGCTGGGAGCGACCGCGATCGGGCAGGGCCGCGTGCTGGCGACGCCGCTGCTGCTCGCCTCCATGGCCCAGACGGTCGCGTCCGGCGGCGTCAGGCGCACGCCGACCGTCGTCCGCGACGGCCGCCCGGAGCAGTCGCGCGTGACCTCGCGCAAGGTCGCGCGCACGCTCGAGCAGCTCATGGTCGGGGTCGTCGACTACGGCACCGGCACGGCAGCGTCGCTCGCGCCGATCGGCGTGGCGGGCAAGACCGGCACCGCCGAGCTCGAGGACACGACCGACGAGGAGGACGGTCGAGCAGACGCCGGGCTCGGACACGGATGCGTGGTTCACCGCATATGCGCCGGTCAGGAACCCGGAGATCGCGGTCGCCGTCCTGCTGGTGCGGAACGGCGCGGGTGGGGAAACGGCGGCGCCGGCGGCGCGGGTGGTCCTGCAGGCAGCGCTGGCGGACTAGATGTCCAGCTCGACGGCGGCCTCTTCGCCCTCAGCGCGGATCTCGAGCTCGAGCGGCCGGTTCTCGCCCGCCTCGAGTGGGAAAAGGAAGGGAAGCATCGACCCGGCGGTCGGACCGAGTTGCGCCAGGCTGCCGTTCGTCGGAATGCAAGCTCCCGGCGCGAGCGGCCTGGGGTGGTACTGGAAGACGTTCTCCTCGTCGACCTCGAGCGGCTCGTACTCGTTGCCCTGGGTGTCGACCACGACGAAGTCCTCGGTCGCCTCGTACGTGTCGGTTTCGACGTCGTCGTCCTCGTTGTCGCCGCTGCGGTTGCACGCCTGTAGGAACACCCCGTATAGCGCGAATCCGGGCTCGGCCTCCGGACCCTGCCAGTAGCCCTGATCGTCGGGCAGCGCCGGGTTCAGCTCGCGGGTGATGTAGACCGTGTACTCGATCCCGCCCACGCTGACGGCGAGGCCCTCGCGGAGCGGCTCGCCTTCTTCGTGCTCCTCCTCGAGAAAACAGCCGGAGAAGGTGGCCGCTGTCGCGGCGCACGCGAGTGCAAGAAGGAGACGGCGGAGTCCCATCGGGCGCGGCAGTCTATCCCTTGGCTTTGAGCCGTTCCCTGCTCGGATGGGACCCGAAGCGGGGCAGCGTCGCGGGCTCGAGCCCGGCCACCGTCGCGCGCGCGAGCGGCTCCTTGGGCGGCTCCTCGAAGACCTTCCTCAGACGCGCCAGCGCGGTCCTGTTCTGGCGCTTGACCCACGAGCGGGCGCCCAGGGCCTCCTTGAAGGAGTCCCAGCGCGTGGCCGGCTCTGTCCAGAAAGTCAGTTCCACCCTCGTCGCCTTGCCCTCCGGGCTCAGTTCCCAGACCGTCCAGAACTTGTTACGGAGGAAGCGCCCCGACTTGCCTTCTTCGACGATCCGCCGCGGGCGCTCGAAGACGATGAACTGCACCTCGGCCCACTGCTTCGGCCCCGGGTTCTCGAGCCGGAACCGCGCGGCCGCGCCCGGCCCGTCGGACCGCAAGCGCGCGAGCCGGAAGCTCGACATGTAGTGGTCGGTGAAGGCGACGTGGTTTGCGATGTCGCCGAGGAAGTCGAACACCGCGTCGCGCGGAGCGGAGATCACGGTGTCGACGGTGACGGGCCCCACGGGGCCGCGATTCTATGGCTCGCCCGTCGAAGGCGTCAGGCAGCGCGGCGCGCGACCGAGATGTGCCGCTCGCCCGCGTGTACGCGTTCGGCTGCGGCGCCGTCGCGCTTCGAGGCCGAGACCTTGGCCAGGCACAGCGAGCAGACGACGCGCCCCGAGGCGAGCCGGTGGATGAACTCGCCCGGCACCGGTATCCGGCGGCAGGAACTGCAGTGCGCGCACTCGTCGCGCATCGAGTCGATGCTCTTTCTCAGGATCCGGCGAGCCAGTTCCGACACAAGAGGTTGCTTCGACCCCGATCCGGGTACTCCTCCCGCCACCCAGGAAGGAACCGATAGCACCGGGTCGCCGCAGAAACCGCCGCAGTTTGCGGGAATCGCGTTGTCCGGGGCTTGGGTCCCTCGTTAACATCCGCACATTCGAGGAGGAGGAAGCATGGAAGCCTTCAGCGCTGGGACACTGGCCGGCGCGGGCTCATTCCATTGCGAGCGCTGCGGTTACGCAATCGCCCTTCATGAGCGCGACGCGATGCCGTCCTGCCCGCGATGCAGCAGCGAGAAGTTCGCCCGAGCGTCGATGTTCGTCAGCGACGACACCGACAGCTGGGGGACCCAGGACGTTGAGCGGCCCGAGTGGCTGCGCTCTGCGCGGGACTCCCTGGTCACGCGTGGCGACTACCTCGCGTACGACGATGGGGAGCGCGTCCGGATCGTTCCGCTCCAGGAGGGCTGGACCCGGCTCGGGCGAAGCCTCGCGGCACACGTCCGGTTCGACGATCCGACCGTGTCGCGGCGACACGCGCTCATCCACCGCGAGGGCCACGCGATCCGCGTGCTCGACGACCGCAGCCTCAACGGCGTGTGGGTGAACGGCGAGCGCGTGGACTGGCACGAGCTCCAGGACGACGACCAGGTGACGGTGGGCCGCTTCCAGCTGTTCCTCGTGCGCATCGGCTTGCGCGAGCGGGTTACAGAACACGTCGCGTAAGCTCGCGCCCATGGCGCTGACGATCGCCGTCCTCTCGCAGAAGGGCGGCACTGGGAAGACGACGGCCGTGCGGACGCTGGCCGACGTCTTTCGGCGTGCCGGGCTCGCGGTGCTCTGCGTCGACCTCGACCCGCAGGGGAACCTCTCCGACTACTTCGACGTCCCGGCGGACGCCGACCCGACTATCGCTGACGTGCTCGGCGGGCGACGCAAGGCCACCGAGGCGCTCTACGACGGCGTCCTGCCCGCGAACCTCGGGCTGGCCGAGGCGGAGCTGATCCTCAGCGGGAAGATGGGGCGCGAGCTCACGCTGAAGCGCGCGCTCAAGGAGGTCAAGCGCAGCCACGACATCGTGCTGATCGACTGCCCGCCGGCGCTCGGGCTGCTCACCGTGAACGGGCTGGTCGCGGCCGACCACGCGCTCATCTCGACCGAGGCTCAGTACTTCTCGCTCCAGGGCGTCGAGCAGGCGCTGGAGGTGATCGAACTGGCGAAGGAGAACCTCCACCCCGAACTCGAGTGGCTCGGCGTCGTGCTGAATATCGCCGACCTGCGCACCCTCCATTCGCGCGAGGCGCTCGCCCAGCTGCGCGAACGGTTCGCCGGCAAGGTCTTCGACACCGCCATCCGGCAGTCGATCCGCTACGCGGAGTCTGCCGAGCGCGGTGTCTCGATACTGGACTACGCGCCGCAGCTCGGCGCCGACTACCTGGCCCTCGGCCAGGAGGTGCTCGACCGGGTGGGCTTCGCGGAGGAGGCGCGCCGGGTGGCAGCGATGCGTGAGAATGGCGCAGTCCCCGTCAAGGAGGTGACGTCGTCGTGAGCGACCTTCTGTTCCGCCCGATAACCGAGCTGGCCGAGCTCGTCCGATCCGGCGAGGTCAGCTCGCGCGAGCTCGTCGAGGAGTCGCTCGGGCGCATCGACGAGGTCGACGGCGAGATCAACGCGTTCACCTTCACCGACGCCGACGGGGCCCTTGCCGCCGCCGATGCCATCTCGAGCGGGGATGAGCGCCCGTTCGCGGGCGTCCCGATCGCGATCAAGGACCTGGGCATGGCGGTCGCGGGGTGGCCGCTCACCAACTGCTCCGACCTGTACGCGGACTTCACCCCCGACTACGACGGCTACGTCGTGCGCCGCCTCCGCGAGGCCGGCTTCGTCCTGATCGGCCGGACCGCGTCGCCGGAGTTCGGGATCGTGCCGGTCACAGAGCCGCGCCGCTTCGGGCCGACGCGCAACCCGTGGGACCTGAGCCGCACGCCGGGCGGCTCGTCCGGCGGCTCGGGCGCCGCCGTGGCGGCCGGGATGGTCCCGGTCGCGCACGCGAGCGACGGCGGCGGCTCGATCCGGATCCCGGCCTCCTGCTGCGGTCTCGTCGGCCTTAAGGCGAGCCGCGGCCGGATCTCGCGCGGGCCGGAATTCGGCGATTCCTTCCTCGCCACCGATGGGACGCTGTGCCGGACGGTCGCCGAGGCCGCCGCCACGCTCGACGTGATGGCGGGCTACGAGCCCGGCGACGCCACCTGGGCGCCGCCGCCGAGCGCCTCGTTCGCCGAGGCGGTCGGCCGCGATCCCGGCAAGCTGCGGATCGGCTTCACGACGAAGCCGCCGATGGGCGCCGACCCTCATCCGGAGAGCGTGCGCGGCGCCGAGGAAGCCGCACAGCTCCTCGAGTCCCTCGGCCACGAGATCGTGCCGATCGACTACGCGTGGCCCGCCGACGAGATCGTCGCGACCTTCGTGGACCTGTGGGCCGGGATGGTTTCGGTGGGAGTCGGCTACGCCGCCACGCTCGGCTACGAGCCGACCCCCGACAAGGTCGAGGCCCTCTCATGGGACCTCTTCCAGAAGGGCCTGCAGCTGCCGAGCACGAAGTACCTGGGCTCGCTGACGAGGCTCCAGCAGATCTCGCGCGAGCTGATCGGATGGTGGTCAGACATCGACGTGCTGCTCACGCCCGGGCTGGGTCAGCGCCCGGTTCCGATCGGGACGATCAATCCGCAGAAGGAGGAGGAGCCGTTCACGGCTCTCATCCCGGACGCGTCCGACTTCACGCCCTACACGGCGGTCTGGAATGTGACCGGGCAGCCGGCGATCTCGCTGCCGCTCTTCCACGGCGACGACGGCCTGCCGACCGCGATCCAGCTCGTCGGCCCCCCGATCGGGGAGGAGCTGCTGCTGTCGCTGGGCGCTCAGGTCGAGGCGGAGCGGCCGTGGGCGGACCGCCGCCCCGAGCTGGTCGGCGGCGCGGCGTAGCGGTAGTCCCCCAAACTGGACGAATGTTCCATCGGCGGGGATTCCGAGCCGGTCGATAGTGGACGTGATGAACAGGGACAACCCAAGGGTCACCTGCACCGATTGCGAGTTCGAGTGGTACGGACCCACCGCCGCCCACGCCCTTCGCACGGTCGGCGCGTGCACCCGCTGCCGCGGCCAGCTTCGCTTCCACGACGAGCCGGCCCTGCCAGACATCGTCGACGAGCCGGCTGACGACGTCCCGGCGCACCTCGTGCTGGGCAGCCCCCGCTTTTAGGCGGGCCCGCCCTTAGGCGGGCCTAGAGATCTCGTACGTCGGCGCCCTGCGGGGTGAACTGGACCCGGCGCACGTCGCAGTCCGGAGCCGCCTGCCTGACGGCGTCCATGACCGCGCCCGTCTGCTGCCAGTGGACCCAGAACAGCACGGTCGGGCCCGCGCCTGAGATCGATGCCCCAACCGCGCCGAGCCCCTCCGCGTTCCGGACGAGCTCCATCGAGCGCGGATACAGACTCTCCCGCCGCGGCTGGTGAAGCCGGTCCTCGAGCCCTCGCCGGACCAGGTCGAGGTCGTTTCGCTGAAGCCCGAGGACGAGCAGCGCCGCGTGGCCCACGTTGTGGACGGCGTCCGCCATGGGGACCTCCTGCGGCAGTGCGGCGCGGGCCTGTTCGGTTGGGACCGGGTCCGGCGGGATGGCGATCACGCCCTCGATGCCCGGTGGCGGCTCGAACCGGTCCGCGGCCCCGGCCGTGCAGATCACGAAACCGCCGCGCAGCGCTGCAGCGACGTTGTCCGGGTGCCCCTCGAGCTCGCACGCGACCTCGAAGATCGGGGCGTCGAGCTCGTACAGGTGGTCCGCGGCGACGAGCCCGGCGATGATCGCCGCGGCGCTGGAGCCCAACCCGGCGCCGACCGGGATCTCCGAGCGAATGTGGAACGTCAGCCCATCGGCGGAGTGGAGCGCCTCGAACGCCCGGACGCAGAGGTTCGAGCGGTCGGCCGGCACGTTCGGCACGTCGGTGTGCACGAAGAACTCGCCGGTCTCCTCGACCTCGAGCTCGAGGTTGAGCGACAGCGCCGCGGCTAGCGCGTCGTAGCCGGGGCCGAGGTTCGCGCTCGACGCCGGGACGCGTACGAAGCGGTGGCGGCGCACTAAGCGAGCACCGCCCGCTCGACCTCGTCGAGGTCGGCCTCGCAGGTAACTACGGACCCGGCCTGCCCCATCGCCGTGGTGGGGTCCTTCAGCCCATGGCCGGTGAGGACGCAGACCACACGCCCCTCCGCGCCGTACTTGACCAGGCCGGCGACGGACGCCGCCGACGCCGGCTCGCAGAACACTCCCTCGCGGCGCCCGAGCAGCTCATACGCAGAGAGGATCTCCTCGTCGCTCACCGCGCGCACCTCTCCGCGCGAGGCGGTGAACGCGTTCATGGCGTCCTCCCAGCGGGCGGGATTGCCGATCCGGATGGCGGAGGCGACCGTCTCCGGGCTCTCGACCACCCGTCCCTCGACCAGCGGCGCGGCCCCGGCGGCCTGATAGCCGTGGAGCACCGGAGCGGTCTCGTACTCCTGGAACCCCTTCCACCACGCGGTCACGTTGCCGGCGTTGCCTACCGGGATGCAGAGCACGTCGGGCGCCTCGCCGAGCTGGTCGCACACCTCGAACGCGCCCGTCTTCTGGCCCTCGATGCGGAAGTCGTTCAGCGAGTTGACGAGCGCGATCGGGTTGCGCTCGACCACCTCCCGGGTCAGCGCGAGCGCCTGGTCGAAGTTGCCCTTCAGCGCGATCACGCGGGCGCCGTGCATGAGCGCCTGGGCGAGCTTCCCAGCGGCGATCTTCCCCTCGGGCACGATCACGGCGCCGCGCAGCCCGGCCCGCGCCGCGTACGCCGCCGCACTGGCCGCCGTGTTGCCGGTCGAGGCGCACATCACTGCCTCGGCCCCCTCCTCCACCGCGGCAGACACGGCGACGGTCATCCCGCGGTCCTTGAACGAGCCAGTCGGGTTGAGCCCCTCGTACTTCAGCCACACCTCGCATCCCGTCAGCTCCGAGATCGCCGGAGCCGGAATCAGCGGCGTGTCCCCCTCCTCCAGGGTCACGTGCGGCTCGACGGGGAGCCGGTCGGCGTAGCGCCAGAGGCTCAGCGGTCGGCCCTCAGTCGAAGAACTCCTCGATCACCCGGATGATCCGCGGCTCCGCACGCAGGAAGTCGAGCCGGCTGATCAGCTCGACGGCGGCGAGGAACTTCGACTCGAGGACCGGGTGCATGACCATCACGAGCCGGGCGTTGTCGCCGAGCCCGTGCTGCACGACCGACTTGACCGAAACGCCCTGCAGGCCCAGCAGCTCGGCGACCTGCGCGAGCACGCCGGGACGGTCCGCGACCTCGAGGTGGAGGTAGAACGCCGACTCGACGTCGGTGACCAGCTCGACCTCCTCGGCGGGCGCCGGAAGCGACGGCGGCGGGATCATGGCCGAGATCACGTCACCCAGGACCGCGCTCGCGGTCTGGCTGCCGCCGGCCCCGGGCCCGGAAAGCGTGATCTCCGTGATCGCGGGCGACTCGATCGTCACCGCGTTGAAGGCGCCGTCGACGGACGCGAGCGGGTGCTGGCCATACAGGAACGCGGGATACACGCGCACCGAGATGCCGCCGTTCACGCGCTCGGCGGTCCCCACGAGCTTCAGCGAGAGGCCGAACTCCTTCGCGTGGGCGATGTCGTCGGGCGTGATGCTCTCGATGCCCTGGTGCGGGACCTGGTCGAGGCTGACCGGCGCGTTGAACGCGAGCCGCGCGATGATCGCCATCTTCGCGGCGGCGTCCTTTCCGTTCACGTCCTCCGACGGGTCCGCCTCGGCGTAGCCGAGCTCCTGCGCCTGCGCCAGCGCCGACTCGTAGGTCTCACCCGTACGCGTCATCTCGCTGAGGATGAAGTTCGTGGTGCCGTTGACGATCCCGTGCACGCGCTCGATGTGCGCCGCCGCGAGCGTCTCGTTGATGACGCGGATCACCGGCACGACGCCGCCCACCGACGCCTCGAAGCGGAGCTGGGCCCCGCCCTCGCGCGCCGCCGCGTAGATCTCCTCGCCGTGCTGGGACAGCACCTGCTTGTTGGCGGTGACGACGTGCTTGCCGGCGGACAGCGCGCGCAGGATGTACTCACGCGCGGGCTCGGTCCCGCCCATCGCCTCGACGATCAGGTCGCTCTTCTCGAGGATGTCGTCGAAGTCGCCCTGGCTGCGGGTCAGCACGCCGGCGATCTCGGGCCGCAGGCCGGTGGCGGCCTCGATTGCGTCCGCCCGTCCCTCGAGAAGCTCGTGGAATGCTCCTCCGACCGTCCCGCGGCCGAGGAGCCCGACCCTAAAGCTCGTCACGCGCCGTTAAGTCGTCGAAGGTCTCGCGGCGCACGACGACGCGAGCGTCGCCGTCCTTGCAGAAGATCACAGGCGGGCGGCGAAGGGAGTTGTAGTTGTTCGCCATCGCATGGCCGTAGGCACCGGTCGCGGGGATGACGAGCACGTCGCCCGGCTTCGGGTCGTCGAGCATCACGTCGCGCACGAGGATGTCGCTCGACTCGCAGTGCATCCCCGCCACAGTGGAGAGATCGTCGCCCCCGAAGCGGTCGGCGATCTCAGCTTCGTAGCGCGCGCCGTACAGCATCGGGCGCAGGTTGTCGGACATGCCGCCGTCGACAGCCACGTAGGTGCGGATGCCCGGGATCTCCTTGACCGTGCCCACCGTGTAGATCGTCACGCCGGCATTGCCCACGAGCGCGCGACCGGGCTCGCAGAGCACGGTCACGTCCTTGGGCGCGCGCTTCAGCAGCGCCTCGGCGAAGTCGTCGATCGACGGCGGCTCGTCGTCGCGGGTGTACGCGATCCCGAGTCCGCCCCCGAGGTTGAGGCGCGGCCAGTCCCCGAGCGCGCCGAGCACCTCGGCGAGCTTCTCGAACGGCTCGAGCTCGAAGATCTGGGAGCCGATGTGGGCGTGCAGGCCTGTCAGCTCGAGGTCGCCCAGCCGCTCGAGCGCCTGCGGCACGTCGTCGATCGCGAAGCCGAACTTGGAGTCGACCTGCCCCGTCTGGATGTACGAGTGCGTGGCCGGCTTGATTCCCGGCGTCACGCGCAGCATCACGCGCTGGCGCGGCGCGATCCGCTGCACCCGCGCGATCTCGTCGAACGAGTCGAGGACGATCGTGCCGACGCCGCGCTCGACCGCGTACTGAAGCTCCTCCTCGGTCTTGTTGTTGCCGTGCATGTAGACCCGCTTCGGGTCGAACCCGCCCGCGAGCGCCAGGTGAAGCTCGCCCGCGCTCGCCACGTCGCACGAGAGCCCCTCCTCGGCGAACAGGCGGTACGCGGCCGTGCACGGGAAGGCCTTGCTCGCGTAGATGACCTCGAAGTGCTCGGTGCGCGAGCCGAACGCCTGCTGGAACTCGCGTGCGCGCGTGCGCATGTCGTCCTCGGCGTATACGTACGCCGGTGTGCCGAACTCCTTCGCGAGCTCGATCACGTCGCAGCCACCCACCTCGAGCCGGCCCGCCTCGTTCAGGCGGGACCCGAGCGGATAGACCTGGGATAGCGTGGTCGCCGCCATGGGCCCGATTATCCACGAGGCACCCGAACCGCCCCGGCTCGGCACGCACAACGGGCTGTCGTATGCGCTGTTCCTGCCGAGCGAACAGCCGAAGGCCGGCGTCGTGATCCTGCACGGCGCGGGCTCGGCGAAGGAGAACCACTTCGACTTCGGTCGCGCCGCGCGCGACCACGGCTTCGCGGCGCTCGCGTTCGACGCGCGCGGGCACGGCCGCTCCGAGGGGAAGTTCGGCCCGACCGCGATCGAGGACGCGGTCACGATGTGCGAGCTCCTCGCCGACGAGACTCCGGCTGTCGCGTTGCGCGGCTCGAGCATGGGCGGCTTCGTGGCGATCCATGCCGCCGCCGGTTGGGGCCAGGCGGTCGCCGTGGTCGCGATCTGCCCGGCACCAGAGGACCTGCTGCTGCGCGGCCTGCGCTCAGAACGGCTGGCGGACTTCGAGATGGATCGCGAGGCGCTCGAGCCCTGGCTCGAGGCGCTCGACCTCTACGAAGCGGTCGGGCGCCTAGGTCCGAAGACCGCGCTGCTGCTGATGCACGCCGAGGGCGACGAGCAGATCCCCTACACGGTCTCCGAGGAGCTGCACGCGGCCGCGAACGACCCGAAGCGCCTGCTCGTGCTGCCGGGCGGCCACCACCGGTCGCTCCAGCACGACGGGGAGATGCAGGGCGAGTCGCTCCGCTTTATCGCGCGAGCAGTCGGCTAGTCGCCGACCTTGACGCCACCGCCGCCGGCGTTGACGTCGGGGAGGTCGCGCACGATGTCGGACAGCGCCTGCCCGGTCTCGGTCACGGTGTTGCCGAGGTTCGGGTTCACCTGGCCGACGGTGTTGCCGAGGTTGTTCGTGACCTGCTCGGTGCTATCGGCGAGCTGGTTGGTGCCCTGCCCGGTGCCGACCGTCGGTGCGCCCGAGATAGGACTGCCGCCCCCGGTCGTCGGCGTGATGCCCTCGCCGGTGCCGCCCCCGCCGCCGCCGAAGCCGCCGCCGGTCGTGCCGGGGGTGTTGATGCCGCCGCTCGGGCCGTCCGTACCGCCGGCGCCGGTGCCACCGCCGGCACCGGGCGCGCCGCCGGTCGGCGTCGCGGCTACCGCGAGCGCGGCCGGCGATGCGTCGCGCGCGACCTGCTCGGGGCCGGAGACGCGGGTGGAGTCATCGCCCTCGTCGTCCACGAGGACGCTCTCGACGGCGTCACGGATGTCGGCGCCGGGCCACGCGTCGAAGGCGAACAGGGTGCCCACGAGGATCAGGAGGGAAGCCGAGAACGCGAGCAGCAGCCCGGTGGTGCCCAAACTGGCTATGTAAGCCTTGGTGGCTCTCATGGCATGGCAAGCGTTCCCCTCCGACTGCCATCGGCACGCCTGGAGAGGACTTTAACCCGCTTGGCGCGTTTGCACCAGGCTTCCGCGCCTTTGCACAAGCCATGCGGTCCCAGCCGCCACCAGGGCCAGGCTCACGAGCTGCGCGAAGGTCAGTCCAAGCACCACGTCGTCGTTTCGCCTGATGAACTCGATCAGCAGGCGCTCGAGCCCTGCGGCAACCAGGTAGAGCGCGAAGATCGTGCCGGGCGCGAACCGTCCGCGGAGCTGCCACAAGACGAGCGCGACCAGGCCCATGGCGAGGCTCTCGTAGATCGGCGTCGGGTGGACCTCCTCGGTCGTCGCGACCGTCCCGTCCGGGTAGGCCATCGCCCACGGCAGGTCAGACTCGACGCCGTAGTCGCCGTCACCCGACAGCTGGCAGCCGACCCGGCCGATCGCGTAGCCGAGCGCGAGCGGGACCGCGCAGACGTCGAGCAGCTGGAGACCCAGGAACCCACGCCTCCACGCCCACAGGACGACACCCAGCGCACCGCCGACGAGTCCGCCGAACCAGACGAGCCCGGATCCCGAGAAGACGTTGCCGAGCAGGTCGTCGGACACCTCGTCCCAGTTCTGGATCAGGTAGTCGATGCGCGAGCCCACGACCCCGCCGACCAGCCCCGCGAAGATCAGCTCGTACGCCCAGTCGACAGGCTTGCCGAGCTCCTTCAGATGCCGCGCGAGCACCATCGCGGCGGCGATGAAGCCGGCGGCGAAACAGAGCCCGAACGTCTTGAGCTCGAGCGGGCCTATCTGTAGTTCGGGCTGCAAGCCCGGCGCAGGCTAGCTGTCTACAGGTAGCCCATCGGGTCGACCGGCGACCCGTTCACGCGCGTCTCGAAGTGCAGATGGTCGCCGAAGCAGTGGCCCGTGCAGCCGACCGATCCGATGACCTGACCCTGCGAGACGGACGCGCCGCTTGAAACGCCGTAGCTCGAGAGGTGCGCGTAGCAAGTGGAGAGGCTGCCGGTGTGCTGGATGCAGACGTAGTTGCCGTAGCCGCCGGTCCATGCGGCGAGGACGACCTGGCCGCCGTCGGCCGCGCGGATGCCGGTACCCGCGGGCACTGCGATGTCGAGACCCGCGTGAAGGCGGCCCCAGCGCATCCCGAAGCCCGAGACGACTGGCCCGCTCACCGGCCAGATGAGCTGCCCGGATCCCTGCTGGACGGGCGCCGGGGCCCCCTGGAGCTGCGCGGTGACGCGCGCCTGCTCGGCCTCGAGCTCGCGGAGGTCGCCCTCGAGGCGAATGCGGCTGTCGCGTACCTGGCCGAGGACCGACCGGCGGTCGTTGCGGACGGCCGCGAGCTCGTTCTGCGAACCGACGAGCTGGTTCTTCGCGCGGGCGAGCTCGTTGCGCTGGGCCAGGATCGCGTTGGCCGCGTCCTCGACCCGCTGCTCTAGCTCGGCCAAGAGCTCCTTCTGCTTCTTCGCCTCAGCCTTGAGAACGCGTACGCGCTCGATGATCCTCTGGTCCTGCTCGGACACGCGCTCGAGGAACTCCGTGCGCTCGAGCAGGTCGGCGAAGCCGTCGGCCTGCAGAACCACGGTGAGCGCATCGGGCTCGTCCGCCTTGTAGAGCTCGACGAGGCGGACGGCGAGAGCGTCCTCGGCCACGACGAGCTCCTTGCGCAGGCGCTCCAACCGCTCGCGCGCCTCTTCGAGCTTGCCGCGGACCTCGAGCAACTCGGCGCGCTTCTGATCCAGGCTCGCCTGGACGCGGTTCTGCTTGCGCTGGAGGACGTTGATGTCGCCCTGGAGCGCGTCGATGCGAACGTTGTAGCCCGCGATCGTCTCGGAGAGGACGTGCTCCTTGTACTTCTTGCTCTGGACGAGCGTGCGCGTCTCTTCGATCCGCTCGGAAAGCGGCGCGGAAAGCCCGGACGTAGGCAGCACGACGAAGGCCGCCAGGCCCAGGGTTATGACAACCCCGAAATTTCTCTTCATGTTGGCGTCCCTGGTGCCTACGGGGTTAGCTGACGGGCTCGCGGTATCGCTAGGCCGCACCCCTGGCGGCCATTCGCCCCTGGGCCTTCTATGGCCCTTCGGTTCCCCCGTTCCCCCTGTTTTCCAGAGCGACTCGGCGTTGGGACGGCGCGCAGACTAGCAGCAATCGCTCTGCACGCAACCCGGTTTTCCTGCGATTTGCACGGGTTCCTGCAAAAGGCCTTTGCTCTCTAGACTTCATTTCGTGGTCGCACCTAGAGCAGTGTTCAAGCGAGATACCGGCCTTCAGACCCGGATGCTGCTGACGCTGTTCTTGATGGGCGCGCTGTACTCGGCTTTTGCGTTCGTGCTCTTCTCGCTGGGCGCGGGCATCGGGATCATGGTCGTGTTTTGCGCGGGGCTGCTGCTCGCGCAGCTGTTCCTCTCGGACAAGATCGCACTCGCCTCGATGGGCGCGAAGGAGGTCACGCCGGAACAGGCGCCGGGCCTTCACGCGATGATCGAGAAGCTCTGCATCCAGGCCGACCTGCCGAAGCCGAAGATCGCCGTCGCGGACACCCCCGTCCCGAACGCGTTCGCGATGGGGCGCTCGAAGAAGAGCGCAGTCGTGTGCGCGACCACGGGCATCATGGAGACCCTCACCCCCACCGAGCTCGAGGGCGTCATGGCACACGAGCTTGCGCACGTGAAGAACCGCGACGTGCTGATCATGACCATGGCCAGCTTCTTCGCGTCGCTCGCGTCGATGATCGCGCAGTTCGCGTTCTTCTTCGGCGGCTCGGACGACGACACGCCCGCCGGGCTCATCGTGTTCCTGGTCTCGATGCTCGTCTACGTGATCTCGTTCTTCCTGATGCTCGCGCTGTCGCGCTATCGCGAGTTCACCGCCGACCGCGGCGCGGCGCTCATCACCGGCCGGCCGAGCGCGCTCGCGTCAGCGCTACAGAAGATCTCCACGCAGATGCAGAACACGCCGCAGCAGGACCTCCGGGCGGCCGAGAGCATGAACGCGTTCTTCATCGTGCCCGCCAGCGTCAAGGGGTCGCTGAAGTCGATCTTCATGACGCACCCGCCGATGGAGAAGCGCATCGAGCGGCTCATGGAATACGAGCGCCAGCTCCAGATCGCCGCCTAGCTTGGGCTTCTTCGACGCGCTGCTGGGGGGAAAGGGCAAGCTCAAGGCTCCGGCGCCCGACCGTCTCTTCGCAATGTCGACAGCCTACGTCCAGCTCGAGACCGGGCTCGGCATCACGTCGCGCGGAGCCGCCGGGCTGGTCTTCCAAGCGCTAGGCACCTCCGACTTCGAGTCGTTGATGAAGGAAACCGAGGAGCTCCTTACCTCTGCGGCGCAGGAGACCGGAACCACCACGGAAACCAAGGTCGATGAGCACGGCTACCGCTGGGCGATCCTGCGCGACCCGGACTTCGAGGACATCGTGGTGGCCGTCAACACCGTCTCGTCGCAGCTCGAGTCCGGCGGCTACGGGGACCGGCTGCTGTGCGCGGTGTTCGCGTTCGAGGAGAACGGCAAGCCGATCTACTGGATCTACAACTACAAGCGCGGCAGCTTCTACCCCTTTGTCCCCACGGGCAAGCAGCAACGGGACTCGGAGCGCGAGTTCAGGCTGAAGGCGCAGATGTCGGACGAGCTCCCCCTCGAGGAGGAGCTCGGTCGCGACCTTCCCCTCTGGGACATCCCGCTGTAGGGGTAATGTGGCCCGCGATGGCGGGCGAACCTGCATCGGGGCCGCTCGGACGGATCGCCAACGCATTCGGCTTGGTCCTCCTGCTCGTGCTCTCCACCTACGTGGCGGCCTCGCTGATGCGTTACTCAGGCTGGAACGCGGTGGTCATCGTCGCGCTGGGCACCGCCAGCGCGGTGCTTGCGTTCGCCGCGTCCGGCGCCGGCGCCGCAACACTGCGGGTCGGCATCGGTTTCGCGGCCGCATCGGTCGCCCTCGCCATCACGGGCGCGATCAGCGACCAGAACGACCTTCTCGCTGCCGCCGCGCTGATCCAGTTCTTCGTTCTGGCGACCGCCAACGGGTTCGTCCTCCGAACGGTCATCAGGGAGTCGCGAGTCAACTTCCGCACGATCCTCGGAGCGATCAGCGTCTACCTGATCTTCGGCCTCCAGTTCACGTCGCTCTATGTTGCGATCGACCGGCTGCAGGATGGGCCGTTCTTCCAGGGCGGCGGCGAGACCGAGACGGGCGACTACGTCTTCTTCAGCTTCACGACGCTCACGACAACCGGCTACGGCAACCTGGTCCCGGGCGGACAGCCGGGCAAGATGTTCGCCGGGCTCGAGATGCTCCTCGGCCAGATCTTCCTGGTCACGCTGATCGCCGGGCTGGTCACCCTCTGGCGGCCGCGGCGGGCTTCGCAGTAGCCGGATCCGGCAACGCGACGGCGAGAAGCGCGCCCACGACGGCCGCGACGACCGCAACGGGCGCCGTGTCGGCTGCGGCCGTCCCGACCAGGACGTATGCGAGTAGCGCGGCGCTGAACGGCGCTCGCAGCACGAACGCGGTACCCGCGGCGATGCCGGCCGCAATCGCCGGAGTGGCTTCGAAGCCGGGGAAGACGTCCGCCATCGCGACGCCGAGGGCCGCGCCGATCGCGATCGCCGGGAACACTGGGCCGCCGCGGAAGCCTGCGCCCAACGACAGCGCGTACGCGAAACCCTTCGCCACGACGAGCAGAAACAACACGCCGGCCGATCCTTCCGCAACGAGCTCCGGCATCGCGCTCTGACCCGAGAACAGCACGAGGTCGACGGGCCGGTCGGCCACCTCCCGGAAGACGACGGCAACGGAACCGACGAGAAACCCGGCGCCGACAAGCATCGCGACCGGCCGACGCGATGCTCGCTCGGTCATCGCGTACGCGAGCCGCCTCACAACGAAGATCGTGACCGCCACCGCCCCGGCGAGGACGATGCACCAGAGGAGGTCGACAACCCGCACCGTGTCGTAGGCCGCGAGGTCGGGGAGCGCGAGGTTCTGCTGGTGAAGCCCCTCCCAGTCGCCCACGCCGGTGAAGATCAGGGCGCCCGTCCCGGCGGCGACAAACCCGGGTAGGAGCGCCGTCCCGAGCGCCCGTGCGGGGAGCGCCCCGCTGATCGCGAGGAGCTCCAGAAGCATCAGTGCCGCGACCAGGGGTCCACCGAAGAGCGCCGCGATCGCCGCGAACGCTCCGGCGAGCACGAGCAGGCGCATCTCCGCCTCCTCCACGCGGACGAGGTGGGCCACCAGCGCGGGCAGTCCAAGCCCGAGCGCTATCAGCGGCGCCTCGGGGCCGAGCACGAGACCGAAGCCGAGCGTGGCCAGGGCGGCGAGCAGGATGCTCGGGAGCTCGACCGGCCGGACCTGACCCATGCCGATCCCCTCGAGTGGGGAGTGGCCGCCGTGCCCCGGGAGCCGGGTAGCGGCTGCGACGAGCACGCCCGCTAGAGCCGGCACCAGCACCACGTACCAAGCGGCCGGCTCGTTCCAGCCGAACCAGTCGGGCACGTCCTCCCACACGAGGTGTGTCAGGTCGTGCAGGACCGTCTGGAAGAGGACGGCCGCGAAGGCAACGGGCACACCGAGCGCCGCGGCCAGTACCAGCGTCCGCACATAGGCGCCACGGCTCAGCGCAGCGTCCAGTGGTGCCGCACCCGTGTCGGCCACCGGGTTCGTCCGTCTAGTCCGGGATCAGGCCTTCGCCGGTGAACTCGCCCGCTGCTTCCTCGAACGAGACGTCGCGCGGCGGGAGGATCACGTCGGATTCGACGAGCTCTTCGTCCGGGACCTGCTCGCCGTCGCTTTCGACCAGCGACAGCATCTCGTGGAAGAGGGAATGGAACTTGTCCTCGTCGCCCGCCTCGACGGCCGCGACGGCCTCGTTGTCCAACTCGTTCAGGCGGTCAGCGTCCCCGTCCGGCAGCTTGAACTGCCCCTCGCCGGAGATGCGGACGATCACTTGGACTCCTCCTTCTCGCCCTGCTCGAGGGCGGGAGCGTCCGCGCCGGACCCGGTGCCGAGCTCGGCCTTCATCTTCGCGAGCTCGTCGTCCACCTGGGAGCCCTGGGAGAGCTGCGCCAGCTCGCGGTCGATGTCGCTGCCGCCCTCCCCGAGCTGCGTGATGTCCTCGAAGACGCCCGCTGACTCGAGCTCGCCGACGGCGTCGGCGCGCGCCTTCATGTCCTCGGTCTTCTCCTCGGCCCGCTGCATCGCGAGGCCGAGATCGGCCATCTCCTCGCCCACTCCGGATGCAGCCTCGGAGATCATCACCTGCGCCTCGGCCGCCGAGTACTGCGCCTTGATGACCTCCTTCTTCGTGCGGAAGGCTTCGATCTTCGCGCGCAGCCGCTTCTCGTTCTCGATCAGCTGCTCCTGCTGCTGCTCGAGCTGCGTGACCTGCGTGTCGAGGCCTTGCAGCTCGGCCTGGATCGCGGTCTTCCGCTCGAGCGCCATCCGCGCCAGGTCCTCGCGGTTCTGGGAGACGGCCTGTCGCGCCTGGGTGTCGAGCTTGACCACCTGCTCCTCGAGCTTCTTCGACTGCATCTGGATCCGCTTCTTCGCGGTGACGACGTCGGCGATGCCCTTCTTGACCTGCTGCAGGTGCTCCTGCTGCTTGCGGTACCCGTAGTCGAGGGTCTCGGCCGGGTCCTCGGCGCGGTCGAGCATCTTCGAGATCTTCGCCTTGATCGTTGTCGACATCCGGCCGGCCAGACCTGGCATGGCGAGCCTCCTCAGAGTTCGGGGCAGGGGAGGCCTAGACTAGCCGCCCGGGTGCAGCCGAAGTCGCCGACGCTTCGTCCGCATCCCGCGCCGCCGCCCAGAAGAACAGGCACAGCGCGAACACCATTACGAGGAAGTCGAGTCCGAGCATCATCCCGCCCGCGAGCTGCTGGTCGGCCAACGGCGACATGCCGTGCTCGCGTGCCGAGTCGCCGTACGCGTCGTACGCGGGAGAGCGCATGATCACGAACGCCATGCCGAGGAACATGCCGGCGAGGCGCGCGCCGATCAGGTGGCCGATCTTCCACAGCTCGCCGTGCAGGCGGCGGCGTTTCGGGTCGAGCGGCGCCCACCAGACCAGGACGCTCCCGAAAACGAACGACCAGTGCTGGAGGACATGCACCGGAGCGCTTTCGAGGGCGGCCTCGAACATGAACGCCATGTGCCAGCCGTAAAGAATCGCGACGTAGACGGGGATCGCGACGAGCGGCCGCCGCAGCGTCCGGAACACACTGCGCAGCCGTCGGCGGCGCGCCACGGCAACCAGCGCGGGCCGCGGCAGGAGAAATGCGTAGACCGGGGAGCGCATGCCCACGAGCAGGAGCGGCGCGGCCAGGTCGGCGATCAAGAGGTGCTGCGCCATGTGCGCGGACAGCAGGTCCTCCGCCAGCGTGTCGATCGGCGAGACCAGGCCGGCAGCCGTGAGCGCGATGCCCCCGTGCCACGCGACCTGCTGCCAGAAGGGGACGTCGTAGCCGCGCGCGCCCAGCACGTGCACGGCGCGGAGGTAGAGCACCTCCGCGAGCAGGATTCCGATTACAGCGCCGGCGTACACCAGCGCCCAGGCTACGCCGTCGTGACCGCCCCTACGGCGTCGCCGATCGGGTTCTCGGCGGGCGCGGCGTCCTTCAGCACGTCAGCCGCCTCGTTCATCTTTTCGATGTAGGCCTGCCGCTGCATGCGCGATACGACGAGCCGCTGCACCTGGGCCGTGCCCTCGAAGATCTGGTAGATCTTGGCGTCGCGGAACCACTTCTCGAGCGGGCAGTCGGTGGTCTGCGCGTAGGGGCCGACGAGGTCGATCAGCGTGGTCGTGGCCCACATCGTCACGTCGCCCGCCTTCAGCTTCGACATCGAGCCCTGGCCGCCCGTCATCGGGATGCCGTTGCGGCCCATCCACGCGGCGCGCCACACGAGCAGCCGTGCTGCCTCGATCTCCGTGGCCACGTCCGCCATCACCTGCTGGACGTGCTGCACCTCGAGCGCGGGCTGGCCCTCGATGATGTGATCCTCGAGGTACTCGAGCGTCCACTCGTACGCGGCCTGCGCAATCCCGAGGGCGGACGCGCCGACGAGCGGCCGCGTGATCTCGAAGGTTGCGAGGGCGCCGGAGGCGCGGCCGGTGGACTGACCCGAGCGGGCCCGCTCGAGCTTCTTCTCGAGCTTCTCCATGCCGCCGAGCAGGTTCTCGACAGGGATCCGGCAGTCCTCGAGGACGACCTCCGCTGTCTGCGACGCGCGGATGCCGATCTTGTCCTCCTTCTTGCCCTGTGAGAGGCCGGGCGTCCCCTTCTGCACCACGAAGGACGCCTGGCCGCGGTGTCCGAGGTCCGGATCGACGGTGGCCACCACGACCGTCACGTCGGCGATGCCGCCGTTGGAGATGAAGACCTTCGTCCCGTTGAGGACCCACTCGTCACCGTCGAGCTTTGCGGTGGTGCGCAGCGACTTGACGTCAGAGCCTGCACCCGCCTCGGTCACCGCGTACGCGCCGAGCTTGATCTCGTCGCCGGTGCCGTAGCACTCGGGCACCCACTGGCCGATCTGCTCAGGCGTGCCCGAGGAAGCGATGCCGGCGGCGGCGAGCGACGAGGCGGAGATCGCGAGGGCTATTCCCGCGCAGCCCCAGTGCAGCTCTTCCGCGTAGATCACGCCGAAGAGGCCATCCGGGTCGCTGGCGACCTTCTGGATGTACTCGAGCCCGTGGAGGTCCCACTCGCGCGCCGCCTTGATGACGTCCCAGGGCACCGACTGCTCGCGGTCGTACTTGGCCGCGACCGGCCGGATGACCTCCGTCGAGAACCTGCGGCACTTCTCCTGGAACTCGATCTGCTCGTCGGTTAGGCGGAAATCCACTGGCGGTCCCTTCGTTGACTGACCAGTCAATCGTACCGCGACCGGCTCTGAAACGGAGCGCTAAGGTCAGCCCAGTGACTCGTCTCCCGTCGCTTCTCCTGGCCTGTTGTGCGCTCTTTGCGGGGTGTTCGATCGGAGAGGACAGCGGCGACACGCCACCCGCGATTGGCGTGGAAGCCGACGACGACGAGGCCGTCCAGGACCTCGGCTTCCCCTTCACCGCCACGAAGAACACGACCCGCGTGGGCGGCGGGGACCCGATCGCGGATGTGGCGGGGGTCGCCGGCGCCGTCTGGCCCGCCACCAGCGAGACGACGCGCCCCAATGCCGTCATCCTCGTCGACGAGGACGACTGGCAGGGCGGGGTCGCCGCATCCGTCATGGCGGGCACCCAGATCGGCGCGCCGATCCTCCTGTCCGACGGGGACGACCTCCCGGCCGTGTCCGCCGACACGCTCGACCGGCTCGACCCCAAGGGATCCGACCTGACGAAGGACGCCGAGGTGATCCGGATCGGCTCGGGACCCCCCGAGCCCGGTGGCCGCAAGACGACGACGATCGACGGCGACGACGCCTACGCGCTCGCCTCCGAGATCGACCGCTTCCACGCGGTCGCGACCGGCGAGCCATCGGACGACGTCATCATCGCGAGCGGCGAGCGGGCGGAGTACGCGATCCCCGCCGCGGCGATGGCGGCGCGTTCAGGCGACGCGGTCATCCTCGCCGCGCGCGACGAGCTGCCGGCGCCGTCGGTTGAAGCGCTGAAGCGGCACGAGAAGCCGGACGTCTTCATCCTCGGCCCCGAGAGCGTCATCGGCCCCCAGGTCGAGAAGAAGCTGAAGCCGCTCGCGCGCCGGGTCCAGCGGGTCGAGGGGCCGACGCCCGTGCAGAACGCGATCGCGTTCGCACGCTTCCAGTCGGGCGGGTTCGGCTGGGGCGCGGAGGTGCCGGGACAGAACTTCACTATCGCCTCCACGGCGCGGCCGATCGATGCGGTCGGCGCGGCGTCGCTCGCGACCAACGGCGTCTTCGCCCCACTGCTCCTGACGGACGACCCCGAGACCCTCCCCCGGTCGCTCGAGAGCTATCTCCTCGACGTGCAGCCGGGCTACGAGAACGACCCGCGCCTGAGCGTCTACAACCACGCCTGGATCCTCGGCGACGAGGACACGATCTCGGTCGAGCAGCAGGGACGCATCGACGAGATAACCGCTCTGATCCCCGTCAGGATCAGCGGGTCGTAGAGTTCCGCCACGCATGTGCGTGAGTACGAGCGCATCGATCGCATGGAGCGCGAGCCCACCGTGGAGGACATCCACCAGCTCATGGGCGCGTCCTCCCCGCACTTCGCGCTGCAGATCCGCAACCGGATCCGCAACTTGATCGAGGGGCTGGCGGCCGACCATCCCGCGCGCGTGACGGGCGAGCGCGAGATCGCGAGGCTCGAGCGGCTCGCGGTCGAGGGCGAGCACCGCGGTCCTACCGTCCCAGGCGAGCGCGAGCTGCCGAGCATCCGCCGCGCCTGACGTGGACGGCATCGCCCGGGCGCACGCCCTTCTGACCGACGAACTGCGGATCGACCGGCCACCCGGCAGTAACGGCTACATCGACCTGCTCCCGCCCGACGGGCTCCCCTCCACCGGGCTGACGCAGAACCTGATGCTCACCCGCGTGGTGCCGGAGATCTATGAGCGCTGGTGGCGGCCGGCGCTCGGCCGCGTCGCCAAGGGCGTGTTCGGACCGGGCATGGCCGAGGAACGGCGAATCGCGCGGCTCCTGCTCGGGCTCGTGCCGGGTGACGGCGTGCTCGACATCGCCTGCGGCACCGGCAACTTCACGCGCGACTTCGCCCGCACCGTAGGTCCGACCGGCCTCGTCGTCGGCCTCGATGCCTCGACGACGATGCTCACGCGCGCCGTCGACGACACCGGCGGGATGGCGCAGGTCGCGTACGTCCGCGGCGACGCACAGAGCCTGCCCTTCCGCGACCAGAGCTTCGACGCGGTGTGCTGCTTCGCCGCCCTGCATCTGTTCGCCGACCCGATGAAGGCGCTCGACTCGATCACGAGCGTGCTGACGGACGGCGGCCGCGTCGCGATCTTCACCTCGTGCCGCGGGCGCTCGGCCCCACTCCGGACCTGGGAGTCGGTGATGGAGCGCCAGAGCGGCATGAGGATGTTCGAGCGCGACGAGGTGGTCGAAGCGCTCGAGGCGCGCGGGTTCACGCAGATCCGCCAGCGGATCGCCGGCGTCACGCAGTTCGTGGGCGGACGCCTGGGCGGCTAGGCGGGGGCCGCGGCGCGCGCCATGCTGAGCTCCGCGACACGGTCGCGGTGCTCGCGCGCGGTGCCGAAGAGGTAGCCGTCCGTCTTGGCGCGCTTCAGGAAGAAGTGGAGGTCGTGCTCCCAAGTGAAGCCGATGCCGCCGTGCACCTGGAGCGCGTTGGCGGCCACCCGCCAGCCCGCGTCCGATGCATACGCCTTGGCCGTCGATGACGCCAGCGACAGCTCGTCGGGCTCCGAGTCGGCAGCGTAGGCGGCGAAATACGTGACCGCCCGCGCGCCTTCGGTCTCGAGCAACATCTCGGCGCAGCGGTGGGAGACGCCCTGGTACGCGCCGATCGGGCGGTCGAACTGCTTGCGCTCCTTGGCGTAGTCGACCGCCATCTCCATCGTCCGCTGCGCGATCCCGGTGAGCTCCGCCGACAGCGCGGTGGCGATCCGGTCGAGACCACTCTGGACGTCGCCCTCGAGCGCCTCGCCGCCGTCGGCCGAGACACTGGCGAACCTGCGCGTCGAGTCGATCGTGTCCACCTTCTCGACATCCACGGCCGAGCGCTCGTGGACCCATGCCTGGTCGCAGTCGAAGAGGACGATCACGGCGGCGTTCTCGGCGTCGGGCACGAGTGGAGCCCGACCGTTCTTGATCTCGCCGACCGTGCCCAGCGCCTCGCCTGACGCGATCCCCGGCAGCCACTTCTGCTTCTGCTCGTCACTGCCGGCCTGCTGGATCAGGAGACCGGCCGCGGCGTTCGAGAAGAACGGCGACGGCGCGAGCGCGTAGCCCAGCTCCTCCATCAGGATCACCAGTTCGACGATCCCGAGCCCTTGGCCGTCGTGCTCCTCGTCGATGAAGATCCCCGCCCAGCCGAGCTCGCGCATCTCGTCCCAGATCGCGTCGTCGTACTCGCCGGCTTCGGCGAGCTCGCGAAGCTTCTCCGGCTTGTAGCGCGCGGCGAGGAACTCGTTCGCGGTGCTCTTGATCGAGCGCTGGTCGTCGTTGAAGTCGAAGTTCATCGCAGCTTCGGCAACCCCAACACGCGCTCGGCCACGATGTTCTTGAGGATCTCGGTGGTACCGCCCTCGATCGAGTTCGCCCGCGCGCGCAGGAAGCGGTACGTCCACTCGCCGTCGATGACAGGGGCCTCGGGGCCGCGGATGTCCATGGCCGCCTCGGTGAGCGACTGGTTGATGTCCGACCAGTGCCACTTCGAGAGCGACCCCTCTGGGCCGGGCTGGCCCGTCTTGATGATCTGCGTAAGGCCGCGGTAGGCGTTGATTCGCAGCACCTCGGACTCGATGTAGAGCTGAGCGAGCCGCTGCCTCGTCACGGGGTCGTCGTCGAGCCCGCGATCGCGCGCCACCTCGATCAGGCTGGCGAGGTCGCGCTTGACCTGCGCCATCGAACCGAAAGCGATCCCCGAGCGCTCGTGCATGAGCGTCGTGATCGCGACCATCCAACCGTTCCCGACGCCGCCGATGACGTTCTCGTCGGGGATGCGCGCCTCTTCGATGAAGAGCTCGTTGAACTCCGGCTGTCCGGTGATCTGGACAAGCGGCCGCACCTGCACGGCGTCCTGCTGCATGTCCATCAGGAAGTAGGTGAGGCCCTTGTGCTTGGGCACCTCGGTGTCGGTGCGCGCCACGAGCATGCACCACTTGGCGTGGTGGGCGAAGGTGGTCCACACCTTCTGCCCGGTGACCACCCACTCGCCGTTGTCCTTGACCGCCTTCGTCTTCAGCGACGCGAGGTCGGAGCCGGACTCGGGCTCTGAGAACCCCTGGCACCAGATCTCCTCGCCCGAGAGGATCGGCTCGACGAAGCGCTCCTTCTGCTCCTCGCTCCCGTGGGCGATGACGGTCGGCCCGCCCATCGCGAGCCCGAGGATGTTCGCCGGCGCCGGCGTGTTCGCCCGAACCATCTCCGCGCTGAAGATGGCCTGCTCGATCGGAGTGGCGCCGCGGCCGCCGTACTCCTTCGGCCAGGAGACGCCGGCCCAGCCGCCCTCGTGCAGCTTCTTCTGCCACCCGAGGCGGAAGGCGAACGCCTCCTCCTCGTCCCCCTTCGGCTCCTCGCCGGGGTGGTTCTCCTCGAGCCACGCGCGCAGCTCGTCGCGGAAGGACTCTTCTTCGGGTGAGAGGGTGAGATCCATCAGTAGGACTTCGGCAGCCCGAGCGAGTGCTCGGCGACGTAGTTGAGGATCATTTCACGCGACACCGGTGCCGTGCGCGCGATCCGCACTCCCCACCAGAGCTGCGCGACGCCGTACTCGAGCGCGAAGCCGTTGCCGCCGTGCGTCTGGATCGCCTGGTCGACGCACTTGATGCCCGCCTCGGCGGCGGCGTACTTGGCCATGTTCGCGGCCTCGCCCGCGCCCTTCGCGCCGACGTCGTAGAGCGCCGCGGCCTTCTGCGCCATCAGGCGCGCGAGCTCCAGCTCGATCTTCGCCTCGGCGAGCGGGTGCGCGACTCCCTGGTGCGTGCCGATCGGGGCTGACCAGACCGTGCGCTCGCGCGCATACTGCGCCGCCTTGTCGAGCGCGTAGCGGCCGAGGCCGAGGGCGAGCGAGGCGCCCATGATCCGCTCCGGGTTCAGGCCGTCGAAGATCGCGCCGAGGCCGCCGTTGTAGCCGCCGATCAGGCGGTCCTCCTCGAGCTCGACCTTGTCGAAGAACAGCGTCCACTGCTTGTCGGCGCCCTGGTTGACCATCGGGATCTCCTGGCGCGTGAAGCCCGGCGCGTCGACGTCGACGATGCAGAACGAGGGCAGGCCGAGCTGGCCGTCGTCGAGCCTGCCTCGGGCGACGACCGCCACGTAGTCGGCGTCCTCGATGCCCGAGATGAAGACCTTCTGGCCGCTCAAGAGGAACTTGCCGTTCTCCCGCGTGAGCGTCGTGGAGATGTTGTGGGAGTTCGTGCCCGCGTCCGGCTCGGTGATCGCGAACGCGACCTTGGTCGTGCCCGCGGCGATCGGGCGGACGAACCTCTCGCGCTGCTCCTCCGTCCCGTGCTTCGCGATGATCGACCCGACGATCGCGGGCGACACGACGATCAGAAGGAGCGGCGTTCCATTCGCGGCCAGCTCCTCGCCGACGGCGAACAGCCCCGACATGCCGAGGCCGCCGCCGCCCAGCTCCTCCGGCAGGTTGACTCCGAGGTACCCGCGGCTCGCGAGCGCGTCCCAGAGCTCTTTCGGCGGCTCACCCGCCATCGCGCGGTCGCGGATGTAGTCCGGCCCGAACCCCGAGGCGATGCCGCGCACGGCCTCCCGCAGCATCTGCTCCTCGTGCGTGGGCTGGAGATCGAGCGTAACCGGCGCTTGGACCGTCGCCATTGCGCGGCGATCCTACATAGGCAAGAGCACCGGGCCCTCAGCCGGCCGCGCGTACAGGTAACCCTGCCCGTACCGGCATCCGAGGGCCATCAGCTCCTGCGCGTCCTCCGGCAGCTCGATCCCCTCCGCCACCACGGCGAGGCCAAGCGTTTCCGCGAGCGCCATCACGGTGGCCACGACGCGCTGCTTCCGGGCCTCGCTCGCGACCCCGTCGACGAGCGACCTGTCGATCTTGAGCAAGTCGATCGGGAAGCGCTCGAGGTACCCGAGCGACGCATAGCCCACGCCGAAGTCGTCGATCGCGATGCACACGCCGAGCATCTTCAGCCGCTTCAGCACGCTGCCCGCACGGGCGGCGTGGGAGACGACGGCGCCCTCCGTCACCTCGAGGCACAGGCGCCGGGGGTTGATCCCCGTGTCAGCAAGGACCGTCGCGGTGGCGTCGACGATGTCTCCGCGCGCGAGCTGGCGCGGCGACAGGTTCACGGCGATCCGGACGTCGTCCTCGAGCGCGCCCGCGCTTCGCCACCCGGCGTAGTCGCGACAGGCGTGAGCGAGGACCCAGCGCCCCAGGTCGTGGATTATCCCCGTGTCCTCCGCGACGCGGATGAACTCGCCCGCCGCGACCATGCCGCGCTCCGGGTGCTGCCACCTGGCGAGCGCCTCGAGGCCGGCCAGCCGGCCGGTGGCGAGCTCTACCTGCGGCTGATAGGCGACTCGCAGCTGGTCCTCTTCGAGTGCCGCGCGCAGCTCGGTCTCGAGCTGCCGCCGCTTGGTCGTGCGCGCGCGCAGCGACTGGCCGAAGACCTCGTGGCATGCCCCGCCGCGCTCCTTCGCGCGGTACATCGCGAGATCCGCGTCGTGGATCAGCTCGTCCGGATCCATCTCGCGCTCGAAGGTGAACGAGATCCCGATGCTGCAGGTGAGCGACATCGTGCGGCCCGCGACCGAGAAGGGCTGCCCGAGCGCCTGGGCCACGCGCTGCGCGAGCTGCGACGCGTCGCGGCGATTGTCGAGCGTGGCGCCGAGGACGGTGAACTCGTCGCCGCCGAACCTCGACACCGTGTCGCCGGCCCGCAGCGCGTGGCGGAGGCGCTCCGCCACCTCGACCAGCAGCCTGTCGCCGGCGGCGTGCCCGAGGCTGTCGTTCACCTTCTTGAAGTTGTCGAGGTCGACGAACAGAACACCGACGCCCGATGTCGTCCGCCCGATCCCGGCCAGAGCCTGTAGGCAGCGGTCGCGGAACAGCGTCCGGTTCGGCAGCGCGGTGAGTGGATCGTGCAGGGCCTCGTGCGCCAGTTGCGCGCGCTTCCGCTCCATCGCGTAGAGCACGGAGCGGCGCAGCGTCTCCGGCTCGACGTCGCCCTTGTAGAGATAGTCCTGGACGCCGGCCTTCATGGCGTCGATCGCGAGGCCGCCGTCCTCCATCCCCGTCAGGACGACGATCGGCGAGTCCGGCGCGAGCGAGCGGATCGCCTCCACCGCGTCGAGCCGGTCGGTCCCCGGGAGCAGCAGGTCGAGCAGGATGCAGCCGAAGCCGGCGCGGTTCTGAAGCGCCTCGACCGCGTCGCCGAGAGTGGCGGCGCGTTCCGCTGCGAAGTCGCCTCCGAGCATCCGCTCGATCAGCTCTCCGTAGCGATGGTTGTCCTCGACGACGAGGACCGGTACGGGGTCCGTCCCTGGGCTCATGTCTCCTCCGTGAGACCGAGTTCCCAAGTATGTCGCAAGCGCAGACGTCTCTCGACGGATGTACTAGTGCGAACATCCGGGCGTGCGAACGGGTCTCTTCCTCGCGTACTGGCCGTGGTTCTCCTTCGAGGAGCAGGTGCAGCTCGCCCGGCTGGCGGACGAGCTCGAGCTCGACTCCGTATGGGTGTCCGAGGCCTGGGGGCAGGACGCCGCCTCCGTCCTCGGCCACCTGAGCGCCGTCACCGAGCGCGTCGGCCTGGGCTCGGGCCTGTTCCAGATCCCCGGTCGCAGCCCGGCGATGACGGCGATGACCGCGGCGACGCTCGATGCGATGTCGGGCGGCCGCTTCCGCCTCGGGCTCGGCGTCTCGGGGCCGCAGGTGAGCGAGGGCTGGCACGGAGTCGACTTCTCGCGGCCCGTCTCCCGCACGCGCGAGTACGTCGAGATCGTCCGCGCCGCGCTCGCGCGCGAGGGGCCGCTCAGCTACGAGGGTCGCGAGTTCCAGCTCCCGATCACGAACGGGACGGGGCTCGGCAAGCCGCTGAAGCTGTTGGCCAAGCCCGTTCAGCAGCCGATCCCGATCTATCTGGGCGCCGTCGGGCCGAAGGCCGTCGAGCAGACCGCCGAGATCGCCGACGGCTGGTTGCCGTTCGGGTTCGACCCGGCGCGTGCGGACGAGCTGCTCGCTCCCATCCGGGCGTCCGGGCGCGACATCGACGTGGCGCCGGTGGTGATGGTCTGCGTGGACGACGATCCGGCGCGAGCGCGCGATCTGGCTCGGCCCTGGCTGACGATCTACATGGGCGGTATGGGCGCCAAGGGGAAGAACTTCTACGTCGAGGCGGCCGAGCGCGCCGGTTTCGGCGACTCCGCCCGCGAGGTGCAGCGCCTCTTCATCGAGGGCGACCGCGCCGCCGCGGCCGCCGCTCTGAGCGACGAGCTGATCGAATCGAACGCCATCTGCACGGACCTCGCAGGCCTTCCGGCACGCGTCGCCGAGTTCGAGCAGGCAGGCGTGGACACCCTGCTGGCGATGCCGTTCGGAGCCGACCGCCCGGCGATCGTGCGCGCGATCGCCGACGCCGCTGCGTAGAGTCCCGGCCGTGACGACCCGCGAGGAGCTCGACGCACTCAGCTCGAAGGAGCTGCACGACCGCGCATTCTCCGAGGCGAGGCGGCACATGGACGTCGGCTTCTTCTGGCAGCTCCTGAAGTCGCTGCCCGCTGCGGAGGCTGCGATCGGCGAGGAGGAAGAGGCCGAGCAGGACGTGATGACCCTGCGCGGCCGGCTGAACGACCTCACCCACTCCGGCGAGGGCGAGCTGGCGGACGCCCTGCGCCCGCTCTACATCGACTACCTGCTGAAGCGCGGCTAGCGCCGGTCTTCCACGTGAACCTCGGGGCCCGGAGGCTCCGCGGCATCCGGGTCCGTCGATTCCGCGACCAGCTCGACCTCGGGCTCGACGTGGCCCCCGAGGTCGTCGTCCGGCAGGAGCGGTGCCTCTTCGACGGGGTCGCGCTCGCGCGTCATCGCATCGTCGGTCGCGATCTCGATGTCGAGATCGGCCGTTTCGGGCTCCGGCCGCTCGTCGCCTCCGCCGCCCGGCAGGAAGCCGCCCACGACGCCGAAGACCCGCCGTGCGATGCCAAGCCCCACGGTGACCGGCAGCGTGACCGCGGACCGTATGAGCTGCTCGGGCCCCGGCATCAGATGGCCGTCTGGCGGTTCTCCGCCTCGGACTCCTCGACGCGGCCGACGTGGCCGGGGTCGTGCGGCTTCAGCTCCTTGCTTGCGTTGACGCCCTCGTCGGGCGGGGGCGTCTTGACGGCCTTGCGGCCGAGCACGATGAAGGCAAGGACGGCAGCCGCGATCGCGACGATCACGACCACGCCTGTGACTGGATCGAATCCCATGCGCTCGGCCTACCCGAGCGCATGGGAGACGAAAACCTCCGCTAGACCCGCTGGATCAGCGTGCCCGTGCCCAGGCCGCCGCCGCAGCACATGGTCACGAACCCGACCTCCTTGTCGGAGCGCTCCAGCTCGTGCAGCAGCGTGGTGATCAGGCGGGCGCCCGTGGAGCCGAGCGGGTGCCCGAGCGCCATCGCGCCACCGTTCACGTTCACGCGGTCCATGTCGGGGTTGTGGACCCGGCGCCAGGCCGCGACCACCGGGCGCGAACGCCTCGTTGATCTCGAACAGGTCGATGTCGTCCATCGAGATCCCGTTGCGCTCGAGGATCTTCTTCGTGGCCGGGATCGGCCCCTCGAGCATCTTCACCGGGTCGCAGCCGACGGTCGTCTGGTCGACGATCCGCGCGCGCGGCGTGAGGCCCAGCTCGCTCGCCTTCTCGGGCGTGGTGAGCAGGACGGCCGCGGCGCCGTCCGAGATCTGCGACGAGTTCCCGGCGGTGATCACGCCGTCCTCCTTGAAGACGGTCTTCAGCTGGCTGAGGGCCTCGAGGCTCGTGTCCGGCCGGATGCCCTGGTCGGTCACGTACGTGTCGCCGTTCACCTGCATCGGGATCACCTCGCGCTCGAAGCGGCCCTCCTCGGTCGCCTGGTGCGCGAGCTGGTGCGAGCGCAGCGCGAGCTCGTCGAGCTCGGGCCGTGGGATCTCGTACTCCTCGGCGATCATCTCGGCGCCCAGCCCCTGGCCGACGATCTTGTGCTTCTCCATCAGCTCGGGCGTGAAGGCGAAGCCGAAGTCCTCCTGGGTCTTCATGCTCGCGGCGAACGGCAGCTTGCCCATGTGCTCGACGCCGCCGCCGATCACGACGTCGTGGACGCCGGAGGCGACCTGCGACGCGGCGAGGTTCACGGCCTGCTGGGCGGAGCCGCACTGCAGGTCGATAGTCGTGGCCGACGTCTCGATCGGGAAGCCGTTCTGCAGCCAGGCGTTGCGGCCGACGTGCAGGCCCTGCGGCCCGAACTGCATGACGCAGCCCGCGATCACGTTCTCCACCTCGCCCGGCTCGATGCCGGCGCGCTCGACCACCGCGCGGTAGGCGGCGCCCGAGCAGCTCGTTCGGGTGGGTGTCCTTGTAATAGCCCTTCTCGAGGTGCCCGCGTCCGATCGGTGTGCGCGCAGCCTCGACGATCACAACCTCGCGTCCCGTCTGGCGGCCATTGCCGTTCATCGCCATTTCAGAGTTCCTCCGGCGGCAGTCTTGGTTGGCGGTCGCGGGCATATGCTCCGCGCCCCTATGGAGGAAAGAATAGGCATCGTCGGCAGCGGGGCCATCGCCACCGGCATCGCACGCGCCGCGACCGAGCACGGAGACGTGGTCCTGTGGGCGCGTTCCGAGGAGTCCGCGAGCCGTGCGCGGGACAAGGTCGAGGCCGACGTCTACACCGATCTCGAGGCGCTTTCGGACCGCACGCTCGTCATCGAGGCGGTCGTCGAGGACCACGACGTCGAAGACCTCGCTCTACTCGCAGCTCCCGCTCGCCGACGACGCGCTCCTCGCGTCCACGACCTCCTCTCTCTCGGTGACGGCACTCGGCAGGGAGAGCGGCCGCCCGGACCGCTTCGGAGCGCTCCACTTCTTCAACCCGGTCCACCGGATGGAGCTCGTCGAGCTCGCGTTCCCGCCCGAGGCGACCGACGACACGCGCACGCGTCTGCGAGCCTTCTGCGAGCACCTCGACAAGACCGCGATCGAGGTGCCGGACGTTCCCGGGTTCGTGGTGAACCGGCTGCTCTTCCCGTACCTGTTCAGCGCCGTCGCGCATGCTCGAGGACGGCATGTCGCCCGAGTCGGTGGACGCCTGCATGAAGCTCGGCGCCGGCCACCCGATGGGCCCGCTCGCGCTGCTCGACTTCGTCGGCCTCGACGTGGCGATCGCGATCGGCGAGTCGATCGGCGCGGACGTGCCGAACCGCGTTCGCGAGCTCGCGGGAGCCGGACGGCTCGGGAAGAAGTCAGGCGCCGGCTTCTACGAGTACGGCGGCTAGGCCGCCTTCTTGCGCGCCGGCGGGCGCGTGCCCGTGCGCGGGTTGCGCTTGACGACCGCCGCGCGCTTCGCCGGACGCCTTGTGCGGCACCCGCATGCCGGCCGCGAGGTCCCAGACCACGTCGGCCTCGTCGCAGCCCTGTGCGCTCGCGAGCTCGGCGACGCGGTCCCACGGCAGCTCCGCCTCCGGCAGGTCGTCCCAGCGGGCAAGGTCGAGCGCGTCGTACGCCCCCGCGAGCGAGGGACCGATCTCCCCCTGAGCGGCGATCAGGGCCTTCAACGCATCGCGCTGCGAATCCGTCAGCCTCGTGATCCACATACGGCAAGACCTCCCTCGAGGTGGAGCTGCTTGCCAGGCGAAGTTAGCCCCCCTCGCGGACGGACTCCTCGTCGCTCTCGCGCCGCCTGCGGCCGTTGCGCGAGTCGGGCTCGTGATCGCGAATCCGGACCGCCTCGACGCGGTTCTCCCGCACGGCCTCGACGCGCAGCGAGTAGCCGTTCGCGCGAACCATGTCGCCTCGCTTCGGCAGCCTGCCGAGCTGGCCGAACACGAACCCGCCGACGGAGTTGTAGGCCTCGCTGTCGGCCTCGAGCTCGATGCCGTAGTCGACCAGGTCGGTGATGGGCACGTGGCCGCGCACGAACCAGTCTCCGTTCGCCAGCCGGCGCACGGCGCCGCCGGCCGGGTCGGTCTCGTCGGTGATCTCGCCGACGACCTCCTCGACGATGTCCTCGACCGTGACGATGCCCTCGGTGCGGCCGTACTCGTCGACCACGACCGACATGGACGCCCGCTCGCGCTGGAGCTCCGCGAGCAGGTCGTCGAGCGGCTTCGTCTCCGGCACGATCGGCGCGTCCTTCACCACCGTCTCGACCGACGCGTCGGGGCCCTGGTTCAGCAGCAGGCGCGCGAGCGAGTTCGCGTGGACGATGCCCTTGATGCGGTCGGTGTTGCCGTCCTCGGTGACGACCAGCCTGGTGTGGCCCGATGCGACACAGCGCCGCAGCGCCGTCTCGACGTTCTCGGAGGTGTCCACCGTGACGACGGCCGGGATCGGCGTCATCACCTGGCGAGCCTGCTGCTCGTGCAGGTGGAAGACGCCGGAGAGCATGCCCGCCTCGCCCGGGTCGAGCGTCCCGCCATGGGCGCTCTGGGCGATCAGGAGCTTCAGCTCCTCCGCGTTCTGCACGTCGTCGAAGTCCGTGCGCGGGTCGGTGCGCAGCCGCCGCAGGACCCAGTTCGAGACCGCGTTCAGGGCACGGATCAGCGGCCGCATGATCACGAAGAAGAACTCCAGCCCCCTCGCCGTGCGGCGCGCGATCGGCTCGGCGTGCACGATCGCGTAGATCTTCGGCACCTGCTCGCCGATCGTGATGTGGAGCGCGGTCGTGATGAAGTAGGCGAGGCCCACCGAGATCGCGAGCGTGACCTCGTGCGGGAACGGCTCGCCGGTGATCTCCCGGATCAGGTCCGCGATCGCGGGCTCGCCGAGGAAGCCGATGGCCAGCGAAGCCATCGTGATGCCGAGCTGGCACGCCGACAGGTACTCGTCGATGCGGTCGATCTGCTTCACCGCGAGCGCCGCGCCGCGCGCGCCCTCCTCGGCGAGCTGCTCCATCTTCGCGCGCCGGGAGCGGACGAGCGCGAACTCGGCCGCCACGAAGAACCCGTTCAGGAGCACGAAGAAGAAGACCGCGGTGAGCAGCAGTGCATAGCTCATGGGAGGCCCCCGTGGGGGCGGCTACTTCGAGACGAGTCGTCGTCGCTCATGCGCGGACGGGCGAAACGCTAGCACCCGATTCGAGCGTCACCCGCGGACGACCTTGAGCCCGCCGCCCTTCTTGGGGACGAAGCGCTCGCCCAGGAAGCGGCCGGGAGTGCGGTGCCTGAAGCCGTCGGGTCGCGCGGGAAGGCCGAACTCGTGCCCCCGCGCCGTCAGCCCGTGCGCAGCGCGCTCGCAAACCGCCGCGATCGTCAGCGATGGGTTGACGCCGAGGGAGGTCGGGATCGCGGACGAGTCCATGCAGAACAGCCCCTCGTTCCCGAACGCCTCGCAGCGGTGGTCCACGACCCCGAACTCGGCCGACTCCGCCATCCGGCATCCGCCGAGCGGATGCGAGGCGTAGCCGCCCTGCGTCTCCGTCAGCTTCATGAACCGGCCCAGGCCCCTGCGCTCGGCGATCCGCTTCATCGCGGCGTTCGCCTCCTCGCGGACGCGGATCGACGCCGCCGACAGCGTGTAGTCGAACAGGCCGATCGCGACCGGGCCCGGCGTTCGGGCCGGATCGCGCCGCCGCTCGTCGGCGGGTCGAGGAAGAAGCGCCCGTCGTGGGTGTCCTCGACCATCGCGAGCAGCTCGATCCGGTTGTTCCACGTCGAGATCGCCCGCTTCTTCTGGAGCCCCCACCAGGACGGGTCGCCCGCCGGCTCCCGTCCGTCGTCGTAGAGGAAGTTGGTGAGCGACGAGAGGAAGATCTCCTGCAGCGTGAAGCGCGTGCCGTCGAAGCGGTGCGCGCGCCGCCCGTGCCAGAAGTCGTAGGTCATCGTCGTGATCGGCCGGCCCTTGTAGAACTGTCCGTAGCCGGGCAGCCCCAGCACGTCGCGCACCTTCCTCGGGTCGTACTCGACGGCCGCGACGTGGTCGCCGTTGATCCCCAGGTGGCGTCCCAGCCGTCCCGAGAGCGTCGGCAGGTCCGAGCGGGAACGCATCAGTATCGGCGGGTTCCCCATCGCGCCGGCGGCGAGGATCAGGACCTTGCACTCGATCTCCTCGGTCTGGCCCGTCGGCTGCCTGCTCGGGTTCTCCCCCTCCCAGTCGAGCACCGACGACCTCGACGATGTAGCGATACCCGTCGGCGCTCGAGCGGCGCACGCGCTGCGCCTCGCGCGCCGGGCGCACCACGACGCCGGCGTCCTCGGCCGCGCCCAGGTAGTTCGTGTTGACCGTGTTCTTGGCGCCGTAGATGCAGCCGGTGTGGCACCACTTGACGTTCTGGCACAGGTCCAGGTCGATCGCGCACGGCACGCGGTCGCACGTGTAGCCGGCAGCGTTCAGGGTGGCCGCCCACACCCCGCCCGACTTCGACACCTGGTTCCAGCGCGGCTGCTCGACGCGCAAGGCCAGCTCGGCCTTGCGGTAGTACCGATCGAGCGCCTTCCGCGAGATCTCCTCCGGCCACATCCGCCGCTCCGGCCCGTCGTCGGGATGGTGGTCGCGGCGCTCGAACGTCTCGCGCGGGGAACGGATGCTCGCCGCGAGATAGAGGTTCGACCCGCCGCCCACTCCGTTCGCCACCACGATCTGCGCGCCCGTGCCCTGCGAAGACTGGATCAGGCTGTAGACGTTCGACAGGTGCCCGATGTACATCGACTGCTTGAAGTCGGTGTGCTTGAAGCGCGGCCCGCGCTCGAGCACGAGGATGTTCTTCGGATCCACGTCGGCCGCGCGGTAGAGCTCGGCCAGCCGCCAGGCCGCGATCGCGCCTCCGAAGCCGGAACCGACGATGCAGACGTCGACGCGCTCGGCCATGGCTACTTCAGGTAGCCCTTCTTGGTGAAGTCGCGCGCGAGCCGCCGGCCGTAGGAGTAGCGCCGGTAGCCCTGCGGCGCCGCGCCCGGGTAGCCCATCACGCGGTAGCCGGACGCGTTCTTCGACGTGCCGACCTCGTGGACGGCGGCCGCGCAGAAGGCTGTGAACGGCACCGCCGCGGCCGCCTCGTAGAGGACGCGGTCGGGGTTGTCGAACGACAGCGCGCCGAGCAGGACGGCCGTGCGCTGGTCGAAGTCGAGGCCGAGGAACGGGCCGCCGTGCTGGAGCGAGCGCGTGCTCAGTTCGGCGAGGAACACGCGGCTCGAGCGTGTCGAAGCCGGTCAGCGGGTGGTGGTACAGACGGATGACGTCGGCCTCGACGGCGCCCGGCTCGTCGTCCACGCCCGCGATCGCGTCGGGATGGATCTCGTCACCGAGGTCGGTCCTCTCCACCTTGCGGCCGGGGACGATCGTGTCGGCGAACGCCTGCAGCGTGGCGTCGTCGGTCGAGACCTGCGCGTAGGCCGGGTTCGCCGCCAGGATGCGATCGGCGACCGGCATCGCCGAGGCGACCAGCGCCGCTGCACCTAGCACGCTCGTATCGCGCAGGAAGTCCCTCCGCGAGAGCTCGAGTCCAACCGGGCCCTTCATCTGAGGCGACCGAGCTTTGCACGCGCGGCATAGGCCTGCGCCGTATTGGCGCGCTCAGGCCAGCGAGTCGATCTTCGTCGCAAGCTCGAAGTCGTTCTCGGTGATCCCTCCCTCCGAGTGGGTCGACAGCGACACCGTCACCTTGTTCCACGAGATCGATAGGTCGGGGTGGTGGTTCATCTCCTCGGCGACCGGCGTGATCCGGTTCACGAAGTCGACCGAGCCGACGAAGTTCGCGAACTCGAACTCGCGCTCGAGCGCGTCGCCCTCGCGCTCCCACCCGCCCAGCTTCGACAAGCCGGTCCTTAACCTCGTCATCACTCATGCGCATAGCAAGCCTCGTTCCCTCCGCGACGGAGACGCTCTTCGCTCTCGGATTGGGCCCCGACGTCGTCGGGGTCACACACGAGTGCGATTATCCGGCAGAGGCCGCGGAGCTGCCACATCTGACGCGCACGGTCATCCCGGAGGGACTGTCGAGCGAGGAGATCGACGCCGCCGTTCGCGAGCGCACGAGCCGCGGCGAGCACCTCTACGAGCTCGATACCGAGCAGCTGCTCGAGCTCGAGCCTGACCTGATCGTCACCCAGGCGCTGTGCGAGGTCTGTGCCGTTTCGATCGACGACGTCCGCGCCATCGCCGAGGAGATCCCGTCCCAGCCGGAGGTGATCTCGCTCGATCCGATGACCCTCGGCGAGGTGCTGAGCGACGTGCGCCGGCTCGCGGACGCCACCGAGGACGCGGGCGCGGCCGACGAGCTGCTCGACGACGCGGCCGACCGGATCGATGCGGTGCGCGTGCGGCTCGACGGCGCGAAGCCGCGGACCGTCGCGGCACTCGAATGGCTGGCGCCGCCGTATGTGGGCGGGCACTGGATCCCCCAGCTCATCGAGCTGGCCCGCGGCGTGGACCCGCTCGGACTGCCCGGAGAGAAGTCGCGCACCGCGGGCTGGGACGAGGTCGCCGCCGCGTCACCGGAGGTCGTGGTCGTGATGCCATGCGGCTTCGACGTTCGCCGCGCCGCGGACGAAGCGCTCGACCACCACGCCCGGCTGGCCGCGCTCGGCGCGGAGCGGATCGTCGCCGTCGACGCGTCGTCGTTCTTCTCGCGCCCCTCGCCGCGGCTCGTGGACGGACTCGAGATCCTCGCCCACGCCGTGCACCCGCAGCTCGCGCCCGACCTGCATCCGGGCGCGTCGGTGGTCGTGGGCTAGGCGCGGCTCGTCCGGCGACACCGCTGCGCGCCCGGCACCGGCTTCGGCCCGCGGTTGCCGGCCTTCCAGCGTCCCTGCGGCGCGAAGATGGTCCCGTCCCACACGGCGGCGGGGTCACCCGACCGCGACGAGCTCTCGATGCTGCCACCGGTGCCGCCGTCCCAGTCGACGTGCATGTCGGCGCGGTAGAAGACGTTCTCCTCCTCGTCGGTGTCGAGCTCGACCTGGCGCACGTCGGCGGTGTGGGTGAACCCGCCGCCGGCCGTCGCAAAGGACGCGCTGCCGCCATAGAGGAAGACGCCGTTCGGGCTGAAGTTGTCGAACTCCAGCTCGAAGAGGCCGTTCGGCAGGTCGCCCTGGACCCTGAGCCTGACACGACCGCCGCGCCGCGACTCGACCACCCGCTCAAACGGCACGGCGGGGTCGGTCGAGAGCGGGATCGAGCCCGAGAACCCCGGTGTTGGGCGGACCGCCACGGGCGGTGGAACGTTCCGTGCGGGACGCTCGAGGAGGACGACGTTCGACCCCAACGCGGAGAGCATCGCGACCGCCAGCTCCGTGCCGTCAGGCGACATCGAGCACGTGACAAGCCGATAGGTGCCGCCTGATATCGGGGCGTTCAGCTTCTTCGCGAGCCTCTTCCGGTTCCCGACGATCCGCGCGCGAAGGCCATGTGTCGAATCCATCCTCAGCACGTCGCCGTTGCCGATCAGGGCGAGGCGCTTCTCGGCCAGCACGTCGTGCAGCGTGGGCATCGCCACGAAGCCGAGGAACGGCGGCACGCCGGGCCCGGTCACCATCGTGAGGAACGCGGGGTCGCGAGCGCGCGTCGTCGCGGTGTACAGGACCTCGCCGTCCGGGGAGATAGCCAAGCCCTCGGCAACCCCCTCGTCGTAGGTGACGCGGCGCCGCTTCGCGTTCCCGAGGTTGAGGTAGTGGATGCTCACGTTGAGCATGCCCGCACCCCGGTCGGACGCGAAGTAGAGCCGCCGGCCGTCAGGGCTGAAGCCCCTCGTCTCGTTCCACGACAGCGCGGTCATGACACGATCGACATCGGGATCGCTCCACGGGTTCACCGGGAGCAGGTTGCGCGGGCCCACCAGCTCCGTGCCGTTCCAGTCCGCCATGCAGATCTGGTGCATGTAGCGGTTGAGGTAGGTGAACGCGACCTTGGCCCCGTCAGGTGAGAAGCTCGCTGCGCGCGCGGGCCCGGGGTAGGCCGGCAGCAGCCGCGTCACTCCAGCGGAGCTGATGAAGTGAAGGAACGGCCCGGAGCCGTCGGCAGCCGGGCCGCTCGCGATCAGTCCGGCGCCCGAGGGGTGCCAGGCACCTGAGGCGAGGGTGAAGCCTGGGAGCGTCGCGGTGACTCGTGTCCCGTCGGCTCGGTTCAGGATCTCGATCCCGCGCGGCGTCGCGAGCGCGACTTGCAGGCCGTCGGGGGAGAAGGAGGCGAACGAGCAATCGGCGAGGATCGCGCCGGGCCTGAATCGGTCGGGTGCCGGCAGGCAGTGGACGGAGTCGCGCGGCTGCCTGCGGCGCACAGCCGCGAGCGCCTCGGGCAGCGGCAGCGTCAGCGCCGCGCCGCCGATGGCGCCGGTCACCAGCAGCTCGCGTCGGGAAAGGTTCCGGCTCAACGGCGGGTCAGACTAGGAGATGTGCCGGAGACAATCCTCTTGCTCCATTCCTCAGCGGGCAGGTATGGCGCGGACCGCCTTCTGCTCGCGCTCGCGTCCGGGCTCGACAGGAATCGCTTCACGCCCGTTGCGGTGCTCCCGGAGCGAGGGGAGCTCGCCGGCCTGCTCGAGGAAGCAGGGATCGAGGCCGTCGTCGCCGACCTCGCCGTGCTCCGCCGCGCGGAGCTCGGGCCCCGGTCGGGCTTGAGGTTGGTTCGCCCTGACACCCGGGAGCTCGAGGCGCTCGCGCGCAGCCGCGGCGCTGCGCTGATCCACTCGAACACGTCGGTGATCCTGTCCGGCCAGCGGCTCGCGGACAGGCTCGGCGTGCCGCACGTCCTGCACGTGCGCGAGCTCTACCCGCGCGTGCCGGTCGCCTGGCCGCTCTGGCGCCGGCGCCTGCTCCGCGCGGACCGTGTCGTGTGCATGTCGAAGGCGATCGCGGACCAGTTCGGCGGATCGTCCAAGGCAGTCGTGGTCTACGACGGGCTGCCGCGACCCCCGTCGCGCGCGGACCGGGACCGTGCCCGCGCCGAGCTGGGCCTCGGTCCGAGCAGCTTCGTCGTCGTGCTTCTCGGCCGGATCAGCGACTGGAAGGGCCAGGACGTGCTGGCACGCGCGCTGGCCGAGCCCGCGCTGGCAGACAGGCCCGTGGTCGCCCTGATCGCAGGGTCACCGTGGCCCGGCGCCGAGGCGCCCCAGCGGAAGCTCGAGCGCCTGCAGGCGGACCTGTCGCTGGGCGACCGGCTGCGTCTGGTCGGCTTCCGCGACGACACCGACACGCTGTTCGCGGCCGCCGACGCGGTGGCCGTCCCGTCGACCCGGCCCGAGCCCTTCGGGCTAGTCGCGCTGGAGGCCTCCGCGGCCGGGGTGCCCGTGGTGGCAGCCGCGCACGGTGGCTTGCCCGAGATCATCCGGCACGACGAGACGGGCCTGCTCGTGCAGCCGAAGGACCCGTCCGCGCTGGCCGCGGCGCTGCGCCGCCTGGCCGACGACCCCGGAAAAGCGGCGGCGATCGGCGCAGCCGCGGCGACCAGCGTGACCGCGAGGTTCCGTCCCGAGGCCACCGTGGCGGCGATCCAGGCGCACTACGACGAGCTGCTGCGCTAGCCGGCGAGCACGAGGCAGCCGACAACCGAGGCAGCGCCCACGCCAACCGCGAGCAACACGGGAACGCCCTGCGGCAAGCGCATCCGATCCCCTACTTCGAACATCAGCGCGGCAGCGAGAGCACCCCCGACCAAGCCGCCGAGGTGGCCACCGATCGAAATGCCCGGGATGGCGAACGTGAAGACCAGGTTGATCCCCAGCCAGATACCTATGCCGCTCTCCATCGGGTTGATCCCCCGGTGCCGCATCACCACGACCGCCGCGCCCATCAGCCCGAAGATCGCGCCGGATGCGCCGACGGTGAGCGCGTCCGGCTCCACGAGCAGCGCGCCGAACGATCCCGCCAGGAGAGAGACGAAGTAGATGATCGCGAAGCGCATGTGGCCGATCGCCGGCTCGAGCATCGTCCCAAGCACGTAGAGGGCGAACGCGTTGAACGCCAGGTGCAGGAACCCGGCATGCAGGAACCCGCTCGTGATCAGCCGCCAGATCTCGCCGTCGGCGACGGCCGGCCTCGAGATCGCGCCATCGGTGATCAGCTGCGAGCCGCCGAACTGCGACCCGGTCGCGTTCGCCCCGCTCGCCATCGCGCCGAGCTGGACGAGCACGATGATCCCCAGGAGGACGTAGGTGACCGTCGGTTCGTCGCCGCGCCGGATGGCCGCGGCCGTCCGCACCCGCGTCCGCTCACCCGCGCACTCGGGGCAGCGCATGCCGACCGACGTCGACGTCATGCAGTCCGGGCAGATCGGGCGGCCGCAGTTCGAGCACGACACGGCTGTCTCCCGGCCCGAATGCCGGTAGCACACGTCCATGCGCCGGACGATAGCCTCCGTGCCCTTGATGAAGAGGGTGACGATCGGGGTACTGGGAGGCTGCCTCGTGGCGGGGGTGGCTGCGCCGAGCGTGTTTGTCTCGGACGGGCAGGAGGCCGTCGCGGCAAAGCAGCGCAAGGGCGTCAAGCTCTCCGTCGCCACGTCCAGCCAGCGCCGAATCCTCACGAAGCGGCGCGTCCCGGTGAGCGTGCGCAGCACGCGCGCGGGGACGTTCCGGGTATTCGCGTCGTCGCGCAGGCGCCCGGGCAAGCGCCGCGCGCGCGTCGTGATCACCCGGACCCGGAAGGTCACGCTGGCGGCTGGGCGCACGCGTAAGGTCCGCCTCAAGCTGATCCGCTCGGGCCGGCGCGAGCTGGCCGGTTGCACGCCCAGGACGCTCATCGCCAACGCCCTGCGGCTGCGCGGCGAGCGCGAGAGGCCGGGCCGTGTGGCCCGGCGTGGCCGCGCACTGCGGAGGGACGCCTCCCGCTGCCGGCGCGGCGCCGTACCTCCGTCTGGGTCGCAGCCCCCGCGGCAGGAGCCGGTCGACTACGAGACGCAGAACGCGGGCCGCTGCGATCACATCGACGAGGCCGTCTGCCTCTTCCCCTTCCCGAACGACCACTTCACCGTGGCCGATCGCACCACCGACACAGGCCGGCGGCTGAACCTGCAGGGCGGTTCGATGCCCTCCAACAGAGCCGGGAAGCGCATCACTGCGGGCCCCTACAACCGCAACGACGGCTTCAGCCCGGGCGCCTTGATCGTGACGAAGGTGCCGGGGCTCGAGACCCAGAAGGCGCTTGACGAGACCGGCGCGGTGCCGATCACCGACATGAGCCAGGCGTTCGACTCGCGCCAGCCCGTCGTGGTCCTCAACGCGCGCACTCGCGAGCGCCACCTCGTGTGGGCCGAGATCGACTCGGCCGCTGCGTCACCCGAAGACGTGACGCTCCTGGTCCGGCCCGGCGTGAACTTCGAGGAGGGCACCCGCTACATCGTCGCCCTGCGCAACCTGAAGGACGAGAAGGGCGAGACGCTCGCCGCTCCCCAGGGCTTCCGCATCTACCGCGACCGCGTGCTCACGACCAACGATGCCGTCGAGGCCAGGCGCGCGCACTTCGAGTCGCTGTTCGGCACGCTCGCCGAGGCTGGCATCGACCGCGACACGCTCTATCGCGCGTGGGACTTCACCGTCGCGAGCGAACGCAACCTGTCGGAGCGCGTCCTGACCATTCGCGACGACGCGTTCGCACGGCTCGGCGACACGAACCTCGCCGACATGCAGGTGGCAGGGCGACGCGCCCGATTTCGCGATCGAGGAGGTCACACCCAACCCCGAGCCGCAGCTGGCGCTGCGCATCGAGGGCCGCTACACGGTGCCTTGCTACCTCAATCTGCCGAATTGCACGTCGGGCGGAACGTTCTCCTACCCGCCGGGCTCGACGCACGGGCCCCCCGTGATTCCCCAGGGCAGCACGACGACCGCGCGCTTCCAGTGCAGCATCCCGAAGTCGGCCACGACGCCGGGCGCGTCACGCCCCTCCCTCTACGGGCACGGGCTGCTCGGCGACCGGACCGAGGTGAACCAGGAGCAGCTGCGCGACCTCGGGCTCGAGCACAACTTCATCTTCTGCGCGACCGACTGGGTGGGAATGTCGTGCGCCGACCTGCCCGACACCGACGCCAGCCCCGACACGATCACCGGCTTCCTCGAGAAGGCGCAGCGCGGACAGCTGCCCAACTGCGACTACGGCACCGTCCTCACGATCCTCGAGGACATGTCGAACTTCCCGCAGCTCGCCGACCGCGTGCAGCAGGGGCTCGTCAACTTCCTCTACCTGGGCCGCCTGCTGATCCACCCCGATGGGTTCTCGAGCGATCCCAACTTCCAGGTGGGCGGCCAGGGCCTGATCGACACGCGCCGCCTGTTCTACGACGGCAACAGCCAGGGCGGGATCATCGGTGGCGCGCTCGCGGCGGTGGGCGTCGACCACGACCGGGCGGTGCTCGGCGTGCCCGGGATGAACTACTCGACGCTTCTCACGCGCAGCGTCGACTGGGGCACCGGCCAGCCGCCGAGTGAGCTGGACCTTCCCGAGTACTCGTGGTTCATGTACGAGGCGTACCCGAATGAGCTCGAGCGCCAGCTGATCTTCTCGTTGATCCAGACACTGTGGGACCGCGCCGAGGCGAATGGCTACGCGCACCACATGACCGACGACCCGCTGCCCAACACGCCGCCCCACGAGGTGATGCTCCACGTCGGGCTCGGCGACCATCAGGTGGCGCAGGTGGCGGCCGAGGTCGAGGCCCGCACGATCGGGGCACACGCGCGGACGCCGTACGTGGATGCCGGGCGCGACAGCGACCTGGACCCCAACTACGCGATCCCGGCGATCCCGAGCTTCCCGTTCGCCGGCTCGGCGCTCGTGCTCTGGGACATCGGGCCGAAGCGCGACGAGAACGGCAAGACCGTGGGCACCGACGTGCCCCCGACAACGAACACCCCGCCGACCGACGCGGGCCAGGACCCGCACGAGTTCCCGCGCCGTTCGGCCGCGTCACGCGTGCAGAAATCCGCGTTCCTGTCCATCGGTGGGCAGGTGATCAACGTCTGCGGGTCGAATCCCTGCTACGCAGGCACCTGGACCGGGCCCTAGCCCGGCTTCAAACGGAGGTGGTTCGATGGCGGAACGTTCACCCGCCCAGCTGTATGCGCTCGTTTTCGGCGTCGTCCTGGTCGCGGCCGGGATCCTCGGCTTCTTCTACGAGGCGAGCTTCGCGGTGGGCGACGACACCCTCGTCGAGCGCTCGGCAGTGCTCGGCATCCTCGACGTCAACGGTTGGCACAACCTGGTGCACATCCTCAGCGGCGTCGTCGGCCTCGCGGTGGCGGGGTCCTATGCGGGCGCCCGGACGTACGCGCTCGCCTTCGGTGCGATCTACGTCGTGGTCGCGATCGTCGGCTTCATCTACGGAGACGGGGACTCCATCTTCAAGCTCATCCCCGTCAACACCGAGGACAACGTCCTGCACGCGCTGATCGGCGTTGCGGGCCTCGGCGCGGGCTTTGCGACGCCGGCGGCGCCGGCGCCGACGACCGCGGCTACCGCTGGTTGAGGTCGAGCGCGAGCGAGTTGATGCAGTAGCGCTGTCCGGTGGGGCCTGGGCCGTCGTCGAAGACGTGGCCCAGGTGCCCGCCGCAGTTACGGCAGACGACCTCGGTCCTCACCATGCCGTGGCTCGTGTCGTCGCGCAGCTCGACGGCCTCCTCGACCGCGGGCTCGGTGAAGCTCGGCCAGCCGGTGCCCGAGTCGAACTTGGTGTCCGAGTCGAACAGCTTCGCGCCGCAGCCGGCGCACTGATACGTGCCGTCCTCCTTGGTGTCCACGTACTCGCCGCTGAACGGCGGCTCGGTGGCCGCGCAGCGCAGCACCTCGTAGCGGTCAGCGTCGAGCTCGGCGCGCCATTCCTCGTCGGTCTTCATCGCTCCAGGGTCCTCCCCACTCGGTCGACGACGTCCTGAAGTCCCTGTTCCAGGGCGCGCAGCCCCGTTACATGCTTCTTCTTCGACCGCTGGCGAGCGCGGACCACGACCAGCGCGCCACCCGCGACCCCTATGACGGTCGCCGCTGCGACGGGACGCACCCAGTTGCGGGGATCGCGCATCGCGCTCAGCTCCCACTCGGCCAGCTCCTCGGCGGCGAGGTCCGTGAGCTCGGTGAGGTGGCGCTCGAGGCGATCGGAGAGCGCCTCGGGCGGCTCGACCGGCGTGAGCGCCGAGCGCAGCAGTGCCTCGACGTCGAAACGTGCCTCAGTCATCCGCGAGCTCCTCCTCGAGCTGTTTGATCGCGCGATGAATCAACACCTTCGTGGCTCCATCGCTGCGGCCGAGAGCACGAGCTATCTCCCGGTTGTCCATGTCGAGCGCGAACCGCATGATCAGCGCGTCGCGCCGGTCCTCGGGCAGCTTGGCGACGCCCGCGAGCACCTGGTGCACCTCCTCGCGGCCCTCCACGAGGTCGGCCGTGTCGTGGAAGGTCGGCAGCACGCCCGCGTCCTCGAGGTTCGTCTGCGGCTTGCGCGCCCGGTCGCGGTAGTAGTTCGCGGCGAGGTTGTGCGCGATCCGGATCAGCCACGGGCGCAGTGGCCGCCCGCGTGATTCGCGCTGAGCTCGCTCGAAGTGCCGGTACGCCTGGAGGAAGGTCTGCTCGGTGATGTCCTCGGCGTCGTGATGGTTGCCGATCCGGTAGTAGGCGTAGCTGTAGACGTCGCGCAGATGGGCCCGGTACAGCTCGGTGAAGTCCGCATCGAGCCGGACCTTGTCGCGAGTCTCTTCCACGCACGGAGCGTACTCCCGGTCAGCGCGCTGCAGCGGCCCTCTCGGGCGGCTGGACGCGGCCGTCAACGAGAGCCGCGAGCTCGGTGACGGCTGCGGCCGGGAGGCCGCGTCGCTCGAGCACCTGCTCGAGGAGCGGAACCGCGTCGAGCGCCTCCGGGGTCTCGCCGAGCGTGGCGCGGATCTCGTCCGGGCGAGCACCGTGCGCGAGCATCTCGCCGGCGCGGCGGTTGCGGCTGCCCTCGGCGATCACGGTCGCGACCAGGTCGCCCACGCCCGCGGTGCCGGTGAAGGTCTCGGTGCGAGCGCCCTCATGCCGCGCGAGCGCGTGTACCTCGGTGAAGACTCGGCTCGCGGCCACCCCAGCGTCGTTGATGCCATGGACGGCGGCCGCGCTCGCGGCCAGGGCAGCGACGTTCTTGCCACACGCCGCGAGCTCGGTGCCCACCACGTCGTCCGTCTCCTCGACGCCCGCGCCGGCCTTCTCGAACAGGCGAACGAGCTGGCGCCGTAGGTCGGCGTCGTCCGAGGCGACCACGAACGAAGCGTCTCCCATCGCGGCCTCCGCGGCGTGAGACGGGCCTGCCAGTGCTGCCACGCCGCGGGCGAGGACCCGCTCGGCTACGTACTCGGATGGACGCGTGCCGAACGGGCGGACGAGGCCCTTCGAGCACACGATGACGGCGGTGCGGCGGCCGATGCTCGCGGCGACCTCGCCGACTGCCGCCGGGAGGTCGCGACTCGGCACGGCGAACACGACGAGGTCGACGGCCTGGAACTCGATCTTCGACACCGGCCTCGGGGAAACGGCGTCGGGGAGCGCGATGCCCGGCAGCCGGTCGTGGTTCACGCCGGCTCCCGCGATGCGCTCAGCCTGCTCGTGTGTGCGGCAGCCGAGCTCCACCTCCAGCCCGGCGCGCGCAAGCAGGCTCGCAAGCGCGGTGCCCATCGGCCCGGCGCCGACGACCGCCGCCGTGCGCAGGGCGGGCATCCCGCCGAGCCATTCGTACTGGAGCTCCACGCACGGCCAGATCCTCGCGGTCACCTCGCCCGCGAGGTGCGCGGACGGGCTCTCTACGCGCGGGAAGGTCAACGGCCGGCCGCAGCGGACGCGCACCTTGCACGGGCGGATGATGAATCCGCGCCGCGCCCGTTCGGTGCCCATCACGGCGACGGGCACGACCGGCGCGCCGGTCTCGAGCGCGAGCCGGCCGACGCCGCGCTTCGGATCGCCGAGGGAGCCGCGTCGGATGCGTGTGCCCTCGGGGAAGATGAGGAGCGCGTTGCCACGCTCGACCAGAAGACGAGCGGTCTCCATCGCCTCCTCGTCCGCCTCGCCGCGCTTCACCGGGAATGCGCCGAGCGAGTTGAGGAACCAGCCCATCCAGCGCTTCCGGAAGAGCTCCTGTTTGGCGACGAAGTAGACGGGGCGGCGCAGGCAGATGCCGACGACCCACGGGTCCAGGAAGCTGCGGTGGTTCGGGGCGACGATCACGCCGCCCGTCGCCGGGGATGTGCTCGCGGCCGATCCGCTTGAGCCAGAAGAGCAGCATCAACAGCGGCTGGAGGACGCCTCGCACGGGCCAGTAGACGAACGGGTTCACGCCGCGCGCGCGCGTGCGGGCGTGGTAGACGCTCAGGTCGCGAGCCATGGTTTGTGTACCCGTGTCCCCCTACCGCGTTACGCTGCATGGCGATGAGGCTGGAACGCAGTGTGCGGGGTGCGGCGGCCGGAGCCGTGGGTGCGGCAGTCTGGGCGGCCCAGGAGCCGCTCGACAAGCGGGTTTTCGGCGTCGATTACTCCGATGTGGAACTGCTTGGGAAGGCGGTGACACGCGGCGACGAATGGCCCGCCGTGGGGCTTGCAATCCATGTTGCGAACGGAGCGGCGTTCGGCGCGGCGTATGCGCTCGCGAAGCCGTTCCTCCCCGGGCCGCCGCTAGCTCGAGCGCTGATCGCGGGCATGGTGGAGAACTTCGGCACGTGGCCGTTGATCGGCGTTGCGGAGCGAGTCCACCCCGCCCGCCGCGAGCTTCCGAAGCTCTCAGGGAACCCGCGCGCGCTCGCGCAGGCGACCTGGCGCCACGTGCTGTTCGCTGTCGTGCTCGGCGTACTCGAGGAGCGGTTGAACCAGGGTCTCCAGGTCGACGTGCCGGAGGTGCCGGTGTCCTCCAACGGCCATGGCGACATCGAACTGGCCGTGGGCGCCGCGACCTAGACTTCGCGGCACGCCCGCTTAGCTCAGCTGGTAGAGCGCTTCTCTTGTAAAGAAGGGGTCGTCGGTTCGAGTCCGACAGCGGGCTCTACTCCTTGAGCCCAGCTGCCTTGCGCGCCTTCTTCTCCTTGTCGTAGACGTCCCAGCCGACGATCCGCGGGCCATCGAGCGTGTACCTGAACCACAGGATCTTGTGCTCGCGGACCACGGCAGCGCAGACGAGGATCTTGTCGCCGCCGTCCATGAACTCGAGCGCCTGGAGGGCTGGAGAACCCGCCTTGGCCGCCCATGCATCCATCCGCTCGGGTATGCCGTCGGCAAGGTCGCGCACCATCTGGTCGCGCAGCTGCTGACGCCATCCGGCCCAGGAGGACTTGACGATCGCGACGTTCTCCGCTGACACGCACGCTAAGTCTTACTTACGTACGGTTCGGCGATGCGCTTGGCCCTGGCCGCTCTCCTTCTGCTCGCCTGGGCGACGAGCGCGGAGGCGCGAGTGGTGGTCGAGCGGGACACTCGCGGCGAGACGCGCGTCGAGCTCAGCTATGACCGCTCGGGCGACCAGTTCAGCAGGTCGTACCGAGACTTCACGGTTCGCATCCACGACGCCGGCGAGCTGGTCTTCGAACGCGAGCTGACCTGCGGTCGCCGTTGTTCGCCGGCCGGCTTCGAGCGAAAGCGGTCGATCGCCCTGCGCGACCTCGACGGCGGCGGGGCCGAGGTGCTCGTGGACCTCTACTCGGGCGGCGCCTACTGCTGCTGGATCACCGTCGTGTACCGCGCGAACGGGGACACGTACGCGCGGAGCTCGAAGAGCTGGGGCCCGAAGCGTCCGCGGCTGACCAACCTGGCCGGCGGCCACCCGGAGCTCATCTCGCATGACGACCGGCTTCTGGGCCCGTACGGCTGCGCCTCGTGTTGGCGTTACCTCCCGCACGTGTGGCGCTTCGACGACGGGGACTTCCGCGACGTCACGCGCCGCTTCCCGGGGCAGGTCAGGCCCGGCTCGAAGAAGCTGCGGCGCAACTACTTCCGAGCGAGCGCGAACGACGGCGACGTCAAGCCTGTGCTGGCCGCCTACGTCGCGACGCGCTACCTCCTGGGAGCCCCGCGTGCGGGCTGGCGCCTCGTGCGGCGCGCGCTGCGCCGCGGCGAGCTCGACAACCGGCGCGGCAGGTACGACTTCTGCCCGTGCGGGGATCGCTATCCGAGGCGGCTGCGGCGCTTCCTGCGCGAGACCGGTTACCGCTAGAAGCGCAGCACCGCGCCGATACCGCCCATCTCCTCGAGGTCGTCGAAGTGGCGGGCGACGATCACGTCAGCGGACTGCGCGACGGCCAGCTCGACCGCCTCCTCGACGATGTCGTCGTAGCGCTCGGTCGCCGTGCCATCGGCCGGGCACGACGCCAGTGTCTCGGGGAGGAGCGAGCCACACTGCGGGCAGGCCATGCCCGGCATCTGGAACCGCTCCTCGATCAGGAGCGTCTCGACGCGGCGCTCGTTGAGCACCCCCAGGACGTCGTCGAGGCCGGCGACGCCCCGGCCACCGGCGCCCACGCCCTGCTTCAACCGGTCGAGGGCGTCGCGCTCGACGGTCCGCTCGTGCTCCTCGATGAGCGGCCGCGCGACGTCGAGCACATCGTCCTCGGTCGTGTTCTCGACATCGACCGTCAAGCGGCCCGCGAGCCGTTGCGCGATGTCCGGGTGGAGGGTGCGCTCGATGTCCGAGGTGAGCTCCTCGGGACAACCGATCAGGAGATGGTCGAAGCCCGCGCGCCGAAAGCGCCTGTGGAGCACGTCGGCAATGCGCTTCAGGTGGCGATGGACCTCCTCGTCCTGGCCGCGCTCGTAGCGCGGCTGTGACAAGCCTCCCGCGTCCGCTTGCGACAGTACGTCCTCCGAGGTGATTCGCGATACCTCCTCGATCCGGTCGCTGGAGCCGCGGAGGATGCGCCCGGTGCGCCGGTTGCACAGCAGGATGCACCACGTGCCCGAGACCAGATCGACGAGCGGCTCGATGAACGGCGAGTCCGAGATGACCACCTCGGACTGCACCGGCCGTGGCAGCCTGATGACCTCGAAGAGATCGTTCTCACCCGAGAAGAAGACGGCGAGACCGCGCGCTCCGTCGGTCGGGAGGTCGCGGCTGAAGAACTCCCGCGCGCGCTCGAAGTCGGCGCGCAGGGCCCGCTTGGTGTCGTCCGACTCGACCTCCTTCAGTTTCTTCTCGCCCTCGTCGAGGAGCGACCGGATCGCGGACGCACGCGCCGGCGGGGTGGCGAACTCGGTCGGCTCGAGGTTGAGGTAGAAGCTGATCGCCTTCGCGCCATTGGCCGCCTTCGCACCGGCGAGCCTGCGCAGGGTGTCGCGGTCGAGATCGTTTGCCTGCATGGCGGGTTGATACCGCGCCCATCCGGGGAGAAAACCCCTCGATGGGCGACTTCGAGATCAGCCTATACCCCGGTGACGCGCGTCTACTCGACGGCCGGCGCGCTCTTGTGACGGGCGCGGACTCGGGTATCGGGCAGGCAACCGCCTTCGAGCTTGCCGCTCACGGCGCCGCGGTCGCCATCAACCACGTCGGCGACGGCTCGACGGCACGCGCGATGGCAGAGGCGGTCGAGGCCGCCGGCGGGAGCGCGACGACGGTCCAGATGGACGTCTCGCGCGAGGAGGACGTCGAGCGCGGCTTCGGCGAGACGGTGAACGCGCTCGGCGGCCTGGATCTGCTCGTGAACAACGCCGGCATCCAGATGCCATACGAGCTCGTCGACATGCCGGTCGAGGCGTGGGAAAAGGTGCTCGGTGTCAACCTGACCGGCGCTTTCCTCTGCTGTCGCGAGGCCGCCCGCCGGATGGACAGCGGCACGATCGTCGTCAACACGAGCGTGCATGAGGTGATGCCGTGGAAGCACTTCTCCCACTACGCCGCATCGAAGGGCGGCCTCAAGCTGTTCGTGCAGTCGATCGCGAAGGAGCTCGCCCCGCGCGGCATCCGCGTGTGCTCGGTCGCGCCTGGCGCGACCCGGACGCCGATCCAGGGGGAGATGAAAGAGGGCGCCGTTTCGTCGGAGGAGATCCCGCTTGAGCGGTGGGCGGATCCGATCGAGATCGCGCGCGCGATCGCTTGGCTGGCATCTGAGCAGGCTGGCTACGTCGTGGGCACGACGCTGTTCGTCGACGGCGGCATGACCCTCTACCCCGGCTCGGACTAGTGGATCGGCGTCGTGGGCGTGCGTAGGGCCGCCAGCTCGAGCAGCCAGAAGTCACGGCCCATGACGGGCACCGACACGTTGTAGACGGGAGAGGCGCCGATTCGCCCTTCGAACGTGCCCGCGTGCGCGTGGCCATGCAGGACGAGGTCCGGCTCGTGCTCACGGATCGGCGCAGCGATTCGCTCGTTGCCCAGGAAGGCCCAGATGCCCTCGGGCTCGCCGCGAAGCGTGTCCGCGCACGGCGAGTAGTGCATCAGCACGATCCGGTACGGGCAGTGCGCGATGGCGCGCAGGCTTTCGTCGAGCGCGGCCACGTCGTCGCTCGTCTGCCGGTACACCTCGCGGAGCAGCGGCTCGCCGAAGTCCGGCAGGCTCGACCCGGGGAAGCCCCCCACGAATCCCTTGAGGCCCGCGATCCCTACCTCGCTCCCCTCGAGCTCCAACACGCACGACTCCCGCTCGAGCACGGTGATGCCGCCGTTCTGAAGGGTGGGGATCAGCTCGTCTGCGCGGTTCTCATGCCAGTCGTGGTTTCCGAGGACGGCGAGGATCGGGATGTCGAGGTCCGCGCACGCCTCCGCGAGCCATGCACCCTGCTCCGGTTCGCCGTGCGTCGTCAGGTCACCCGCGAGCAGGACGAGGTCGACCTCCCCGTGCAGGGCGGAGAAGGCGTCCGACAGCTGCTGTCGGTTGGCCTCCCGTATGTGGACGTCGCCGGCGGCGGCGATGCGGATTGACACGGGGTGCATTTACCCGAAGCGACGGGTAAGGGAACTGCATGGCGTCAGGCGAGCACTCATTCGACGCGATCTCGGAGACCCTGAAGAAGACCGTCGCGGCGCTGCGCGACAACGAGATCCCCTACCTCCTGGGCGGCAGCCTGGCCTTCTGGGCGCACGGCGGGCCCGAGACCCGAAAGGACCTCGATTTCATGGTGAAGGCCGAGGACGCCGAGCACGCGCTCGAGGCGCTCGTAGCCGAGGGCATGAAGCCGGAGAAGCCGCCCGAGGGCTGGCTTTACAAGGCGTGGGACGGCGAAGTTCTGGTCGATCTGATCTTCCATCCGAAGGGGATGCAGATCGACGACGACGTGATCGAGCGCGGGCAGGACCTGGAGGTGCTCGCGATGCCGATCAAGGTGATGGCGCTCGAGGACGTCCTCTCGACCAAGCTGCTGTCGCTGCATGAGCACAACGTCGACTACACGTCCGTGCTCCAGATGGCGCGGTCGCTGCGCGAGAAGGTGGACTGGGAGCGGGTTCGCGCATACACCGGCCACTCCCCCTTCGCGCGCGCGTTCTTCACGATGACCGAGGGCATCGGGGTCATCGGCGACGGCGAACCCGCCCACGGCGGCGGGCGCACCGAGGTGCGCGTCGTCGAGCCGGCGCGTTAGGCGGAAGGCGGCGAAGCCGCCGGTCACGCGAGCCGGAGGCTCGCTATCCGCTCAGAACGCGGGCAGGGATGCCCGCGGAACTAATCAATCGGCTTTTCGGCCCACGGCCGCTCGGCTTCGAGCTGTGCCGCCAGCGCGACGATCGTGTGCTCGTCGTTCGGCCGCCCAACGAGCTGAACGGCCACCGGCAGCCCGTCAGCGGTCAGCAGGGCAGGCACCGAGGCGGCCGGATTGCCGAGGACGTTCCAGGCGCCGGCAAACGGATACACGCGGCCCATGCCCTCGGCGGTGCGAAGGGCGCCCACGCCCTCCCAGCGCATGACCTCGATCGGCGGCCGTGCGGTCATCGGCGTGAGCAGGACGTCGTGCTCGTCGAAGATGCCGAAGATGCGCTTCGCGTGACCGGCCTCTTCCCGTCGCGCGCGCTCGACGAAGGGACCCCACGGGAGCCCTAGCCGACCGAATCCGCGCGTACGCCGCTCGAGCCGCTCCTGGTGCGGCATTCGCTGCACGTCCTCGCGGATTCCGTGGAAGTATCGAGCGAAGAGCGAGGTGGCAAGAAGGCCGTAGTCGGGATCCTGAGCCCGAACCTCGTGGCCGAGCGAGCGCAACAGCTCCGCGATCTCATCGACCGCGCGCCTGCAGTCCGCGGCTACGGGTATGCCCACGCCCGGCGTCTTCGTAGAGACCGCGATGCGCAGCTTCGGCGGCGGCGAGGCGGCGGCGTCGGCAAGCGGGCGGTCCCACGACGGCGGGGTGTCCGCGTCGCCGGGCGCGGGGCCGGCGATCGCGTCGAGGATCGCGGCCTGGTCGCGTACCGAGCGGGTGTGCACCCCCGCCACCGAAAGGCCGTGCCAATGCTGCGGGTCCGGCATCAGCGACACGCGTCCACGCTGGGGCTTGAGGCCGAAGATGCGGCAGTTCGCGGCCGGGTAGCGGATCGACCCGGCGCCGTCCGAGGCTGTCGCGAACGATGCCAGGCCCGCGGCGACGGCGGCGGCGCTGCCGCCGCTCGAGCCCGCCGGGCTGCGGTCGAGGTCCCACGGGTTGCGCGTCACGCCCCACGTGGCCGACTCCGTGAAGCCGGAGATCGCGAGCTCGGGCAGGAGCGTCTTCCCGATCGGGATCGCGCCCGCCGCGCGGAGCCGCTTCACGATCTCCGCATCCTCCTGCGCCGGGTTGCGGTCGTAGGCGTTCGTTCCGTGGGTGGTGACCTCGCCCGTCAGCTCGTGGTTGTCCTTGATCGCGAACGGGACGCCGAGGAGCGGGCGCTCCTGGCTCGCCTTGCGGCGCGCAGCCTGCTTCGCCTCGGTCAACGCGCGTTCGGCGAGGACGACCCGGAACGCGTTCAGCTCCGGCTCGATCCGCTCGATCCGGTCGAGGTAGACCTGCACGAGCTCGCGCGGGGAGATCTCCCCGTCACGGATCAGCTCGGCCTGGCGAAGAGGCCCTGCGAATGCGAGGTCGGCGGCATCCAAGACGCCGCCGACTCTATTTGCCTAGAGCGGGACCGCGCGCGCCGCGAGGTGTGCGCCCACCTTGCGCTTCACGCGCTGGAGCGCGTTGTCGACCGTCTTCGTGTCGCACGTGAGGCGGTCCGCCACCTCTTCGTACGAGCGCCCGTCGAGGTAGAGCGAGAGCACCGAGCTCTCGAGCTCCGAGAGGACGCTCGAGAGGCATGCGACCAGGCTGTGCAGCTCCTCGGTCGAGATCACCTGGTTGACGGGGTCGATGTGCGACGGTCCGGGCAGCACCTCGTCGAGCGTGGGCTCGCTGTCGCCGGATGCGGCCGGCGTCTGCGAGAACGACACGTACTGGTTCAGCGGCGTGTGCTTGTTGCGCGTCGCCGTCTTCACGGCCGTGATGATCTGCCGCGTGATGCAGAGCTCGGCGAAGTTGCGGAAGCTCGACTCGCGGTCGGAGCGGTAGTCGCGAACGGCCTTGTAGAGCCCGACAAGGCCCTCCTGGATGAGGTCGTCCGAGTCGCCGCCGATCAGGAAGTACGAGGACGCCTTGAGCCGCACGAACCCGTAGTAGCGCCGGACGATCATGTCGTAGGCATCCGGCCGGCCCTGCTTGGCAAGAGCGATCAGGTAATGATCGTCAAGCTCAGCTTCAGCGTTAGAACCATGCGCCTGCGTACGGGGAGAGCTGATTGCCACGGAATCTTCTCCTCGGGACCCTGGGGTCCCCGGTTGGAAGTCCGGCGCGCTTACCTCCCCTGGCAGCGCCCTTTCAATTGTTCTCAGCCGTGAAGCTGAGGTCCAGCGTTACTTCTACAAGATTCTCCGGACGTTATGGAGCCTTGTCAACTCTGCACACGAAATTGCAGGATTCCGTACACGAGCGCGGCCGCCGCGGTGGAGACGTTGAGCGATCCCACTAGCCCGCGCACCGGCAGGGCGATCAGCTCGTCGCAGGAGCCCGCCACGCGCGGCCGCAGGCCCTTCCCCTCGGCCCCGAGCACGAGCACCACTCGGCCCCGGTAATCGGGCTCGTTGTACGGGATGCCGTCAGGCGCCGCCCCGTAGACCCACGCTCCCGCCTCCTTCGCCCCTGCGAGCCAGTCGGCCAGGTTGCGCACGCGCGCGACCGCCAGGTGCTCGACCGCACCCGCCGACGCCTTGCACACCGCCGGCGTCACCTCGGCCGACCGCCGCTCGGGAATCACGACGCCGGCCGCGCCGGCCACCTCGGCCACGCGGATCACTGCCCCGAGGTTGTGCGGGTCCTGCACCTCGTCGAGGGCGACCACGAGGGCGTCCTCGTCCGTGAGCAACGTGTGCGGATCCGCGTAGGCGTACGGCTCGACCTCCGCGCAGATCCCCTGGTGGTCCGGCGAGCCGCATATCCGCTCGAGCTCGTCGTCCGGCAGGCCCTCCCACGTCCGCAGCACGTTGCGCGGGCCGCGAACCGCCTCGCGCACGGGGTTCTGGCCGTAGACGATCAACCCGAGCGGACCAGCTTCGGCCCCGCCGGTGTGTCGCGCACCTCCCAGCCGAGCGCCGCGAGCTCGTCGCGCTTTGCGTCGGCCGTCCCGAAGTCCCGCGCCGCACGCGCCGCCTCGCGCTCCTCCAGGAGCCGCTCGGCTTCGGGGTCGGCCTCCTCCGCGGTGTCGAGGAGGTTCTCCAGCCCGATCACATGCAGCATCTCGGCCAGCGCGCCCGCGCCGAGCGCCTCGCCCGCGTCCAGTCGCCTGTTGCCCTCCGCGATCCAGTCGAAGAGGGCGGCACGCGCGGTGGGCGTGTTGAAGTCGTCGGCCAACGCATCGAAGAAGCGCTCGGCGTACGGCTCGATGCCCTCGGCGGGCGCGTCCGGATCGAGCCGGCGCGCGAAATCGCGGATCCGGTCCACGGACGCCGCCGCCTCGGCGAGCGCATCCTCCGAGTAGGCGATGGGCTGGCGGTAGTGGCCCGAGACGAAGTACATGACCAGGGCGTCGCGTCCGGCCTGGTCGAGCGCCTCGTGCAGCAGGAAGATGTTTCCCGACCGACTTCGCCATCTTCTCGCCCTCGAGCCGGACCATGCCGTTGTGCATCCAAAGGCGGGCTAGCGGCTTGCCGCGCACCGCCTCGGTCTGGGCGATCTCGTTCTCGTGGTGCGGGAAGACGAGGTCCGAGCCCCCGCCGTGGATCTCGAAGTCGAGCCCGAGGATCTCCTCGGCCATCGCGGAGCACTCGATGTGCCAGCCCGGGCGACCGCGTCCCCAGGGCGCGTCCCAGGCGGTGTCCTCGCCCTCCTTCTGGGCCTTCCACAGCGCGAAGTCCTGCGGGCTCTCCTTCAGCGCCGCGGCGTCGTCGCCCTCGCCCTGCTGCATCTCCTCGATCGGGCGGTTCGAGAGCTTCCCGTACTGCGGTGAAGCTCCCGACTCGGAAGTAGACGTCGCCCTCGGCCACATAGGCGTGGTCGGAATCGATCAGGTCGCCGATCAGCCCGATGATCGCGTCCATCGTGCCGGTGGCGGTGGGCTCGCGGTCCGGCCTGCCCAGGTCCAGGCGGTCCGTGTCGCGGACGTAGTGCGCGGTCATCTCACCGGCGAGCTGCTCGCTGCCGACGCCCGCCGCGCGAGCGGCGTCGTAGATCTTGTCGTTCACGTCGGTGACGTTGGCGACGAGCGTCACGTCGTAGCCCTGGTGCTCCAGGAAGCGCTTCAGCAGGGCGAACACGACGAACGGGCGCGCGTTTCCGACGTGTACGCGGCCGTAGACCGTCGGGCCGCACGCGTAGATGCCGACCTTCGCGTCGTCGCGCGGCTCGAGCGGCTTCGGCGCTCCACTGAGCGTGTCGTGGATCCGGATCAATCCGCACGCTCCACGCTCGCGACGGCGAGCGCGGCCATGCCCTCGCCGCGCCCGACGAAGCCCATCCCCTCGTTGGTCGTGAACTTCACGTTCACGTCGAGCGGCTTGAGGCCGATGCAGCGCGCGAGCGAGCGGCGCATGTCGTCCCTGAAAGGCGCCATCTTCGGCGCCTCGCAGATGAGCGTGCAGTCGACGTGGCGCACCGTCCAGCCGTGGTCCTCGAGGAACGTGCACACGTCGCTCAAGCAGGCCCATGCTGTTCGCGCCCTTCCATGCCTCGTCCGTGTCGGGGAAGTGCTGGCCGATGTCGCCCAGCCCCGCGGCACCGAGCAGGGCATCGATGATCGCGTGCGTGAGCACGTCCGCATCCGAGTGCCCGGCGAGCCCCTTCTCGGCGTCCTCGATCCGGACCCCGCCGAGCACGAGCGGGCGCCCCTCCTCGAGCCGATGTGAGTCGAATCCGATTCCGGCGCGATCGCTCATCCGATCGCCTCCAGCCGGCGTTCGCGGCCTTCGAAGACGGCGAGCTCGGCCACGCCGATCTCGCCCAGCCACTCCACCGCGCGCTCGTACTCGTGGCCGACCTGCTCGGGAAGATGGGCATCCGACGACAGGGCGACGGGCCTGCCGGCCTCGAGGCACATCTCCAGGAACGGTCGCGCCGGATACATCTCGCCCACGGGCTTTCGCAGGCCGGCGGTGGAGACCTCGATCGGCCACGTCGGATTCCGCGATCCCGTCCATGGCGCGATCGTAGAAGCCGCCGCAGGTCCCCCTCCGGGACCCGGTCCCCCCAGACCTTCACGAGGTCGGGGTGGGCCAGCACGTCGAACATGCCCGTGCGGGCCGCTTCTCCGAGCGCCTCGAAGTACGCGTTCCACACCTTGTCGGGGTCGCCCGTGGTCCGCCACACGTCCCACTCGCCGCGCATGTCGACCGCGTCGTCTCGGATGAAGTGGACCGACCCGACCACGTAGTCCCATTCGTGCTCGTCCAGCAGGGTCGCCATCCGGTCCTCGCGTCCCGGGCACGTAATCGGCCTCGATGCCCAGCGCAAGTCCGTCTGCCGCGCGACGAACTCGACGTACTCGTCCAGATCGTCCACGGCCCACCTCTTCCAGAACGGGTGCTGCCACACGTCGAGTGCGCGGCTGAAGCGGTGCACGTGCTCAGCCACTCCCAGCTCCTCGATGCCACGTTCGGACGCCGCCTCCCGATAGCGCTCGACGTTCTCCTCCGTGAAGTAGCGCTCGGGCGGCGTGTCCGTCCTCGTCGGGTCGCAGGTGCAGGTGGTAGTCAGTCAGCAAGGAGCATCTCCGCCACGCGGGCATCGAGCGGGGTCGTGACCTTCAGGTTCTCCCGCAGCCCCTCGACCACGCGAACGCGGCCGCCCATCGCCTCGACGAGCGAGGCGTCGTCGGTCGCCTCGCCGGCGGCTCGGCGGAGGGCTTCCGCGCGGAACACCTGCGGCGTCTGCGCCGCCCATAGGCGGCCGCGGTCGGGCGTGCGGATCACCGTGCCCGTCCTCGACCTCCTTGACCGTGTCGGTGACCGGCACGGCCGCGATCACGCCGTCGTAGCCCTCGAGCGCGTCGACGCAGCGCCGCACGAGCTCGACCGTGACGAGCGGGCGCGCCGCGTCGTGCACGACGACGACCGAAGCCTCCGGCGCGGCTTCGAGCGCGTTCCTCACCGACTCCGAGCGCGTCGCGCCGCCGGCGACGAAGTCGGGCGGCTCGGCGCGGTCCGCGGGAACGGCCACGACGACCCGGTCGCAGACCTCGCGCAGCACATCGAGGCTCCATTCGACCATCGGCCGCCCGCCCAGAACGGCGAACGCCTTGGGCACGTCGGCACCAAGGCGTTCGCCTGCTCCGGCGGCGGGAACGATCCCGACGACGGACATGTATGACCTCCGGTCGCTACCGGCTAGCCAGCCACCGCGCCCGTGCGCTCGGCGTGCGCGTCCTCGATCAGCTTGTCGAGGTGCTCCTCCGCCTCGTCCTCCTCCATCTCGAGCGCGTACATCAGCTCGGACGCGAGGATCTTCTTGGCGCGCGTGTACATCTGCTTCTCGCCGGTCGAGAGGCCCTTGTCCGACTCGCGGATCGCGAGATTGCGGACGACCTCGGCGAGCTCGAAGACGTCGCCGGTCTTGATCTTGTCCCGGTTGTGCTTGAACCGGCGGTTCCAGTTCTTGGGCATCTGGCTGACGTCGTCGCGCAGGACGCCGAGGACCTTCTCCACGGCCTCCTCGTCGATGACGCGGCGCAGCCCGGCCACGCCCGCGTTCTCGGTCGGGACCATGACCGTCATGTCGTTGTGGAGGATCTGGATCGTGAGGTACTCCCGCTTCTCACCGATCATCTCCTTGATCTCCTTCTTGAGGACCTTCCCGGCCCCATGATGCGGGTAGACCACGAAGTCGCCGACCTCGTACTCGATGTGCGGCGTCTCGCGGCTGATCTCGAGATCCCCTGCTGCGTTCTTCAACATCGTGTCGCTGATGGTTTCCTCCTGTTAGGCCGTCGGCGCGTCCTGCGCGCCGGGTTCAGGTTTGCAGATATCGATCCACGAGGTTGATCTCCTGTAGGCGACGAAGGCCCTCGCGAATCTCCTTCGCCCGCATCTCCCCAACTCCCTCGACGGCTTCGAGCTCCGAATCTGTCGCGGCGAGGATCTCGTCCAAGCCCGCCGAACTCCCGCACGATCGCCTGGACGACGAGCTTCGGGATGCGCGGGATCGCCCCGAGGATGCGGTAGCCCCTCGGAGAAACGGGGTGGTCCAGGGTGTTCACCTTGCGCTCGTACCCGAGCAGCTCCGCGAGCCGCCCGAAGTCGAGCAGGTCCTGGTGCGGCAGCCGCGCCATCGAGTCGACGACGAGCGCGAAGCTCTCCTCGGAGTAGTCGGCGAGGTAGTCGTGCACGAGCGCCGCCTTGGCGCCGGCGACCCCGACCATCGTCTCCTCCAGCTGCATCTCGATCAGCCGGCCCTCGGTGCCGAGCTCGACGATGTATCGCTCGATCTCGACCGCCATCCGCGTGACGAGCTCCGAGCGCTGGAGGACGGTCAGGACATCGTGCAGGGTCACGCCGCCCTCGAACTCGAGCGCCGTGAGGCGCGTGGAGACCTGGTCGAGGCGCGTGCGGTACTTGTCGAGGGTCGCGAGCGCCTGGTTCGCCTTGGCGAGCACGACGGGGATGTCCTCGAGGATGTACTTCGCGCCGTCGAGGTAGAGCGACACCACGTCGCGGCTGGCCGACACCGCGATCACGAGCGAGTCGGTCTGCTTCGAGACGCGCTCCGCCGTGCGGTGGCGCGTGCCGGTCTCGACGGACAGGATCGTCGGGTCCGGCATCAGCTGCACGTTCGCCCACGAGATCTTGGTCGTGTTCGAGTTGAGGATGATCGCGCCGTCCATCTTCGACAGCTGGTAGAGCACGGCGGGCGTGTAGTCCATCTCGATCTTGATCCCGCCCGAGTAGAGGAACGAGAGCTCGGCGTCGTCGCCGATGCAGATCAGCGCGCCCAGCCGGGCCTGCACGATCGAGTCGATGCCCTCCCGTACCGCGGTCCCGGGCGCGACCATCTCGAGCGCCCTGACGAGCCGGGGCTCCTGTCGATTCTCGAGCTCTGAGACCTCGTCCCCGGCGTGCTGCACCTATGCATTGTACGAAAAGAGATTGACTTTCCAGCGGTTTTTGGCTCTATTGCGCGCTTTTGCCGGCTAGGCGGCCTGCGCGGCCGCAGGAGCCGCCAGCGCGCGGGTGAGCGCCTGGCGCAGCGTGGCGACGCCGTCGCCGGGCGCGAGAACCGGCGCGAGGCCGAACTTCTTCGCCTCGCTCACGCGCCGCTCGTGGTGCGCGACGTGCCGCAGCTCGCCCGTCAGGCCGATCTCGCCGAACGCGGCCAGCGGGCGCTCGCCGCCGAGCGGCATGCCCTTCGCCGCGCTCGCCATGGCCAGCGCGATCGCGAGGTCCGCGCCCGGCTCGTCCACCCTGCACGCCGCCGGCGAGCGAGACGAAGACGTCGCTCGAGCCGAGCGCCAAGCCGCCGTGACGCGAGAGCACCGCGAGGATGAGCGCCAGCCGGTTCCGGTCCACGCCGTTCGCGACGCGCCGGGGCGGGACCAGCTCGGTGGGCGCCACCAGCGCCTGCACCTCGACCAGCAGCGGCCGCGTGCCCTCCATCGCCGCGAGCACGACCGATCCCGGCGCGCGCGTGGCCTCGGCGACGAACCGCGCCGACGCGTCGGCGACCTCCGCCAGCCCGTCGCCGCGCATCTCGAAGACGCCCACCTCGTTCGTGGAGCCGAAGCGGTTCTTCAGCGCACGCAGGGTCCGGTAGGTGCGCTCGCGCTCGCCCTCGAACTGCAGCACGCAGTCCACGAGGTGCTCGAGGACGCGCGGGCCGGCCAGCGCGCCCTCCTTCGTCACGTGGCCCACGAGGACCGTGGCGACGTTGCGCTCCTTGGCGATCGCGCATCAGCCGGCCGGCGACCTCGCGCACCTGCCCGACCGAGCCGGGCGCGCCCGTGAGGTCCGGCGCGTACAGCGTCTGGACCGAGTCGATCACGCAGACGTCCGGCCGCTCGGCCTCGATCGTCGCGGCGACGGCGTCCAGGTCGGTCTCGGCGAGGATCGGCACCTCGAGTGCGGCCGCGCCGAGCCGCTGGGCGCGCAGCTTGACCTGCGCGGGCGACTCCTCGCCGGTCACGTAGAGCACCCTGCGCTGCGCTGCTCAGGTTGCCGAGGGCCGACGCCGTGAGCGTGGACTTGCCGATCCCGGGCGAGCCGCCGAGCAGCACGAGCGAGCCGGGCACGATGCCCCCGCCGAGCACCCGGTCGAGCTCACCGATTCCGGTCGAGAGGCGAGCGACCGCGGGCGCCTCGACGTCGGCCAGCCGCACGGGGCTCCAGCCCGCCGCGACGCCTTGGAGCCGCGCGCGGCCGGCGCGGGCTTCTCCTCCACGAGCGTGTTCCAGTCGCCGCAGCCGGGGCAGCGCCCGTGCCATTTCGGGCTCTCGTGCCCGCAGGCTGAGCAGCTGAAGACCGTGCGCGGAGGCATCCGCCCACGTTAAGCCGGTGGTGGACGACCTAGCCCGCGGATTCGAACCAGACGTGCGTGGAGCCTCGTAGACGCCCCAGTCGTCGGCAGCGTCTCGACGACGTCAGGCCCCAGCCGCCCTCGTCGGCCAGCTCGATCTTGCGGTTCGCGCGTCTTGTCGCGAAGCCGGACCTGATCCACGATCTCCGCGCGGACGCGTTCGCGTCGGCCTCGACGCGGCACGATCGCCCCGCGCCGCCGTACTTCACCCGTTGCTGACGAGCTCCGAGACGAGCAGCGCGGCGTCATCCACAGCTCGGCGGACGGGCCTCGGCGCCGCAGGCGTCGCGCGCAGCGCAGGAGCTCTTGCTCTCGGCAGCTCGCGTTCGACGCAAGGCTTAGCCTCTTGGACAGCTTCGCGGCCTATCGTCGGACCGCGCGCTCCGCAGCCTCGAAGCCGATCTGGAGTGCGTCTTGTCACAGAACGGCTTCGTCTTCGAGCCGCCGCAGCGGCAGAGCACGACCGCCTCGCCCTCCGGCACCTCGTACTCGTTCCCGTCGGCGTCGATCAGCCGGATCGGCCCGGTGACCTTGTAGGGCCCGTTGTGCCGGACCTTGATCTCGACGGGGGCTTTTCGGGCTTCGGTTCCGGCTCGTCGGCCGGCGGCGCGTCGGGCGCCTCCGGCAGGACCTCGGGTCCTCGGGCAGCTCGGTCGAGGCGGCCTCGGGCGTCTCGCGAGCTCGTCGCCCTCGGCGCCCACGCCGGCGGCGACCTTCTTGCGCTTCTTCGAAGGAGCCTTGATCGTGATGTTCACGTCCGGGTCCTCGCCGTCCTTGCCCTCGACGCGATCGACCTCGATCGTCGAGCCCTCGGCCGCCTGGGACCGCAGCACCGCGTCGGACAGCGGGTCCTCGATGTAGCGCTGGATCGCGCGGCGCAGCGGCCGGGCGCCCATCGACGGGTCCCAGCCCTTCTCGACCAGCAGGTCCTTGGCGTCGTCGGAGAGGTTGAGCGAGAGCTCGCGCTCGGCCATCGCCTCGCGGATCCGCTTGAGCAGGAGCTCGACGATCTCGCGGATCTCGTCCTTCGTGAGCTTGTGGAAGACGATGACGTCGTCGATCCGGTTGAGGAACTCGGGCCGGAAGACCTTCTTCAGCTCGCCCATGATGTTCGTCTTCATCTCGTCGTAGCTGACGCCGGTCTCGTCGGTCGAGATCGAGAAGCCGAGCCCGGTGTTCTTCGCGATCTGCGCCGCGCCGATGTTCGAGGTCATGATCACGATCGCGTGGCGGAAGTCGACCGTGCGGCCCTGGGCGTCCGTCAGCCGGCCGTCCTCCAGGATCTGGAGCAGGATGTTGAAGACGTCCGGGTGCGCCTTCTCGATCTCGTCGAGCAGGAGCACGCTGTACGGCTTGCGCCGCACGGCCTCGGTGAGCTGGCCGCCCTCGTCGTACCCGATGTAGCCGGGGGGCGAGCCGACCAGCCGCGACACGGAGTGCTTCTCCATGTACTCCGACATGTCGATCCGGACCATCGCCTCCTCGTCGCCGAAGAGGAACTCGGCGAGCGTGCGCGCGAGCTCGGTCTTGCCGACGCCGGAGGGGCCGAGGAAGATGAACGAGCCGGTCGGGCGCTTCGGGTCCTTGAGGCCCGCGCGCGAGCGGCGGATCGCCTTCGAGATCGTCTCGATCGCGGCGTGCTGGCCGATGACGCGCTTGTGGAGCTCGTCCTCCATCCGCATGAGCTTCTGGGTCTCGGCCTCGGTGAGCTTGAAGACGGGGATGCCGGTCCACATCGAGACGATGTCGGCGATCTCCTCCTCGCCGATCGACGGGCCGCTCGCCGGACTCGCCGGACTGCCACTGCTCCTCGAGCTCGCGCTTCTTGTTCGTGAGCTGGCGCTCCTGGTCGCGCAGGTTCGCCGCCTTCTCGAACTCCTGAGCCTCGATCGCGGCCTCCTTCTGGCGGCGCGTCTCCGCGATCTCGTCCTCGAGCTCGCGGTAGACCGGCGGCGAGCTCATCGACTTGATCCGCATGCGCGACGCGGCCTCGTCGATCAGGTCGATCGCCTTGTCCGGAAGGAAGCGGTCGGAGATGTAGCGGTCGGCCAGCTCGGCCGCGGCCTCGAGCGCCTCGTCCGAGATCTGCACCTTGTGGTGCTGCTCGTAGCGGTCGCGCAGGCCCTTGAGGATCTGGACCGTCTCCTCGGTGGTCGGCTGGTCGACGCGGATCTGCTGGAAGCGCCGCTCGAGCGCGGAGTCGCGCTCCAGGTACTTGCGGTACTCGTCGAGCGTGGTGGCGCCGACCGTCTGCAGCTCGCCGCGCGCGAGCGCCGGCTTGAGGATCGACGCTGCGTCGATCGCGCCCTCGGCGGCGCCGGCGCCGACGAGGTTGTGCAGCTCGTCGATGAAAAGAATGATGTCGCCGCGCTGGGTGATCTCCTTCATCACCTTCTTCAGGCGCTCCTCGAACTCGCCGCGGTACTTCGAGCCCGCGACCAGCGCGGCCAGGTCGAGCGTGTAGATCTGCTTGTTCTTGAGCAGCTCGGGCACCTCGCCCTTCGTGATGCGCGAGGCGAGGCCCTCGACGACGGCCGTCTTGCCAACGCCCGGCTCGCCCACGAGCACCGGGTTGTTCTTGGTGCGGCGCGAGAGGATCTGCATGATCCGCTCGATCTCGGTCTCGCGGCCGACCACGGGGTCGAGCTTGCCGTCCGCGGCGAGCTTCGTGAGGTTGCGGCCGAACTGGTCGAGCAGCTTCGAGGACTTCTTGCCCTCGCCCGAGGCGCCGCGCACCGCCACCGCCCTGGCCCTGGCGGCGTCCGCCGGGGCCCGACAGCATCCGGATGACCTCGTTGCGGATCTTCTCCGAGTCGGCGTCGAAGTCGAGCAGGATGCGCGCGGCGACGCCCTCGTTCTCGCGCACGAGGCCGAGCAGGATGTGCTCGGTGCCGATGTAGTTGTGGCCGAGCGAGAGCGCCTCGCGCAGGGCGAGCTCGAGGACCTTCTTCGCGCGCGGGGTGAAGGGGATCTGGCCGGAGGTGACCTCCTCGCCGGACCCGACGATCCGGACGACCTGGGCGCGAACGCGCTCCACGGTGATGTCGAGCGACTCGAGGACCCGCGCGGCAAGGCCTTCCTCCTCGCGGAGGAGACCGAGCAGGATGTGCTCGGTGCCGATGTAGTTGTGCTTGAGGATGCGAGCCTCTTCCTGGGCGAGGACGACCACCTGGCGGGCCCTCTCTGTGAAGCGCTCGAACATCTGCGGATCCTTCTGCTCGGGGACTACCGACCCTACTTGGGAGCCGGAAGGTCTAGTGGCTCTTTCGGCAGATTCGCCGTCCGAGACAACCCCCCTTCGCCCGTCGCCGAGCCGGGAGGCCAGTCTAGCAACGGGACTACCCCCGGAATTCGGGCTCTAACCCGCGTGTAAAGCGGGAAAATCCGGCCTTAACGAGCCGGCAAAACGCGCCCGGCGCATTCGCCCAGGTTCGGCGACCGAAGCACCACTTCGTCGCCGTCCTCGAGCCATCGCTCGCCGCCGAAGCGCTCCAGCATGCAACCCTGGCTTCCGATCTCCGTGCCGGAGATCGTCCCGGTCCCGAAGAGGTCCCCGGCAGTCAGACGCGCGCCGCCGGAAGTGACGTGGGCGAGCATCTGCGCCGGGGTCCAGTACAGGCCGCGCGCGTTCGTGCGCGTGATGACCTCTCCGTTCACCGCGACCTCCAGCTCGACGTCGAGCGCGTCGCCGCCGGCGTCGCGGAGGTACGGCAGCGGCTTCGGGATCCTGCTCGCGGGCGGGAGCGGTCGGCAGATCCTCGAGCGGGACGATCCACGGGGAGATCGAGGTGGCGAACGCCTTCCCGAGGAACGGGCCCAGCGGCCGGTACTCCCATGCCTGGATGTCGCGCGCGCTCCAGTCATTCAGCAGGACGACGCCGAAGATGCGCGCCTCGGCATCGGTCACCAGCCCGAGCTCGCACTCGTAGTCGAGCGCCTGTGTCGGGCCGAAGCGGCCTTCGCCGAGCTGTCCGACCGGGCGGGTGACCGGCGTTCCGGACACCACGACGCCGGACGCGCGGCCGTGGTAGCCGACCGGCAGGTGCCGCCAGTTCGGCTCGAGCGGCGAGTCGGGGCGGAACATGCGCCCGACGTTCGTCGCGTGCTCGAGCGACGCGTAGAAGTCGACGTAGTCGCGCGGAGCGACCGGCAGCAGCGGCTCGCAATCGGCGAGAGGCAGGCGGTCGCCCGCCTCGCCCGCGCGCTCGCGAACCTCCTGCCATCGAGCCGGCCCCTGCTCGATCAGGGTGCGGAGGTCCGGGCACGACGTCGCCGAGGAGCACGACCTCCTCGCCGATCCGCGCGGCGGGTGCAGGCTCGCCGCCCCCGTGCCGAACCGTTCCCCATCCGAAGAAGCTCAGACCTCCGCCTTCTGGAGCGGCGTGTGCCAGCTCAGCGCGTACGACGGGTCGTCGAGCTGCCGCGCGAGATGCGTGAGCTTGAGCGGCTTGAAGGTGTCGCACATCACGGCGAGCTCGTCGGTGCGGCGCTTGCCGAGCATCTTCTCCACCACGCCCGGCTGCGGCCCGTGCGGGAGCCCGCTGGGGTGCAGCGTGATCGCGCCGACCCCGACGCCCTTGCGCGAGCCGAACTGGCCGTCCACGTAGTAGATGACCTCCTCGGACTGGAGGTTCGAGTGCACGTACGGGATCGGCACCGCCTCCGGGTCCCAGTCGAGCTCGCGCGGGCAGAACGAGCAGATCACGAAGTTCGGCCCCTGGAAGGTCTGGTGCACCGGCGGCGGCTGGTGGATGCGCCCGGACTTCGGCTCGAAGTCGTGGATGTTGAACGTGTACGGGTACACGTAGCCGTCCCAGCCGACCACGTCGAACGGGTGGTAGTCGAGCGTGAAGTGCTGGTAGCCGCCGCGCGCGCGTACGACGAGCTCGAAGTCCCCGCGGTCCGGTGTGCGTCTCGAGCTCGAGCGGCGGGTGGAAGTCGCGCTGCGAGAACGGCGCGTTCTCGAGGAGCTGGCCGTAGCGGTTGCGGTAGCGGTTGGGCGTCTCGATCTCGCCCGGGGTGTGGAAGGTGAGCCACGTGTGCGGGCCGTCTCCCAGCACCACGCGGTAGGTCGTGCCGCGCGGGATCACGACGTAGTCGTGGGTGCGGAACGGCAGCCGGCCGAAGACCGTCTCGAGCTCGCCCGATCCCTCGTGGATGAACAGGACCTCGTCGCCCTCGCCGTTGCGGTAGAAGCACTCGGCCTCGGCGACCGGCTTGCAGATGCCCATCTCGACGTCGGAGTTGAACATCAGGACCTTGCGGCCGAAGACGGTGTCGCCTTCCGGCTCGAGCGGCACCGTGTCGGTCAGCCGGTGCACGTGAGCGTCGGGCACCCACTCCTCGAGCTCGATCGGCTCGAAGTCGCCGACCTCGGCGACCCGGCACGGCGAATGCAGGTGATAGAGGATCGACTCGTTGCCGGAGAAGCCCTCGTAGCCCATCACCTCCTCGGTGAGGAGCGTCCCGTTCTCGCGGAACTGGGTATGGCGCTTGGCCGGCAGGCGGCCCATCGACACGTAGCGCATCAGAGGTTCCCCCTCGCGGCCTGCTCGCGCTCGATCGCCTCGAAGAGGGCCTTGAAGTTGCCCTCGCCGAAGCCCCGAGCGCCGTGCCGCTCGATGATCTCGAAGAACATGGTCGGCCGATCGCCGATCGGCTTGGTGAATATCTGGAGCAGGTAGCCCTCGTCGTCGCGGTCGACGAGGATGCCGAGCCGCCGCAGGTCGTCGAGCGACTCGTCGATCTCGCCGATCCGCGCCGGCACGTCCTCGTAGTAGCTCTCGGGCGTTCGCAGGAACGGGACGCCGCGGGCCGATAGCTCGGCGACCGTCGCGACGATGTCCCGGGTCGCCAGCGCGATGTGCTGCACGCCCGGCGCCCTCGTAGAACTCGAGGTACTCGTCGATCTGCGACTTCCGCTTGCCCTCGGCCGGCTCGTTGATCGGGAACTTGATCCGGCCCTTGCCGTCCGCGACCACCTTCGACATGAGCGCGGAGTACTCCGTCGAGATCTCCTCGTCGGAGAAGTGGATCATCTCGGTCATCCCGAAGACGTCCTCGTAGAACTTCACCCAGCGCTCCATCTCGCCGAGCTGGACGTTGCCGACGACGTGGTCGATGCCGGTGAAGACGCCGTCGCCGACGGACGTGCTCGACCGAGCGGTAGCCCGGCAGGAAGGCGCCGCCGTAGCCGGACCGGTCCACGAAGCGGTGGATCGTCTCGCCGTAGGTCGCGATGTCGGCCACGCGAACCTCGCCGTAGTCGTCCTCGAGCGTCTGCGGAGGAGCGATCCCCTCGGCGCCGCGGGCGGTGGCCTCGCGGTACGCGACGTCGGCGTCGGGGACCGACAGCGCCACGACCTTCACGCCGTCGCCGTGGCGGCGGTGGTGATCGGCGATCGGGTGGTCCGAACACAGCCCGCCGGCGACCACGATCCGCACGCGGCCCTGCTCGAGCACGTGCGCGGTGCGCTCGCGCGAGCCGGTCTCCAGGCCGGCGTAGGCGACCTCGTTGAAGCCGAAGGCGGTGCGCAGGAAGTACGCGGCCTGGGCTGCGTTCCCGACCCACATCTCGATGTGGTCGACGCCGAGCAGCGGCATCGGGTCGTGCGCCGTGTCGGCGGCTTCGGGTCAGCCAGGAACGTGCTCATGGCGCATCTCCTCGATCGATTCGTCGGTGCAGGTGCTGAAGAAGCCGCCGACGACCTCCACCACCTCGGCGATCGACTCGGCCTTGTAGAGGACGGGCTGGTAGTGCGTGATGTCGTAGTCGGCAGTGCCCATCTCGACGAGGTCGAGCGGACGGTGCTGCATGCCGCGGAACTCGTCGATCTCGCCGTACGACGACAGGATGCCCGCGCCGTATGCGCGCACCTCGCCGTCCTCGTGGACGACGCCGAACTCGAGCGAGAACCAGAACACCCGGCTTAGGAAGACGAGGCTCTCCTCCTGCTCGAGCCGGTTCGTCGCGACCCCGGCCAGGCGGTGGAGCTCGGAGAAGGTCGGCGTCGCGAGCAGGTGTCCGTGCCCGATTACCTCGTGGATGATGTCCGGCTCCGGCGTGTAGAGCGGGACAGCCGGATGGCGCACGTACTGCGTCGAGTGGAACATCCGCTCCTCGAGCGAGCCGTAGAACTCGCGCAGCGGCACGAGGCCGGCCGCCGGGACGTAGCGGAAGCCGGTGAGCGGCTCGAGGTTGGCCGACACTTCGTCGAGCGACGGCACGTGATCCGTCGGCAGGCCGAGCGCGGCGACGCCCTCGTTGAACTCGCGGATCGCGAGCCGCTCGTGCTTCGGACGGAGCTCTCGGCAGACCGTCCGCCAGACCTCCTGCTCCTCTTCCGTGTACTCGATCGGCGGAGCCGGTGTGCCCGGCTCCCACGCCAGCGCGGCCGCCGCGATCTCGTTGCGGCGGGCGCGGTAGGCGGGGTCGTTCGCGCCGGGATGGTCGTCGGCCAGGTGAACCGTCACCTGCCCGCCTTCGCCCTGCGTGACGGGCGAGTAGAGCTGACCCTCCTCGTACATCGGCGCGCGAAGGTCACCACTCGGCGGACGAGTGTCAACTCTGACCATTTCTTCGGGTCAATCTGCGCAGTTCTGCCCGCGTTTCGTGCTATGAACTGGTCAGAATGATCGACTCTCTCGACGCCCGACTCATCGAGGAGCTACGCGAGAATCCGCGCGTCGGGCTGCTCGAGATCTCCCGCCGGCTCGAGGTGGCCCGCGGCACGGTGCAGGCGCGGCTCGCAAAGCTCGAGCAGCGCGGCGTGATCACGGGCTACGGGCCCGAGGTCGAGCCCGAGGCGATGGGCTATCCGATCCTCGCGCTGATGCTGCTCGACCTCGCGCAGGGCCGGCTCGAGGAGGCGGTCGAGGCGCTCGAAGCCGTGCCCGAGGTGCTCGAGGCCGATGCGGTCTCGGGCCCGCACGACATCATCGCCCGCGTCGTCGCCCGCGACACCGAGCACCTGCAGGAGATCGTCAACGGCCTCGTGACGAGCCCCGCGATCGAGCGCTCGACGAGCCACATCGTGCTGTCGCGGCAGGTGCCCGCGCGCACCACGCCGCTCGTGCGGGCCGCGGGCGGCCGCTAACGCATCGCGGGAAAAAGCACCACTTCGCGCAACGAGCGCTTCCCAGCCAGGAGCATCACGAGCCGGTCGATTCCCACGCCGATGCCGCCGGTCGGCGGCATCCCGTGCTCGAGCGCCTGGATGTAGTCCTCGTCGAAGGGCTGCGCCTCCTCGTCGCCCTCGGCGGCGAAGCGCGCCTGCGCCTCGAACCGCGCCCGCTGCTCGTCGGGGTCGTTCAGCTCGGTGAACGCGTTCGCGAACTCCATCCCGCCCGCGAAGCACTCGAACCGCTCGACCAGGCCGGGCTCCGTCCGATGGTCCTTCGCGAACGGGGACAGCTCCTTCGGGTAGTCGATGACGAACGTCGGGTTCACGATCTTCGGCTCGACCTGCTTCGAGAGCAGCTCGTCAACGAGCTGCGGCCAGACGTCGGCCGGATCGAGCTCGATCCCCTTCTCCTTCGCGGCTGCGACCAGGGCGTCTCGGTCGCGCAGCTCGAGCACGTCGAGCCCGGTCTCGTCGCGGATCGCGTCGCGCAGGGTGATCCGCTTCCACGGCCGGCTGAAGTCGATCTCGCCGCCGTAGCCGACCTCCTTCGCGACGGTCTCGACGAGCTCCTCGAGCTCCTCCGCGATCCGGTGGTAGTCGGCGTACGCCTCGTACCACTCGAGCATCGTGAACTCCGGGTTGTGCTTGTACGAGATGCCCTCGTTGCGGAAGTCCTTGCCGAGCTCGTACACGCGCTCGAGACCGCCGACGATCAGGCGCTTGAGGTAGAGCTCGGTCGCGATCCGCAGGTACAGGTCCCGGTCGAGCGCGTTGTGGTGCGTGGTGAACGGGCGGGCGAGCGCACCGCCGTATAGCGGCTGGAGCACGGGCGTCTCCACCTCGAGGAAGGCACGTGCGTCGAGCCAGCGCCTGACCGCGGAGACGACCTTCGTGCGCAGGATGAAGAGCTCGCGCACCTCCTCGTTCGCGATCAGGTCGAGCTCGCGGTGCCGGTAGCGGGTCTCGACGTCCTCGAGCCCGTGGAACTTCTCGGGCGGCGCGCGCAGCGACTTCGCGAGCAGCTGCCAGGAGTCAGCGCGGAGGCTGAGCTCGCCGCGGCGCGTCTTGAAAGCCGTCCCGTCGACGCCGATCAGGTCGCCGAGGTCGAGCGAGAGCAGCCGTTCGTGCGACTCCTCACCGAGGATGTCGGCGCGAGCGTGCAGCTGGATCCGGCCGGAGCGGTCGTCGAGGTCGATGAAGGCGGCCTTGCCGTGCCCGCGCCGCGCGTGGATGCGGCCGGCGACGCGATAGGCGAAGTCGGTCTCCTCGCCCTCGGCAAGGTCGTCGTGCGCCTCATGGATGCGCGCGATCGGCACGACGCGCGGGAACTCGTGCGGGAACGGCTCGACGCCGTCGGCCCGCAGCTTCTCGAGCTTCTCGCGCCGGTCGTCCACCGACCGGACCCTAGCCTCTCCCGCAGCCTCGATCTTGGTGATCTTCAGCTTGCGAGCGGGGCCGCGCGGGATCGGCACCGAGATGATGTCGTTGCGCTTCTTGCCGAGGAGCGCCTTGCCGATCGGCGACTCGTTCGAGAGCTTCCTCTCGGCGACGTTGGCCTCGGCCGAGCCGACGATGTGGAACTTCTCGGACTTGGCCGTCTTCTGGTCCTTGACGTGGACGGTCGTTCCGACGGTCACGGTCTCGCCGGTGACCTCCTTGGAATCGATCACCTTGGCTGAGCGCAGCTTCTCCTCGAGGTCGGAGATCTGCTTCTCGAGCATCGCCTGCTCGTTCTTGGCGTCGTCGTATTCGGCGTTCTCCGAGATGTCGCCGAACTCGCGCGCCTCCTTGATACGGGCGGCCACCTCGCGGCGACGCTCGGTCTGGAGGTACTCGATCTTGGCCTTCAGCTCGCTAAGGCCCTTCTTGGTGAGGACGATTTCCTTGGGCATAGAAAACCTCCGGGTTTATGGGACCGGCCCGGAGGAATCGGGCAGTGTAGCGAGGCGGCGGATGGCGCAACGGGCATCATCCGTCGTGGGCGCTGTCACGAGCTCGTTGCGCTCGCGCTTGGTCAGGCCCATGGTGTCCGCGTACCAGGGATAGAACTTCCGCAGGTACCGACCCGCTCGCTCGACGCCCAGGTGCTCCTCGGCGCAATCGACCACCCAGAGCAGCTCGTCGCAGATCTCGGCGCGGCTGGGCTCCCCCTCGCGCAGCCCCAGAAGCCGCTCGAACCGCCAGGGGTTCCCCAGCGAGCCGCGCGCAAGCATCACCGCCGCCGCACCCGACTCCTCGAACGCGCGCAGCGTCGACGGCTCGTCGCTCAGCCCACCCGAGATGATCACAGGCACGTCGAGTGCCTCGACGAGCTCGTGCGCGAGCGCGTAGTCCGCCTTGCCCTTGTGCTGCTGCGAGGCGTGGCGCGGGTGGAAGGCGATCCCCGCGACTCCGGCTTCCTCGACCAGCCGTCGCGCCAACACGACACCGTTGCGCTCTCCGGGCCGCTGTCCCGGTCGCAGCTTCACCGTGACCGGCAGGCCGCTCCCATCGCTCGCCGCCTGGGCGATCGCCACCGCCTTGTCGTGGTCGTCGAGCAGCGCGGCGCCGGCGCCGGTCTTGCAGACCTTCTTCACCGGGCAGCCCATGTTGATGTCGATCAGGTCCGCGCCGGCGGTGGCCGCCTTCCCGGCGGCCACGCGCATCACGTCGGCGTCATGGCCGAAGAGCTGCACCGAGATCGGGTGCTCCTCGGGATGGATCCGGAGGAACTCGCGCTCCGTGCGCGGGTCGCCGTACTTCAAGCCGAAGCTCGAGACCATCTCGGACACGACCAGCCCGGCCCCGTGGCGCTTCGCCTGGAGCCTGACGAACCAGTTGCCGATGCCCGCGAGCGGCGCGAGGACGACGCGGTTGGCGATCGTGCGGCCGCCGAGGGACCAGGGGGTGGTCAGAGAGCGCATGAAAGAAAGGGGCTCCGTCCCCTTTTAGCGGTTGCGTTCCCAGATCAGCCGCAGGCCGGTCAGCGTCAGCAGGTCGTCGACCTCGTCGATCAGGTCGCAGTGGGGCGCGATGATCGCCGCGTGGCCGCCGGTGGCGACCGCCGTGGCCTCCTCGCCAAGCTCCTCGCGGATGCGGCCGAGAATGCCGTCGACCTGGCCGGCGAAGCCGTACACGAGCCCGGACTGGAGTGCGGCGTACGTGGAGCGCCCGATCGTGGACTTCGGCGTCTCGAGCTCCACCTTGAAGAGCCGCGCTGCGCGCTCGGACAGGGCGTCGAGCGAGACCTCGACGCCCGGAGCGAGGACCCCGCCGAGGTACTCGCCCTCGGCGGACACGACGTCGTAGTTCACGGCGGTGCCGAAATCGACCGAGATGCACGTCGTGCCGATGCGCTCATAGGCCGCGAGCGCGTTGACGAGCCGGTCCGCTCCGACCTCGTGCGGGTTGTCCATACGGATCGGCATGCCGGTCTTGAGGCCGGGGCCGACCATCAGGAGCTGCCCCTCGAGGTAGCGCTCGGACAGGACCTCGTACTCATGGCTCAGCACCGGCACGACGGACGAGACGATGGCGCCGTCGATGTCCCTCAGCCGCAGTCCACGAAGCCCGAGCAGGCCGGCCAGCTCGGTCGCGATCCGGTCCACGGTGACGTCGCGGTCGGTGTGGAGCCGCCAGTGCTCGACGAGCTCCTCGTCCTTATACATCCCGATGTGGGTCTGCGTGTTGCCGGCGTCGATCGCGAGCAGCATGCTGGGAGTCTTAGACGAAGCGGGGCGAGAGCCGGTCGCTGAGCCTCAGGAGCAGCGCCGTCAGATGCAACAGCGGCGCCACGATCGCAGCCGCGACGGGGCCCCAACGGCGCCGGACGAGGCGCGGGCCGAGGTGCGCCGCGAGGTTCGCGACCCCGGGGAGCGGGCGCATGAACAGAGTGACCCGGCGGACCCGATCCTGCTCGTCGTGCTCGACAAACTGCACGAGATGCATGTCGTACCCCGCGAGCCGCGACTCGATCTCGAGGATCTGCAGCCTTTCGTGCCGGATATCGAGCAGGACCTGCATCGACTCGAGCACTGCGATGACCTCCGTCATCAGCTCGACAACGCGCTCGCGGCCCTCGAAGCGGATGCGTGTCGTAATCGGAGAGCGAAACGACGCGTCCTCGGTCAGCACGGCCGCGACAGAGTCGATGTCGTGCGCCTCGACCGCCTCGCGCCACGTCCGGCGGGGCGTCCCCTCCACGCGCTGAACGGGCTGATCCGCCACCGCGGCCAACATATCCGCGCTGACTCGCTCGGGCGCCAACTCGCTCAGCGGCTCGAGCACGAAGCGGCGGGTCTCGAGATCGCGATGGGGAATGCGCAGCCGCTCCGACTCGTACTCGACGTCGCCCAGGAGCAGGATGTCGATGTCGATCGGGCGCGGGCCGTGCCGAACGCCTCCCTCGTGCCGGCCGAGCTCGGCCTCGATCCCCTTGCACTCCATGAGCAACTCCTCGGGGCCGAGATCGGTCTCGATCTCGGCGACCGCGTTGAGGAAATCGGGCTGGTCGAGGACCTCGCCCTGTGGGGCCGTCTCGTAGATCGACGACATCCGGATCGCACCGAGCGCCTCCGCGGCGGCCGTCAGGTTGCCGCGACGGTCACCGACGTTCGAGCCGAGGCCGAGGAAAGCCCTCAGCCCGCGCCGCCGATCTCGTCCACCAGCCGCAGCAGGTCGAGCGGGCTGAACGGCTTGGTTAGGAACAGGTCGGCGCCGGCCTCCTCGGCCCGGCGCTCATTGTCCGTCCGCGACGTCGCGGTCAACATGACGATCGTCGCGTTCGCCGTCGACGGCTGGCCCCGGATCTGGGCACACGCCTCAATCCCGTCGAGGCGCGGCATGTCGATGTCGAGGAAGACGAGCTCCGGCTGCTCGCGCGCGGCGATGTCGACGGCCTCCGCGCCGTCGCTTGCCTGCAGCAGCTCGAAGCCCGCGACATCCTCGAGCGTTGTGGCGATCAGCTTCCGGATGAACGGGTCGTCGTCGACGATCAGGACCTTGCGCATCAGTCGATCTCGGAGCGGATCCGCTCGAACACGTCGTCGGGCATGCTCGCCAGCGCGTCCACGACGGCGGGATCGAACTGCGTGCCGCGTGCGTCCTCGATCAGCGTCCGTGCCTCGGACAGCGGCGACGCCGGGCGGTACGGCCGGGTCGTAGTGAGCGCGTCGAGCGTGTCCGCGACCGCGAAGACGCGCGCTGTGACCGGAATGTCCTCGCCTTTTAGCCCGTCCGGGTAGCCGTCGCCGTCCCACCGCTCGTGGTGGTGGCGGACCACATCCGAGGCTGCCCCGAGGAAGTCGACTTGGCGCACGATCTCCCAGCCGGTGATCGGGTGCAGCTGGATCAGCTCGCGCTCCTGCGGCGTCAGCGGCTCCGGCTTGTGCAGGATCGAGTCCGGGACGGCGACCTTGCCGATGTCGTGCAGAAGGAAGCCGAACTCGATCTCGGGACTGCCGGCCCACTGCTGCCCGATCGCCGCCCCAATCTCGAGCGCGTACGCAGCCACGCGCTCCGCGTGCTTGCCGGTGTAGGAGTCACGCGCCTCGACCGCGTTGGTCAGCGCGCGCACCGTCGCGAAGTACGAGTCGCGCAGCTCCTGGGCCCGCGCGCGCTCCTCCTTGAACGTCTCGCGCAGGTCGGCGGCATAGCGCTCGAGCTGATCCTCCTTGTCGGCCGCCTGCGCCTCACGTGCCGCGAGTGCCGCGCGGAGGCGCTCCACCTCTTCACGAAGTTCCTCTGGTGAGCTGGTCTCGGCGCCGGACACGACCGGAATGAGCTTATCCCTCGGCCGCGTCGCTCAGGACCTGCAGCACGGCGGTGGCGGCCTCCTCGATCGGAACCGGGTCGGCGCCGAGGGCGGCGACGATGTCCGCGCGCTCCTGACCGGTGGTGAAGACCAGCACTGCTCTGCGCAGGCGGCGACCGCGCAGGTCGAGCGCGCGTAGCGCCGACTGGGGACTGCGCATCCCGGCGTCCACCAGCGCGACCTCGTACCGGTGCTCCTGGCACAGGCGCGCGGCCGTTGCGCCACTCGTCGCCCAATCGTGATCGAGGCCGATCCGCTCTAGCGACGGCTCGAGGCGCAACCTCACCGAGTCGCGTCCGACCACGAGCGCGCGGGTGCGGCCCGCGAGGACCGCCGAGCCGAGCACATCGGTCAGCTCCTCCGCGTCGATCGGCTTCGGCACGGTCCACTCGCCGGCGAGCGCCTCGCGCCCCGAGTAGACGGAGACGAACACGACGGACGTACGCCGCAGCTCCGGGTCGCCGCGCATCTCCTCGAGCACGTCGAAGCCGCTCATGCCAGGCATCAGGATGTCGAGCGTCATCGCGTCGAAGCGCTCGCGCCGCAGATGCTCGAGGGCCTCGGCACCAGAGTGGGCGATCGTCGTCTCGACCTCGTATGGCTCGAGGTGCACGGCGATCAGCTCGGCGATGTCCGGCTCGTCGTCGACAACGAGGACCTTGCGTCCCCGCAGCGCCTCTCTCGGTAGTGGCCCGCCCTCGCCGAGCGGCTGGCGCGGGAGCCGAACGGTGAAGAGGGAACCGCGGTCGGGCTCGCTCTGCACGGCGATCGTGCCGCCCTGCAGGTCCACGAGCGACTTGACGACCGACAGCCCGAGCCCCGTGCCGGGCACGGTGCGCCCGTCGGCGCCGCGATAGAAGCGGTCGAAGATGTGCTCCTGCTCCTCGGCCGTCATGCCGCGGCCGTTGTCGGCGACCCACAGGACGATTGCGTGCTCCTCGGCCTCGAGCCCGACCGAGATCCGGCCGCGCGGCGGCGTGTAGAGGTGGGCATTCGTGATCAGGTTCGTCGCGATCTGGCGCAGGCGCGCCGGGTCGGCGAGCGCCGGTGGCAGCACCCTCGGCAGCTGCAGGTCGAGCTCCTGCCCCTTGTCGGCGATCCGCGGCTCGATCAGCGTCGCGACCTCGCGCACCGCCTCGACGACGTCAGTCGGCCGCCGGTGGATCTCGAACTGCCCGGCCTCGATGCGCGCCACGTCGAGCAGGTCGTTCACGAGGTCGACGAGCCGGTTGGTCGAGAGCAGGATGACGTCGAGGAACTCGCGCTGCTTCGCGTCGAGCCCGTCCGAGCGCGACAGCAGCTCGACGAACCCCTTGATCGAGGTCAGCGGGCTGCGCAGCTCGTGCGAGGCCGTGGCGACGAACTCGGACTTCAGCCGCTCGAGCCGTGCCCGCTCGGAGATGTCGCGGATCGTCCACACGACGCCTCCGCCCTCCATCTCGGCGGCGGTGACGGCGAGGATCCGGTCGTCGGCGTCGACGACCACCTCCCCCCGGAGCGCCGCGTCGCGAGATGGCAGCGGCGATGCTTCCCCCTCCGTCTGCCCGCCCGGCTCGAGCGCGGGGACCAGCTCGCGCGCGCGCGGGTTCACGGAGGTGACCGTGCCGTCGGCCTCGGAGACGACCAGCGCGTCGCCGAGGCTTTCGATCGTGACGGCAAGCCGCTGGCGCTCCTCGAGCAGGAGCCTGTGTGCGGAGTCGAGCTCCGCGGCCATCGTGTTGAAGGATTCGGCGAGATCGCGCAGTTCGCGCGGCCCGGACGGCTCCACGCGACTATCGAGGTCGCCGCCCGCGATCTTGCCCGTGGCACCGACGAGCTCGTCGAGCGGCCGCCGCATCGAGGCCACGAGCAGGCCGATCAGCAGCATGGCGCCGATCAGCGCGCCGGCCCCGGCGACGGTCGCCGTAATTACCGACTTGCGCGTCTCGTCGTCGGCCTCGTCGCGCGCCTCGTCGCGCCGCTCCTCCTGCCGAGCGGAGAGATCGCGGCTCAGCGAGCGGGCCGTCAGCAGCGCGCTACCGAGCGGGTCGGGCTCGTCCGGGTTGCGCCCGGAGCTCGCCGCGCGCCGCGCGCGCTCCTGCGCTTGGATTCGGCGCCGGACGATCTCGGCGCTCTCGGCGTCCGACACCGCGAGCCGCTGCGCCGTGCGCGCCTCTTCCTCGAATGCCTCACCGGCGAGCTCGCGCGCGCGCTCGGCGCGCTCCCCCGTCCGCTGCAGAACCGCCGCCTCGAGCACGCCCGCGGTGAGCAGGCGGCCGGCCGAGACCTGCAACTCGTATGAGTCGGCCAGCTTGTCCTCGTAGTCCTGCCGCGCGTCGAAGATCCCCGCCACCGCGAACGCGGACACGGCGCCGAGCACGAGGGTCACACCGAAGAGCCCTGCCAGCACGGCGCGTCCGATGGACAGCTTCCGCATGGCGCCTACGATAAGGACCGTGGACCTCGTCCGGTCTTGGCTGGGACAGGCGTTGCGGGCTACGGGCGCGGCGGTGGTCGTTCCCGTCGCGATCCTCGTCGCGCTGTCCCTTACCGCCATCGGCGGCAGCGGGCTGGGCGGGCTCGGCGCGCTTTCCCAGATCGTCTCCGGGCCGGGCGTTCCGGGCAGCGACGTCGCCGTTGACGACGGTGACTCCGAGATCGGCGACGCGGTCACCCAGCTTGCCGCGAGCGGGCCGGGCGGCCTGGCCGGAGCGCCTGGAGCCGTGACGCCGCCGGGCGCCGTGCCGGGACCGGGCGGAGGCGGCGACGACGCACCGAGCGGCAGCGTGCCCCGCCGGGTGGCAACGACGGCCCGGGAGGAGGGGGCGACATCGACCCGGCCCCGCCCGGCGGTGGCGGAGGCGGTGGAACGCCGGCGCCACCAGAGCCGCCCCCACCCCCGCAGACGGGCGTCGTCGAGGGGGTTGGTCAGACGGTCACCGACGTCACGTCCGGAACCCCGCTCGGGCCGACGGTGGAGGACGCCGTCGACGGCCTGGTCGAGGTGTGCGGCCGGCTCGGCTGCCCGTAGCCGGCTCGCTGCCTCTAGTCGGGGCTGCCTTCCTTCCAGACCTCGACCGCGACCTCCTCGACCGGAAGCGGGATCGGCGGCTCGGGCTTCGAAGCTCGCACGCTTACCGCGCTGGCGCCATAGCGGTCGATCAGGCGGTCGCCGATCGCCGAGCAGAGCGCCTCCAGCGTCTTGAACGAGCGCTCCGAGGCGACGAGCGCGACGTATTGGCAGACGTCGCCGTAGTCGATCGTGTCCTCGACGTCGTCCGTCACCGTCGCCGGGCAGTCGCCGACTTCGAACGACAAGTCGAAGAGGAGCCGCTGGCCCACCTCGCGCTCGGCAGGGCCGACGCCGTGGTGGGTGTAGAGCGACAGCCCGCGGATGCTGATCGTGACGACGGGCTCGGGGAGGTCGTCGTCCCCGTCGCCGTTCAGCCCGTTCTCCTCCTCGTTCACGCCCGACCCAACGTAGCAGCGGCCACCCGCAGCGCTTCGGCGACCTCCGCCACGTCGTGCACGCGGAAGACGCTCGCCCCGCGCGTGAGCGCCAGCACGTTCGTGGCGATCGTGCCCGGGAGCCGCTCCTTCTCGGGCCTGCCGGTGAGCTTGCCGAGGAAGCTCTTGCGCGACGTGCCGACCACGACCGGCCGCCCTATGGCGACGATCTCGTCCAGCCGGCGAAGGAGCTCCAGATTGTGCTCGAGGGTCTTGCCGAAGCCGATGCCGGGATCGAGCCAGATCCGCTCCTCGGGGATCCCGGCCTCGACCGCGAACGCCAGGCGCTCCTCCAGGAACGCCTTGACGTCCGCGACGACATCGCCGTAGCGAGGGTCCTCCTGCATCGTGCGCGGCTCGCCGAGCATGTGCATGAGGCAGCACTCCGTGCCCGCATCGGCTACCACGCCCGCAAGCTCCGGATCGAACCGCAAGGCCGACACGTCGTTGACGATCGACGCCCCTGCGTCGACGGCGCGGCGGGCGACGTCGGCCTTCGCCGTGTCGATCGAGATGCGCGCGCCCATCGCGGCGGCTCCCTCGATGACCGGCAAGACCCGGCGGGCCTCCTCGTCAGCCGCCACCGGCTCCGCCCCGGGGCGTGTCGACTCACCCCCGATGTCGAGGATGTCCGCGCCCTCGTCGAGCAGCTCGCGACAGTGCGCCACGGCGGCATCGGCGGCGAGGAACTCGCCGCCGTCCGAGAACGAGTCCGGCGTCACGTTGACGACCCCCATTACGAGCACGCGGCGAGCGTATCGTCCGGTCCGTGGCGCGCTGGATCGTGGACGGCATGAACGTGATCGGGTCGAGGCCGGACGGCTGGTGGCGCGACCGCCGCGGCGCGATGGAGCGGCTGGTGCGCGAGCTCGAGAGCTTGGACGGCGAGGTCGCCGTGGTGTTCGACGGAAAGCCGTTCGAGATCGACAAGCGACCGGGTCGACGTGGCCTTCGCCACCCGCAGCGGGCGGAACGCCGCCGACGATGACATCGCAGCGCGGGTCGCGGGGGAGGCGAGCCCGCATAGCCTGACCGTCGTGACATCCGATGCGGAGCTTGCGCGGCGCGTCCGCGAACTTGGTGCGAGCGTCGAGGGGGCGTCCACGTTCAGACGCCGACTCGGATGACCAACCTGGAGCTCGTGCAGGCGTTCTTCGCCGGTGCGCCGGACGATCTCGTGGCCGCGATCGAGGACCCGGAGTGGGTCGAGGGTGTCCGACAGGGGCTGGCTCCGCTGATCACCCCTGACTTCGAGTTCAGGAGCAACCGCGACAGCGTCGGGCTGCCCGGCGAACGTCACGGCGTGGAGAGCTTCTTCGCCGCGTACCGCGTCTACGCCGAGATGTGGCAGTCGTACAGCCTCAAGCCCCAGCGGTTCGTCGAGGTCGGGGACAAGGTCGTCGTGGAAGCCAAGATCGCCGGGACGACTCGGACCGGCGGGGTGTCGCTCGAGCAGCAGGTAGCGGCCGTCTACACGCTCGAGGGCGGAAGAATCCGGCGGATCGAGGAGTTCAGCGATCCGGCTGACGCGTACGCCGCGGCGCGCGACTAACGGCGGCGATCGTCGGAGCGCATCTCGCTCGTGCCGCCGGCGAAGCCGGGACGCGGCAGCGGGCGCGGGGCGCGCTCGGGGCGCTCCGGCGCGGGCTGCGGCGGAGGCGGCGGGATCTGCGGCCGGACGGGCTCGTCCGCGCCGAAGACCTCCTCCTCGGACTTGCCGTCGAGGAGCTGGAGGAACTGCTCGCGCTCGATCGTCTCGCGCCGCAGCAGGATCTCCGATGTGACGTCGAGCTCCTTCCGGCGCTCGGCGAGGATGTCGCGCGCGACCTGGTGCGCCTCCTCGACGATCCGGCGGATCTCGGCGTCGATCTCGCGTGCGACATCGTCGGAGTAGTCGGGCTCCGAGGAGAACTCGCGGCCCAGGAACGGCTGGCCATGGTCGTGCCCGAACACGCGCGGCCCGAGCTTCTCGGACATGCCGAAGCGCATGACCATCTGCTTCGCGCTGGCCGTGACCTTCTCCAGGTCGTTGGAGGCGCCCGTCGTGACCTCGCCGAAGACGATCTCCTCTGCGGCGCGGCCGCCGAGGGTCATCGCCATCGTGTCGTTCAGCTCCGCGCGCGTCGTCAGGAACTTGTCCTCGGTCGGCAGCGAGATCGTGTAGCCGAGCGCCTGCCCGCGCGAGATCACCGAGATCTTGTGGACCGGATCGGTGTGCTCGAGGTAGTGGGCGACGATCGCGTGGCCCATCTCGTGGAAGGCCGTGACGCGCCGCTCCTTCTCGCTCATCACGCGGGTCTTCTTCTCCGGCCCCGCGATCACGCGCATGATCCCCTCTTCGAGGTGGTTGTGATCGATCTCGCGGTGGCCCGTGCGGGCGGCCAGCAGCGCCGCCTCGTTCACCAGGTTCGAAAGGTCGGCGCCGGTGAAGCCGGGCGTCTGGGCGGCGAGGTTGTCGAGGTCGATCTCCTTTGCGAGCGGCTTGCCGCGCGTGTGGACCTCGAGGATCTTCGCGCGCCCCTTGCGGTCGGGCCGGTCGACCACGATCTGGCGGTCGAAGCGGCCGGGGCGCAGCAGCGCCGGGTCGAGGATGTCCGGCCGGTTCGTGGCGGCGATGAGGATGATGTTGTCCTTCATCTCGAAGCCGTCCATCTCGACGAGGAGCTGGTTCAGCGTCTGCTCGCGCTCGTCGTGCCCGCCGCCCAGGCCGGCGCCGCGATGGCGGCCGACGGCGTCGATCTCGTCCATGAAGATGATGCAGGGCGAGTTCTGCTTGGCCTGCTCGAACAGGTCGCGCACGCGCGAGGCGCCAACGCCGACGAACATCTCGACGAAGTCGGAGCCCGAGATCGAGAAGAACGGGACGCCGGCCTCGCCGGCGACAGCCCGGGCGAGCAGCGTCTTGCCCGTGCCCGGCGGGCCGTACAGGAGGACCCCCTTCGGGATGCGCGCTCCGAGCGCCTGGAACTTCTTCGGGTTCTCGAGGAACTCCTTGATCTCGTGCAGCTCCTCGACGGCCTCGTCCACGCCCGCGACGTCCCGGAACGTGATCTTCGGCGAATCGACCGACATCCGCTTGGCGCGCGACTTGCCGAAGGACATGACCTTCGAGCCGCCGCCCTGCATCTGGTTGATGATGAAGAGCCAGAAGAACAGGAAGATCACGAACGGCAGGACGTAGGTGAGCACGGTGAGCCAGCCACCGCCGCCCTTGCCCTTCACCTGGAGCTCGATCGGGCCGCCCGGCTTGTTCTCGTCACGGAGCAGTGCGACGAGCGACTGCTCCGTGTTGTCCGGGTAGGCGGTCTCGTACTTCTTGTCGTCGCCCTTGGGCTCGACGTCGATCGTGTTGTCCTTCGTGTTGATCGTGGCCGACTCGACCCGTCCCTGCTCGACCTGCGTGAGGAACTCGGAGTAGGTCGGGACCTTCTCGCGATCGCCCGGGCTGATCAGCTTCTGGGCGAAGAACGCCAGCACCACCACGATCAGGATGGGGAACGCCGCGCTCTTGAAGAATCTGCTCACGAGGAAAGGTCTTCCCGGCCGGGAAAGGTCGAAATCCAGCCTACCAAGGGGTTATTCGGCGGGGCGCTCGTTTTGGTTGAGTACCGCCACGTACGGAAGATTCCGAAATTGCTCCCCGTGATCGAGCCCGTAGCCGATCACGAACCGGTTCGGGATCTCGAAGCCCGTGTAGCGGATTTCCAGGTCGACCTTGCGCCGTTCCGGCTTCTCGAGCAGCGCACAGACCTCCAGCGAGGAGGGGTTCCGGGCGCTGAGGGTACGAAGCAGATACTTGAGTGTTAGACCCGAGTCCACGATGTCCTCCACGACCAGGACGTCGCGCCCATCGATCGGGGTGTCGAGGTCCTTCATGATCCGCACCACACCGGAGCTCTCGGTGGACGACCCGTAGGACGAGACGGCCATGAAGTCGACCTCGCACGGCACCCGCAGCTCTCGCATCAGGTCCGAGAGGAAGAAGACCGCGCCCTTCAGCACGCCCACGAGCAGCAGCTCGCGGCCTTCGTAGTCGCGCGAGATCTCCTCGGCGAGCTGCTTCACGCGATGCAACAGGTCGTCAGGCTGGACGAGGATCTGGCCGACGGCGGGCACGGATCGCGAGTCTAGGCTTCCAGGCGTGTTCAGGGCACTGGCACTTTCCATTGTGTTGGTCGCGGGAGCGGCGGCCGCAGAGCGGCGTCCGCAGCACGACCTCGTCGCGTCGAGCCACGCCAAGGACGTCCATGCGAGCCTCGGCAGCCACTGCACGCCTTCGAACGGGGCGATGCGCTGCGCCGACAAGGCGTACCCGCTGCCGGCCGAGAAGCGGCTGCCGATGCATGCCGGAGGCCTCATCAAGCTCGAGTTCGGCGCCGAGCCGGTCGAGATCCACCCGGAGTTGCGCGACCGGCGCAGCCGCTCCGTCCACGAGCTGACCGCGCGCGGCGGCGGCCTGCACCGCCGGATCCGCCTACCGCGCGATCTGCCGAAGGGGAGCGACCGGCTGGGGGTGTTCGTGTCGTACGAGCGCGGGTCCGCGGACTTCGAGATCGACCTGAAGCGCCACCGCCACTAGGCGGGCGCTTGGCGCGCGTCGAGCGCGACCGGATCTCCCGGTACCCGCTCGACAGCCGCGACACCGGCGACCCACACGATCTCGCCGTTCGCCTCGAGCACTGGGAGCGAGCGGCGCAGCGCGCGCGGCACCTTGCGGTCGGTGAAGAGGTCCTGGAGCGACTTCGACCCGCCGAGGCCGGCCGGCCGCATCCGGTCGCCGTCACGCCACGACCGGACGGTCAGGGTCACGCCGAGCTGCTCGGCGGACAGCACGACCTCGCCGCGCTCCCCAGCATGCGCCTCGACCTCCCAGTCGCCGAACCGGGCGCTGCCGGGCACGTGAAGGACGACCGGATCGAGAGGGCTGCCCTCGACTCCCCGCGCGAACCGGACCCGGCCGTACTCGACGACGGCGCGGACGCCACCACCGACGTCGAGCTCGTGTGTGCCGTGATCGGCGAGCCTCAGCATCTCCGCGGTTCGCGCCGGGGAGACCGATTGCCCGGCGAGCCGCGAGAGCACGAGCCAAGCGAGCGCGGCGGGCTCGTCGCGCAGCGCGGCCAGCTCGGGTGCCGGACCGAGCCGCTCAAGGGCCTCGTCCACCGCCTCCTCGACGATCGCCCGCTCCTCCCGGAGCCGCCGCGCGGTCTCGGCGATGTTGCGCTCGGCGGCCGGATTGAGCTCGCGCAGCTGCGGCATCACCTCGTGCCTCACACGCGCGCGCGCGTAATAGGTGTCCTCGTTCGAGGGGTCGTCGCGCCATTCGAGGCCGCGCGAGCGGCACCAGTCGCGCGTCTCCTCGCGGGTGATCTCGAGGAGCGGCCGCACGAGACGACCGCGACGGGAGTCCATGCCGAGCAGCGCACGCCGGCCCGGCGAGGTGGCGAGGCGGTAGACGACGGTCTCCGCCTGGTCCGACAGGGTGTGCCCGGTGGCGTAGTCGCCGTCGGCGATCCGCTCGGCCGTCGCATAGCGCAGCTCGCGCGCCCAGGCCTGGACGTTGCCCTCGGGTGCGGCGGCCGCGCGCTCGACGGTGAGCGGCACCCCGAGCCGGTCGCAGAGACCGCGGCAGAAGTGCTCGTCGGCATCCGCATCCGGGCGCAGGCCATGGTTTACGTGCAGCGCGGCGACCCCGGCCTCGAGCTCGATCGCGACGTCGAGCAGGCAGACGGAGTCGGCGCCGCCCGAGAGCAGGACGAGGAGCGGCTCGCCCGGCACGACGAGCCCGCTCGCCCGCGCAGCTTCGAGCGCGGCTCATTCCGGTCTGTATGCCCGGCAGAGGCTGCGCGGCTCGTCGAAGCCCTTCAGCTTCACCTCGCCGAGGTTCTCGAATTCGAGATGGTCCTGCTCGCCGATGGCGTCCATGACCGTGTCGGTCACGAGCACCTCGCCGCCGCGCGAGCGCGCGACGACGCGCGAGGCGAGGTTGATGTCACGCCCGAAGTAATCGCCGTCGCGGTAGAGCGTCGAGCCGTAGTGGATCCCGATGCGGGCGGTCGGGCGGTCGGTCCAGAGCGTCTGGAACCCCACGGCCCAGTCCACCAGGGCCGCCACGTCGTAGCCGACGACCATCACCTCGTCGCCGATCGTCTTCACGACGCGCGCGTCCTCGGGGAGCGTGTCCTGCACAGCCTCGATGAAGCGCTCGACGTACGAGAGCGCCTCCTCCTCCCCCTCCTCCTCGGTGAACCGCGTATAGCCGGCGAGGTCGGCGAAGGCGACGGCCACCTTCACCCGCCCGAGCTCCGATTCGTCCTCGAGGTCCATCTCCATGTGCCCGATCACGTCCTGCTCCACGAAGTGCTGGAGATAGCGCTGGTGGATGTAGTCCATGATCGGCGAGGCGAGCGGGAGGAGATCGCGCGCGAGGTGCTCCATCTCCTCGGCCATCTGCAGCCCGGGGATGCCGTCCCGCATGAGCGGCTCGTGCACGTAGAGGTGGAAGAGCCGAGTCTCGGCGTCCGCGATCTGGGACAGCGTCTGTCCATACACGCGCGAGAGCTGCAGGAACGCGACGAGCGGGAACCCCGCGTCGAGCACGGATGCGACGTACCGGAGCGCCTGCACGTCCTCTGGCGTGAGGCGCTCGAGCGCCGGCGCGGAGAGACCCAGGCTCGTCCAGATGCGTGTGATCAGAGCCGGCTCGAGCCCGGTCTCCTTCGCGACCTCGTCGAGCGTGCGCGTCTCGCGCTCGCCCGGAAACAGCTCTTCGATGAACCCGTAGGCGAGCCGCCCCTCGCTGCCGGCGCGGCGAATCTGCTCGAGCGTGTGCCCGCGCTCGCGCAGGCGGGCCACGATGCGCGCATGGGCGACCGCCGCGAGGGTCCACTCGGGATCCTTGCCGTTCACGCCCGGGATGACGCCGGTCTGCGCCCAGCGCTTGAGCGTCGCCGGCGTCACGCCTGCGCGGTCGGCCGCTTCCTTCAACGTCAGGGTCGCGTCCACCGCCGATCAAACTAGCGGCGGGACCACCGTGGCGGTCCCGCCGCGAGGGGGCGAAGCGGCCCCCTTCGTAGGCTGGCGACGCAATCGAGCGCCTCGCGGGTGGCTCTCTCCTCCCCCACTATCCAGCCTGCTGCCTGACGCAAGGGAGTGTCCTCGCCGGGGCGGGCGCTGTCAAGTTAGGCTCACGGCCGAATGAACTACTTCGTCACCGGGGCAACAGGTTTCATCGGCCGGCACCTCGTCGAGGAACTGCTCAAGCGAGAGGGGACCATCTACGCACTCGTGCGCGAGGGATCGCGCGGGAAGCTCGACTCGCTGGCACAGCGGCTCGGCGCGGGCGATCGGATCGTGCCTGTGACGGGCGACCTCTCGAAGCCCGCGCTCGGGGCCGAGGGCTTCGACGAGAAGATCGATCACCTCTTTCACCTCGCGGCGGTCTACGACATGGCCGCCGACGACGAGGCGATGCAGAAGGCGAACGTTGAAGGGACGCGCCACGTCGTCGAGTTTGCGAACGCCCACGACGTCGGCCGTTTCCACCACGTGTCCTCGATCGCGGTCGCAGGCGCGTACAAGGGCACGTGGCAGGAGGAGATGTTCGACGAGGAGCAGAAGTTGCCGCACGCCTACCACCGGACGAAGTACGAGTCGGAGAAGGTCGCGCGCGACGAGGTGAAGGCGAAGCTGATCGTCTTCCGCCCCGCGATCGTCCTCGGACACTCGGAGACGGGCGAGATGGACAAGATCGACGGCCCGTACTACTTCTTCAAGCTGCTCCAGCGGCTGCGCAAGGCGCTGCCGCAGTGGTTCCCGCTCGCGGGCCCCGAGGGCGGCCAGACGAACATGGTGCCGGTGGACTTCGTCGCGAAGGCGATGGACCACATCGCTCACCTGGCGGACGACCAGCTTCCCGGCGACACGTTCCATCTGACCGATCCCGAGTCGAGGAGCGTCGGCCAGGCGCTCAACGCATTCGCGAAGGCGGGCCACGCGCCGCAGTTCGCGATGCGCGTGGACAGCAACCTGACGAACGCGATCCCGAAGCCCGTGCGCGCGGGCTTCAGGCAGCTCCCGCCCGTCAGGCGGATCCGGCAGCAGGCGCTGAAGGACTTCGGGATCCCCGAGAGCGCGATCGAGAACCGCGACTTCTTCTGCACGTTCGACTCCCGCGACACCCAGCGTGCGCTCGAGGGCACCGGCATCGCCGTGCCGCCGCTCGAGTCGTACGCCGGCCGGCTATGGGACTACTGGGAGCGCAACCTCGACCCCGCCCTCTTCCGCGAGCGGTCCCTGGCCAGCTCGATCGCGAACAAGAAGATCATGATCACCGGCGCGTCCTCGGGGATCGGCCTCGAGACTGCGCTCAAGGTCGGAGACGCCGGCGGCTGCGTGCTGCTCGTCTCGCGCACGCGCGAGAAGCTCGAGGAGGTCGCCGAGCAGGTGCGCGAGCGCGGCGGCGAGGCGCACGTGCACCCGGCTGACCTGTCGGACCTCGACGACATCCAGCGGATGGCCGAGGAGGTCATCGAGCAGCACGGCGGCATCGACATCCTGGTGAACAACGCCGGCCGCTCGATCCGACGCTCGCTCGAGCGGTCGTACGACCGCTTCCACGACTACGAGCGCACGATGCAGCTCAACTACTTCGGCGCGCTCAAGCTGATCATGGCGTTCATGCCGGGGATGCGCGAGCGCAAGTTCGGCCACATCATCAACGTGTCGTCGATCGGCGTGCAGACCAACACGCCGCGGTTCTCCGCGTACGTAGCGTCCAAGGCGGCGCTCGACGCGTTCAGCCGCTGTGTCGCGCCCGAGTGCGTGGCCGACAACGTCCGCTTCACGACGATCTACATGCCGCTCGTGCGAACGCCGATGATCGCGCCGACCGACATGTACAAGGCGTTCCCGACGCTCTCGCCGGAAGAGGCCGCGGAGATGATCACGACCGCGATGATCGACAAGCCCAAGAAGGTCGCCTCGCGCCTCGGGACGTTCGGAGAGCTCATCTACACCCTGTCGCCGAAGTCGGCCGACATCGTGCTCAACACCGCGTACAACCTATTCCCGGACTCGAAGGCCTCACGTGGGAAGAAGGAGCTTCCGGCGGGCGCGACGGACGGCGAGAAGCCGGCCGAGGAGAAGGAAGAGGAGATGTCAACGGAAGCCGTCGCGATGGCCTACCTGATGCGCGGCGTGCACTTCTGAGCTGGACGCCGGCGCGCCGCCCGGATCGGACGCCGCTACGCGGGCGCCACGTCGTCGTGCGCCCGCTCGATCCCGAGGCCGATGCGCCGGCGTTGCACGACGCTGCCCAGGGCGACCCGGAGCTCTGGACCTACATGTCGTACGGGCCGCTCGACTCCCCGGCGAAGCTCGCGGAGTTCTACGCCCGGTTCGAGGACGATCCGGTCTTCAACGCGCTCTGCCCGCTGCCGGAGGAGCGCCCGGCCGGGGTCGCCTCGTACATGAACATCGTCCCGGAGCACGGCCGGGTCGAGATAGGCCACATCTGGTTCGGGCCTGCACTCCAGCGAACTCGCGCGGCGACCGAGGCGATCTACCTGATGGCCGACCATGCATTCGGGGAGCTCGGCTACCGGCGTCTCGAATGGCTGTGCAACTCGCTGAACGAACGGTCGAGGCGAGCGGCGGAGCGCTTCGGGTTCACGTTCGAGGGCATCGCCCGGCAGCACATGTTCGCCAAGGGCCGCAATCGCGACACCGCCTCGTTCTCGATCACCGACAAGGAGTGGCCGCGGCTGCGGGAGCGCTTCGAGCGGTGGCTCGACGATGACAATTTCGACGACAGCGGCCGCCAGCGGCGCTCGCTGCGCGAGAGCTAAGGAGCGTGGGCGGTTAGGGTTGTCTCACCGATGGCCGACGCGTCCACCGACCATTTCGACGTCCTGATCGTCGGCGCCGGCCTTTCGGGGGTGGGCGCCGGGTGTCACATCACGAAGGATTGCCCCGGCAAGACGTTCGCCATCCTCGAGGCGCGCGACGCGATGGGCGGCACGTGGGACCTGTTCCGCTACCCGGGCATCCGCTCGGACTCGGACATGTTCACGCTCGGCTACTCGTTCCGCCCGTGGGCGGAGGCGAAGGCGATCGCCGACGGCCCCGCTATCCGGAAGTACATCGAGGAGACCGCCGCCGAGTACGGGATCGAGGACCGGATCCGCTACGGACACAAGGTCGTGCGAGCCGAGTGGTCAACCGAGCAGTCGCGCTGGACGGTCGACGCCGAGCGCACCGATACCGGGGAGACGGTGCAGCTCACGTGCAACTTCCTCTTCCCGTGCACGGGCTACTACCACTACACCGAGCCCTACGCGCCCGAGTTCGAGGGGACCGAGCGCTTCGAGGGACAGATCATCCACCCGCAGCACTGGCCGGAGGACCTCGACTACGAAGGCAAGCGGGTCGTCGTGATCGGCAGCGGCGCCACAGCGGTCACGATCGTGCCGGCGGTGGCGGACCGCGCGGAGCACGTCACGATGCTCCAGCGCTCACCCAGCTACATCGTGTCGCTGCCCTCCGAGGACCCGATCGCGAAGGTCGCGCTGCGCGTCTTCCCGAAGAAGTTCGCGTACGCGTTCCTGCGCTGGAAGAACGCGCTGCTGACCCAGGCGAGCTTCCACCTGAGCCACCGCGCGCCGAAGGCGATGCGCAAGGTGTTCCTGAGCGGCGTGCAGCGGCACCTGCCTCCGGGCTTCGGCCTCGACCCCCACTTCACGCCCCGCTATGGCCCGTGGACGCAGCGCGTCTGCCTCGTGCCCGACGGCGATCTCTTCGAAGCGCTCGCGTCGGGCAACGCGTCGATCGTCACCGACGAGATCGAGACGTTCACCGAGAGCGGGCTGAAGCTCGCGTCCGGCGCGGAGCTCGAGGCGGACGTGGTCGTCACCGCCACCGGCCTGAACCTTCTCGCGATCGGAGGGATCTCGGTCGCCGTCGACGGCGAAGACATCGACATGGCCGAGACGGTCGGCTACAAGGGCATGATGTTCAGCGGAGTCCCCAACCTGGCGATCTCGTTGGGCTACACGAACGCGTCATGGACGCTCAAGTGCGACCTGATCTGCGAGTACGTGTGCCGCCTCCTCAACCACATGGACGCGAACGGCTACGACCAGGTCACACCCCGGCGGCCCGACTCGTCTGTCGAGATCGTGCCGTTCATCGACCTGATGTCCGGCTACGTGCTGCGGTCGATCGACAAGTTCCCGAAGCAGGGAAGCCGGCCGCCGTGGCGGATGCACCAGAACTACCCGCGCGACATCTTGATGATCAGGCGCGGCGACCTCGAGGACGAGGGCATCGAGTTCTCGCGGGCGCCGGTGGCGGACACCGCCGACAAGCTCGCGGCCTGATCCGCCTTAGCGCAGGTACGCCTCGCGGATGGTGCCGACCCGCATGCGCTGCGGATGGTCGCCGACGCGGATGCGCCTGACTTCGCGCCCGCGCCTGTACGAGATCACCGAGACGCGGTCGTTGCCCGACACGGACATGAAACAGAAGCGCCCGTCCGCCGAGTTCGTGGCCCAGTAGGGCTTCTCGCCGACCTCGATGAGCTTGTACTTGAAGTCCGATCGCCTGACGATCGCGCCGTAGTCCGACATCGTTCCGGCGGCGCAGAGCTTGGTGCCGCGTGGGTTCATCGCCAGCCCGTGGTGGGCCGAGTCGAGCAGGTACTGCTCGCGGGGCACGCCGCTTCGATCGGGGAGCTCGGCGACGCGGAGAACCTTGTCCCGCTTCAGGTCGTACTCGACAAAGCCGTGCATGAACGAGACCTGGAAGTACAGGTAGCGCTCGCGGGGCGCCAGCGCCATTGGGCGCACCGCGGAACTCTGGTTGGAGTACCCGGCCTCCTCGAGCTTCTGGCCCATGTCGATGCGCTTCTTGACCTCGAACGTCTCGTTGTCCACCACCTCGAACCAGCGGTCGCCCTTGGTCGAGTCGAGCGCGGGGTCGTCGGTGGGCGTGTAGACGGTGCCGATCGACGCGTGGAAGATCGTCTTGCCGTCGGCTGAGTAGTTGTTCTCGTGCGGCTGGTCGCCCGACTCGAAGCTGCGCGTGATCACACCCTTGCGGGTGTTGATCTCGTGCACCTTCCGTGCGGTCGAGGCCGACACGAGCAGCCTTCGCCCGTTCCGCGAGATCGCCATGTGGTCGGCGCGGTTGCCTTCGACCGGGACGCGCCAGACGATCTTGTCGGTCCTCAGGTCGAAAGCGACAACGTCCGCGAACGACGGGCGCGATACATAGAGGTAGCGGCCGTTCGGCGACGTGAACGAGTCATCGACGTACTGATCGTGGCCCTCGCCGACGAGCTCGCGTATCGCGAGGAAGTACGCGAGGTCATCCGGATTCGACTCGATCTCTGCAACGCGCTCCTCGACGTCCGGGATGATGTTCAGCCGCTTCACCCGCTTGTACGTGCTCGTGTCGATGAAGTCAGCCGTGCCGTCCCAGTTGTTTGAGACGACGAGCACGTTGCGCGTCTGGGGGCGCTGAGCGGCGGTCGCGGAAGTCGCGGCTACCGCGAGCGCGACGCCGATCGCGACGTATGTCATAAGACGGCTCACGCGAACGCGCGCCCGCGCTTCACGAGGTTCTCGTACAGCTTCTCTTGGATCACCTCGCGGACCTGTTCGGACAGCTCGAACACCAAGCCGCGGTCCTCCGCGGCGTCCGGCCCGTACTCGTCGGTCGGGATCGGCTCACAGAACTCGATCCGCCATTTCGACGGAAGCGGAACCAGCCCGAGTGGGCCGAGCAGCGGGAACGTGGGCGTCACCGGGAAGTAGGGCGCGCCGGTTGCGCGGGCGAGCAAACCGGACTCGCCGATCTTCGGGTGGATCTCCTCGCTGCCGACGACGGCGACGGGCACGATCGGCGCGCGCGTCCGCAGCGCGATCTCGACGAAGCCACCGCGCCCGAATCGCTGCAACCGATACCGGTCCTTGAAGTCCTTGCCCGCGCCCTTCACTCCCTCCGGGAACACCCCGACCAGCTCGTCGTGCTCGAGCAACCGGATCGCGTTGTACGGAGAGGCGACGACGCCGCCCACCTTTCGCAGCGTGAACGAGATGTACGGCAGGTTGAACGCCCAGTTCAGCACCAGGAAGCGCGGATATCGCGGCAGCGGGTGCTCCTTCACGATCGCCGTGCCCATCATGATCGCGTCCCACGGGACGATCCCCGCGTGGTTCGCGACCATGAGCGCGCGCCCGTGGGAGGGGACGTTCACCGTTCCCTCCACCTGTACCCGCCACCAGCGCTCGTACATGAACTCGAGGAACGGGAAGATCGCGTCGGCGAACTCCTCGTCGAACCCCCACTCGTCCTCGGTGTAGTCGCCCGCGGACTCGGCGCATCGCGCGCTCGATCCCTTCCTGGGCGTCGGCCAGGCAGGCCGCCGACTGCGGCCGCGAGCGAGGAGACCGGATCCGTGCCCGACTCGATGCCCTCGCGCAGGCGGCGGACGAAGCCGAGCGCGGCGCCGACGGGGAACAGCGCAGCATCGGCGGCCGGCGGCGTCCGAGGCGGCGCCCACGACCGCGGTGGCTCGCGGCCCACGCTCGGCTCGCCCGGCCTGACGCTCATCGCGCCGGCACCAGGTCGCGGAGGTTGGGAACGATTCGCTTGCCGCTCTGGGTGCGTACGTAGTCCTCGACCGCCGCGACGGCGTCGTATCGAGGCCGGAAGCCGACCTCTTCGACCAGCCGGCGCGTGTCCACCGCGCGGCCGTAGCGGAGCAGGCGCCGGAAGTCCGGTGACAGGCTGCTGAAAGCGCCGACGCGGCGGCCCAGCGTTGCGACCGTGGGGAACAGCGGCGACGCGATCGGCAGTGACGCCTTTCCGGCCAGTCGGATCATCCTGGTCAGGCCGATCGTTCCCGGCGCGGCCACGTTCACGGCCCCGCGCAGCGGGTTCTTGATCGATGCCACCAGGGCATCGAGCCCGTCGTCCACGTGGATGAACTGGAGGCGCGGATCGAAGCCGAAGTAGGTCGGCACGACGGGCAGTCCCAGGTAGCGGGTCACCTGCGAGTCGGTGGCCGAGCCGATCGCCGGCTGGTAGCGGAGCATCATGCAAGTCACCTGCGGATGCCGGCGCGAGTAGGTCTCGAAGTAGTTCTCGATCTCGCCGACGTCCCGCTGGAAGCGAGTACGCAACGGATAGAGGCGGGCCATCTCCTCGGTGAAGAACTGCGGCGCCGCCGGCTCCGAGCCATAGATGCCCGCCGACCCGCGGATGACGATTGTGCGCACCGTGGGCGAGCGCTCGCACGCACCCAGGAGCTGGAGCGAGCCGATCACGTTGATGTCGTGCATCGCCTGCGGCGACATGCCGGGACCCGGGCGGCGCACGATCTGGTTGTGCACGACGGTGTCCACCTCGGCCTGCGGCAGGAGCTTCGTGATCACCGGATTGCGGATATCGGCCTCGAGGAAGTCCGTCCGCTCGAGCTTCGCCCGCGGCGCCCGCGTGTCGAGCCCGGCGACGTACTCGATCTGCGGATCGCGCTCGAGCCGGCGGGCCAACTCCGTCCCGAGGTAGCTGCCGACCCCGGTTATGAGGACGCGCCGGCCGGCCACGTCAGCGACGGGACCGCGCCGCGAGCGCTTAGCCGCCGACCGCGCGGCCGCGACCTTCGAGGACCGCGACGACTTCGCCTTGCTGCCGCGCGCGTTGCCGCCGCTGCGGCTCGAGCTCGACTTCTTCGCCGGCAGGCGGTCCTCGATCGCGTCGAGCCTGCGTGTGATGGCGCGCAGCTCCTTCCGCAACGCCGTCACGTCCTCCTGTGTCGCCGGGCGCCGCTCCTCCAGCTCGCCGATGGCGCTCGCGACACGCTCGCGCACCTCACGCGCCTGCGCCTCTGCGCCCTTGACGAGCTCGTCGAGCGTCTCGCGCGTCCGGTCGCGGGTGTTCTGGGCACCACCGACGGTCGCCTGAACCGTCCGCTCGACCGCCTCGCGAACCGCGTCCGGCAGCTCTTTGGGAGTCGTTCGCCGCTTGGCCATTCGGAGCTCGCAGTCTTCCATATCGTGGACAGCGTGCCCGGGGCCCCGATCCACCTGCGTCCCGCTGCGGACCTCGCCGACCGCGTCCTCCTTCCAGGTGATCCGCACCGTGCGCTTCACGTCGCACAAGCCCTGCTCGAGAAGCCGCTGATGTTCAACCACCACCGTGGGCTCTGGGGCTACTCCGGCACCGCGCGCGACGGCGCGCTGCTCACCATCCAGGCCACCGGCATGGGCGGCGCGAGCGCGGCGATCGTCACCGAGGAGCTGATTGGACTGGGCGCAGCGACGTTGGTCCGGATCGGGACGTGCGGCGCGTTGGTCGACGAGATCGAGCTTGGGGCGCTTCTCCCGGTCGGCGCCGCACTGGCCGCGGATGGGGCGAGCCGGGCGCTCGGGGCGGACGGGCGCGTGGAACCCGACGAAGCGCTCGCCGCCGCCCTGGTCCGAGCAGCGGAGCGTCCACCGGTGACGTGCGTTTCGACCGACCTCTTCTACGACCCGCGCGAGGACGTTCCGGGCACGTGGCTCGACGACGGGGCGACCGTCGTCGAGATGGAGGCGGCCGCGGTGATGCAGGTGGCCCGCAACCACGAAGTGCGGGCGGCCTGCCTGCTCGCGGTGACCGACCAGCTTGCGAATGGACGCAGCCGCGCGGGCTTCGGCCAGATCGAGGCGATGGGACTCGCGCTCGGCGAGACGGCCTGGGCGGCGCTCGAGAACCTGGGCGGTTAGGTCGCCGGGCTGTCGGAGACCGTCAGCCGCTCCTGCGCGCGCGGCGGAAGCTCCTCCGTCGGCGCGACTGCTTCACGAACCGCCGCGAGATCGCGGGCGAGCTCGTCGAGCCGCGATTCGAGCCTGTCCGCCAGCTCGGTCATGTCTGCCCCTCCGCGGGCCTGGCCGGCGGAGGCGATCCGCTCGTCGAGACGGTCAACCGCGTCCTCGATCCCCTCGAGCCGCTGCGACACCGACCGCAGGCGGCGGGTGAGGCGCTCGATGTCAGCGGCCGACGGAATGCCGAGCGCGCCCATCGCGGCCTCCTGCGCCCGGACTGCCTTCTCGCGCGCCTCGAATGCCCCCGCGAGCGCGGAGTTCACGACCGGGTTCGCAACGAGCTCCTCGGCGAGCTTGCCAAGCGCCTCTTCGCCCTGCCGGGAGAGGCGCTCCTTCAGGCCTTCGTCGATTGGTTCCGGCACGGCGCGCACCGTACCCGATTCATCGAAAACAGGAGGATCTCAACCTTGGGTTTAGTGTTCAAGCGAGCGCATTGGTGCCTCACACCGGTCCAGGTCGCAAGTTGCCCGTCCGCTCGACGTTGGTTTCCCTCAGGAGGAGTAATGGGTACGCCGAAAGAACCACCACGGATGGCTCGTAACGGTTCCCCATTGCGTACGTCGAATTCACTAGATAGCGTTCTGGCGGTTGTGGGCGCGTCTGGTGGTACCTTGCGCGCGGGACGCGGGCCGCTCGAGGGGCCTGAGGGAGGACAGTGAGACCGGGCATGAAGATCAGGCTCCTTTACACGCTGCTGGTTGCCGCGCTTGTCGCGACAGCCGCGCTTGCGCTCGGGGGCCTGCCTGCGACAGCCGAGACGCGCACGATCATGGTCCGGCTCGACACGGGCCAGCTCGTGCCGGTACAGGTCGACGTCCCGCCGGGCACTCCGCTCGAGGACATCGAGATCCCATCGGTGCCGGGAATCCCCGCGCCCGACGATGAGCCCGCACCCTCTGAGCCGACCGTGCCGACGACGCCGAACCCCGGTCCCCCCGAGAGCACCGACCAGGACGAGCAGAAGCCTTCGCGCAGCAGGGACCGAGCCGAGAACGACGACCCTCAAGGCGAAGGTCGAGGAAGGGACCGGGCTTGACCCTGAAGGAAAGCTTGAGGGTCCACGCGACCGGAAGCGGAAGCGCGGCACGGACCTGCGCAACCCGGACGGCTCACCGACTCGCTCCAACCCGACCTTCTTCGACGCGCTGCCCGGTCCGTCGCGCGTGACCGGCGTCCCGAACTTCGTCATCCGCAAGTTCCAGGTCCCGATCTTCCTCCTCTCGATCTACCAGGCCGCCGGAATCCAGTACGGCATCCACTGGCAGGTGCTCGCCGCCATCAACGAGATCGAGACCGACTACGGCCGCAACCTGAACGTCTCCTCGGCCGGCGCGCTCGGCTGGATGCAGTTCATCCCGTCCACGTGGCGGGCCTACGGCGTCGACGCGAACAAGGACGGCAAGAAGGACCCGTACAACCCGGTCGACGCGATCTTCGCCGCGGCGCGGTACTTGAAGGCGGCGGGCTACGAGCAGGACGTGCGGCGCGCGATCTTCGCCTACAACCACGCCGACTGGTACGTCGACTCCGTCCTGCTCCGTGCCACGCGCATCAAGCAGATGCCGGACGATCTCGTCTCGTCACTCACGGGTCTCACCGAGGCCCGCTTCCCCGTCGCCGCTCGCGCGCGCTACGCGGATGACATCTCGGAGATCGAGGCCGAGCAGCGCTTCCAGCGCGGCGAGAACGCGGCCCGGGTCGTCGAGGGCTCGATCACGCGGCGCGGCATCGACATCTTCGCCCGCGAGGGCTCGCCGGTCGTCGCCGTCAACGACGGCGTCATCAAGAGGATCGGCCGCAACCGCCGGCTCGGCCGCCACGTCGTCCTCCAGGACGTCTACGGCAACCGCTTCACCTACGCGCACCTCGGCTCTGTGTCGCAGACCTATCCGGTGCCGAAGCAGGACGCGAGCGACCCGGCTTCGCACGCGCAGGCGATTCCGGCCAACGACGACAAGCCGACCCGCCCGGCGTCGGCAGGCCGTCAGCTCGACACGTCCGACTCGGTCACGAACGGGAAAGCGAACAAGGGCGAGAGCACAGCGCCCGCTCCGCGCCCGACGATCCCGCTGAAGGAGCGCCTGTTCGCGCATCCCGGCCGGCCGAACTCACGTGTGGCCGGCGGCGACGACCAGATCCTCAACTCGAAGGGATCGCTCGAGGGCTTCACGACGTTCCGCAACTACTTCTCGCGCGCGTTCGGCCTGAACGCGAAGGACGTCCGCCTGAAGTCGCTGCGCGAGGGCTCGCGTGTGATCGGCGGCACGATCCTCGGCCGCATCGGCCGCACCGTCGAGGGCAAGGCCGCCCATACCTACTTCGAGATCCGGCCGGTCGGCCGCGGCGCTCCGCGGATCGACCCGAAGCCGATCCTCGACGGCTGGAAGCTGCTCGAGGCCACCGCGATCTACCGCGCCGCCGGCAAGAACGCCCTCTACGGAGAGGACGGCACGTCGATCGGCCAGGTCCTGCTCATGCCGAAGCCGCTGCTCGAGAAGCGGGTGCTCGGCGATGAGCGGATTGAGGTCTACCCCTGCGGCCGCCAGGACATCCAGTCCGGCCAGATCGACCGGCGCGTGCTGGCCACGCTGGCCGTGCTCGCGGAGCGCGGCTTCCGCGCCACCGTGACCTCGCTCAAGTGCGGCCATGGGTTCTACACGTCGTCGGGGAACGTCTCGCACCACTCCTCGGGCAACGCGGTCGACATCGCGATGATCAACGGCATCCCGATCCTCGGCCACCAGGAGCCTGGAGGGATCACCGACCAGACGATCAACGTGCTGCTCCAGCTCCAGGGCACGCTGGCAGCCGGACCAGATCATCTCGCTGATCGAGAAGGGCGGGCCCACGTTCGCGATGGGCGACCACGCCGACCACATCCACGTCGGCTTCCAGCCGCTCTTCGGCACGAACAGGAAGCAGGGCATCCAGGCGCTCGCAGTCCTGAAGCCCGATCAGTGGAGCGATCTGATCGCGCGACTGCGTGAGATCGACAACCCGACGGTGCCGACCGAGACCTCGAAGTACGCGATCCCGGTCAAGAAGCACCGCAGCAGCGACGCCCACCAAGGCGAATAGCGCACTTCCCGTTCGTCCAGTTCGAGTTCGGCTTCCTGTTGGGGCCGCACGACGGCCGCTACCTGCGCCGCGCGACGCCGGACGCCGAGCCTGAGCGCGTCGTCGTGCTCAGGACGCTCGGCGCGCCGCAGCGGCGGCTGCTGGGGCGCCGGCGGCCGAAGGCAGTGGGCGCGGCGGACGTCGAGCCCGTCCCCACCTCGCGCGCGACGATCGTCGAGGCGAAGCCGCTACGACTCCGCGGGCGACGCCGATGCCTGGCTCGACGACCGCGGCAGGCGACAGCGACGACGTGGTGGCCGCCGCCACGCGCGAGCTCAACTTCGTGCTGCGCAGCCATCGCGCCGCCGCCGGCGACCCGTACGCGCGCGACGTCCGCGCCGACCACGCGCTCGTCGTGCGGCTGGGGTACGGCGAGGGCGAGCAGGTGGCCGACGGCCGCTTCGGGCGCGCGGTCGAGCTGCCGAAGGAGCCGGCGAAGCGAAAGCGCGGCGAGGCGCTCGCGCCGCAGGAGCGGCTTGCGGCGATCCTCGGCGGCCGCGACACGCTGCTCGTCGGCGAGGAGCTGCTGCTGCGCGCGCAGCTCGACCTGGACGCCGGCCGGACCCGCGAGGCCGCGCTCCAGGCTCGCGTCGCGCTCGAGTCGCTGCTCGGCGAGCTCGACGAGAAGTTCGCGGCACCGCTGCGCCCGCTGCGCGAGCCGGTGGCGCGGGCGGCGAACGCCGCCCTCGACGGCGAGCTCTCGGCGGCCGACGACGACCGCGCTGGTCGGACGCCGTCGAGCAGATGGCGGCCGCCGCACGCCGGAGCGGCACGGCCGCCGGCACCGCGTAGGCGCTACTTCACGGCTTTTTCACCCACATGTCGAACGGCGGCGCTGAAATTTCGGCCCAGTGGGCGGAAGGCAGACGCCCGGAGGGAGGTGAAGCTATTCACATGAGAGCGACAGTGGTCCCGATGACAGCCGCACGCGCACGCGATCCGCGGATGCCGCGGGCGATCGAGGCGCGGCGGCGCCTCGAGCGCCCGGTCGGACGCGTCATGGGTGAACGGCCGCGAGGTAGGAGGCGCCGACCCGCGCTACGCGCATCTGGGTCGCACGCTACGACTAGGCTTCGGCCTGGATGGTGCAGGAATCTCGTATTCGCGGCCCTGATCGTCGCTGCTCTGCCCACAGCGGCGCGCGTCGGCGGCGACGCTCCACCTGCAGGCACCCAAGGAGATCGACCGGGCGGAGAAGTTCAGGGTCGACCGCCTTCGGCAAGGCGCAAGCCGCGAGCGCGCCTACTACCTGAGCGTGCTGTACCACGACAACGACCAGGGCCGGTGCGCGTCGACCGTCGAGAAGGAGGTCACGCGCAACGAGCACGCCGAGATCTTCTACATGCGCGCGATCACGACCGACGCGGACGGCCGCTTCGAGCGAGTCGCGGAACATCTTCGGCGGCGACAAGAAGACCAGCGGGAAGTTCTGCGGCTACCTGACGAACGAGGACGGCGAGAACAAGGACACGCGTCGTCCGCCGGCATCGACTTCACGTAGCGGCTGCCTCGAGCGCCTCGCGGAGCGGCTCGGGCAGCGGCGACGAGCGCTGCGCCTCGTAGTCGAACCCGACCAGCCAGCCGTACCCGTCGGCCACCAGCCGGCCGTCGACCGTCATCTGGAACCGCATCTGGAACGCCGAGCGGCGGATCTCCCCCACCGCGCACTCGATCGCGACCTCCTCGTCGAAGTGCACCGGCGAGCGGTAGTTGATGTGGCACTCGGCGAAGATCAAGCCGCGTCTTCGTCGTCTCCGGGTGCGCCGGGTCGTGGGCGGGGAACATGTCGCGCATGAACGCGATCCGCGCGGTCTCGAAGTAGCGCAGGAAGACGACGTTGTTCAGGTGGCGCATCGCGTCGAGGTCGCCGAAGCGGACGCGCTCGATGTGGACGTAGCGTGCGCGGCATGGCGGCGACCCTACTCGGCCGGGCCGATCGTGAGCCGTACGGTCGGGCCCGACCTCCACCTCGGCGCGGCGGCCGTCCAGCGACCGCTCGATGTAGCGCGGAAGCGCCGACGACGAACTCGGCCGCGTCGCGGCGCGTGTCCCAGCGCCACGCCAGGGTGAGCGACGCTCGTCCCGTCCCTTCGCCACAGCGCGTAGCGCCCGCCGCCCCAGCCCGCCGCCGCGCGCTCTGCCCGCTCGGGCGAGTCGGACGAGCGGATCAGCTCGCTCGTGTCGAACTCGCCGATCGTGCCCGACGCGTCCTTCTCCCATCCCGAGCCCGGCGGCCGCGCCGCCTTCACGCGCAGCGGCCGCTCGCGTGCGCGGTACTTGTCCGGGTGCAGGACCTGCTCGGTCGAGACCGGGCCCGTCGCCGCGGAGCGCCCGGTTCGCGGGCCGCCACGTGCCGATCGCGTCCACGAAGCGCGCGCCGGCGGAGTACGGGAAGAGCAGCGAGCGCTGGAGGTACGGCGGCAGGCCGCTCTCGCTCTCGAGCAGGTCCGCCGCCTGGAGCTGGGCGAGCAGCCTGGCTCCGGCCGACGACCCCGCCGGTGAGGAAGCGCGCGAGGTAGTCGACCATCGCGACGGTCGCGGTTCCCTCGACCAGCGCCGAGCGCGCGGTCCGCTCGTCGTCGAGGCCTCCTCTCGAGGCCGAGGTCGAAGTGCTGGTCCTCGAGCGCGTGCGTCAGCTCGTGCGCGAGCGTGATCTCGCCCTCGGTGCCCTCGCCGGACCCGGCGACGAGCGTCATCTGCTTCTTCTCGTCGTCGTAGAAGCCGGCGACCTCCTCGCCGAAGATCGTGCCCGCGAGCTCGCGCAGGTCGGAGCCCTCGGGCAGCAGCCCGAGCATCGTCAGGACCTCCTCGTCGGCCGCGCGCCGCTCGGGCGGGTACTCCTCGTCGAGCGACCGCGAGCCCCTCCTCGCGCGCCTCCTCCGCGCTGATCGTGCGCACCGGCGGGATGCGCTTGAACTCGAGCTCGCGGATCCGCTCGAGGCGGCGCGCGACGCGCTCGACGTCGACGCGGTCAGACCCTCCGAGGGTCTGGCTCGGGGTCGTCCTCGTCCCCACCGCCGGTCAGCACGCCCACGCCGAACAGCGCGGCGATCATGAGGATGATGAGCGTCTCGGGCTTCAGCTCGGAAGCGCGGCGAGGACGGCCTCGAGCTCAGCCACGACGTCGCCCGAGAGCTTGACCTCGCGACTCCGCGGTCGTACGGGGTCGGGCCCTGCGTGACGAGCGCGATCCGGCCGCCCTTGTCGAGCGTCAGGCCGGGCAGCCCGGCCACCGGGTAGACCTCGAGCGACGAGCCGATGCAGAGCATCAGGTCCGCCTCGGCGGCGAGCGCCGTGGCGTCCGCCATCGCATCCTCGGGGAGCATCTCGCCGAACAGCACGACGTTCGGCTTGAGCGGCGTGATGCAGGTGGCGCACTCGGGCGTCGGGCGTGCCGTTCGCGAGCATCCGGCTGACGTCGTCGTAGCCGACCTTGCCGCCGCACATCTCGCAGATGCACCACTCGATCGAGCCGTGCACCTCGATCACGTTCTCGGAGCCCGCCGCGCGGTGGAGGCGGTCGATGTTCTGGGTGATCACCCCGCGGACGACGCCGCGCCGCTCGAGCTCGGCGACCGCGTCGTGCGCCGGGTTGGGCTGGATCTCCGACGAGCATCGCGAACCGCTGGCCGTAGAACGTCCAGAACTCGTCCGGCGAGCGGCGGAACGCGTCGATGTGGGCGACCTTCATCGGATCGACCTTCTCCCACAGCCCCTTCCCGGGCGTGCGGAAGTCGGGAATCCCCGACGGCACGGAGATCCCCGCGCCCGTCAGGACGACCGCCCGCTCCGCCCGGCTGAGCAGGTCGGCGAGGCGGGCGGCGTCGGTGGAGGTGGCGGAGCGGCGTCACTTCCCCTGGAACTTTGGCTGACGCTTGCCCAGGAAGGCGCCGATGCCCTCCTTCGCGTCCTCGGACCCGAACACGGCCGCGAAGCCCTCGCCCTCGACCTCGAGCCCCTTGTCGAGCTCGGGCTGGGCCGAGACCTTCTTGATCTGCTCGATCGCGAGCGGCGCCTGCTGCGACATCTTGCGCGCCCACAGGAGCGCGGTGTCGAGCAGCTCGTGGTCCGGGACGACCTGGTTCACGAGGCCGTAGCGGTAGGCGTCGTAGGCGTCGATCGGGTCGCCGACGAGGTTCATCTCGCGCGCCTTCGCCTCTCCCACGAGCCGCGGCAGCCGCTGCGTGCCGCCGAAGCCCGGGATGATCCCGAGGTTGATCTCGGGCTGGCCGAAGGTGGCCGACTCCGCGGCGATCCGGAAGTCGCACGCCATCGCCAGCTCGCAGCCGCCGCCGAACGCGATCGAGTTGACCGCCGCGATCGTGACGGTCTTCGACTGCTCCATGCCGCGCATGAAGCGGTGCGCCGACTCGACGAGCTCGCGGCCCTCCTTGCCGGGGTCCATCTTCGTGAACGCCTTGATGTCCGCGCCGGCGCAGAACGTGAAGATGTTCGACGAGGCGAAGACGAGCGCCCGGAACTTGCCCTCGGCCTCCTCCCACGTGTCGATCAGCTTCTGCACCAGCTCGGGCGAGAGCGGGTTGGCCGGCGGCCGGTTGAGCCAGACGATCCCGATGTCGCCGCGGTCCTCGAGCTTGACGATGTCGTCGCCCTCGACCTGCGGGTAGGGGAAGAAGCCCTGGCCGGTCTTCTGGCCGAGCCTCCCCTGCGCGACCAGCCGGCGGAGGATGAGCGGCGGCTCGAAGCCCTCGCCCCACTCGCCTGCTCGCGCGCTCGAGCGCCTCGAGCACGTCGTCGAGCCCCTGCGCGTCGGCGCGCGCGAACGGGCCCGGGCAGGATGCCGGCGCCCATCATCATCCCGATCTCGATGTCCTTCGCGGAGGCGATCCCCTCCTCGAGGACGAGGCAGGACTCGACGAGCGCCTTCAGCCCGAACCGCTCGACGAGCGTGTCGGTCGCGGATGCCTGTTCAGCTGCCGTGCTCATAGAAGCCCTTTCCGGTCTTCTGGCCGAGGTTGCCCGCCTCGACCAGCTCCTTCATGCCTGAGTGGACGTAGAAGCGGTCGCCGTAGCTCTCCTTCAGGTGCTCGGCGACGTGCAGCACGGTGTCCAGCCCGAGCAGGTCCGTGAGGAAGAACGGCCCCATCGGCACCGTCTTCGACTCCTGGATGACCTTGTCGAGCTCCTTGACGTCGATGCCCTCCTCCTCCTGGACCCTCCAGATCTCCGACACCGACGAGTTGAGGATCCGGTTCACCACGAACCCGGGCGCCTCGCCGCACTTGATCGGCGTCTTCTTGATCTGCTGCGCGAAGTTCGCGGCCGCCTGGACCGTCTCCGGCGAGGTCTCGTCGCCCTCGATCACCTCGATCAGGCGCATCATCGACGCCGGGTAGAAGAAGTGGAAGCCGACGACCTTGTCGGGCCGGCTCGTCGCCTCGCCCATCTCGCTGATCGACAGCGCCGACGTGTTCGACGAGAGGATCGCGTGGCCGGGCGTGACGGCGTCCAGCTCGGCGAAGACCGCCTGCTTGATCTGCATCCGCTCCGGGCACGGCCTCGACCACGAAGTCGACGTCGCCGAAGCCGTCGTACTCGGTGGTGCCGGTGATGCGGCCGACGATCTCCTCGGCCTGCTTGTCGGCGTCCTCCTGGGTGATCTTCTCCTTCTTGACGAGCGAGCCGAGCTGGCCCTGTGTGACCTGCTTGGCCTTCTCGAGCCCCTGGTCGACGAACTTCTGCTCGACGTCCTTCAGCACGACGTCGACGCCGGACGACGCGATCACCTGGGCGATCTCCCCGCCCATCGTGCCCGCGCCTACGACGGCAGCTTTGAATACGTACATACGGTCGGTTCCTCCGTGGTAGCGGCCCGCGGCAGGCTACAGCGCCGCTTCGTCTTCCGCTTCGGTGGCGAAGCGGTGGAGCGTCCGGTCGATCGCCGCGGCGAGCGCGCGGCGGATGAACAGGACGTCCGTGATCTGCCTGAGGAAGCCGGCCTGGGTCGAGCCGGTACTCGAGCTCGAACTCCATCCACGTGCGTCCGTCCGTCGCCCGGCCCGAACGTCACGGCCTGGGTCGCCGTCATCGCGTCCTCGAAGACCTGCGTGACGAGCCGGTGCGGCGGCTCGGAGCGCGATCACCTTCTCGCTGACGGTGCCCGCGCCCGCCGGGCGTCGAGACCCACTGGATCGCGCGCCCTTGCGCCGGCCAATCGGCCGCTCTCGCGCTCGACGTGCTTGAAGCCCTCCACGAACGCGGGCCAGCGCGCGACGTCGGTCCACAGCCGCCACGCCGCCTCGGCGTCGACCTCCACGTGGCGCCACCGCGCTTAATCGTCGCCATAGACCTCGCGCGCGATCTCGTCGATCGACCGCGCCGACCGAGTCGAGGAACGGGCGCACCTCCTTGCGCAGCCGCCGGTACTCCTTCTTGCCCTCGGCGGTGAGCGAGTAGTAGCGGCGGCTGCGGCGCTCGGGGTGCTCCCAGCGCCCCTCGATCAGGCCGCGGCTCTCGAGCTGGCGAAGCAACGGGTACATCGTGTTCGGGTTCACCGAGAGCACGCCCTCGGTCAGCTCCGAGATCCGGTCCATCAGCTGGTTCCCGTACGACGGGCCCCGGACCATCAGGTGCATCACCAGCAGCGGCAGCACGTCTCGCCTGCGCAGCTCCCCGCTGAACGGATCGCCGGGGCCCTGGCGCCTGCGGACCGGCTCGCGGACGGCCGCCTGCAGCGTCCGCGAGCTTGGTCGTCTCGGCGACGGCGCGCCGGGTGACGCCGCGGGGCTTGCGCTGAGCGGCCACCGGGGGATCGTAGGACTACGCCGCGGGCGCCGACCTTTCCGACCGCGCCGCGCAGGCCGATGCACCCGACGCACCCGACGCAGCCGACGCAGTCGACGCATGCCGCGCATGCGATGCAGGCGGCGCAGTTCACGTTCGCCGCGCTGAAGACCATCCCGGCGCTCGTCACGATCGCAGCCGAGCCGACCACGCCCGCGCTCGCGACCGTTCCCGCCGAGCCGATCACCCGGCGCTGGCGACCGTCCCGGCCGAGCCGATACGCCCGCGCTCGCGACCGAGCCCGCCGAGCCCACGACACCCGCGCTCGCGACCGTCGCGGTCGCGCCGGTCAGCCGGCGCTGGAGGCGTTCTCCTCGATGCGGGCGAGCCTACTGCTCGATGAACGTGTTGAAGCCGCTGTTCACGCCGTCGGAGCGCAGCGACGACGCGGACGTAGCCGCCTGCGAGCCGCTGCTCGCCGAGCCGGTGTCACGGAAGCGCGGATCCGTGCCGGGTTCGCCCGCGGCCAGGTCGAAGCGGCCCTCCCCGAGCAGCTTGCGGTCCGTCGGACGTGCCTCAATTCGATGACGCCGCGTGCATCCATCCGGGCAGGTGGCGTCGAACACGAGCGGCGTCCCGCTTCGCGCCTGGGCTGCGACGGACGATCGTGTTCTCGTACGGCTCCCCCGGCGGGCGGTTCGTCCAGTGCACGCTTCTCGCAACTCGGAAAGAGCTGGTCGCGCGCATCCGGCTCGGTGACGACGTCCGTCCCCTCGCCGCAGTCGTGCACGTCGACCGCGTCGTCTTCGCTCGCGAGGAAGCGATCGTCGCCGTCGCCGCCGTAGAGGAAGTCGGGGTCGTCGCCGCCCGTGATCTCGTCGTCGCCGGCCCCGCCCTGCACGACGTCCTCGCCCGCCATTCCGTCGAGCTTGTCGTTCGCCCTCGGTCCCGGTGAGCTTGTCGTCTGCTTCGGTCCCGGCCACCTCGCCGGAGCCGCCGTCGTCACCGCCGCCGCAGCCCACCACGAAGAGCCCGCCGGCGGCGACCGCGAGAGCCAGGAGGCCTGCGAGTGCCCGCCGGCCCACGCTAGGTGGCGCCTCGGGCGCGAAGTCGCTCGTGGCGCACGCGGTCACGGCCCTCGCCGTAGCTGCGCGTTTCGATGACGATCAGAAGCCAGGCGAGCGACGGTCACCACGGCCACCGTCGCGAGCGCCGGGATCTCGGTCGCGACCGGCAGGAACGCGAGAGGATCACGGCGAGCAGTCGCGCGCCGCGTGTTGATCGTGTGGACATGGCGGTAGCGGAACGAGACGTGCGCGAGCAGGTACGCGGCCATGCCCGCCGAGCAGCGCGAAGGCGGGCACCGTCTTCAGCGGTTCGCTCGACATCCACGAGCGTCTTCTTCGTGCCCGAGCGCGACCAGCACGATCCCCGCGATCATCGGGAAGTGGAGGTACGAGTACGAGTCGCGCGCCATCTCGTTCTGCACGCGCCCGGGCGGCGCGTGCTCCAGTCGGCGGGCGGCGACGAGCGCCACGACGTCGAAGTACAGCCACCACATCGCCGCCGCGAGCCCGATGCCCATGACAGCGGCCACTGCCCTGGCCGAAGCGTGAGCTCCGCCGGCGACGCCGACGCCGATGGCCACGATCGACTCGCCGAGCGCGATGATCACGATCAGCCCGTGCCGCTCCGCGAAGTGCGCGGGCACGAGCCGCCAGCCTTCGCTGTTGATGAAGAACGGGCCGCCCATGTCGAGGGCGAGCGCGAGCGCCCAGACGGCCGTCCTGCGCGTCGCTGTCGAGGAACGAGCCGGCCACGAGAATCGACACGCCCAGGCCCGTGCTGAGCGCGAGCCCGACGACCGAGTGCCGCAGCCCGGGCTCCTCACGGCTCGCGAGCAGGAACAGGCCGATCTGCGCGGCCCGGACGGCGCCGTACGCCAGCGCGAAAGCAAGGCCGCGACTGCCGAATGCGTCGGGCACGGCCAGAGCAACGATCAGGAGCCCGGCCATCGCGGCGAAGATCATGAGCCGAACCGCATCCTCCTCGGGATCGACCACGCTCGTGAGCCACGAGTAGCCGACCCACGCCCACCAGAGCAGCCCCAGTACGAGCAGGCCCTGTGCGAGCCCCTCCCACGTCGGGTGGTCCGACATCAGCTGCGTGCACTGGGTGAGGGCCAGCACGAAGACGAGGTCGAAGAACAGCTCCAGCGGCGAGACCTGCTCCCCCTCGCGCATCGCGGTCCTGAGCCGGCGACGTCCCTCCATGACCCGGTGAGCCTACGCCGCTCGTCGCCTCACCCAGCGGGCAAGCCCCAGCACGGCCCTGGCGTGGCGACGCGCGGTGGCCGGCGAGATCCGGCCCCCCGCCAGTTCGACCACGAAGGCATCTGAGCGGGGGAAACGGTGGTTCTGCCAGCGGGTGGCCGTGCCCGGAAGTCTCGGCAGTCGGCCGGTGCGAATCCCCGCAAGCCGCGCGTACCGCCGCCACACGCGCCGGTCCGCGCTGGGAGTCTCGACCACGAAGCCGTACGGCTGGTGGAACCAGATCGTGAGGCGTGGCTGCAGCCGCCGGATGAGCCTGGCGGCCGCGCGCGATTCCGGCTGCGAGAGCGGGCGGCGACCGCCGTAGTAGCGGCTCCCCCGCGGGCTCCTCCGCCAGCCACGCGGGAAGTTGCGGTTCAGGTCGATCCCCCGGACGTTCTGGCGAATCCGAAGGCGCGCGCCATCGGGGTTCATGCTCCTGACGGTCCACAGCGCCACCCCGCGCGGGACTCGCATCCCTTGAAGCGCCTCGATCACTTTCGGGCCGCCCGGCTCGTCACCGTGGATCTGGCCGATGACGAGGACCTTGGTCTGCGCCTCGTCGGCGCCCTGTCGCTGCGCGACGATCGCGCGGCCCCGGACGGATTCCCCGGCGTCGATCCTCCGGTGATCGGCTGCGACGCCGAGCGCGACCGGTATCGCGAGCACGCTCGAGAGCGACGCCCGCTTCACGAGCCCGAATTGTTTGCGCTCTGGCCCCGTAGTGTGCGTCATCGTGACGCACGGGGCGGCAGGGCCATGACGACACGCCAGAAGTTGATCTGGCTCGTCGCCGCCGCAGTGCTGATGGTCGGCTTGACCGTGGTGATCGCCCTCTCGGGCGGCGGTGACAGCGGCGGTGAAGGCAACAGCTTCGAGGGCCTCCTCGTCGAGGTCGAACCCGATCACCTGAGCCTGCGCCTGAACGAGCCGGCGGACGGCGAGGAAGTGATCGACTTCACCGTACGGCCGGCCGACCGCGCCAGGCTGAGCCTGCAGCACCTGCAGGTCCATGTCCGGGACGAGCTGCCGGTCGTGGTCCTCTACGAGCGTGACGGTGACGAGTACGTCGCCCGCGACGTGCTGGACGCGCCGTTCTGACGAAAGAGGCCGCTCCGAAGGCGGCCCTGTGCAACACTCGCCTGTTGGCTTAAAGGCTACGCCCCGGCGCCAACGGCCTCCGGCTGCGGCTCCGAGATGTTGCGCGGCATCAGCACCTCGCGGGCGATGACCAGGCGCTGGATCTGGGACGTGCCCTCGTACAGCTGCATGATCTTCGCGTCGCGCATCAGCTTCTCGACCGGGTACTCCTTGATGAAGCCGTAGCCGCCGTAGACCTGAACGGCGTCCGTCGTGACCTCCATCGCGGTGTCGGCGGAGAACCGCTTCGCGTGCGACGAGACGAGCGTGTTGCGCTCGCCGATGTCGAGCAGCTGGCCCGACTTCCACACGAGCAGGCGCGACGCCTCGATCTTGGTCGCCATGTCGGCGATCATGAACTGGATCGCCTGGTGCATCGCGATCGGGACGCCGAACTGCACGCGCTCGAGCGAGTAGTCGCGGGCGAACTCGAACGCCGCACGCGCGATGCCGACGGCCATGGCGGCCACGCCCGGCCGCGTCCGGTCGAGGGTCATCATCGCGAGCTTGAAGCCCTTGTTCTCCTCGCCCAGCAGGTTCTCGGCGGGCACCTCGACGTCGTTGAAGCTGACGGTCGCGGTGTTGGAGGCGCGCTGTCCGAGCTTGTCCTCCTTCTTGTCCACCTGGACGCCCCACTCCTTCTCGACGACGAACGCCGAGATGCCCTTGTGGCCGGCGTCCTTGTCGGTCTTGGCGTAGACGGTGAAGTAGTCCGCGTAGCCGCCGTTCGTGATGAAGCACTTCGAGCCGTTCAGGATGTACTTGTCGCCCTGGCGGACGGCCGTCGTCTTCATGCCCGACACGTCCGAGCCGGCGTCCGGCTCCGTGAGGCAGAACGAGGCGAGCTTCGGCTCCTCCGCGAGGGCGCCGAGGTACTTCTTCTTTGTCTCCTCCGAGCCGCCGATCCCGATCGGCGCGGTGGCGAGGCCGTTGCACATGAGCGAGGTGCCGATGCCCGAGCAGCCCCAGCCCATCTCCTCCTCGATGATGCAGCCGGTCACGTAGTCGAGCCCGGGCCCGCCGTACTCCTCCGGGATGTGGGTGTTCATGAGCCCCACCTCCCAGGCCTTTTCGATGATCTCCTGCGGCCACGTGCCGTCCCTGTCGTAGTCCCAGGCGACCGGGCGCATCTCCTTCTCGGCGAAGTTATGCGCCATCTCGCGCATGTCCTTTTGCTCATCGGTAAGCGAAAAATCGACCACTTAGGCGCTCCTGATTGATTCGTCAGTCAAAATCGTGCCCAGGAAGGGTATCGAAGCTCTATCCGGCGAGCAATCGCACCATCAGCCACACGCCGAAGCCGATGGCGGCGGCGCAGAGCAGGACGAGCCCGAGCTGCTCCGGAAAGATCGCCGGCCGGCTGGGGGCCATCGTCCTCCGTCTCAGCCGGCGCCACATGGGGTAGACGAATGTACGGACCGCGATGGAGGAGACCTTCGGCACCGTCGTGATCGTCCTCGCGGTAGTGGCCGCAGTGGTCGCCGCCGTCGTGTACGTGGGATCCGGCCGGCTGTACGAGGGGATCGGCAAGGGAGCGTTCTCGCTCGACCAGCCCGACCGGCCGAAGGGGCCGCAGCCGGGCACCGCCGCCTACGACGCCGAGGCCGAGGCGGAGACGCGCCAGATGCTCGAGGCGAAGTCGGCGCTGCGGGTGGCCCGCGGGGAGAGCTCCGCTCGACGTCGACGCGGAGTACGCGGCGCTCACGGGCACCCAGGCCCGAGCGGCCGCGACGAGGCCCTGCGAGACGAGGTTCGCCAGCTCGTGATCGCGAGGAACGAGCGCCGCGCGCGGAAGGGCGAGCCCCCGCTCGACGTCGAGGAAGAGGTGGACAGGCAGCTGCGCGAGCTGGGAGCCTGACCGCATGGATGAGGTCACCGTCGTCGCGATCGCGCAGGTCAAGCCCGAGCACGAGGAGCGGGCGCTCGAGCTCCTCCGCGGAGTGATCGAGGCGTCCCACGGCGAGGACGGATGCGTGAAGTACACGCTCCACCGCTCAAAGAACGAACCGGGGACGTTCAGCATCGTCGAGCGCTGGCGCTCCCAGGCCGACCTCGACGCGCACTTCGGGCAGCCCCACATGGCGCCGATGCAGGAGGTCTTCGGTTACCTGGCCGAGCCGCCGACGATCCTCTTCTGCGAGCCCATACCTGCCGGGGACGAGAAGAAGGGCTTGCTCTAGCCGCCGGCGCCTAGTGCGTCGGGATCAGGTCCTTGTGTGGCTCGATTCCCCAGCGGCCGGCCAGCTCGGCTCAGCTCCGGGGTCAGCTCCCAGCGGTCGGGCAGCTCCGGCCCGTCGTGGTCGGGCACCCCGCCCTTCAGCTTCATGCAGCCCTTGTTGTCGCCGATCTGGGCGATCGTCACCACCTCGTCCGGGCTGAGGCGGAGGTCGCGCGGGACGGCGGCGAGCTCGGCCCGCTTCTCCTCGATCGGCTTCGCGTCGTCCCCCTGCTCCTGGATGAGGGTGGGGACGACGCACTCGACGGGCTCGTGCGCGAGGTTCCACTGGCACGCGAGCTGCAGCGGCGTCAGCCCATGCGCGGCGCCGACGTGGCGCATCCGCTCGAGCTTCTCGCGCCCCTCCTCCACCCAGCCCGCCGGGCCGGAAGCCGCGGTGGTCGTGCTCGGGGAACCGGTGCCCCGGCAGGACGTCGTCGTGGAACAGCCCGCCGTAGTCGACGACGCGCGTGATCAGCCGGACGTCCGCCTCGAGCGCCGCCGGCAGGCACATCTCGCCGGGCCACGGCTCGAGCGGGTTGAGGATGATCATCGCCCAGTCGATCGCATCGCCGAAGCGCTCGAAGCAGGCGATCAGGTCGAGCGTGAAACCGTTCGCGGGCCCGGGCGCGACGCCGATCTGCCTGGCGAGCCCTGCTTCGCGGAGGGCGCGCATGCCCTCCCACACCGCCTCGCTCGTGTAGCCCTCGCGGTCGGGGTTGTGGAGCAGCAGCAGGTCGAAGAAGTCGAGCCCGCACCGCTCGAGCGAGCGCTCCGTCGCCATCCGCAGGTAGCCGGCGTAGTCGCTCCGTGTCTGCGTGAAGCGCGGGAAGCCCTTCGCGCCCTGGCGCTCGCCCTCGTAGAAGTCGTGGCCCACCGCTCCCGCGACGAAGTAGGAGTCGCGCGCGAGACCCCCCAGCGCGCGCGCCAGCAGCCGGTCGGCTTCGCCCTCCCCGTAGACGTCCGCCGTGAGCACGGTGGCGATGCCGTCTCCCGGGCGCAGCAGCGAGACCAGGCGCTCCTCGTCGACCGCCTCTCCGAAGCGCATGAATCGACCGCCGCTCCAGGTACCGATGGCAACGTGGTCGGGGCCGTGTCATATCAGGTATAGATAGCGCCGATGGCAGAGCAGAGACGCTTCGAGCTCGACGATCTCCTGATCCGGCCGGGCACGTACTTCAACCCGCAGACCGAGGTCATGGTGGTCGTGGACGACTCGCCGTCGATGGACTCGGAGATCTTCAACATGGAGGAGTTCGAGGGCGCGGACTGGGTGCTCGTGTCCGACGACCTGCCCCTTGGACGAGTCCCAGCGCGACGAGCTGCTCGAGGAATTCCAGTCCACCTACCACGGCGGCGACGGCCGCCAGGCGGTGTCGGAGGACGACGAGGACCTCGACTTCGACGGCGAGGACGAAGAGGACGACCTCGAGCCGGACGAAGAGTTCGACGAGGCGTAGGGCGCTTCGCGCCCTTTAAGGTGCCGGGCCGGTGCGGCCCGTCTACTACCTCGGCATCTTCATCCCGGCGGCCGTCGCGCTCGAGCTGGCGCACGCCTCCCCGGTACTGGTCTTCACCGCCGCGGCGCTCGGCGTGATCCCGACGGCCGCGGTCATGGGCACGGCGACGGAGGAGCTGGCCGAGCGGACGGGTCCCGGCATCGGCGGGTTCCTGAACGTCACGTTCGGCAACGCGCCCGAGCTGATCATCGCTTTCTTCGCGCTCAAGGAAGGCCTGCACGAGGTGGTCAAGGCCTCGATCGTCGGCTCGATCATCGGGAACATCCTGCTCGTGCTGGGCGCGGCCATGCTGGTCGGCGGCTGGAAGCGCGACAAGCAGACCTTCAACCGGACCGCCGCGAACGCCCAGTCGGCGATGCTCCTCCTCGCGCTCGCGGCGCTGCTGCTGCCCGCCGCGTTCCAGCTGATCCACGGCGGCGAGCTACCCGCCGTCGGCGAGGAGAGGCAGGACTTCTCCGACGAGGTCGAGGACCTCTCGTTCGGGGTGGCGATCATCCTCATGCTGAGCTACATCGCCGGCCTCTTCTTCTCGATGAAGACGCACCGCGCAGTCTTCAACCCTTACGAGCACGAGGACGCCGAGCACCATGAGGGCTGGACCGTCCGCAAGGCCCTCGGGCTGCTCGCGATCGCCGCGGTCCTCGTCGGCCTCATGTCGGAGATCCTCGTGGGGTCGATCTCGGAGGCCTCGCACGAGATCGGCCTGTCCGAGTTCTTCGTCGGCGTGTTCGTCGTGGCGATCGTCGGCAACGCGGCCGAGCACTGGGTCGCGGTGCTCGTCGCGGCCAAGGACAAGATGGACCTGGCGGTGAACATCGCGATCGGCTCGAGCGCGCAGATCGCGCTGTTCGTCGCGCCGCTGCTCGTCCTGCTCTCGTATGTGGTCGGGCCGGGCCCGATGCCGCTCGTGTTCAACGGCTACGAGCTTGGCGCGATGCTGTTCGCCGTCCTGATCGCGAACTTCCTCACCCAGGAGGGAGAGTCGAACTGGTTCGAGGGCGTCCAGCTACTGAGCCTCTACGCGGTCCTCGGGCTCGTCTTCTACTTCGCCTAGCCGGCGGTCGGCCCACAGGCTGAGCAGCGATCCCGATCGTGAAGGCGAGGGCGACGAACGCGAGGCTCGCCTGCCGGGCTGACGTGCACGACGTCCTCGGTCAGGAGCTTTACGCCGACGAGGCCGAGGACGACCGCGATCGTCTCGTCGAGGTAGCGGAACCGCCGCATCAGGCCCTCGACGAGCACGAACAGGGCGCGCAGGCCGAGCAGCGCGAAGATGTTCCCCATCCAGATCAGCAGCGGATCCTGCGTGATCGCGAACGCAGCCGGGATCGAGTCGATCGCGAACGCGATGTCGGCGAAGACGATCGCCGCGAGGCAAAGGAGGAGCGGCGTCGCGTACCGGACGCCGCCCTCCAGGTACGAACCAGTGGTTGCCGTGGTAGGCGCTCGTGACGGGGAAGATGCGCCGGACGAGGCGCACCATCAGGTTGCGGTCCGGGTCGATGTTCTCCTCGACGCCGCGCCAGACGCGCACCGCCAGCAGGATGAGCAGCACGCCGAGCACGTAGATGACGAAGTGGAACTGCTCGATCAGCGCGATGCCGCCGGCGATCGCCAGGCCGCGCATGACGATCGCGAAGACGATGCCCCAGAAGAGCAGCCGCGCCCGCAGCTCGTACGGGACCGCGAAGTACGCGAACAGCAGGATGAAGACGAACAGGTTGTCGAGCGAGAGCGACCGCTCGATCAGGTAGACGGTCGTGTACAGCACAGCCGCCTCGCGGTCGTCGAACGCACCAGACGACGAGCGCCGCCAGCCAGGCTCAGGACGAGCCAGCCGAGCGACCACCACGCCCCCTCCTTGAAGCTCGGCTCCCGGCCGCGCGCGAAGAAGCGCAGGTCGATCGAGCAGGAAGACGACGAGCGCCACCCCGAGCGCCGCATAGGGCGCGACGCTGTTCAGATCCACGCCGGCCCTACTGGAGGAGCGCCTCGCAGAAGGCCTGGACCGACTCGTCGCTCGGGTCGGTGCTCACGCAGTCCTCGTACGCCTTCTGCTTCTCCGGCTCCGTCTGCGGCGCCGGCTCCGCCGTGCCGCCCCCGCCCGTCTGCGGAGCGCCGAGCGCGCCACCGAGCAGGCCTTGCAACTGCTGGGTCAGCTCGTCGATAGGACGTGCGTCCTCGGGCGCCTCGATCGGCTGTGGCGAGCCGATGTTCGCGAACTCGATCGAGAACGAGACGCGCCCGCCCTCGAGGCCGCCGACCCGGTCGCGGGCGTCCTCGGGCACGTCGAACTCGATGTCGGCGGACAGGCGGTGAAGCTTGCCGTCGTCCTTGCCGACGTACGCGTCGAAGCCGGGGTCGTCGACGACCTCCTCGATCTGGTCCTTCTGCTCGTCCGTAAGCGCCGGCGGCGCCTGCTGGCCGACCTGCCCGCCGAGCTTCGCGGCCTCCTGGACGACCGTGTTGAGGTCCTCGAGGATCTTCGAGCACGTCGAGCTTGCCCGAGACGTGGGTCGTGTCCACGCCGGCGACCTCCTCGTCGCCCTCCTCCTCGGCGTCGACGATCCACTCGCGCGCCGTCACGCCGAAGTCCGACAGGTCCTGCCCGCCCTCGCGGTTCTGGCTAGCCGCGAGCTGGCGATTCAGCTGCGCCACGGTCTCCTGGCTGACCTCGTAATCGGTGCCCTGGAAGCTGACGAACGCGCGATCGCCGGTGGACGTGAGGCCGGCGTTGAAGCTCTGGTTCTGGGCGCCCACGGTGATGTCCCAGTCGACGCTCGGGAGCTTTCCCTCCGGGCCCTTCTGGTACGGCCCTGCCAGCGAGATCTCGATCGGGTCCTGAAGCTCGTCCACGCCGTCGAGCTCGACCTCGATCTCGAGCGTCATGTCGGCCGACCCGATTTCGCTCTCGAAAGCCGTGTCCAGCAGCTCGGCGACGGACTCGCGTGTCGTCCCCGCCACAGCCGATCAGGAGGCCGCCGGCGAGCAGGAGCGGAAGGAGCATCGCCACGAGGCGTCGAAGCGGTGCGAGCACGGCGGGCAGGCTACTAGGAGGCGCGTTACGAGCCGCAACTACCCTGCGTGCTGAACCGTTGAAGACGAAATGCCGTTTCTGCTCATCGCTCTATCCATGCTGCTCCTGGCGGCCCCGCCGGCGCTCGCCGGCGAGCGCGTGCTGGTCGTCAAAGGCGACCGCATCGAGGAGCGCTGGGATCCCTACCTGACCCCTGATCCAGCGCCGATCACGCCTGACCCGCCGCCCGCCCGGCCGGCCGGCCGGCGGTGCGATCAAGCAGGCGCTCGGCGCGCGCGCGCGAAGCAGGCGGGATCAGCGAGCGCCAGCACGAGCGCTACTCGCGCATCCTGAAGGAGGCGCACGCGCTCTACGACCGCGCGAGCGTCGGGCGCCGCTGCCGCATCCAGGTCGCGCGCGTCCTCGGCGTCATGACCACGCTCGCGCAGCGCGGTGTCCTGAACGGCGGCCGCATGCCCGCGCTCTTCCTCCAGCTCAAGCGCAACATCGAGTTCTGGGAGCAGGAGCCCGACATCTCGATCGGCGAGCGCGTCTCGTTCGGCAAGGATCCGATGCTGCTGCAGCACTACGCCGGGTACGGGCTTCAGATCCAGCCGCTCGGGAACTTCGGCAAGGCGAACGGGCTATGGACCGAATGCCAGGAGCGCCCGCGGACTGCAAGCCGAAGATGCTGCGCGCGCTTCTCACGTCGATGCTGCGCGTGCGCTCGTGGCGCGCCGGTTTCAGGGCGTGGGAGTACTGGTTCCCGTTCGGCGGCGGCTATCCGCCTTGGACGAGCGGGATGGCGACGGCGACCGGGATGCAGGCGCTGTCCCGCGCCGCGATCTTCCTCGGCGAGCCGCGCTTCATGGAGGCGGCCAGCGCGCGCGCTGCCGGTCTTCCGCAAGGCGCCGCCGCATCGGCGTGCGGATCTCGTCGGGCCGCGGGTAACCACTACCTCCTCTACTCGTTCGCGCCCGGGCTGCGCGTCCTGAACGCCTTCCTGCAGGCGATCACAGGCCTGCACGACTACGCGAAGCTGAACAACGACCGGCGGGCGCGGCGGCTGTTCCGCGCCGGCGACGCGCGGGCACGCCGCGAGACGCCGCGCTACGACACCGGCAGCTGGTCGTACTACGCGCTGCCGAACAAGAACCTCGCGACCTGGGACTACCACGTGCTTCAGACCGGCTTCCTGGAGAACCTCTGCGAGCGAACCGGCGCACGCGTGTATTGCCGCACCGCGCGGCGGTTCGCGCGCTACTCGGAGCGCCGCGGCGGCCCGCCGCCGCCCGGACCGCCCGGACCTCCCGGCGGCGGAAGGCGATGCGGCTACCTCTAGCCGCCACCGCACTCGCTCGCGGCTGCCCTCGCCGCGCCGGCCGAGGCGTCGCCCGTGCTCGAGGTGCGCCCCGACGGGACCGTCCTGCGCGACGACCCGTACCTCCCGTCGCGCGCCGCGACGGACCTGCCGCCCGCCGCCCGGCCGCGCGGCCGAGCCCCGCGCGCCCGCTCGGCCGCCGGGCCCACCGTGCGGAAGGCGATCAACCAGGCGCTACGACGCCGGTCGAGATCACCGCCGAGCAGCGCTCGGAGTGGCGCCGCGCGTACACGGACGCGCTCCGGACGCGCGCCGACCTCAGCGGGCCCCGCCGCGATCCAGATCAGCTCGCAGATCGAGACGCTGGAGGCGATCGCGCGCGCCGACGCGGCTCGACGCCAGCCGGATGCCCGCCCTGTTCCTGCAGCTCGCGCGCAACACCGAGTACTGGCCGGACCGCCCGTACCCGGCCAGCGGACAGCGCGTGTCGTTCGCCGGCAGCTCGCTGATCTTCCAGTACTACTCGGGCCAGGGCCTCCAGATCCAGCCGCTCGCGAACTTCGGCAAGGCGAACGCGCTCTGGAGAGCCGGCCGGGACGAGCGCCTGCGCTCACTGCTCGACGAGCTGGTCGCGATCGCGTCGCGTCGTGGCCGGTTCACCACGTGGGAGTACTGGTTCCGCTTCGGCGGCGGAACGCCGCCCTGGATGAGCGCGCATGGCACAGGGCACCGCGATCCAGGCGCTGTCGCGCGGCGTCGCAGCTGCTCGCCGACCCCTCCTACCTGACGGTCGCGAGACGTGGCGATCCGCGCCTTCTCGACGCGCGCGCCGCGTGGGCGTGCGCGTGCGCGGCCGTGACGGCGGCAACCACTACCTGATCTACTCGTTCTCGCGCGGGCTGCGCGTGCTGAACGCGTTCGCGCAGAGCATCAACGGCCTCTCACGACTACGCGACGATCGCGCAGCACGGGCGCGCGATGCGGCTGTTCGAGAAGGGCGACGTGTCGCTCCGCGCGGAGCTGCCGGGCTACGACACCGGCGCCTGGACGCTGTACTCGCTCGCGGGCGCCGAGGCCACGCTCGAGTACCACACGCTCGCGACCGACTTCCTCGCCAACCTGTGCGAGAAGCTCGGCCCCGGCGCCTACTGCGACGCCTCCGGCGCGGTTCGAGGCCTACGGCAGCGAGTCGCCGCGGCTCGACCTTGTCACCACTCGCGGCTGGTCGAGAAGAACCCCCAGTACGTCCGCTTCTCGGTGTCCAAGCGCTCGAGCGTGCGTATGACGATCAGCCGCAACGGCTCCGTGGTGCACTCGGCGTCGGCGACCGTCCCGTACGGCACGCACGCGTATCCGTGGACGCCGCCCAGGGACGGCGACTACGTGGTGACGCTCTCGGCGGAGTCGTTCAACGGCACGAACGGGTCCGACAGCGGCACGATCACCGTTCGCCCGAAGTCGTAGGCCGTACGATGGCGCCCTATGGCGCCCAGGACGATCCTCTACACCGGCAAGGGCGGTGTCGGCAAGACGAGCGTGGCCGCCGCCACCGCACGCCGGTGCGCGGCGGCCGGCATGCGCACGATCGTCGTCTCGACCGATCCTGCGCACAGCCTGTCGGACTCGCTCGAGACGCAGCTCACCGGCGCGCCGACCCCGTGCGGGAGCCTGCTCTGGGGCCAGGAGGTCCAGGCCCAGGACGAGATGGAACGGCACTGGGAGGCCGTCCAGGACTGGCTCGGCGAGCTGCTCGCCGATCGAGGCGTCGACCCGATCTCCGCCGAGGAGCTGACAGTGCCCGCCCGGCATGGACGAGCTGTTCTCGCTGCTGCAGATCAAGGCACACCACGAGTCCGGCGATTACGACGCGATCATCGTCGACTGCGCGCCCACCGGCGAGACGCTGAGGCTCCTGTCGTTCCCGGACGTGGCCAGCTGGTGGCTCGAGAAGGTGTTCCCGTGGGAGCGGCGCGTCATGTCGGCCGCGCAGGCCGCTCGCGCGCACGTTGCTCGACGTCTCGCTTCCGAGTGACGCCGTCTACGACGACGTCGAGCGGCTGGTGCGGAACCTCGTGGCGATGAACTCCATCCTTCGCGACCGCGCCACCACCTCGATCCGGCTTGTGATGAACCCGGATCGGATGGTGGTCAAGGAGGCGATGCGGACCTTCACCTACCTGAACCTGTACGGCTACCTGACCGACGCGGTGGTGGTGAACCGCGTCTTCCCCGAGATGGACGGCTTCTTCGCCTCGTGGCGGGAGCACCAGCGCGAGCAGATGGAGCTCGTGCAGTCGGCCTTCTCGCCCGTGCCGATCCTCACGGCGCCGTTCTTCGAGCAGGAGGTGATCGGCCCGAAGATGCTCGACCGCCTCGGCGCGGAGGTATTCGCGGACGCAGACCCCGGCGCCGTGCTGCACGAGGAGCTCACGCAGGAGCTCCAGAGCGACAACGGGCACGCCACGCTGCGCCTTCCGCTGCCTTTCGTGCAGAAGGGCGACATCGAGCTGAAGAAGGTGGGGCTCGAGGTGATCGTCCGAGTCGGCGGCCAGAAGCGCACGATCATGCTGCCCACCGCGATGTCGGGCTATCGCCCGGCCGGCGCGCATTTCGAGGACGGCGCGCTGCGAGTGGATTTCGAGAGGAGCGAGAGTGGAGCAGGAACAGGGCCAGCGGCAGCACGGTGACTGGACGCGCGAGTGGGAGCGCGAGTTCCGCGAGCCCCCACCACCGCCGCGTTCAGGGGGCCCGGACCTGGCCCCGCTCTTCGCGCTCGGCGAGGCGCTGGCGGAGGCGCTCCGCCGCGGGCTCCCGCGCGAGCTTCAAGAGCAGTTCAACTCGCTGTTGCGCGAGGTCCTGCTCACGATGCGCGCGCTGATCGACTGGTACCTCGAGCGCCTCGAGCGCGGCGAGCGCAAGCCCGAGGTCGAGGAAATCCGGATCGACTAAAGAAGAGGGCCCGTCCCCTAGAGGGGGCCGATCTTGATGTCGCGCAGGCTGTGCTCGTCCGGCAGCTTGTCGATGACCTCGCGGATCACGCGGTGGACATCGGGCTCGTCGTGGCCGAAGTCGTCCAGCAGCGACTTCAGGGCGGTGTAGGTGATCTTCAGCTGCGCCGGAGTCAACTCGAGCCGGTATGCGGTGTCATCGGGGCCGATCAGGGGCGTGTCGTCTTCGCTCATGGGTCCAGCGTAACCTGAGCACCGGTGGCCTCGAAGACCTGGATCCTCACCGGCTCGCCCGAGAACTTCGCTGCCACGCGCGAGCACGGCTTCCGCGTGATCGGCATGAAGGAGGGCCGGCGCAACATGGCCGAGCAGATGGAGCCGGGCGACCTGATCGTCTTCTACCTGACGCGCGTGAAGGCGTTCGGCGGCGCCGTGCGCATCACCGGCGAGCTGTACGAGGACCGGTCGAAGATCTGGCCCGGCAAGCCCGGCAAGGCGGACCCGTACCCGTGGCGGTTCGAGACCGAGCCAGAGGTCGTGCTCGAGGAGGACGACTGGGTGCCGGCCGAGGAGCTCGCTCCAGAGCTGGAGCACGCTCGCAAGTGGCCCGCCGAGCACTGGACGCTCGCGTTCCAGGGCCAGCTGCGCACGGTGTCGGACGCCGACCGTGACGTGATCCTCGCGCGGATGCGCGAGGATGCCCGTTCTCCTGAGCCTCTGCGGTGACTGCCGAGCGCGTGCGCACTCTGCTGCTTCGCGGGGACAACCTGCTGAAGAGCGCCCGTCCGGAGCGGTTCGGGCGCGCCCTCGAGGCGTTCGAGGAGGCACGCGAGGCGGCACGGGACGAGGACGTCAGCCCGGAGGTGCGCGAACTGGTCGAGCGCAGGATCGACGGGCTGCGGCAGCTGATGGCGGACGCGTCGTGAAGCACAGCCGCCACTACACCCTCGATGAGGCGAACGAGGCGCTCGGCTGGGTACGCGGGGCGATCGCCGCGCTGCGCGAGGCCCGCGCAGGGGCTCTCCGACGAGGAGGCGCGCGAGGCGCTCGCCGAGGCGGGGCCCCAGAACGGCGGCGGTGACCCGGGCCGCGTCGTGTCCGAGGCCTTCCTCCAGCTGCGCGAGGCGCTCACGCAGCTCCAGGAGGCGGAGGTGGTCCTGCGCGACCTCGACCGCGGCCTCGTCGACTTCCCGGCGATTCGCGACGGGCGCGAGGTCTACTTGTGCTGGGTCGAGGGCGAGGACGAGATCGGCTACTGGCACGACCTGGAGGCGGGATTTGCCGGCCGCGAGCCGCTCTAGCGAGATCGGAGCCATGTGGCGGGCGTGGAACGCCGAGCAGCGCGTGGCGGCGATCGCGGCGAGCCTGCTGATCGTGAGCACGCTCGGCCCCTTCTCGTGGGTCGAGCTCGCGATCATGCTCGTGGGCGTGGCCGTCCTTCTCCTGCTGAGACGCCGGGCGCAGGGCCGCCCGTTCCACCTGCCGTTCGGGGACGGCTTGGTGATCGCCGCCGCAGGCGCCTGGGCCGCGCTGCTGATCCTGATCCGGCTTTTCGACCGCCCGCTCGGCCAGGGCATGCTCGCGCTGGCGTGCGCCGGCCTGCTGTTCGCGGCGGGAATCCGTGAGCGGGCCAGACGGCCGATGGACGACCTTCCGCGCGAGCAGGACACGCTCTGGGAGGAGCGTCCGGCCCGCCGCCGCCGGCCACACGTGGCAGAGGAGGACGACGAGGTCACGCGCGCGCTGCCGGCCGACGAGGACGCGACGGTCCGGCTGCGCGGCCAGAAAGCGCTCCCCGGCATGGATGACCCGCAGCCGTACGAGGTGCCGCAGCCGAAGGACCCGCCCGCCCCGGACGACCTACCGGCCGGACGGGGCTAGTCGGCGTCCTCGAACGGGAGGACGTCGCTGAGCCCGACCAAGTCGAAGACGCGGGTCACCTGGGGCCCGCCGCGCACGATCCTGAACTCGCGGCCCTCGGCCTCGGCCGCCTGGTGGGCCGTCACCACGAAGTGGATCCCCATCGAGTCGATGAACTCGAGGTCCGACAAGTCGAGCACGATCTTCCGCGCGCCGCCGGCGCTCGCGAGCACCTCGTCCGCGAGCTCGCGGCCGGCGATGTCGAACTCGCCGGCGAGCTTCACGCGCGACGCGCCGCCGGGCGCGTCGGCCAGATATGCGGTGAAGTTGGCCGTCAAACCGAGCTCGAAACCAAGGTAGCACCGCTGCGGCGAAGCCGCCCGTGATCAGTCCTCGAAGAACGCGTAGCCGTACTCGCCGCGCTTGAGCGCGAGCTTGGCGATCGCGGTCATCCGATCGTCGTCGTTCGATCTCGATCTGGCCGAAGTTCTGGCGGACACGGCGCGCAGCGCGGGTGCAGAAGGTCTCGGCGATGTAGCGCTCCTGCCCGGAAGGCTCGACGCCGTGTTCCTCGAGGATCGCGGTGACGCGCGAGAGCACGGCGATCTGCGCGTAGATGTCGGAGACGGCGTCGGCCAGCCGCTTCTGCTGGAACTGGCGCTCGATCACTCCCTTCTTGTGCTCTCGGAGAAGACCCTCGGTCTGGTCGCGGAGCTCCTTGACCTGCTCGGACAGGTCGTCGGCGAGTGGCTTCAGCTCCTCGTGCGCCTTGGTGATCCTGTCCGGCCGCACCTCGCGCTGGATGCGCTCGCCGACGTACTCGGCAAGCACTCCGATCGAGCCGATCGGCGAGCTCCAGTCGAGGTCGCCAAGCCCCTCGAGCTTCTCGCCCACCGGCTTCATGCCCGACAGCGCGATGAAGGCGCGCATGACGTCGTTGGCGCCCTCGAAGATCGGGAAGATGCGCGTGTCGCGCAGCACCTTCTCGTACGGCTCGTCGCGCATGTAGCCGGCGCCGCCCTTCAGCTGCAGCGCGCGGTTGGTGCCGTACCAGAGGAACTCGGTCGAGGCGACCTTCACGATCGCCGACTCGAGCGAGTAGTCGGGCACGCCCGCGTCGACGAGGCCGGTGGTCATGTACGCCATCGCCTCGAGGCCGAAGAGGTACGAGACCATCCAGCCGATCTTGTCCTGGACGAGCTCGAACTCGGCCAGCGGCATCCCGAACTGGCGCCGCTCCTTCACGTGGTCGATGACCTTGTCGAGCAGGATCTTCGTTCCGCCGACCGAGCCCGTGCCGAGCGACATCCGGCCGTTGTTCAGCGTGTGCATCGCGATCTTGAACCCGTCGCCGGGCTCGCCGATCACGTTCTCAGCCGGGATCCGCACGTCGTTGAAATGGAGATGGCGCAGGTCGTTCGCGCGCAGCCCCATCGTGTCGTAGCGGTGGCCGACCTCGAAGCCCTTCATCCCCTTCTCGACGATCAGCGCGATGAACTCGTCGGTGTCCTCGATGCGCGCGAAGGTGGAGAGGACCGGCGGCCTTCGAGCCGTTCCCGATGTAGCGCTTCTCGCCGTTCAACACCCACGAGCCGTCCGCCTGCCGGGTCGCGGTCGTCTCGATGCCGTTCACGTCGGAGCCGGCGTTCGGCTCGGTCAGGGCGAAGGCGGCGAGCTTGCGCCCCGAGGCGAGATCGGGAAGGAAGCGCTCCTTCTGCTCGTCCGATCCGTACAGGGCGATCGGCTTCATGCCGATCGACTGGTGCACGCCCATGATCACCGACAGCGTCGGGTCGATCTGCGCGAACACCTCAGAGACGCGGCAGTAGCCCGTCTGCGAGAGAGCCCTGCCCGCCGTACTCCTCCGGCACGTACAGCCCGCATAGGCCGGCCTCGCCCAGGGCGGCGATCACGTCGTCGCCGATCCAGCCCTGCTCCTCCGCCTTGCGCGGGTCGATCAGCTCGTCGGCGATCTCGCGCAGCCGCGCGATCAGCGCGCGGATCTTGTCCTGCTCCTCGGCGTCGGGCTTTGGGAATGGGAAGACGAGCTCCTCGTGGATCTCCCCGAGGAAGAGCGACTTGGCGAAGCTGCTGACCGCCGTGGCGGTTTCCATCAGGCGGTCGCCGCCGCGAGGTCTCCCTCGACGTCCTCGGGCTTGCGCGGCCCGGGGCCGATGTACTTGGCGGTCGGCCGGATCAGCCTGCCCTCGCGCTTCTGCTCGAGGATGTGGGCGGACCATCCCGCCACGCGCGCGCACGAGAAGAGCGGCGTGAACAGGTCCGGCGGCACGCCGGCGAAGTCGAGCACGACGGCCGACCAGAACTCGACGTTGGTCGCCAGGACGCGGTCGGGCTTGCGCGCCTTGAGCTCGGCGAGCGCCGCCTTCTCGAGCTCCTCCGCCACCTCGAGCCGGGGCGCGCCGATCTCGCGCGCGGTGCGGCGCAGCACGCGCGCGCGCGGGATCCTCGGCGCGGTACACGCGGTGGCCGAACCCCATCAGCCGGTCGCCGCGGTCGAGCAGCTTCTTCACGTACTTCTCGGCGTCACCCTCGCGCGGCGACGTCGTCGAGCATCTCGAGCACGCGCGACGGGGCGCCGCCGTGGAGCGGCCCCGAGAGGGCGCCGACGGCGGCCGACAGGCATGCGGCGCACGTCGGCTCCCGTCGAGGCCACTACGCGCGCCGTGAACGTGGAGGCGTTCATGCCGTGCTCGGCCGCCGAGATCCAGTAGGCGTCGATCGCCTTGACGTGGCCCGGGTCCGCCTCGCCGCGCCAGCGGACCAGGAAGCGCTCGGGTATCGAGCTGCGCCTTGTCGATCTCGGCCTGCGGGACAGGCGGCACGCCCGCGCCGCGGGCGGACTGGGCGACGAACGAGAGCGCCATGACCGACGCGCGCGCGAGGTCCTCGCGCGCCTGGTCGTCGGGGATGTCGAGCAGCTGCTGCATCCCCCACTCGGGCGCCGAGCATCGCGAGCGCCGACTGCAGGTCGACGCGCGAGTCCCCGGAGCGAATCGCGAGCGGATGCGGCTCGGCCGGCGGGAGCCCGGGCTCGTAGCGGCCGTCCACCAGGAGGCCCCAGACCTTCTCGAACGGAACGCGCCCGACGAGGTCCTCGATGTCGACGCCGCGGTAGCGGAGGGCGCCGCCCTCCTTGTCCGGCTCGGCGATTTCGGTCTCGAAGGCGACCACGCCCTCGAGGCCGGACTTGACCTCGCTCAATGGGCTCCTTTCCTCGGAGGCCGGAGAATAGTGAAGGTATGGTGGTCGCCTCGGGGCGAAAGAAGCAGCGTGAACGAAGGCGAGAAACCCCCAAACGAATGGCAACCCCCCAAGCCTCCGGGCCCGCCGCCACCCACGTGGTCGCCCCCGCCTCCGCCGCAGCCGCCTCCACCGCCTGAGGCGCCGGCCCCCAGTCCGGCGCAGCAGGACTACGCGCCGCCGCCGGCGACGCAGTACCCGCCACCGCAGTACCCGCCTCCGCAATCTCCCGCAGCGGCAATGGCCGGCAGGGCACATGGGCGGGCCACACCGCTCGCCGGCTGGTGGGCTCGCGTCGGCGCCGCGCTCCTGGACGGGCTCTTCGTCGCGCTCCTCGATCGCCGCGCTCGCCGTTGCGTCGCGATCGATCAGCGCCGCGCACGCCGAGCTTGCCGGCTGCCGTTCTACCTCGTCGGCGGCGCTCATCTGGCTCTTCTACGCCCCATTCCTGATGCAGCGGGAGGGCGAAGCGAATGGCCAGACCTGGGGCAAGCAGATCGTCGGCATTCGCGTCGTGCAGGAACGACGGCGAGCCGATGGGCTTCGGCTGGGTCGTGTCCTGCGCGAGTTCGTGATCAAGACCTTCCTCTTCGGCTGGATCGGCGGATCGATCCTCGATCGGCTGGCTGCTCGACGTCCTGTGGCCGCTCTGGGACGACGAGAACCGCGCCCTCCACGACATGATCGCCTCGACCCACGTTGTCCGGGCCTAACGTCAACCACCCACACTGGGACGCCGAGCAGGACGAGGGCCCGTTCCGCTGGCAGCGCGCTCGCGTCGGTCGTCAGGCGGGGTCGCGCGAGCTCGGTGCTTCGGTGTTCGACGTGCCGCCCGGCGGGTCCACCTTCCCGCTCCACGCCCACTACGCGAACGACGAGATCCTCGTCGTGCTGACCGGCCGGCCCACGTTGCGGACGACCGACGGCGAGCGCGTCCTGGACGCAGGCGAGGTCGTCTCGTTTCCTGCAGGGCGCGGCGGGGCGCACCGGATCGACAATCCGACCGACGAGCCGGTGCGCGTGCTCATCGTGAGCACGATGATCGGGCCGGACGTCGTCGAGCACCTCGACTCGGAGAAGATCTACGCGCGTAGCTACCCGCCGGGCGCCGACCCGCCGCCCGAGGCTGTCGAGGTAATGGTGAAGCGTGACGACAATCGCGAGTTCTTCGAGGGAGAGCTTTAGGGACAGGAGCCCCGGGTGCGCGTCCTCGTCGTCGACGACAGCCCGCTCTTCCGCGACCTGATCCGCCGCTTCGTCGAGGAGACCGGGCGCGGGGAGATCGTCGGCGAGGTCACGCGCGCCGACCAGGCCACCTCGGCGGTGGCCGAGCACCGGCCCGACATCGTCGTCATGGACTGGTCGCTCCCCGACCACGACGGGATCTGGGCGACCCGCCAGATCAAGGTGCTGTTCCCGCACGTGGACGTCGTCGCGCTGACCTCCACGACGGACTCGGCCGTGATCGACGACTTCATCGGGGCCGGCGCGACGGCCCAGTTCGACAAGGGCGACCTCGACGGCGCTCGTCGCGTGGATCGCGGAGCAGGAGCCGCCGCCATAAGTTGACCGCAGTCCGGATCGCTGCTACCTTACTTGATCGTAAGCGGACTTCGGTCCGGAACATGTCTGGAAGGAGCAGGGAAATGGCAGTAGCAACCGCGGTGCCTGCGGGCACCTGGAGGTCGGACAAGATCCATTCCTCGATCGGCTTCGAGGTCGAGCACATGGTCTCGACCTTCCGCGGCCGCTTCGAGGACTACGACGCGCAGCTCGTCGGACGGCAAGCTCGTCGGGACGGTCGCCGTGCCGAGCGTCAAGGTGTACGACGAGAACCTGGAGGCGCACCTCCAGTCGCCCGATTTCTTCGACGCGCAGCTCCACCCGGAGCTTCGATTCGAGTCGCGCGAGCTCGCGATCGACGAGCGACGGCGACGTGACGCTCGAGGGCGAGCCTCACGATCAAGGGCATCACGAAGCCGGTAACCGCCCGCGGCCGCTACGTCCATGTCGAGGCCGACATGGGCGGCGGCGAGCGGATCGGGCTCCAGCTCGAGGCGACGGTCGACCGGCGCGAGTTCGGCCTGAACTGGAACGCGCCGCTGCCGAAGGGCGGCTTCGCCCTGGGCAACGACGTGACGCTCGTCGTCGCGCTCGAGCTGGTGAAGGCGGAGGCTGATGAAGGTCCTGGGGATCAGCGGGAGCCTCCGCAGCGACTCCCACAACTCCCGGCTCCTCCGGGCGGCGGCCGAGCTGCTGCCGCCCGGAGTCGAGCTCGAGGAGTTCGACGGCGCTGCGCGACGTCCCGCCGTTCGACGAGGACACCGAGCACCACCCCGCCCCGGCCGTCGCTCGCTCTGAAGGAGGCGATCGCCGGCGCGGACGCTGTGCTGATCGCGACGCCCGAGTACAACCACTCGATCCCCGGCGTCGCTGAAGAACGCGCTCGACTGGGTCTCACGGCCGATCGCCGAGAACCCGATGCGCGGCAAGCCGGCGCTCGTGATCGGCGCGAGCACCGGGATGTTCGGCGCCGTCTGGGCGCAGGCCGAGACCCGCAAGGTGCTCGGCGCGCTCGGGGCGCGCGTGCTCGACGAGGAACTGCCGGTCGCGCAGGCGCCCGACGGCCTGGACGACCACGAGCTGCAGGCGCAGGCTCGCGGACCTGCTTGGCGCAGCTCGTCTCCTCCGGCGAAGCGCTGATGCGCGCTGCATAATCGGACGGGGTCATGGCCGCGAACGCGCTCCCAGTCATCGGCGCCCAGGCGTCAGAGCGTGCCGACGCCGCGCGCAACCGCGTGAAGATCCTCGAGGCGGCGCGCCGGCTCGTGGACAAGCACGGGATCGAGCAGGTCTCGATGGACATGCTGGCCGAGGAGGCCGGCGTCGGGAAGGGCACGATCTTCCGCCGCTTCGGCGACCGCGCGAGTCTCGCGCTGGCGCTGCTCGACGAGCACGAGCAGGCGTTCCAGGAGGCGTTCATCCGCGGCGAGCCGCCGCTCGGGCCGGGCGCGCCGCCTGTCGAGCGGCTGCGAGCGTTCGGCCACGCGATGATCGACCTGCTCGAGGAGCACGGCGACCTGATCCTCGTCGGCGAGTCCGGCTCGCCGTGCGCGCGCTTCCGCTCGCCCCCGTTCCGCGCCCACCGCGCGCACGTGCAGAGCCTTCTCGCCGAGCTCGACCCGCGGCTCGACGTCGAGTACCACGCCGACTCGCTTCTGGCGGTGCTCGCCGCCGACCAGTACCGCCACCTGCGCCAGGAGCGCGAGATGTCGATCGAGCGCGTGCGCGCGGGCTGGGACTCGGTCGTGGCCGCCGTCGAGGCGCTCGCGAGCCGGTGAGGGTCTGGCGGGCGCGATGCCGGCGAGGCGGCGGCGGTCGCCCGCCTGATCGCCGAGTTCGGCGAGTGGTGGGGCAAGAACCCGGTCGGCGCGGACGAGGTCCGCGCGAGCGTCGAGCGGATCATGGCCGGCGGCGACGGCGAGTACCTGCTCGGGGCCGTCGACGACTCAGCGGAGCCGGCGGGCGTCTGCCAGCTGCGCTTTCGCTGGAGCGTGTGGAAGTCGGCCGAGGACTGCTGGCTCGAGGACCTCTACGTGCGGGAGGACGCGCGCCGGTCCGGGCTCGGCCGCGCGCTGGTCGAGGCCGCGCTCGAGCGGGCGCGCGAGCGCGGCTGCAAGCGGATCGAGCTCGACGTGAACGAGGACAACGCCGCCGGCGCGCGCGCTGTACGAGGCGTGCGGCTTCCTGACCGGAGCCGAAGCCGCCCGGGCCGCACGCTCTTCATCGGACGGCCGCTGTGAGCGACATCGAACGGCGCATGAAGGCCCGCCGCCACTCGGAGTGCGAGAAGAAGCAGCGCTACGCGTCGCGAGGCCGAGGCGCGCGCGACCGCCGACCATCAGGCGCGCACGACCGGGCAGGGAGCTCAACGTGTACGAGTGCGCGTGGTGCCGCGGCTGGCACCTGTCGTCGCGCTAGCGCGTCAGCTGCAGCCAGACGCGGCAGGCCGACGGTGGCCAGGAAGATCATCAGGATGCCGGTCGCCACCATCGTCTTCACCTTGAAGATGTGGCCGAGGATGCCGATCGCGAAGCCGAGCGAGCAGGAGCGCCACGAACGCCTCCGGCTCCATCCGGACAGTCGCCGCTCGGCTCGGGCCCGCGGTCGGGATCGAGGAACTGGGCGAGCTGAACGAGGAGAGGCGGGAGCACCCCGGAAGTATCCTTGAGCCGGTGGCGGCAGAGCTGCAGAGCGTCGAGCAGGTCAAGTCGCGCCTGGGCGAGGTGGGCTATCTGGCGGACGAGCCCGCCGCGCTCGTCTCGTACCTGGCGGCGCAGCTCGGCAAGCCCGTGCTCGTCGAGGGGCCCGGCCGGCGTCGGCAAGACCGAGCTCGCCAAGGCGCTCTCCCGCGCCACCGAGCGGCGGCTGATCCGGCTCCAGTGCTACGAGGGCCTCGACGAGGCGAAGGCCCTGTACGAGTGGAACTACCGCAAGCAGCTCCTGCGGATCCAGACCGAGGCGCAGGACACGGGCTGGGAGACCGTCAAGGAGGACATCTTCGGCGAGGAGTTCCTGCTCGAGCGGCCGCTGCTCACCGCGATCGCGGCCGCAGGAGCCCGTCGTCCTCCTGATCGACGAGATCGACAAGACCGACCAGGAGTTCGAGGCGATGCTGCTCGAGCTCCTGTCCGACTTCCAGATCTCGATCCCCGAGCTCGGCGTGATCGAGGCGCGGACGCACCCGATCGTCGTCCTCACCTCGAACAACTCGCGCGAGCTGACCGAGGCGCTCAAGCGCCGCTGCCTCTACCTGTGGCTCGACTACCCGGACGCCGAGCGCGAGCACGAGATCGTGCAGGCTGCACGCGCCCGACCTGCCGGAGTCGGTCGCGCGCCGGCTCGTCGAGGTCGTCCACATGGTGCGCAACCTCGACCTGAAGAAGCCGCCGTCGATCGCCGAGTCGATCGACTGGGCGCGCGCGCTGCTCCTGCTCGGCGCCGAGGACATCGACCAGTCGGTGCTCGAGCACACGATGTCGATCATCGTCAAGCACCGCACCGACCTCGACATGGTCGCCGAGCGCGTCGGGGTGAAGCTGACCGATGGGCTCATCGGACGCCAGTCCGCGCTAGCGGCTTCGCGCCGCGGCTGCTCGAGTTCGCCGACGAGCTGCGTCGCGAGGGCATGCACGTGGGCACGTCCGAGCTGCTCGACGCGTTCGCGGCGCTCGAGCACGTCGCCGTGGACGACCGAGGAGGACTTCCGCTCCGCGCTCGCCGCGACGCTCGCGAAGTCGCAGGAGGACCGGCGCGTCTTCGACATCCTCTTCGACCGCTACTTCTTCCGCGCGGTCGAGCGCGAGGCGGTCGAGCGCGGGCTGACCGAGCAGGGCTTCGCGCGACGACGAGGGCTACCAGGGCGACCAGAACATGCTCGACCTGGACAGCCTGCGCAACCAGATCCGCAACGCGGTCCGCGAGGGCTCCGACGGCGACATGCGCGACCTGGCACGGCTCGCGATCGCGGCGTTCGGGCGCGAGGGCACGGGCAGCGGCGTGATCGGCGTGGACGTCCAGCGCATCCGGCGCACGCTCGGGCTGAAGGGCCAGAGCGAGCAGGAGATGGCTGGCCCGCCCCGATCCGGACGCCGTCCCGCGCGAGCGGCTGCGCCAGTTCGAGCGCCACCTCCGGCGCGAGCTCGAGCGCGACATGATCGAGCGCACCGCAGTCGCTGCCGCCGGCGCGGCCGCTGCGCGAGTTCGACCGCGCGCTGCCGACGAACCCGACCCAGGACCTTGCGGCGGTGCACCGCGTGGTGATGCAGCTCAAGCGCCGGCTCGCCACCCAGGGCCACGAGATGCGCGGCCGGAGGCGCGGGCGCGTCGTCGACGTGCGGCGCACGATGCGCTCGTCGCTCGAGACGGGCGGCGTCCCGCTGCACCTGCGCTACCGGCCGAAGCGGCCGCGGCGGCCGGAGCTGTTCGTGCTCTGCGACGTGTCGACGAGCGTCACCAGCGCGAGCGTGTTCTTCCTCTCGGTCCTGCACGCCCTTCACGACTCGTTCCGGAAGCTGCGCTCGTTCGTCTTCGTCGAGCGGATCTCCGAGGTGACCGAGGTGTTCGAGCGCGAGCGCTCGTTCAAGGCGGTCTCGCGCGCGATCGCGACCGACTCCGGCGTGGCCGACGTCTCGGGCTACACCGACTACGGGCGCGTCTGGCTCGAGTTCTACGAGCAGGTGATCGACGACCTCGACCCGCGCTCGACCGTGATCGTGCTCGGCGACGCGCGCACGAACGGCCGCGAGCCGCACGCGAAGGCGTTCGGCGCGATCGCCGAGAGGGCCAACCGGATGTTCTGGATGAACCCGGAGCCGAAGCTCTACTGGAACTACGGCGACTCGGTGATGGCCGCCTACGAGCCCTACTGCGACGGCGTCTTCGAGTGCTGGACCACGAAGCAGCTCGAGGGCTTCGTGAACGCGCTCACCGACCAGCGGCCCACGCGCTAGCGAACTAGACCGTTTGATCGATGGCGAAAGCCCTGATACGCTGAGATCGAGTGACTCGCCTGGCCGTGTGGATAGCGGCTGCCCTTTGCCCTGGTGCTGCCCGCCGCAGCCGCGGCGGATCACCCGGAGCGCAGGCGCTCGGGCAGCAGCACATGCGCCAGCACGCGAAGATCTGGAAGGCGCAGGCCAAGGCGCGCGCGGCGTGGCGCGCAGATGACGCGCGCGGAGCGGCGGCGGGCTCTGCGGCGCGAGCGCGCGTGCGACCCGGCGCGCGTACCTGCGCGCCCGCGCCGCAGCCGACGAGCCGAGCGACGTCGGCAGCTGGGCGGCGCCGTTCGTGATGACGTCGAACTACGAGGGCTACGCGCGTCCACGCCGCGATGCTGCACACGGGCAAGGTCCTGATGTGGGGTTACCCGATCACGTGAACAGGCGGCCTTCCGCGGCAACGAGAGCTACGCGTGGCTGTGGGACCCGGCGGAGGGCTACGGCCCCGACGCGGTCGAGGACGTCACGCCCGTCATGCGGACGGCGAGCAATATCCCGATCTACTGCTCCGGCATGTCGTTCCTCGCCGGACGGGCGGCTGCTCGTCGTCGGCGGCACGCTCGCGTGGGGCGTCGAGGCGACCCGAGCGACGAGTTCGACGGAGTTCGCCGGGCTCGACGAGGCGCTCGTGTTCGACCCCGCCACCGAGACCTGGACAGAGCTCCCCCGCCCCGCGGGCTCGCAAGGGCGCTGGTACCCGACGCCAGATTCTGCTCCCCGACGGCCGCACGCTCGTGATCAGCGGTCTCAGCGACGAGCCGCCCGGTGGCGTGCTGAACGACGCCCATGAGATCTACGACGCGGACTCGAACACCTTCACGCTGCTCGACAGCGCCGCACAGCGGCGGACAACGGAGCTCTACCCGCACCTCTTCACGATGCCCGACGGGAAGCTGCTGATGGCCGGCCCGAACCCAGACGACTCCGCGATCTTCGACCCCGGCAACCTCGCGGACCCGTGGACGGACCTGCCGCCGCTGTGCAGCCAGCGGATCGGCGGGAACGCGGTGCTGCTGCCGGAGGGGCCGGCCGGATCGACGCAGGTGGCCGCGATCGGCGGCCGGCCGTACAACGAGATGCCGCCCGACGGCTCAACGAGATGATCGACCTGGGCGACACGAGCCCCGAGCTGGTCGACGCTTCCCGGCCTCAACACGCCGCGCTCGTATCCGAACACCGTGCTGCTGCCGGACCGCTCGATGGTCACGATCGGCGGCGACGACCGGGTCGCGAACTCGCCGCAGCCGGAGCGCGCGGTCGAGCTCTACGACCCCGCCACCGGGCAGCTGGCGGGTCGGGCCCGAGCCAGGTCGAGACGCGCGCCTACCACTCGACAGCGCTGCTGCTGCCGGACGGACGCGTGCTCTCGACGGGTGACGACTACAACCCCGCCTCGGACGGCACGCGCACGGGCTCGTCGCCGAACGACACCGGCGAGATCTACTCGCCGCCATATCTCTTCCAGGGACCGCGGCCGGCGATCTCCTCGGCACCCGGACGCGGTGCGATGGGACGTGCCGTTCGGCGTCGGGACCGACGGGCGACATCGACGAGGCGGTGCTCGTCGCCCCGTCAGCGGTCACGCACGCGAACGACATGAACCAGCGGCTCGTGCCGCTGACCATCGGTCGCCGAGCATCCGGGCGGCGTGACGCTGCAGAGCCCGCCGTCCGCGAACGTCGCGCCGCCCGGCTGGTACATGCTCTTCCTGCTGAACGACGGCGTTCCGTCGGTCGCGCAGTGGGTGCAGCTGGACGGTACGGCCGCGGACGTGCCGGCGGTGCCGCCCGATCCGCCGCCGCCGGGGCCGGGGCCGGACCCCGAGCCGGAGCCGCAACCGCAGCCGCAGGATCCCGCTCCGGGCACAGAGGATCCGGACGCGCCCGATGCGCTGCCGGACTTCGCGGCGCCGGCGCTCGAGCTCGCCTTCCCCGAGCGCAGGTGGCTCGCGCCGCCTGCGCCGGAGCGGCAGGCTCCGCGTGCAAGGTGACGGTCGACGAGCCCGCGACCGTGGACCTGAGGCTGCTGCGCCGGGAGCGGAAGGTCGCGCGCGCGGTCCTCGAGACGGGCGCCGGCACGCGCGTCGTCTACCTGCGCCCGCGCGCGCGGCGCGCTCAGGTGGCTGCGGAACGCGCACGCGCCCGCGCCTCCGCTTCTCGGTGGTCGCCACCGACGCTGCCGAGAACGACAGCGTCTGGACGCGCGCTCCTACGCCGCTAGCGACTCGCGCGCCGGCTCGAGCGCCAGCTCCAGCACCTCGCCGATCGTCATGACCGGGTGGAAGGTCATCTCGTCGCGCACGTGCTCGGGCACGTCGTCGAGGTCGGCGCGGTTTCGCTCGGGCAGGATCACGTCGGTCAGCCCGGCCGCGTGGGCGGCGAGCACCTTCTGCTTCAGCCCGCCGATCGGCAGCACGCGGCCCTGAAGCGTGATCTCGCCGGTCATGCCGACCGTGTGCTTCACCGGCCGTCCCGACAGGAGCGACGCCAGCGCCGTGGTCATCGTGATGCCGGCGCTCGGGCCGTCCTTGGGGATCGCGCCCGCCGGCACGTGCACGTGGAAGTCGCGTCGTCGAACGCGTCGTCGGCGATGTCGAGCTCGGCCGCGTGGCCGCGCACGTACGAGAGCGCGATCCGCGCCGACTCCTTCATGACGTCGCCCAGCTGGCCCGTCAGCGTCAGGGCGCCCTTGCCCTTGCCGCCGCCCGGCATCGACCGTGGCCTCGATGAACAGGACGTCGCCGCCCGCGCCGGTCACCGACGAGGCCGGTCGCCACGCCGGGAACCGCGGTCCGCTCCGCCGCCTCCCGGAAGAACTTCTGGCGGCCGAGCGCGTCGCGGATCGCCTCCAGGTCGACCACGACCGGCGCCTCCGCCTTCTCCGAGGCGATCAGCGTCGCCGTCTTCCGCAGCAGCGTCCCGAGCTCGCGCTCGAGGTTGCGGACGCCGGCCTCGCGCGTGTACTCGGCTACGACGAGCTCGAGCAGCTCGTCCGAGATCTCGACCTCGTCCGGCCGCAGGCCGTTTCGCTCGAGCTGGCGCGGCCACAGGTAGCCGCGCGCGATCGCGACCTTCTCGTCGGTCGTGTAGCCGTCGAAGCGGATGACCTCCATCCGGTCGAGCAGCGGCCCCGGGATCGTCTCCGCGACGTTCGCCGTGGCGATGAACAGCACCTCGGAGAGGTCAAGCTCGACGTCGAGGTAGTGGTCGCGGAACGAGTCGTTCTGAGCCGGGTCGAGCACCTCGAGCAGCGCCGACGACGGGTCGCCGCGCCAGTCGGCGCCGACCTTGTCGACCTCGTCGAGCATGATCACCGGGTTCATCGTGCCCGCGTCGCGCAGGGCGCGGACGAGCCGGCCCGGCAGCGCGCCGATGTAGGTGCGCCGGTGGCCGCGGATCTCCGCCTCGTCGCGCACGCCGCCGAGCGACATGCGCACGAACTCGCGCCCGGTCGCACGGGCGATCGACTCGCCGATCGAGGTCTTGCCGGTGCCCGGCGGGCCGATCAGGGTGAAGATCGCGCCGGAGCGCCTGTGTCCTCCTCGATTCCGCGGTCCTGGCGCAGCTTGCGCACGGCCAGGTACTCGGTGATCCGGTCCTTCACGTCCTCGAGCCCGGCGTGGTCGGCGTCGAGCACCTCGCGCGCGTGGTTCGGGTCGAGCCGCTCGTCGGAGCGCTTCGACCACGGCACGGCGATCAGCCAGTCCAGGTAGGTGCGGATCATCGAGCTCTCGCCCGACGAGTCGCCCATCCGCTCGAAGCGGGCGAGCTCCTTCTCGGCCTGCTCGCGTACCGCATCCGGCATGCCGGCCTCCTCGATCTTCGCCCGGTACTCGTCGGCGACGGAGCCCTCGTCCTCGCCGAGCTCCTTGCGGATCGACTCCATCTGCTTGCGCAGGAAGTACTCGCGCTGCTGCTTCTGGGCGCCGCTCTCGACGTCGTCGCGGATCCGCTGGCGGACCTGCATCTCGGCGAGTCGATCGCGCTGGAGCCTTCACGGCGAGCTCGAGCCGCGCTGTCACGTCAACCGTTTCGAGCAGCTCGACCTTCTGTTCGAACGTCAGGTCGGGCGAGTAGCCCGCCGTGTCCGCCAGCGGGCCGGGCTCGGAGACCGAGCGGAGGAAGGCGGCGATTCGGCCGTCGTCGCCGCGGTGCTCGAGGATCTCCTCGACGACGGCGCGGTACTCGCGCTCGAGCTCGCGGGTCTTGCCGTCGCGGGGCTCGTCGTCGGGCCGCTCCTCGACCTCGACGCGCAGCGCCCCGCTGGGATCGGGCTGCGCCGCCCCGATGATCGCGCGATGCACCCCGTCCAGCTCGACGGCGCGGCCGCCGCCCGGCAGGCGGATCTGGGCGCCCACCTCGGCCACGGTGCCGACCTCCGCGTACGCGCTCTCGTGGCGCGGCACGAGCAGAACGCGCTCCTCGTCGCCGACGTCCACGGGCAGGGTGACGCTCATGTGCGGGAACACGACGACGTCTTCGAGGGGGACAGCAGAAGGGTGGGCATCTGAGCTTCCGTTTCCATAGCTACTTACAAGGAGTAAGCAGTATAGACGTGGCGTAGACTCCCGCCTCGTAACAGGGGGGCTCGCGGAGGCGGGCTGAGATAGCACCCGGACCCGGTGCTGACCCTTCGAACCTGTGGGGTAATGCCCGCGAAGGGAGCGTCTTGGAGGCCACTCTCGTCAAGCAGCAGGTCGCCGTGGAACTGCACGGCGTGGCCCGCCGCTTCCGCGACGTGGAGGCGCTCGCGGGTGTCGACCTGGCCGTGGGCGAGGGCGAGATCGTCGCGATCGTCGGACCGTCCGGCTGCGGCAAGTCCACCCTGCTCGAGCTGATCGCCGGGCTGCAGCAACCCGATGCCGGCCGCGTCGAGGCGCCCCCCGCCTCCTACATGCCGCAGAAGGACCTCCTGCTGCCCTGGCGCGACGCGCTCGGCAACGCCGCGCTGGCGCTCGAGGCCGGCGGCGCCCGCCGCGCCGAGGCCCGGCGCCGGGCGGCGCCGCTGTTCGAGCGCTTCGGCCTCGGCGGCTTCGAGCGGACGCCGCCGTACGAGCTCTCCGGCGGGATGCGCCAGCGGGTGGCGTTCCTGCGCACCCTCCTCCCCGGGCGCCCGCTTCTGCTGCTCGACGAGCCGTTCGCGTCGCTCGACTCGCTGACGCGCGCGGAGATGCAGGCCTGGCTGGCCGAGGCGCTCGAGGCCGAGCCGCGAACGACGCTGCTCGTGACGCACGACGTCGAGGAGGCGCTCTATCTGGCCGACCGCGTGGCGGTGATGTCGCGCCGGCCCGGGCGTGTCGTCGCCGAGCTCGAGGTGGCGCTGCCCCGGCCGCGGCCGCGGCGCGAGACGGTCACGGACCCGGCGTTCGTGGAGCTCAAGGAGCACGCGCTGGAGGCGCTCGGATGCTGAGGCGCGTCCTTCCCGCGCTCGGCCTGCTGCTGCTCGCGCTCGGCCGCGTGGTGGTGGGTGGCGAGCTGGGACTCCGTCGACGACCTGCTGCTCGCATCGCCAGCCGAGACCTGGGAGGCGCTGCGCGACGACCGCGAGCTCCTCCTCGACAACGCCTGGGTGACGCTCGTCGAGGTGCTGCTCGGCCTCGCGATCGCGATCGCGGCGGCCTTCGCGCTCGCCGTGGCGATGCACCTCGTGCGCCCGCTGCGCGATGCCGCCTACCCGCTGCTCGTCGCGTCGCAGGCGGTGCCGATCTTCGTCCTCGCGCCGATCTTCGTGCTCGCGTTCGACTACGGCATCGGGCCGAAGCTGGCGCTCGTGGCGCTGATCTCGTTCTTCCCGATCGCGGTCGGGCTGCTCGACGGCCTGCGCTCGGTCGACGCGGACCTGCTGAAGCTGATGCAGAGCCTGGGCGCGAGCCGGCGCCTTCCGCCTGACCCGAGTCGAGCTGCCCGCCGCGCTGCCCGGTTTCTTCAGCGGCCTGCGGATCGGCGCCTCGGTTGCGGTGATCGGCGCGGTGTTCGGAGAGCTGGCCGGAGCCGACGAGGGACTCGGCCGCCTGATATTCCTGGGGAACAACCAGCTCGAGACGCCGCGCGTGTATGCCGGTGTCGTGATCCTGACCGTCATGGCCGTAGGGCTGTTCGCGCTCGTGTCGCTGGCCGAGCGGGCGGCCGTTCCCTGGAGGACCAAGACTTGAGACGACTGCTCGTACCGCTCGCCCTGATCTGCGCCCTGGCCGCCGGCTGCGGCGAGAAGGAGGAGAGCCTCGAGCCCGGCGAGCCCGAGCCGCTCGAGCTGATGCTCGACTTCTTCCCGAACGCCGACCACGCGCCGATCTACGCCGCCGAGGCGGGTGGGCACTTCAAGGACGTCGGCCTCGACGTGGAGATCCGCCAGCCGCCGGACCCCGCCGCGCCGCTTAAGCAGGTCGTGGCGGGCCGCGTCGACCTGGCGATCTCGTACGAGCCCGAAGTGCTGAGGGCGCGCGACGACGGGTTGGCGGCCGAGGCCGTCGGCGCGCTCGTGCAGGCGCCGCTCACGTCGATCATCTCCCTTCCGCAGGCCGGCATCCGTACGCCCGAGGACCTCGACGGGAAGGTCGTTGGGACGGCCGGGATCGACTACCAGTCGGCGTACCTGGACGCGATCACGCGGCGGGCGCGGGCGAAGGCCGAAGAGCGGAACGTCGGGTTCAACCTGACGGGCGCGCTGCTGGCGAAGAAGGTCGACGCGACCCTTGGCGCGTTCTGGAACTACGAGGGCACAGACCTGCGCCTGCGCAAGCGCAACCCGCAGATCATCCGGCTCGAGCAGGCGGGCGTGCCGACCTACGACGAGCTCGTGTTCGTCGCGAACGCGGACCAGGAGGACGACCGGATCAAGCGGTTCATGGCGGCGCTCGAGCGCGGCGTGGAGGACCTCCGCAAGGATCCCGAGGCCGGCCTGAAGGGCCTGCTCGACGCGAACCCCGACCTCGACCCGGAGCTCCAGCGGGCGGTGGTGGACGTGACCCTGCCGCTGTTCCAGGCGCCGCGCGGCAAGCCCTACGGCTGGCAGGACCCGAAGGAGTGGAACGACTTCGCTCGCTGGATGCGCGACAACGAGCTGCTCGAGAACCTGATCGACGCCGAGGGCGCCTTCACGAACCAGTACCTGCCCGGCCAGGGCCCCTGAGCTAGGCGGCGCGGCCCAGCGCCGGCGGCATGCGGCCCGTCGCCCAGCGCGGCGGCGCGTCGCTGCAGCAACATCGCGGCGGCCCGCGATGACGTAGGTGCCCGCAAGCGCCTGGAACGGCGCGTAGGGCTCGAAGAACTCGCGCACCTCGTCCTCGGTCGCCCGGCGGCCGAGCCCCGCCAGGCGGCCGACGATCTTCACGTAGGCGAGGTCCCCGGCCGGGAGCATGTCGTCGCGGCCCTGGCCCTCCAGCGCGAGCTTCTCGACCGTCCACGAGCCGATCTCGCGGATCGAGCGAAGGCGCAGCCACGCCGGCTCGTGCTCGTCGAGGTCGATCCGGCCCGCGGCCACCTCGCGCGCCACCTTGATCATCGCCAGCGCCCGCTTCGGAGCGAGGTCGCACGCCGCGAGCTCGGCGGGCGCGCAGCCGGCGAGTGCCTCGGCCGTCGGCGCGTCCCGCCAGCGCCGGTCGGCGCTGCGCCGGCCCCAGCGGCGCGATCAGCCGGCGCTGGATCTCGCAGGCGCGGCCCCCCTCGATCAGCTGCTCGGTGATCGCGAACGCGAGCGCCTCGAACGGCTCCGCCTTGCGCTCGGGCCGGATCATCGGCCAGCGCCGGATCACAGGGCCGATCAGCGTGTCGCGGCGGAAGCGCTCGTGGAACTCGGAGAGGTCCTGGTCGAGCCCGCAGAGGAACGCCATCCGCTCGATGCCGTAGAGCGCCGCCTCGCGGGTGGGCGCATCGGCGGCCACGCGGATTCCGCCCGGCGCGGGCCAGGCGCGCGTGATCGACGGGCTGGTCGCGGAAGTGCACGAGCCGCACGAGGCCGGCACCGCGGCGCCGCAGCAGCCCGCAGCGGCGACGCCCGCGGCAGCCGGTACGGGCCCGGCGGCACGAAATCGCGCTGAAGCGAGACGTTCAGCGCTTCAGCAGGTGGATGTCGACCAGGAAGGACCGCGATTCGGCGATCTCGATCTTCTTGCCGCCGCGGCGGCCCCCCACCCGGACCTTCCGGCGCGCGGGTGCCGCAGCCGGAACAGGACGAACGTCGCCACCCCGACGAGGAACCCGCCCGTCGCGGCCAGCACCGGCGCGGGCAGCGCCACGATCCGCTCCGCCAGCGTCATCGGGCGGCCGTTCGACGGGCCGGACCTCGTTGACCTCGGAGAGGACTGGCAGCGATTCCGTCAAGGCGAGCGAGCTCTACTCCGGCCGCGAGCGGCTTCTCGTAGATCCGGAACGTCTTCACGATGTCGCCGCCCATCGCCTCCATCGCCTTGTTCATGGCGGTGTTCGTCTCGAGGATCCAGCCGGTCTCGCCGCCCTTCTGCGGCCGGCGCGCGGCGGTCTCGAAGTGCTCGATGTAGAACTTCGCCGCGACCCCGGTGTGCTGGTACTCGGGCAGCACGCCCAGCGCCCAGACCCGCACCCACTTGATCGTGTCCTTCGCGCGCAGGAAGCGGGTCCAGCCGAACGGCAAGCAGGCGGCCGTTCAGCTTCGCCAGGATCTCGTTGTAGTCGAGCAGCGTCAGCGCCGCGCCGACCATCTCGCCGTCCTTCTCCGCGATGAAGGCCCAGTTCTCGTCGAGGATCGGCTTCAGGTCCTTCGCGTACGCGCGCAGCTCGTTCTCGGTGAGCGGCACGAAGCCCCAGTTGCGCTCCCAGGCCTTGTTGTAGACGTCCATGAAGCGCTCGACCTCGCCCTTGAAGTCGCGCCGGCGCATGTTGCGGACGGTGATCCCGTGCTCGGGCTCGAGCTTCTCGGCCAGCTCCTCGAGCACCGGCAGCAGCCGGCTCTGGCGCGCCGACATGTGGAGGCTCCACTTGTAGAGGTCCATCGCCTTCGTCAGCCCGTGCGCGCTCGAGCAGGCGCTGGTAGTAGGGCTGGTGCCACGACTCGAGGATCTGCGGCTTGACGTCGAACCCCTCGACGAGCACGCCGCACTCGTGGTTGGTGGAGAAGTCCATCGGCCCGACCATCCGGTCGCGACCGCGCTCGCGCAGCCACGCCTCGGCCGCGCCCAGCAGCGCGTCGGCGACCTCCTGGTCCTCCACGGCCTCGAAGAACCCGAACATCCCCCAGTCGTTGTCCTGGAACTCGTTGAAGCGGTGGTCGACGTGGGCCGTGATCCGCCCGACCGGCTCGCCGTCGCGCCACGCCAGGAAGTACTCGGCTTCGGCGTGCTCGAAGAACGGGTTCTTCTCGCGGTCGAGGTGCCGCTTGCGCTCCATGATGAGCGGGGGCACCCAGTTCTCGGCAGTTACGATAGATCCGCCAAGGCAGCTTGATGAACCGCTTCAGGTCCCCGCGGGACCGGACCGGCTTGACCTCGATCGCCGCCACGGCGCCGGACCCTATTCGAATGCCAACGGCCATCGACCTCTTCGAGAAGGCCCGCACGCACGACCGCGTGGAGCAGCTTCGCGCAGCCCGCGAGCAGGACCTGATGCCCTATTTCCGGCTGCTCGAAGGCCAGGCGGGGCCGGTCGTCACGATGGAGGGCGCGGAGCGGATCCAGCTCGGCTCGAACAACTATCTCGGGCCTGACCGGCGACGAGCGCGTCAAGCAGGCTGCCCGCGATGCGCTCGAGCAATACGGGACCGCGCTGACCGGCTCGCGCTTCCTCAACGGGACGATCCCGCTGCACATCGAGCTCGAGCAGGAGATCGCCGACTGGATGGGCACCGACGACGCGCTCGTCTTCACGGCGGGCTACCTGGCCAACGTCGGCTGCATCGCGACGCTGCTCGACCCCGGCGACACCGTGATCTGCGACTCGGCGACCACGCCTCGATCCTCGACGCGGTGATGATGTCGCGCGCCCGGATCCGGCCGTTCCGCCACAACCGGATGGACAAGCTCGAGACGATGCTCGAGCGCGCGGCCGGGGACGGCGGCGGCGTGCTCGTGGTGGTGGACGGCGTCTTCTCGATGGAGGGCGACGTGGCTCCGCTCGGCGAGATCGCGGACCTGTGCGCGAAGCACGGCGCGCGGCTGATGGTCGACGAGGCGCACGGCGTCGGCGTCCTCGGAGCGCGCGGCGCGGGCGCGTGCGAGGCCCTCGGCGTCGAGGACCGCGTCGACCTGCGGATGGGCACGTTCTCCAAGTCGCTCGCGAGCTGCGGCGGCTTCATCGCCGGGCCGGCGGACGTGATCGACTTCCTGCGGATCCAGTCGCGCGCCTTCATGTTCACCGCGTCCGCCGTGCCGGCGGCCGTCGGCGCGGCGCTCGGGGCGCTGCGGATCCTCCGCTCCGAGGAAGGGCCCGACCTGATGGCGCGCACGCTCGAGAACGCGCGCTACCTGCGCGAAGGCTTCAAGCGGCTCGGCTACGAGACGATCGACTCGGATCCGGTCGACGCCCGTGATCCCGGTCCTGATCGGCGACGACTGGCAGGCCGTGCTCCTGTGGCGCGCGCTCTACGACGCCGGGCGTGTACGTGAACGTCGCGATCCACCCGGCCGTCCCGCCCGGCGGCGCGCTGCTGCGCACGAGCGTGATGGCCACGCACGAGCGCGAGCACCTCGACCGCGCGCTCGACGATGTTCGAGAAGGTGAAGCCCCCGGCGTAGCCCTCAGGGTGAGCAGGAACCCGACGACGATGTAGAGCGTCGCCGCGGTGAGCAGCAGGAACTTCACCGACGCGAACGTGAAGGCGAGCCCGGGCCACGGCTGGTCCGTGTGGCCGTCGAGCACGCGCAGGAGGGCGAGGTTCTCCGCCGCATCGCACGCCGCGGCGGCCACGGAGCCCCACGCGAGCGGCCGCCCCCAGCTTGCGAGCCGGGTCATGCCCGCGCTCGGCCGCCCGCGCGGCCACCACGACGCACGCGGAGGCGTAGAAGAGCGCGTAGAGGATCAGGTACGGGTAGTCGAGGTAGAGCGAGTCCTCGGCGGCGTCGCGACCGCTCTCGCCCAGCTCGCCGTAGTACTCGGACGCCTGCTCCGACGTGCGCGCGAGCTCGAACTCGATGATCCCCACTTCGCCCATGTCGTCGATGGACGGCAGCGCGAGCGCGCCCACGCCGAGCGTGAGCAGCAGGAACCCGAGGACGATCAGTCCGCGGTAGGGGCTTTTCGCAAGGGCAGACATACCGAGGTGAAGACCGAGCGGCCGGACTTCAGCAGCACGTGGGGGTAGAAGTCGCCGGTTGCCGGATCGAGGCTGCCGTCGGCGTAGGTGACGGTCAAGTTGTCCCAGCTCTCGGGCGACAGCGAGAGGTCGAGCTCCTGCACGAGCTCGAGCCCCGACGGCGCGACGATCCGGGTGCGCAGCTCACGCGCCGTGAAGGCCTCGATCAGGCGCCGCCGGGGAGTCGCGCCCTTGCGCTTGCGATTCAGCGTCAGCGCCCGGACGGCCGAGTCCGCGAGGGCGGTCTCGCGCGGGTCCAGGCGCACGAAGCATTCCGTCACGACCACCGCATGGCCGCCCGGCTTGAGCACCCGCCCCATCTCCCGCGCCGCGCGAGCGACGTCGCGCGGCCCGCCGAAGTGCTCGATCGACGAGAGCGAGAACACCACGTCGAAGCTGGCGTCGCCGAAGGGCAGCTCGCGAGCGTCCGCGTAGGTGACCTCGAGATGGTCCTCGCGGTAGGCGAACGGCGCGTGGGAGGCGGGATCCGTGAGCATCGTCGCCGGTCGCCTCGCGCTCGGCGAAGGAGCCCTCGCCGTAGATGTCCGTGGCAACGACCCGGCCGATCCGGTTCGCGAGCCAGAACACCATCCGCTCGTCGCCCGCCCCCACCGCCAGGGCGGACGTGGCCTCATGCAGGCGCCCGGCCTCCTCGAGGAACAGGCCGAGCATCGCGAACTCCCAGACCTTCCGCTCCACGTGCGCCAGCGGATCGCGCTCGGGGAGGATGTCCCGCAGCATCCGCAGCACGTCCGGGTCGTCGAAGTCGCGGACGTCGCAGAGCTTGGCGAACTGCCTCACTCGAGCCGGTGGACCTTGAACAGGTTCGTCCCGCCGGCGCGGTGGGCCGGCAGGCCCGCCGTGATCCCGATCTTGTCCCCGGAGCCGGCGAAGCCGCATCGCCGCGCCGCCGCCGCGCACGCGTCGATCAGGGCTGTCGTCCCCTCGGGCTCCTGGTTCAGCTCGCCTCGGACGCCCCACAGGAGGCAGCACCTGCGGACGCACTTCCGGACGCGGCGAGAGCGCGAGCACGGGCGCCTGCGGCCGATGGGCCGAGATCACGCGCGCGGTGCCGCCGGTCATGGTCGGCACGACGAGCGCCTTCAGCCCGAGCTGGTAGCTGGCGCCCGACCGCGCCGAAGGCGATCGTCGCGGCCTCGTCGTCGCCGCGCGCGGCCCGCTCGGTCAGGAAGCGGCCGTACGGCAGCTGCCGCTCGGTGGCGATGGCGATCGAGGCCATCATCTCGACCGCCTCGACCGGGTGGCGCCCGATCGCCGTCTCCTGGGAGAGCATCACCGCGTCGGTGCCGTCGAAGATCGCGTTGGCCACGTCCGCCACCTCGGCGCGCGTCGGCCGCGTGGACTGGACCATCGACTCGAGCATCTGGGTCGCCGTGATCGAGGGCTTCAGCTTCCGGCCCGCGATGTAGAGGATCCGCTTCTGGACGAGCGGCACCTCCTCGATCGGAAGCTCGATGCCGAGGTCCCCGCGGGCGACCATCACGCCGTCGGCGTACTCGATGATCTCCTCGGCGTTGCTGGCCGCCAGCGGCTTCTCGATCTTCGCGATCAGCGGGACGTCGCGGTCGCCCAGGTGGCGCCGGACGGGCTCGAGGTCCTCGCGCCGGCGGACGAACGACAGAGCGATGAAGTCCACCCCCATCGCGACCCCCGCGTCGATGAGCTCGAGGTCCTCGCCGGAGACGGCCGGCAGCGAGACCGTGACGTTCGGCAGGTTGATCCCCTGCCTCGAGGCCAGCACCCCGCCCACCTCCACCCGGGTGCGCACCTCTTCCCCCGCGACCTCGCTGACGCGCAGGCGGATCGCGCCGTCGGCGAGGTAGACGACCTGGCCCGCCTCGACCAGCTCGGCGAAGCCCGGCCAGGCGACCGGCAGCCGGCTGTCCCCACCCACCTCCTCGTCGCCCGGGACGAGCGAGACTTCGGCCGCCCGCCGAGAGCTGGACCACGTCGCCGGCGACCGGGCCGAGCCTGAGCTTCGGCCCCGGCACGTCCTGGAGGACGGCCACCTCGCGGCCGGCGGCGTTCGCCGCGGCGCGGATCCGCTCGACCGTCTCCGCGTGCTGGTCGGGGCTCCCGTGCGCGAAGTTGAGCCGGGCGACGTCCATCCCGGCCTCGACCATCCGCCCGAGGACCTCCGGCTCGCGCGAGGCGGGGCCGATCGTCGCCACGATCTTGGTCGAACGGATGGCGCCCATGACGGCGGAGGCTACCCCCGCGAATGGTCGCCGGAAAAAAAGGCCGCTCTTAGCGCATGACCTCGAAAAAATTCGGTTGACCACTCTTGACCTTCGGCGTAAGTTCGCCGAAGCGTTCACGCCGGAGCAAAGGGGGACGCAAATGGGACCCCGACACGACAGCAGTGGACTCGCAGTTGCGCTGTCCCGGGTCCCCTTAGGGAGTCCGGCGTCGGATGGCGCAGACCTATAAACAATGGATTTTGCGGGGAGGTTTGATGGGCGATCACGCCACGGTCGACGCTGGGCCACAACACCTGAAGGCACTGGAGCGCGCGAACCGGGTCCGCCTTGCGCGGGCGCGCGCTGAAGCGTAAGGTCGCCGCGGGTGAGCGCAGCGCGGCCGAAGTGATCATCGCCAGCCCGTGGGAAGCGGAGAGCATGTCCATCAGCGAACTGCTGATGAGCCAGCGCCGCTGGGGGAGGACGCGGTGCCGCCGCGTCCTGCTATCGCTGGGGCTGCCGGAGAACAAGCAGATCGGGACGATGACCGAACGCCAGCGCACCGCGCTCGCCGCGATGCTGTCGGCAAAGGTGGGAGCTCCGCGCGTCGAGCGGCAGCAGGAGAGCCGCCCGATGGGGCTGTCGCTGAGCCCGGTCTGACCGAGAACCGCTACGGACCTGCCGGGCTCGAAGCCCGGCAGGTCCGTTGCGATCTCCACGATGTGGCCGTCCGGGTCACGTATGTAGACGGACTTGAAGCGCTCCCTGTCGAGCACCGGGGTGCACGGGACTCCGCGCGACGTCGAGGTAGCGCCGCCAGCCCTCGAGCTCGTCCTCGCTCCCCACCCGGAAGGCGAAGTGGTGCGTCGAGCCCACCCCGACCGCGCCACGCTCCATGTGCGGGTACTCGAACAGCGACACGAGCGTCCCGGGCGCGCCGTCGGCGTCGCCGAACCAGAAGTGGCGCGCGTTCGGGTCGTCCTGGTTGACCCCGGCCTCGACCAGCCGCAGGCCGAGCAGGTCGCGGTAGAACGCCGACGACCGCTCGAGGTTGCCGCTGATCAGGGTGATGTGGTGGATGCCCGCGATCCGCAGGCGGCGTTCTTCAGTAGCCAAGGTTCAGGGGGACGGGGCTCGATCCGGAGAAGAGGAAGAACCAGATGCAGAACGAGACTAGTGCCAACCCGGCGCTGATGGCCATGATGCCCTCGAGCGCGACGTTGCCGTAGCTCTCGAGCCCGCGCCGCTCGCGCGCGTGCGCGTACTGCAGGTTCAGCCACCCGAGCAGCCTCAGCAGGACGACGATGCTGGCGACGACGCCGGCAGCCATCGCGAGCAGCGCGAGGCCGAGGGAGTCCGTGGCGGCCTGGACCTGCGACCCCACCCAGAGCCACCCGAACGGCACGCCCGCCCAGAGCACGGCGCTCGCCAGGACCATCGCGATGAGAAGCAGCGCGGTCAGCGGAAGCTGACGCCGCCCGAGCGGCGCTTGAACGCCTCGCGGAGCGACCAGAACGAGATGCCGAATACAGCCAGGCCGGCGGCGAGCAGGATCGGGACGAACACCTCGCCGGCGGCCGAGCGCGATCGCCGTGATGGTCACGACCGCCGCGCGACCCGGCGAGGAGGGTCGAGTGGGACCGGAAGCCGGCGAAGTGCTCGCGGATCGACACCTCGAGCCCGGCGAGCGTGCCGAGCAGGAGGCCGGCGGCGAACATCACGACGCCCTGGTCGCCGCGGACGACGAAGCTGCCGATGATGAGCAGCGATCGAGACCAGCACGGCGAGCTCGGACAGCGGGAAGTTGCCCCAGGGCGCCGGCGGCCGCTCGTCGATCGACGGGCGGCCGCGCGAATACGCTCCGGCGCGCCTGCGGCGCCCTCGGCACGCTGCTTGCGCGCCTCGTCCCGCTGCGGCGCGCGAGGGCGCGCCGGGCGCAGGCGCGCCCTCGGCCATCCGCTTGCGGCTACGACGACCCATGGGATGTCAGGTGGCTAACGGGCAGCCGGAGGAGATCCGGACGCGCCACCAGTTCAGCATCATGCCGAGGATGCCCCAGCGCGGGCGGACGTGCCAGTGCTTGCAGCCGCGCTCGCCGATGTCCTCGTTCCCGACGCGCACCCACTTGTGCTTCTCGGGCTCGAGCATCATCTCCTCGATCAGCCTGCGGTTCTGCTCCTCGACCCAGGTGCGGTCGCTGAGCGTGCGGCGGACGTCGTGGAGCCGCTCGGCCAGGTCGTCGCGCAGCCGCTCGAGCTCCGACAGCGACAGCACCCGCGGGCCCGCCGCGGGACGGGACCGCCCAGTCGAAGCCGCCGCGCGGGTAGGCCGAGCAGAAGAGCGCCGACAGGTCGGACTCGAGCCGCGCGATCTGCTCGAGGAGGTCGCGCCGGGCGGATCGCTCGTCCGGGCCCGTAGTGACGAGCGGCAGGGACGGCGGAGGTGGCTTCAGCACGCTGGCCACGCGACGATGATAGAGCCTCAGGCCGCCGGTCCGCAGTACCTCGGTGACGGTCCAGAGGGCCTCCTCCACGCTGATCTCGGGCACGCCCTTCACCTGCACGCTGCACAGCAGCATCCGCCTCGTGCCGGGATCCACCCCGCGGTCCTCCGCGATGTCGCCGAACAGGACGGCGACGGAGCGGTCGGGGTCGGCGATGACGATCTGGCGCACGGACAGCGGGCGCCCCTCCTCCCCGCCCAGGCGCTCGCCCTCGTGCGAGAGCCGCAGCCCGAGCGGCGTCGTGACGCGGTCCGCGTCGAGCGCCATCACGGGCACGCCCGGTCTCGACGGTGGCGATCACGAGCGCGTCGTCGAGCAGGTTGCGGCTGCGGAACGAGCCGTGCTTCATGCGGTCGAGGGCCGCCTGCTCGGCCGGCGTGCGGTGGTCGTCCGGGTCGATCCCGACCTGGCGGAAGAACACGCGGTAGGCCCACGGGATCGGCTCCTGGCGGAGATGGACGGCCTTCCCGCCCGTGTAGCGGTTGCTCAGGCCTCGCAGGCGCTCCTTGATCTCGGGCGGCGTCCGGCCCGAGCCGCCCTCGTGCTCGATCCAGCGCAGCCGGAGCTCCGGGAACTCGGCCTGGAGGTCCGCGTCGAGCCAGCCCGTCTCGATCGTCATGGCAGCATCCTCTCGCAGCTCCTCGGCCGGACAGTGGGTTGTTAGCGCGGAACTCGCGCAGGCGCACCGCCGCGGTCCGCGATCGCCGTGCTGCAGTACGCCACGCGGTAGAGGTTGAAGACGGCGAGGTCGCGATCGACGGCCACCGGGAAGGTCACGCCCGTGCGCTCCACGACGTCGCGCGCGGTCTCGTGCGGGCGCCCGCTCACGACCGCGGCGAACTGCAGGTCGCGGCCGCTCACGGCTGAGCGCCTGCATCGCCTCGAGCTGCGTCCTCGCAGTCGTCCGCCGGCACCGCCAGCGCAAGGACCAGCGGCTTCTCCTCGAACAGCTCGCACGCCGTCGACGACCCCGGGGCATGTCGACGTCGCAGGCGGGGGTGTCGTTCGGCGGCGTCATCGTCTGCGTCCTGCTTGATGTTCGCGTCACCCTCCGCGTCGCTCGTCGTGAGCGGGGCGGCGAAGACCGGCAGTCGCTCGCCCTTCTCCGGGCCGCGGTAGCCACGGCCGGCGTTCGGAAGCGAGTTGAAGGCGACGACGATGATCACGATCAGGGCGGCCACCCCTACGACCCAGGTGTAGCGCCCGCCCGGCCGCGGCGGTCCCGGCGCCTGCTCGCGCTCCCGGCGCTCGGCCTCCATGTCGCCCGGGTCGAGCTCTGCGAAGCGCTCGGCCGCGGTCGGCTCGCTCGGCCCGAGGTCGCCGAAGCGGTCGTCGGTGCGGTCGTCAGGCACGCGAGCGGCGCGGCCATGGAAGCCGCGGGCGCGGCAGCGCGCGGGCGCGGGAGCCGCGCTCCGGAGAGCTCCTCGCGCAGCGCGCGCCACCAGCCGCGCGGGTCGAGGTCGCGCAGGCCGAAGCTGCGCCGCTCGGCCCAGACGAGGGCCGCGGGCAGCACGACCATCACGCCGAGCAGCGAGACCGTCAGGTCGACCACCGTCACGACGCCGAAGTCGCGCAGCATGCGGATGTCGGAGGCGATCAGCGCGGCGAAGCCCATGATCGCCGTGACGCCCGAGGCCAGCACCGCCGCCCCGGTCGAGGCGTAGGTCGCGTCGATCGCCTCGTCCGGCTCCGCGCCGCCCGCGCGCTCCTCGCGGTAGCGCGCCGACAGGAGCACGCTGAACTCGGTCGAGATCGCGATCACGAGCGCGCCCATGACCGCCGACATCGGGTTGAGCGGGATCCGCAGCAGGAACAGGACGAGCGCGGACCACCCGGTCGCGAGCGCGATCGGGATCAGCGGGATCGCGGCCTCGCGCGTCGAGCGCCGGACCGCGAAGAGCACGCGCGAACACGAGCAGGAGCCCCGCGAGCAGCGTGAGGAAGCGCCGCAGCGGGTCGGCCAGCGTGTCGTTCGCCTCGGCGGCCAGCACGGGCAGGCCGACGACGGCGGCGTCGACGCCCGCGGGCGGGTCGAGCCGGTCCTCGATGTCGTCGATCACCTCCTTCTGGCGGTCGAGCGGCATCAGCCGGATGCCGAAGGCGAGCGTCGCCGTGGTGCGGTCGCTCCGTGATGACCGCCTGCGAGAAGTACGGCGGCACCGCGTCGAGGAGCGCCCTGACGCTCTCCTGCTGCGCTCAGGCGTCCCGGAGCGGAACAGGTCGGGCAGCGACAGGGCCGGGCACAGCTCGGGCGGATCGTTGTCCTGGGCGCAGGTCGCGCCGACCTCGTAGCCGTGGGCGGCCAGCACGTCGCGCTGGAACTCCGTCATCCACGCGATCACCTCCGGGTCGGTCAGGTCCTCGCCCGGTCAGGGTCACGTCGATCTCGCCCGACACGCCCGTCGCCTCCTGCAGCTCGTTCACGTCCTCGAGCGCCTGGAGGTCGCGCGGCACCAGCTCGCGGACGTCGGAGATCACCTCGGTCTGGGTGTCGGCCACCCAGCCGAGAACGGCGACGGCCAGGCCGATCATCAGCACCCGGCGCGGGCGCACGAGCGCGACGTCCACAGCGCGCCGGCCCACGCCCCAAGCCGGTCGCCCAGGCGGCGACGCCCATCGCCCGGCGAGCGCTCGTGGCGATCGCTTCCCACCAGCCGGCCGCGCGCGGCGCGCAGCCGCGGCAGCACCGGCGGCACGTCGGGCCGCCGCTCGGAGAAGCGGATCAGCGCTGCGAAGCCGGCCGTGAGCGCGCACGCGAGCGCGACGAAGATGCCGACCACGAGCAGGGCGCCGAACCCGCGCACCATCGGCACCGGCGAGAGCAGCAGCACGAGGAAGCCGACCGCCGTCGACAGGCCCGCCGTCGCGATCGTCGGGCCGCCCGCGCTCGCCGCCGCCACGGCGCCGGCCGCGGGCGGCGGGCGAGGCACGGCGCGTCCCCTCCACCTCCTCGAAGCGCGCCTGGAACTGGATGCAGTAGTCGACCGCCAGTCCGATCAGCACCGGCAGGGCGGCGATCGAGGCCATCGTCAGGCTGCCGCCGGCGAGCGACACCGCGCCGAACGTGAGCGCCGCGGCCGCGAGCGCGAGCGCGAGCGGCAAGCAGCCGCAGCCGGGTGCGGAAGACCAGCGCGAGCGTGGCGGCCATCACGAGGAGCGCGGCCACGAGCAGGATGAAGATCGAGTCCTGAACCGCCTCCGCCAGCCCGTCCACGACGACCGGCACGCCCGTGACGACGTACTGGCCGCCCCGCTCGAGCGCGAACTGCTCGTGGGCGACCGCCTCCTGTATCCGGTCGACCGCCTCCTCGCGCTCCGACTCCGTCAGCGTCGGCTTCATCCGGATCTGGATCAGCGCGGCGTCGTCCGACGGGAACAGGTACGCGAACCGCGCCTTCGGCTGCCCGACGCCGCGGCTCGGGTCGAAGACGAGCTGCGAGACGAAGTCGATGTTGTCGAGCGACGGGATGCTCGTCAGGCCGTAGCGGAGCGCCAGTCGAAGCGTCTCCTCCGTGAACTGGGCGATACACGAGCGAGCGCGCCTGCTCGGCGAGCCGCTCCTGCTCGGCCGGCGGGTCGCCGCGGCGCTTCGACGAGCCTGCGCGCGGCCTCGGCGGCCGCCTCCGCCTCTTGCGCCTTCGCCGCCTGCTTCGCCGTGAAGCCCTCGGCGATCTGGCTGGCGGCGGTGTTGACGAACGTGCCGGGCCCGTAGACGACCTTCGCCGGCTGTTCCTGCGACGAACCACGTGCACACCTCGGGCAGCGTCCTGAGGCCCTCCTTCGGGCACGTTGCCCGACAGGCAGCCCTCGAGCCGCAAGCAGCGTGCCCAGGTCGGGCGTCAGGATCGACTGCTGAAGCTCCCCCTTGACGAGCACGACCACCGGCTCCTCGCCGAACTCCTGGCGGAAGTCCTCGGTCGCCTCGAACGCCGGCGAGCCCTTGTCGACCAGCGTGTCCGTGGAGGCGCTCGGCTCGAGCCTGAGCGCCAGCGCGGCGCCGGCGAGCGCGAGCGACGCCGACGGCGAGGAGAACTGCGACCGGCCGCTTCGCGACCCAGCGAACGACGGTCCCGAACGGGTCACGACGAGCCACGAGCGGTCAGGTTACGAGACCGCTAGCGCTCGGGCGCAGCTTCGACGTGCGGGTAGACACCGGGCGTGCCGGAGAACCTCGGGCCGAGGGGCGCCTGCTCCTTGCAGCCCGGAGCGACGTTTCCGTTCGAAAGCCCGCCGTAGATGAAGTCCTGGATCTGCTGGAGCAGCTCCGGTCGGGCAGGATCGTCGCTGCGAGCGGCGAGATCGGGACTACGGCGTTCTCGGTGCAGTAGTAGTCGTCGAACACCTCGAGGCCCGACTTCAGCTTCGCGTAGCCGCGCGGCTCCGTGTAGGGGTTCGAGCGGTTGGTCGCGAGCCGGTACGGCTAGGCGGCGAGGTTCTCCGGGTTGACCGGGTTCGTGGTGCGCAGGTAGTGGACCGGATCGTCGCCGCCGATCGGCTGCTCGGTCGCCTGTGTCGCCGCCACGTCGTTCGCGAAGAACGCCGTGATCTCGGACTTGTACTCGCCCAGGTAGTCGAGGATCGGGTTGAGCTGCGCGCAGGAACGGGTCGATCTGGGCCAGCAGCGGCGTCGTCTCGTTCAGGAAGTCCTCGAGCGCGGGGAGGCCCTTCTTCGACACGGTGATCAGCGGGTCGAGGTCGCGGAAGAACGCCTTCAGGTCGGGCGCCAGGCCGGCCAGCGAGATGAGCGTGGGCGACAGCTCGCGCGCGGCCGGCCGGAGCTGGGTGACGAGCGGGTCGGTGTCGTTCGCGAACTCGGTCAGCCGGTCCGTGGTGACGCGCGACTCGTCCAGGAACGTCGGGAAGATCCGGAACGTCTCCGCAAGCTCGGCGTCGCGCTGGGCGGTGGCCTCGAAGAGCCGGTTCGAGTTGACGATCAGCTGCTGGAGCTGGCCCTGGCGTTCGGTGAGCGCGGCGAAGACCTCGCCCGTGTCACGGACGAGCTGCTGGGTCGCGCGCTCGTGGCGGTCGAGGATCTCGAGGATCTCCGCTCGTGTCCTCGGCGAACGGCGCGAGGTTGCCGAGCGCGTCGTTGATGTCCTCGCCCCTGCCCTCGAACGCGCGGCCCTGCTGGTCCAGCCACACGCGGAACGCCTCACGCGTCTCGGCGTCGAACGCGCGGAAGATCTCGTCGAGCTCGACCGTCGGCGACACCTGCCCTGCCGCGAGCGTCCCGCCGTCGTCCACCATCGGGCCGTCGCGTCGTGCCCGGCGTCAGCTCGACGTAGGTCTCGCCGAGCAGCGTCTTCTGGCGCAGCACGGCGCGCGTGTCGGCCGGAATGGGCGCGTACTGGTCGTCGAGCTCGATCTCGACCGAGGTGGTGTCGTCCTCGTCGTCGAGCTCCTTCTTCTTGACGCGACCGACCGGTACGCCGGAGATGCGGACGTCGGCCTCCTGGGCGAGCTGGGTCGCCTCGTTGAAGTTGACCTTGACGCGGTAGCCCTGCGGCTTGAGCGGCGTCGAGCCGCCGAAGACGAGCCACAGGTACAGCAGGATGCCGAAGCACGACATCGCGAACAGAACCATCACGAAGATCCGGCCGAGGCTGGGTGCTTGCTTCTGCATCAGTCGAACCCTCCGCGGCCTTCGCCTGACTGTCGGCGCGGGTCTCCTGCTGCGCGCAGACCTCTTCGCTGACAGGGGCGTTCAGGAGCTCGAACAGCACCTCGAGCTGTGGTAGCCCCGGAAGGAGCGCCTCGACCGCCGTCAGGCTCGCGCAGTCGACCAGGAAGTTGCCGCGCCGGATCGGGCCATGTGCATCCTGCGTGTTGAAGACGAACGGAGCGTTGTGGTTGGCCCACGCCGTCCAGAAGAGGAAGCCCTCCTCGTTGCCGGGCGGGTTGTAGGCGAGCGTGTCGAGGAGGTTGTTGATGACGCCGAAGGCGGTCACCAGGCGCGACGTCGTGGGAGCGAGCTCCTCGGCCGCGGCGCGCAGCTTCCTGACCGGGCTGCGCGCGATCCGGGTGAACGGGCGGATCTCGTCGCGGATGATCGGCGTGGTGGCGCGCAGTGCCGGGCGCGTGTCCCTCAGCGCCGGGCCGAGGTTGCGCGCGAACGGCAGAAGCGCCTGGAAGCCGGGGCCGAGCTCGTCCGCGAGGGTCTCGACCTTCCCGAGCGTGCGCTGCGTCGTCGAGAGCGTGCCGGGCAGGAGCTGGAGCGCGCGCCGCAGGTTCGCCTCCTGCTCGGCGAAGACCTGGAAGTTCGCGTTCGAGGATTCGACGAGCTCCGCGAGCTGCGTGTCCTTCTCACCCAGCTCCTGCACGAGCTGGCTGAAGCTGTGGATCGCGCGCTTCGCGTTCTGCCGCCGCTCGGAGAGCAGTCCCGTGAACTTCGCGATGTACTTGTTCGTGGGCTCGAACCGCTTGAACGTCTCGCGCAGGTCGGCCGCGTACGACTGCGTGTATGGCTGCGCGGCGTCGTCGGTGAACGCCTCACCGCCGGCATTGGCGAGTATCTGTAGGTAGGCGCGCGTGTCGCCGTCGAGCTGAGCGAGGATCTCGTCCGGGTTCACGTCGGGCCGCGTCTGGGCCAGGCTGATCCGGCCGCCCTCGGGGAGCTCGCCGGCCGCCTGGGTGCCGGGGTCGAGCTCCACGAACATGTCCTTCAGACCCGTCTTGGGGCGCAGGAGCATGTTCGCGTCGCGGTAGATCGGCTTGTACTTGTCCTGGATCTTCAGCTCGACGACCGCGACGCCGTCCTCGAGCTGGACCTCGCCGATGTCACCGACCTTGACGCCGGCGATGTTCACCGTCTGGCCCTGGCCCGGCACGACCGCCTGGCCCGTCTCGAACTCGGCCTCGACCTCGTAGAAGTCCGAGCCGATGCCCGGCACCCACGCGGGCAGGTAGAAGCGCTGGTTCGAGAGGATGTAGCCGGCGACGCCCGCGGCCACGATGACCAGGAACAGGATCGCGATGAAGTCGCGCAGGTGCTTGCGAATCGCGCGCCTCATGGCCCGGGTGTCCCCCTCACCGCGTTCTCGTTGACCTTCGGAAGCGCGTTCGTGTGGCACTCGACGTCGCGCCGGTAGGGCGGCTTGCGGGCCGGGTAGCGCGGCACCGAGCCGAGCGACGGCAGGTTCGGGTTCGCGAACATCGGCGGCCCGCCGAGGTTCGTGTTGCCGGTGGAGAGCGTCTGCGTGCCCGCCGCCCGGCTGGAAGCGCGTGTACCCGCCGTTGCCGTCGAAGTTCTGGCTCTCACCCGATAGCGCGACCTGGCTCTGCCAGAACTCCTTGTAGTTCTCTACGCCCGTCTCGTGCGGGTAGTTCGGGACGTCGATCACGATGTCGCCCGCCGGCAGCACGTTCTCGATGAAGCAGCGGCTCGCGTCGTCCACCATCGGGAGCAGTTCGACCGAGTCGTCCGTCAGCTGGGCGAGGTCGTCGATCGCAGGCCGCAGGTCGTTCACGAGTCCCTGGAGCTCGGCCGGCGACACCAGCGCGCGCACCTGCTCGATCCACGGGAACGACGCCTCGATCGTGGCGGGCGTCTCGCGTACGCCCGGCAGGATCGCGCGGGCGAACGCGCGCGTCGGCGGGAACGACGCGTTCAGGCTGTCGAGCGCCGGGTTGGCCTGCTCGAGGACCTCGGGCAGCAGCCGGATCGTCTCGCGCAGGTTGTCCTCCTCGGCCGCGAACGCCGCCGTGGTGCGGTTGAAGTTCGTGATGAAGTCCTTGAGCTGCTCCTCCTTCGCGGCGAGCGCCTCGGACACGCGGCTCTGGGCGATGACCAGCTTCGAGAGGTCGTGCAGCTCGGTCCCGAGCGCCGCGTCGTTCACGATCGCGATGCCGCGCAGCGCCTCCGGCTGCGGTGTCGAGCGAGTCGTTCAGCGACTCCGCAGCCGTCTGGCCCTTTGTCATCGGCTCCTGGTCGTCGTCCTCGCCGGGCTGAGGCTCGCCGTTCAGCGCGTCGCCGTAGCCCTGCACGAGCTTCTGGAGGTCGGCACGGGTGTCCGCTTTGCAGCGAGGTGAGAACCTCGTCGAGCTGCACCGTTCCGCTCGTCTGAGCTGCTGGGACCGTGTCGCCGTTGTCCAGCTCGGGCTCCGATCCGGTTCCCGGGTCGAGCTCGACGAAGAAGTTGCCCTCGAGGAAGATGCGCGGCCGGATCTTCAGCTCGGCGTCCTCGTGGATCGGGAGCGCGTCGTCCTTCAGCTCCATCGTCACGACCGTCAGCTCGGAGTCGTCCGAGTACTCCTCGACCTTCGTCACCTGGCCCACTTCCACGCCGGCGATCCGGACCGGCGAGCGGGTGGACATGTTCTGCGCGTCGTTGAAGACGGCCTTGAGCTCGTGCGGCGGGTTCACGAACGGGATGTCCTTGGAGAACCCGAGGTAGATGAGGATCCCGAGGACCACGATGAACACCGCCCCGACCCGGAACGGCGACCACTCGCGTCCCTTGCTGCGCCGCATCAGCCCTGGCCCTCCACCTGGCCGTCGGTCTCCGTGCCCTGGTTGCCCGGGACGTTCCCGATCACCTGCTGGCCGACGTGGAACACCTCGTTGCCCGCCTCGCACTCACGCGTCTGGCCGGGCGCGGCCGTGTTCGGGTAGGCGTTCGAGTGCAGGAAGTTCGCCTCGTCGGCGACCGCCGTTGGCCGGCGCGCTCGACGGGCCGCCCTCGTTGTTCGGGCCCTGCGGCGTCGCGACGATGATGAACCGCTGCCAGGTCCCGTTCTGGTCGCCGACCGACAGCAGGCTCGAGATGTTGCGGAACCAGAGCGTCCCGTAGTTGCAGACCGTCTGAGCGGGCGTGATGAAGTTGAGCGTCGGCCGCAGCGACTCCACCGTGTCGTTCAGCCGCTCGATGCCCGGCTCAACGAGCGGCTCCTCCGTGAAGTCCTTGAGCGCGACGAATACGTCCTCGAGCTGCTCGTTGAACTCCGGCGTGCGCGCGAGCGTGTCCGTGCCGATCTCGAGCGCGTCCGCCAGGACCGGCGCCGTGGCCGGCAGCACGTCCACGCCGGGCTTCAGCTCGCTGAACAGCGCCGCCGAATTGCGCAGGAAGGGCCGCTGCTGCGGGAAGCCCCTGATCCCCGCGTCCTCGGCCGGCGGCGAGTTCGAGATCGACTCCTGGATGAACGGCCGCGCGACGCTGGCGAGGGCCGTGAACGTCGTGTCGAGGTTGGCGAACAGCGAAGCCTGCGTCTCCGCGACCGGGGCGACCTCGGCGGCCGCATCGCCTAGCTCCTGGAAGAAGCGCGCGAGCTGCGTGTCCGGATCGGCGAGGTTCTTGGCCACCGGCTGCAGGTAGATCAGGAGCGGCCGGAGGTCGACGATCGCCTCGTTGATGTCGTCGCCGCGGCCGGCGAGCGCCGTGCCAAGGCCCTCGAGGCTGAGCTGCGACCCGCGCCGAGCCTTCACGTCGAACGTGTTGAAGACGTCGTCGATCTCGACGGGCTCCGGCGTGGCCTGCGCCGGGGGGATCGTGTCGCCGGCGGTGAAGCCCTCCTCGGACTCCCCGGGCGTGATCTCGATGTACTTCAGCCCGAGAGCCGAGCGCGGCCGGATGATCATCGTCGAGTCGACAGGCAGCGGGTCGACCTGCTCCTCGAGCTTCAGCTGCACCTCGGCGGTGGGCGGCTCGTCACCGTCGCCCGGCACGGGAGTGATCTCCGAGATGGCCCCCACGCGCTGGCCGCCGATGCGGACGTCGTTGCCCACCACCAGGTTGGCCGCGTTCGAGAACTCGGCCTTGAGATCGTAGGTCGGGCACGAACGGCAGGCCGCTGTTCGCGTTGTAGGAGAGGAAGACGGCGACGATCGCCACGAGCAGGGTGATCGCCCCGACGAGGACCGGGCTTCCGAGCATGCTGGCCGCGCCGCGTCGCCGGGTCATTCGTCGTTCCCCATCAGGTAGTCGAGGAAGGGCTCGGGATCGCCGTAGGGGCCGGTCGGCCCGTTCTCGGCGCCCTTCCTGATCCGCTCGATCTCCGCCTGCTGCTGCTCCTGGAGCACCGGGTTCGCGCCCTGGATGACCTGTTCGATCCGGTCACCGAGCGTCCGCTCGATCGGCGGCGCGCTCGCCCGGGGCGCGTCCGAGATCCGCGCCTCGATCTTCGCGCTCTTCGCCGCGGTGGCAGGGCCGCCCGCCACCTGCGCCTCCCCGAACGTGGACTCGCAGCCGAAGGCCACCGTCGTCGCGTAACGCGTGCACGAGGCGGCTGCGATCAGGCCGGCGCGCAGGAAGTGGCTCACGTTGTCGAAGCCGTTGATCGCCGTCGTCTGGAACAGGATGTAGTCCATCAGCCGCTCGATCCCGCCCGTCTCGTCGAAGCTCGTCAGCAGCCGCGCCAGGTTCTTCGAGACCGGGTTCGCGTCCACGCCGAAATCGCGCAGGTCCACGAGCAGCGGCTCGGTGTCCTGAAGCGCTGGGCCCGCCGACCTCGACCGCCTCGCCGAGGCTCTCGAGCGACGGCACCGACTGGCGCGAGAACGGCCCGAGGGCGAGGATGAAGCGGTTGAGGTCCGGCGCCGCGTCGCCGAGATCCGCGATGACGGGCGTCATCTCGTCGGAGAGCGCACCCAGCTGCTCCATCGTCGGCTTCAGCTCCGCGAGGAAGCGCGGGAGCTTCTGGAACGTCTCACCCAGCTCGCCGCGCCGCTCGGCGGAGGCCTGGGCCGTCGCGTTGGCCTGGACGATGAAGTTCCCGACGTGCGCGCGCTCACGCGCGAGCGGGCCGAGCGCCTGGTCGCCGTCGGCGGCGAGCTGCGCCAGAGTCCGGTTCTGGCCGGCGAGGATCTTGAGCACCTCGTCCGTCTCGCGGAGCGCCGGGTTCGCCCGGTGGATCACCTCGTTGAGCTCGGCTGCCGCGGCCGGCAAGGGCGGTGCCGAACTCGTTGATGAGGATGGCGAGCCGCGTGCGGTAGGGCAGCCGCATGATGTTGTTGATCAGGTCGATGTCGACCGGGGAGCTCGTCCGCTCGAGCGGCAACATCGCCTGCCCGGCGCCGTCCTCTCCGTCCGGGACCTCTTCGAGCTCGGGCTGGTCGGAGCGGCCCGGGTCGCACTCCACGAACTTCTCGCCGATGAGCGACTGCGGGCGGATCGTGCACTTGGCATCGGCGCGGAACGGCGCGAACCCAGGCTCCTCGACCTCGAAGACGAGGACCGCCTTCTTCTCCTCGGTGACGTCGAGCTCCTTGATCGCCCCCACGCGCGCGCCCGCGATCTTCACGTCCTCGCCCTCGACAGCGCCCGAGACGTTGTCGAAGATCGCCCGGACCTCGTAGCCCGCGCCGTCCTCGTCCGAGGCGCCCACGCCCAGCACGAGCGCCGTCACGGCGGACGCGATCACGATGGCTATGGCGAAGATGCGTCTCATGGCCCTGGCGGCACCGTGCTGGGGTCGCAGTCGGCGATCTCGTCGTTCCACGGCGCGGACCCGTCTGGCGGCGGCTGCGTCGCGCCGCCCGGGCACCGGAACGACTGGGTCGTCTCGAGGCCCTGCAGCCGGGTGGCGTCCTGCACCGGGGTCAGGACGTCTCCGAGCAGCGGCGTCGAGGTCAGCGAGAAGGGGTTGAACATCGGCTGGATGCGCGCGAAGTGGCCGTGCGCGTCGTAGTTCGAGGCGCCCTGTCCGAACTTGGTGAGCCAGCCGGCGAATTCGGGCGTGTACGGGCGGATGTACTCGACCACCGGCTGCGACTTCCGGAGCGCGCGGATCGAGCGCGGGAACGCGACGCTCGCGAGCTCCGCGAGCCGCGGCTGCTTCCTTGTCAGGTCCGTGAGGTCGTTACCCGGCCCACTCTTCCTGATCAGGAAGCGGAGGTCCCGGATGGTGGGCTCGGCGTCCGCGACGAGCGGCCGCAGCGCGCGGAAGAACGGCGCGAGGTCCTTCGTGGCGGGCTTCGACTCGGCGACCAGCACGTCGAGGTCGCCTAGAGCGGTGCGCAGGTTCACGAACGTCGTGTTCGCCTTGCGCAGGGTCGGCGGGAGCAGGCCGAGCGCGCGTGCCAGCGCGACGTTCTCGTCGCCGATGGCGCGGGCCGTCGCGTTGGCGTTCGACACCAGGTCCGCCAAATCGTCGCGCCGCTCGGCGATCGCCCCCACGACGGTGGCGGTGTCCACGACGAAGCTCTCGAAGCGCTTGTCGTCGCGGATGAGCTCGTTCACCAGCCGCGAGCTGGTCGAGAGCGCGGGGTTGAAGTACTTGGCCGCCTCGTTGGCCTCCGCCGCCTTCCCGTCGTACTGCGTGGCTCCCCCCTGGACTATCTGCTGGAGGCCCTTGCGCGTCTTCGGGTCGAGCGTGTTGAAGAGCTGATCGAGGTCGACCGGAGTGGTCGTGTCGTCCGCGTCGATCTGGCCGCCGTCCTCGATCTCGCTGCCGTCGTTCGGCCCGGGCGTGATCGACACGTAACGGCCGGCGATCCCCGACAGCGAGCCCACGCGAACGGTCGCGCGCGTGCCCTCGTGCAGCGGCTCGAACTCGGAGTCCACCTCCATCTCGACCGCGGCCTGGCCGCTGTCCGTGAGCTCGATGGAGGTGACCTTGCCGACGGGCTTCCCACCTACCTGGACCTCGTTCCCGGTGACGAGCTGGCCGGCCGTCTGGAACGTGGCCTTGACCGTGTACTTGTCGCTCCCGGACAGCATCAGGAGCCCTACGAGGATTGCCGCGGCGACGATGCCGCCGACAGCGGCTATTCGCGCGGGAGTCAAACCGGAAATCTGGGAGTTCGAGGGATAGACGCCTCCACTTGAGCGGCGCCTCCCTTATACCCCAGTATCTATGACCGGCTCGGTAAACGGGCGGAATGGCCCGTGTGCGTTAACGCCTAGTCAAAGAGCGCTTGGCGCCCTATTCCATTCCGAGGGGGCCCTGGGCCTCCCCGGAGAGGAACTGGCGCACGAACTGGTTCGGCGAGTTGAACAGCTCTGACGCCGGGCCCGACTCGACGATGCGGCCCTTCCACAGGACCGCGATGTAGTCGGCCACGCGGCGCGCGCTCATGATGTCGTGGGTGATCACGACGTAGGCGCCGCCGTTCTCCTGGTGGATCTCCTTGATGAGTTCACAGAGGAGGGCCGTGCGGACCGGGTCGAGGCCCGAGTCGGGCTCGTCGAAGAGGACGATGTCCGGCTCGAGCACCAGCGCACGCGCGAAGCCGGCACGCTTGCGCATCCCGCCGGAGAGCTCGTTCGGCATCTTGTCGCCTGCACCCGAGAGGCCAACCTCGCGGAGGCGCCGCCCGACTATGTCGTGAATCTCGTCCTCGCCCTTGTCCGTGTGCTGGCGCAGCGGGAACGCGACGTTGTCGAACAGGTTCATCGAGCCGAACAGCGCGCCGTCCTGGAACAGGACGCCGAACTTCTTGCGCATCTCGAACAGCTCGTCGTCGTGCATGTTCGGGACCGATTCGCCGTGCACCAGCACGTCGCCCTCGTCGGGGTAGAGCAGGCCGACCATGTGCTTGATGCACACCGACTTGCCCGTGCCGGACGGACCCAGGATCATCGAGATCTGGTCGTCCGGGACGCCCAGGTTCAGGCCGTTCAGGATCGTGTTGCGCCCGAACGACTTCTTGACGTCGATGAACTCGATCGCGTCGGTCGAACCGTGCGGGCGCTTCGTGCCGGAGTGCCACTTGTAGGGCTCCTCGCCCGAGCGCGTCTGGTCCCAGATGTTGTCCGGGATGTCCTCGTCGGTCTGCGGGCGCGCTTCCATGTGCGCCTGCTCGGCGGCCTCCTGGCGCTCGGTCTCGGACCTCGGCGGGGCCTCGGAGGTGACCGCCGGCCCCTGCGGCTCGGCCTGCGCGGGAGGCTCCGGTTCTGTGGTCGGCTGCTGCCAGCTGGGCGGCTCCTGCTCCTGAGGCTGCTCGTACGCCGGCGGCTCGGCCGGCGCCGCGGGCTCCGACGGCTCCGTGGGCTGGACCTCAGTGGGCCGATCCCAGGGCGGCCGCGCGCCCTCCGGCGGCTGTTCCTCGCCGCCTCCTCCGTCTCGCCTGCGCAGAAAAGCCATCACTCGCTCCTTGTCAGCCGCCTATGGGGGCTCTTGGGTTCGCGCCCCAGAAGATCTGGGTGCCCAGCATGCCCACCAGGTGGACCATCACCGTGTTCAAGACCATCGACTTCGCCGTTGCCGTGCCTACCCCGACCGGGCCGCCGCTCGCCGTGTAGCCGTAGTAGCAGCCGACGAGCACGATCACCGTCGCCATCGACATGCCCTTGATCACCGAATACAGGAGATCGGGTGGGTTCTGGAACATCCAGAAGATCAGGAAGAAGCCTCCTGAGGAGACCTCTCCGATCTGCTGCACCACGGCTAAGTAGGAGGCGAAGAAGCCGGCGCCCACGGCGGCGATGTACATGAACGGCAGCACCATCCAGGCGGCGAGCAGGCGCGTGCCGCAGAGGAAGGTCATCGAGCTGATGCCCATCACCTCGAGCGCGTCGATCTCGTCCGAGATCCGCATCGCGCCCAGCTCCGCGACGATGCCCGTGCCCACCTTCGCGCTCATCATGTAGCCGAACGCGTAGGGCATGATCTCGCGTAGGTCGCACCACGCGCTGAAGACGCCCGCGTAAGCCGGTGCGCCGACCGAGCGGTTGAAGTAGGCGCCCTCGATGCCGCACTGGAGGCCGAGGATGAACGCCAGGCCCCAGATCACCATCGTCGAGCCGAGGATCAGGACGCCGGCCTGGCGCAGCGCCTCGCCGAAGAACCGGAAGACGCGCCCGCCGAAGACCTCGCGGAAGACGACGCGCGAGCAGAACTTCGCGATGTCGCCGAAGCTCGAGATCCAGTCCTTAGGAACCGAGAGCCAGGAGCTGCCCATTACTTGATCACCGAGATTTCGGGGTGGGTTGCGAGGAGGGTTTGGGTGAAGACGTAGTTGAAGGCGAAGATGCCGAGGAAGGAGATGACGACGGCTTGGTTGACGGCGCGGCCGACGCCTTCGGCGCCGCCGGAGGCGGTCATGCCCTTGTAGCAGGAGACGATCGCGATGATCGCCCCGAACAAGGTCGTCTTCACCACGCTGCCCCAGAGGTCGGTCGTCGACGCGTTCGTCAAGAGGGTGGCGAAGAACGGGCCTAACGGCGCGTCGAAGGTCAAGGTGGCGAGGACGCCGCCGAAGATCCCGAAAAGCAGCGCGTAGATGTTGAACAGACCGGTCACGATCATCAACGCGAGGAACCTCGGCACGACGAGGTTCTTGACCGGATCGACACCCAATACCTGGAGCGCGTCGAGCTCCTCACGGATCTTCCGCGCCCCCAGGTCGGCCGTGATCGCCGTCCCGGCGACGCCGGCGAGGATGATCGCCGTCACAAACGGCGCGAACTCCCGAATCGACGCCAACACGAAAAACCCGCCCAACCGATCCAAAGCGCCGAACAGCACGAGGAAGTTCCCCGCCTGCAACCCCGGCGCCCCATACCCGAACGCCACCGTCGAAATCAAAAGCGGGAACCAGCACAACCTGAGCGCGAACAAGAACTGGCCGATGAACTCCCCGCCATACGGATACGGCGGCCGCAGCGCAGACATCATCGTCTTGCCGGTCAGGATCATCATGTCCCCGACCTGCTCAAGCAGGTTCTTAGTGGGCAGGAATGCCCTATCAGCTACGGCCCGGACCACCTAATTACTCCTCCCCATGGCAGCGTCGGAAAGGTACTCCATCAAAACGAGGCTCCACAAGGGGGAACCCGCGCGGAAGCGCCACCACCGGTGGTATGTTCCGCCCGCTTTGAGGGGGAGGTTCGCGTTCCTTTTGTCAGCGGCCGTGATGGCCGCCATCGCCGGTTGCGGCGGCGACGACGAGCGCCAGGACGCGAACGAGCCTGAGGGCGACTACAAGGTCGAGGTCGTCGAGGCCTCGTTCCCCGCCGATCAGAAGCTCGCCAAGCGCTCGGAGCTCGTGATCGTCGTGCGCAACGCCGACACGAAGCAGATCCCGAACATCGCCGTGACGATGAAGGGCCTGGACTACCGCAAGGACGACCCGGACCTGGCCGACCAGCGCCGGCCGCAGTTCGTCGTCAACGGCAAGTTCAAGACCTTCGGGAACATCGAGGACGCCCAGGCGCAGACGCCGGGCGGAGTCGAGAACCCGACCTACGTCGACACCTGGTCGCTGGGTCCGCTCGAGCCGGGCGAGTCGAAGGAGTTCAAGTGGGACGTGACCGCCGTCGTGGCCGGCCCGTATGAGCTGAGCTACAGGGTCGCGGCGGGCCTCGATGGCAAGGCCAGAGCGATCAACGAGAACGGCCAGACTCCCGAGGGCATCTTCACGGGCTCCGTGTCAGACGAGGCGCCGCAAACGCGTATCGCCGACGACGGCAAGACGATCGTCGACGTCGAGGACGAAGACCGCTAGCTGCGCCGCGGCTCATAGCCGCGGCATTCAACGACCGGCAAGCGTGGGTACTTAGGCAGCTCCGGATGCCTGCACATGGAGAAGGTCGATCCGCGCGTGTTGCGGATCACCTTTTGCCACTTGCAGGAATCACATAGCCCCGCTTTCACGTGTCCGCAGTCTGATTGAGGGCACGCCCACGCGCAGCACCAGCACCGCCGCAACAACGCCCAGGCCGCCGAGGATCTGCACCGGGCCGAGTGTCTCGCCGAAGACCAGGAAGGCAAGCACGACCGTCGCGACCGGCTCCACCGTGAACAGGATCGATGCGGTTGTCGGCCCCACTCGCCGCAGCCCCACGAAGAACAGGCCGACGGCGGCGACGGTGGAGACTGCGGCGATGCAGCCCAGCCACCCCCATCCGGCGAGGGAGAGCTCCGCGGGCCGGAACTCGCCGAGCCCGATGGACGCTGCGGTCAGCGTGACGGCGGCACCGGTGCATACGAGCGCCGACAGCAGGCTCCAGTGCACACGCCCAGCCACGCCCTCGCTCGCGAGTATGTAGCTGCTGTAGATGAACGCCGCGCCGAGCGCCAACGCCGCACCGACCGGGTCGAGCGCTCCCGCCCCCGCGCCGGCGACGACCAGCGCAATACCGCCTGAGGCGAGCACGAGCGCGGCCAGCCGACGGCCGTCGAGCCGTTCCCGGCCGAGCACGACGGCAGCGACGGCGACGATCGCAGGGAACGTGTAGAGCAAAAGGGATAGGAGCGACGCATCGATCCGGTCGAGCGCCGCGAAGTAGCAGCCGGCCTGCGCCGCGTAGCCGGCCGCGCCGAGAGCGAGGGCCGTCCGCGCGTCGCGGCCGCGGATCGCCCGCAGCTCGCGCGCCGCACGCGTCACAACGACGATCGCCCAGAACATCGCGGCAGCAAGCAGGAACCGGACGGCCAGGAGCGTGCCCACCGTCGCGCCCTCGTCGTAAGCCAGCTTGCCGAAGATGGCCATCGCCCCGAAGGCGGCGCCTGATGCGAGACAGATCATCATGGAACGCATCCTGACGCTCAATAGGCTGGGTATCGCTTCTGCTTTATGAAGACTATTCAGTAGTGTTACTACTGAATGCTCGACCTTGGCCGGCTGCGTCTCTTGCGCGAGCTCCACGAGCGGGGAACGATCGCGGCGGTCGCCGATGCGCTCCAGTTCACGCCCTCCGCGGTCTCCCAGCAGCTCGGCAAACTCGAGCGCGAGGCCGGCGTCCGGCTGCTCGAGCGCGTGGGTCGCGGCGTTCGCCTGACGGACGCGGCGCTCGTCTTGGTGGGCCACGCCGATGCTCTACTCGAGCGTGCCGCAGTCGCCGAGGCGGACCTCGCGGCCGCGGCGCACACGGTCACGGGCCGCGGCCGCATCGCGGCCTTCCAGTCGGTGACGCTTCACCTCGCGCTGCCCGCGATGGAGGCGCTGAGGCGCGGCGCGCCCCAGCTTCGCTGCGAGCTGCTCGAGGCCGAGCCCGAGGACGCGCTGCCCGCTCTGGCCGTGCGCGCCGTGGATCTCGTGCTCGGCGACGAGTGGCAACACCAGCCGCGGCAGCTGCCGGCTGGCGTCGAGCGCCAGGAGCTGCTCGCCGACCAGGTCGGCCTCGTGCTGCCGGCCGACCACCCGGTCGCCCTCGGCCACGATGGCGCGGTTCCGATGGCGGAGCTGGCGGACGAGCCGTGGGCGACTGGCCACGCCGGCATCGGCTGGGAGGAGATGACCCAGCGCACGTGCCGGGAGTACGGGGGCTTCGATCCCGACATCCGCTACCGAGCGAACGACGCGACCATCTGCCTTGCCCTCGTCGCCCGCGGACTGGCGGTTGCGCTCCTACCGGACCTGCCGCTACCCGACGACTATCCCGGCATCGCGCGGCGCCCCATTGCCGACGTGTCGATGACCCGTGCGATCTTCGCCGCCACGCGCACCACCGACGCGGCGCGACCCTCGACCCAGGCGCTCCTCGCGGCCGTCCGAGACGCGGCCGCGAGGCTCGCCTGAACGTCGGCGCTCTAACCGAGCACTGCCCTCACAAGCGGCGTGTAGCCGCTCGAATGCCCGGTGCGGTTCGGGTGGTAGCTCTCGCCGACCGGGTTCGAAAGACCGTTCACCCACTCGGGCGAGTCGCAGACGGCGTGGCCGATGAACGGCGGGATCGCGTCCTTGAACACGAAGTTCGCGCCCGCTCGCGTCGCGGCGTTCCTGATCTGGTCACGCAGCATGTTCGCGGTCGTGTTGAGCCGCGTCTGCTCCTCTGGGCTGAACCACGTGCCTGCGTTGCAGTCTTCGCCCATGAAGAGACGCGGATAGCTCAGCGCGACCACCTTCGCCGTCGGCGACTTCGACTTGATCTTGTTGTTCACGAGATCGAGCCGCCCCGGCAGTGTGTTCGTGATGTAGGCCTGCGCGGCGTCGATCGCACCGTTGCAGTTCGATGCCCACCCCGGCTGTGCGCACTCGGTGATCACGCTCGAGAAGCCGGCGTCGTTGCCGCCGATCGTGTAGGTCACCCAGTTCGTCCCTGACGTAAGCTGCGCCGACTGGGTGTTGATGACGTCGCCGGTCTTGGCTCCTCCGCACGCTGCGTGAACGAACGTCCACGACGGATGCGCGTTGCGGACGAGATACGGATACGAGTAGACCGATTTCTCGCACGCCGAGTCGTAATAGGTCCGCGTGCCGGTGCCCGACGAATACGAGTCGCCGAGCGCGACGTAGCGAACAGCCCAGGCCTGGCCCGCGAGCGCGCCCCACACGAGCGCCGCGGCCACGACCAGCAGAACAGCCCTGCCCTTCATAGATCCTCCCGTTTGGCCGATAAGGCGGGGCGATAGTACATTCGCTCCCATGGCCCGGATCGTTCGTGCCGCGTGCCCGCACGACTGCCCGGACACCTGCGCGATGCACGTGACCGTGGAGGACGGCCGCGCCACGGCCGTGAAGGGCGACCCGGAGCATCCGATCACGCACGGATTCCTCTGCGGGAAGGTCTCGAACTACCTCGACCGGGTCTATTCGGACGAGCGCATCCTGCACCCGCTAGTGCGCGAGAACGGCGAGCTCCGCCGCGCATCGTGGGACGAGGCGCTCGACGCGGTCGCAGCCGGGTTACGGCGCGCGATCGACACCCACGGCGGCGAGTCGATCCTGCCCTACAGCTACGCGGGCACCCAGGGTCTTGTCCAGGGCAACCTGATGAGCGAGCGAGTCATGAACGCTCTGGGCGCCAGCGAGCTCGTGCGCACCATCTGCGCAACGGCTGGGCTGAGAGGCGTGGCCGCCACCCACGGGATCTCCCCCGAGGTGGATCCGGAGGAGTGGCCGCACGCGCGCTACCTGCTCCTGTGGGGCTGGAACCCGATGTCGACCGCGCCGCACCTCTGGCGGCTCTTGCTCGAGACACACCGGCGCGGCGCGCGGCTCGTCGTCGTGGACCCGTTCCGAAGCAAGACTGCGCGGCTTGCGGACGAGCATCTTCAGCCGCTTCCCGGCACCGATGCCGCCCTTGCGCTGGGAATGATGCGCGCGATCCGAGACGCCGGGCTCGTGGACGAGGATTGGTGCCGCGCCTACGCCACCGGACTGGACGACCTGCTCGAGCGAGTCGAGAAATGGCCGCTCGAGCGTGCCGCCGAGCTGACTGGCGTGCCCGCCGCCGACATAGAGCGGGTCGCGCTGGACTTCGCCCGCACCCAGCCGGCGCTGCTGCGGCTGGGCGTCGGAGCGCAGCGCCACCTCGGCGCCCCGGCCGCTTACAGCACGGTCGCTTCGCTGCCCGCCCTCGTCGGAGCGTGGCGGCACCGCGGCGGCGGCTGCTCCTACATCCCCACCGCGACCGCGGCCGCGCTCTCGTCCGTCCCCGGCGGCCGTCCGGACCTGAGGGAAAAGCCGGGCCGCCGAGTCAACATGTCCCAGCTCGGCGACGCGCTCTGCGGCGACCTCGACCCGCCGGTGGCGGCGCTCGTCGTGTGGAACTCGAACCCGGCGCAGATAGCGCCCGACCAGACGAAGGTGCTCGCGGGGCTCGGGCGCGCCGACCTCTTCACCGTCGTCCTCGAGCAGTTCATGACCGACACGGCGGCGCACGCGGACGTCGTCCTGCCGGCGACGACGCAGCTCGAGCACCTGGACCTGATCTTCTCGTGGGGCCACCACTACATGACGCTCAGCAAGCCCGCGATCGCGCCGCTCGGCGAGGCGAAGCCGAACACGGAGATCTTCCGCCTGCTCGCCGCCCGCCTCGGACTCGACGACCCGTGCTTCAGCGACTCGGACGGGCAGCTCGTCGAGACGGTCCTCGCCACGGCCCCGGATCACGTGTCACTCGACGGGCTCGACGAACGGGGCTGGGCCAAGATCGACCTCGGCCAGGGTGAGCGCCCGCATGCCGAGGGCGGCTTCGGCACGAACGACGGCAAGCTCCATCTGCATGCGGCCTACGAGCCGCCGGGGGAGGTTGCCGACGCCAGCCTGGCGGAGCGCTTCCCGCTCGCGCTGATCACGCCGAAGACGCACCTCTTCCTCAACTCGACGTTCGCGAACCAGGCGCGGCAGCACGGAGCGCAGCCGAAGCCGTTCGTCGTCGTCCACCCGGATGACGCCGCGCCGCGCGCGCTCACTTCGCGCGCCCGCGTGTACAACGACCGCGGCGCGTTCCTGGCCGACGTCCGGGTCTCGGACGAGACGCGCCCCGGCGTGGTGGTGGCCCCGATGGGCTGGTGGAGTGCCGACTACGAGGGCGGCATCGGCGCCCAGGCCACGACGTCGCAGGTGCTCACCGAGACCGGCGAGGCGCCGACGTTCAACGACAACCGCGTGGAGGTCGAGCCCGCCTAGCGGCTGACGAGCTTGGCGGAGCGGACGCCCTCGCCGTTCCCATCCGGCTCGTACGCGAATGCGAGCGACTCGCGGTCGAAGCGCTCGAAGAACTCGTCCCAAGAAACGCGGCGGCCGTCATCGGAGTCGAACGCGACCGCGAGCCGGTCGCGGCCGTCCGCCGCTTCGACGAGTCCCGGGTGCCCCCCATGCTCCTCGACCCAGCGCCTGATCTCGGCATGATCAGCCGTGAGCTTCATGGCCCCGCGATAGTACCCCGGGAGCGCGCTGGGCTAACGGTGCAGCCGCGGCTTGATGATTCGGTAGGCCTTCAGCCCCAGGCCGAGCCGCTCGCGGTCCTCGGATCGGCTGGGGTCGAGCCCCGTCAGCTCGCGGATCCGGTCCAGGCGGTAGCTGACCGTGTGCCGGTGGGCGTGGATCGCTGTCGCTGTCTGGTTCATGTTGCAGTTGTGCGCGAGGTACGACTCGAGCGTGCCGATCAGGTCCGTCGAGTACTGCTCGTCGTAGGCGACGAGCGACGCGACCGTGTCGTCGTAGAAGGACTCGATCTCCTCGGGCCGGCTGGCGAGCACGTGGAAGAGCAGCCGATAGGTGCTCTCGCCGACCCCGCCGTCCGGCACCGCGCCAGTCGCGCTCACCTTCAGCACGAGCTCCGCCTCCTCGAGCGCCCGGCGCAGGCCCGTGGCGTCGGTGTAGCGCGACGAGATCCCAACGGTGGCGCGCCTCCCGAGCTTGGTGGCGAGCTTGCGCGCGTCCTCGACCGAGCCGGGCACGAGCGCGTAGACGCGCCCGTCGATCGCCTGCGCGAGCGCATCGGGGCGCTCACCGGCGATGCTCGCGACGATTCGGCCCGGCGTGCCCTCGTGCGGCTCGGCGCACAGGGCGACGGCGCCGCCTGCGAGGTCGCAGCCAAGGCGCCGGGCGCGGCGGACGACGTCCTCGGGCAGGAGGTCGTCGCGCCGGAGCAGCTCCTCGAGGAACGAGCCACGCAGGCTCTGCTCAGTCTCGTCCCGCGCCTCCGCGACGGCCACCTCGGTCAGCGCCGCGATGGCCGCGACGTGCAGGTACTCCCCCGCGTCGTCCCTGCCGGGGCCGAGCAGAAGCACAGCGCCGACGTCGTGGCCGCCGGAGGAGATCGCCACCTCGGCGGTCACCTCCGGCGGCCGGTCGGGCTTCCCCCCGGCCAACCGCGAGCCGACGTAGCGCTCGTAACGCGCCCACGCCGCGGGGACGCCCACCCGCGGCACGACGACCGCGACGGGCGCTCCCGCGTGCCGGGTCGCGATCTCCGCGACCCGCTCGAGCCCCTCCCCTGCCACGACGGCGCCCACCATCTCGAGGTGGGCGCCGCGTGGTGTGGGAAGTGGCTCGGGAGTTGCCAAGTCCCCCGTCAAGTGACCGCCAGGTAGCGGTCCAACTCCCAGGGCGACACCTCCACTCGGTACTCCTCCCATTCCTGGCGCTTGAGCTCCACGTAGCGGTCGGTGATGTGATCGCCGAGCGCCTTGCGGATCAGCTCCGAGTGGGCGAGCTCCTCGATCGCCTCGCCGAGCGTTTCGGGGAGCTGCTGGATCCCCAGCTCCTCCCTCTCGCCCGCGTCGAGGTCGTAGAGGTTCCGCTCCATCGGCTCCGGCAGCTCGTACCCCTTCTCGATGCCCTCCAGGCCGGCCTGCAGCAGGCCCGCGAAGGTCAGGTACGGGTTGCACGACGGATCCGGGCAGCGCAGCTCCATCCGCGTGGCCTTCTCCTTGCCGGGGTGGTACATCGGCACTCGCACGAGCGCGGACCGGTTGCGCCGCGACCATGCGATGTAGACCGGAGCCTCGTAGCCCGGCACGAGCCGCTTGTACGAGTTGACGAGCGGCGCGAACAGCGCCGACAGCTCGCGCGCGTGCTTGAGCTGGCCGGCGATGAACGACTTCGCCACGTCCGACAGGTGGTACTCGTCGTCCGCGTCGTAGAACGCGTTCGTGTCCCCCTTGAACAGCGACTGGTGGGTGTGCATCCCCGAGCCGTTCTCCCCGAACAGCGGCTTCGGCATGAACGTGGCGTAGTAGCCATGGGCCATCGCCACCTCCTTGACCGCGATCCGGTAGGTCATCGTCCGGTCGGCCATGTCGAGGCCGTCGGCGAACCGCATGTCGATCTCGTGCTGCGACGGACCGACCTCGTGGTGCGTGTACTCGACCGGGATGCCGAGATCCCGGAGCGTGAACACCACGTCGCGGCGGAAGTCCGACGCCACGTCGAGCGTGGTCAGGTCGAAGTAACCGCCCTTGTCGAGCACCTCGGTGCCCTGGTCGTCCTTGAACAGGAAGAACTCGAGCTCCGGCCCCAGGTAGTAGTGGTCGAAGCCCATGTCCTTCGCGCGCTGGAGCGCACGCTTCAGCACGTAGCGCGGGTCGCCCTCGTAGGGCTCGCCGTCCGGCTTCAGCACGTCACAGAACACACGCCCGACCTTGTGGTCGGGACCCCTCCAGGGGAGGAGCTTGAACGTCGTGGGGTCGGGCATGGCGATCATGTCCGACTCCTCGATCCGGTTGAAGCCGGTGATCGACGAGCCGTCGAACCCCATCCCGTCCGCGAACGCGTCCGCGAGCTCGTCCTTGCCGACGGCAAACGACTTCAGCTGTCCGAGGATGTCCGTGAACCAGAACCGGACGAACTCGACGTTTTCCTGCTCGACCCGGGCGAGCACCTCGCCCGGGTCGGACTTCCCATTCGTTTTCGCCGTAGCGACTTCCATCAAGCAGTGACTCCTTCAGCATCGTGGGCCTGTAGGACCTCCTCACCGGCCTCGCCGGTGCGGATGCGAATCGCGTCCTCGACGGGAAGAGTGAAGATCTTGCCGTCGCCGACGGATCCGGTTCGGGCGTGGCGGAGAATCGTCTCCGTCACGACCCCGACCGCATTGTCCTCGACGACGCACTCGATCTTGATCTTCGGCCGCAGGTGGATCGCAATTTCCGAGCCGCGGTAGTGCTCGGTGATCCCCTTCTGCCGCCCCGAGCCCTTCACCTCGGTGATCGAGAGGCTCGGGAAGCCGGCGTCGAGCAGATCCTGGCGGATCGGCTCGAACGCCTCGTGGCGGATGTAGGCGACGACCATCTTCATGGGGTCACCTCCGCCGGCGTCATCGCGCTTACGGTCGCCGGGTCGCCGCGGCCCGCCCAGGCGGGTGCGGCCGGGCCCGGTGGACCCTGCGCCGATCTCGGGCGCCGGGATGAACTGCTCCGGGTACCCGTACATGCCGTGCTCGACGATGTCGAGGCCGGCGTCCTCCTGCTCGTCCGTCACACGCAGGCCGATCGTCTTCTTGATCGCCCAGAAGGTGACGTAGCTCATCGCGAACACGAAGCTGAACGCGATGACCACGCCGATCGCCTGGGTGGCGAGCTGCGTGAACGCGCCGGAGTAGATCAGGCCGCCCTCGGGATCCCCGAAGGCGTTGTACTGCGCGAAGCGCGGTGCGGTGAAGATGCCGCACGCGAGCGTGCCCCAAATGCCGGCCAGCCCGTGCGCAGACAGCGCGCCGACCGGGTCGTCGATCTTGCGGTCGATCAGGATGACGCCAGACCACCACGATCACGCCGGCCACGAGGCCGATGATCGGAGCGGTCCACGCCTCCACGTAGCCCGAGGGCGCCGTGATGGCGACGAGGCCGGCGATCATGCCGTTGCCGACCATCCCGATGTCGATCGTGCGCTGCATCAGCTGCGTCGTGATGAACGCGCCGATCACGCCGCCGGCCGCGCCGAGCATGGTGACCATCGCCACCTCGGCGAAGCGGACGTCACCCGCGCCGAGCGCCGAGCCCGGGTTGAACCCGAACCAGCCGACGAACAGGATCAGGATGCCCAGGCCGACGAGCGGCATGGAGTGACCCGGGATCGCCCGCGGCTTGCCGTCGGGCCCGTACTTGCCCTTGCGCGGGCCGAGCAGGAGCAGCGCCGCCAGAGCGCCGGTCGCACCGATGAGGTGGACCGCCGTCGAGCCGGCGAAGTCCTGCATGCCCGTCAGGCCGAGGTCGTCGAGGAAGAACCCGCCGGTCTGCAGCCAGCCGCCGCCGAACACCCAGTGGGCGCCGATCGGGTAGATGACCGCGGCGAACACGACCGCGTACGCGACGTACGCGCCGAACTTGATCCGCTCGAGCGTCGTGCCCCAGACGATCGCCAGCGACACCGCGCAGAACGCGAACTGGAAGAGCCACTTCGACTCGATCGGTGGCGTCGGAGAGGCCCATCACGCCGAACGCCGTCCTGCGGGTCGCCGAATCCCTGCAGCAGGAACCCGTCGGTGCCCATGAACGAGCCGTTGCCGAACGCGAACGCGAAGCCCACCGCGTAGAACGCGAGCGCGGCGATCGAGAGGTTCGTGAGGATCTTCGCGATCCCCGTGCCCGCGTTCTTCGAGCGCGAGAAGCCGATCTCGAGCAGGGCGAACCCCGCCTGCATGAACAGCACGAGCACCGCCGCGAAGAACACGAGCATCGTGTTCAGCGCGACCGTGTCGCCCAGTACCCCGTTGCCCGACGCATCGAGGGTGTCAGCCGATGCTGTGACCGGCACGAGCAGCGTGGCAACCAGCGCCAGCGCCGCGAGCCCGAAGGCGCGTTTCATCGCTTTGACCTCCTAATCGTGGTTGTGAGGCCAAGCTATGGACCGCCGGTCCAGGGGTCTTTAGACAGCGGTCGAATATTTCGCCGGCGGATTTCGCCAGCCGGTCGAAACCGCCTGGAAACGACGCTCGACTACTTGCGCGACGGTGATGCGGCGGCTTCGCGCCGTCTCGCCCGGCAGGGTGACGACGACCCGCACGCGAATCCGCTTGCCCATGCGCCTCAGCTTCCTGCGGCCGCGACGGTTGAGCTCGGCGGCCACGACCGTGTCGATCGCGGCCGGCACATCGCCGCCGCCGCGCGCGATCCGCCGCCCGTGGTGCCGCACCACGACGCCGCACGTGCCGGGCCGCACGGCCGCGCAGGTGACGCGGAAGCCCCGCCGTCGCACCGCGCGGCGCTTCACCTCGTCGCGCCGTGGAGAAGCTGCCCGCGCGGCTGGCCGGGATCGCCGGGGTCGGTCGGTACTGGCGACCCCGAGGCCCTCGACGGCGGCCGCCGCATCGACGATGTCGTCACCGTCCTGGCGTCGGCGATCCCGCCTCGGCGGCGGTGCTCGGTCGATCCGCGCGCCGCCTCCTGACCCGCGAGCCCGAGCGAGACGAGCAGCGCCGCGACGCCCGCGACGTGCGGTGCCGCCTGCGACGTGCCGGAGATCGTGTCGTAGCCGCTATCGATGTAGGTGGACAGGACGTCCTCCGCGCTGCCGCCGAGGCCGGAGCCGCCGGGCGCCATCAGGTCCACGTTCGACCCGAAGCTCGAGAAGCACGCTGCGCGTGCCGCGTGTTGTCGACAGCGCCGACGCAGACGATCCCGTCCACCTCGGGGTTCTCGCACTTCGGCAGGCTGTTGTTGCCGGCGGCGATCACGACGACGATTCCCGCCGCCACGGCACGCTCGAGCACGGCCTTGTATTCCGGGTCGTCGAAGAGCGTCGACTGGAGCGGCAGGAAGTCGCCCAGGCTCAGGTTGATCACGTGGGCGCGCTGGTCGATGGCGCGGTCGATCGCCTTGATCGTGTCGTCGGCGAAGCCCTCGCCGTCGTCGTCGAGCACGCGCAGTGGCATCACGCGCGCGCCCGGCGCGACGCCGGCGATGCCCTCGTCGTTGTCGCGGTTCGCGGCAACGATGCCCGTGACGTGGGTGCCGTGCCCGTTGCCGTCGCTCGGGTCACTCGTCGTGTCCGGATCGTCCATGTCGTCGCCGACGAAGTCGAACCCGTCCAGGAAGCGGCCGCCCGAGATCGGGATGGTCGAGCTGGACACCGGTGTCGATCACGGCCACGACGGCGCCGACGCCCGTGGACGTCGGCCAGGCCTCCGGGGCCTTGACCATCTCGAGGCCCCACTGCTCGTCCCGGCGCGGGTCGGCGGCGAAGGCCGGGCTCGCGACCGCGAGGGCGAGGATGCCGGCGATCAGGGCGCGGAAAAGCACTGTCTGCGCGAGGATAGACAGGGTCTGCCGGCCCTCCTGACCTTGACACAACCGTGTTAAGGTTGGTATCCGCCTTCCCGATGCGCGATTTCCTCGACACCGTCCGCACGTCAGGTCGTCGTCTTCGACGGCGGCATGGGCGCGACCCTCGAGCAGTTCGATCTGACGCAGGAGGACTACGGCGGGCTCCAGGGCAAGTGCCACGAGGCGCTCGTCCTGAACCGCCCCGACGTGATCGAGGGCGTCCACAGCTCGATGGTCGAAGCCGGCGCGATCGTGGTCGAGACCGACACGTTCCAGGCCAGCCGGCTGAAGCTCGACGAGTGGGGCCTCGGCGAGCACACGCTCGAGATCAACACGAAGGCGGCCGAGATCGCCCGCAAGGCGGTCGGCGAGGACCGCTTCGTCGCCGGCTCGATCGGGCCCACCGGCTTCCTCCCCGCGTCCGACGATCCGACGCTCGGCCAGATCCGCTTCGGCGAGCTGGTCGAGGTCTTCACCGAGCAGGCGACCGGCCTGGTCCAGGGCGGCGCCGACCTGATCATCATCGAGACGGCGCAGGACATCCTCGAGGTGAAGGCCGCGGTCTTCGGCACGCGCGAGGCCTTCAAGCAGACCGGCAAGCGCTGCCGATCCAGTGCTCGGTGTCGCTGCTGCCGCAGGGCGGCAAGATGCTGCTCGGCACCGACATCCAGGCGGTGCTCGCGATCCTCACCGGGCTCGAGGTCGACGTGATCGGGCTCAACTGCTCGACCGGGCCCGGAGGACATGCGCGACGCGATCCGCTACCTCGGCGAGCACTCGCCGCTGCCGATCCACTGCATCCCGAACGCGGGCATCCCGCATCAGGGGCCCGAGGGCGAGACGATCTTCCCCGAGCAGCCCGAGCCGCTCGCGAACGTGCTGCAGGAGTTCGTCGAGCGCTTCGGCGTCGGGATCGTCGGCGGCTGCTGCGGCACGACGCCCGACCACATCGCGGCGATCGTCGATCGGGTCGGCGGCCGCGAGCCGGAGACGCGGCCCGAGGCCGGCGTCGCCCCTGCTCGCCTCGATGATGACCGCAGCGCCGCTCGTTCAGGAGCCGCGCCCCACGCTCGTCGGCGAGCGCGTCAACTCGCAGGGCTCGCGCAAGGCGAAGGAGCTGCTGCTGGCCGACGACTACGACGGCCTGGTCACCGTTGCCGAGGACCAGGTCGAGGGCGGCGCCCACGTGCTCGACGTGTGCGTCGCGCTGACCGAGCGCCAGGACGAGGACGAGCAGATGAGGCAGGTCGTGAAGCGCGTGTCGCTCACGCAGCCGGCGCCGATCCAGATCGACTCCACCGAGCCGGACGTGATCCGCACCGCCCTCGAGCAGATCCCGGGCCGGGCGATCGTGAACTCGGTGAACCTCGAGGCCGGGCGCGACAAGCTGGACGTGGTCGCGCCGCTCGCGAAGGAGCACGGCGCCGCGCTGATCGCGCTCACGATCGACGAGGTCGGGATGGCGAAGACCGCCGACCGCAAGCTCGAGATTGCGCAGCGGCATCACCGAGATGGTGTGCGACGAGCACGGGCTCGACCGCGAGCTCCTGATCTTCGACGTGCTGACGTTCACGCTGACGACGGGCGATGACGAGTGGAAGCCCTCGGCAGTCGAGACGATCGAGGGCATCCGCCGCGTGAAGGCGGAGATCCCAGGGGTCAAGACCTCGCTCGGCGTGTCGAACGTCTCGTTCGGCGTCTCGCCGGGCGCCCGCGCCGTGCTCAACAGCGTGTTCCTTCACCACTGCGTCGAGGCCGGGCTCGACCTGGCGATGGTCAACCCGAACCACATCACGCCGTATCCCGAGATCCCCGAGAACGAGCGTGAGCTCGCCGACGACCTCGTCTTCAACCGGCGCGACGACGCGCTCGAGCGCTTCATCGGCCACTTCGAGCAGAAGGGCGAGGAGGACGACGAAGGCGGTGCCGACCCCACCGCCGACATGGAGCCGGAGGAGGCGCTCCACTGGCACATCCTGCGGCGCAAGAGGGACGGCGTCGAGGACTGGATCGACAAGTCGGTCGAGAAGATCGGCGCCGTCCCGACGCTCAACCAGGTGCTGCTCCCTGCGATGAAGGAGGTGGGCGACAAGTTCGGCGCGGGCGAGCTGATCCTGCCGTTCGTGCTCCAGTCGGCCGAGGTGATGAAGCGCGCGGTCGCGCAGCTCGAGAACTACCTCGAGCGGATCGAGGGGCACACCAAGGGCAAGGTCGTGATCGCGACCGTTTTCGGCGACGTGCACGACATCGGCAAGTCGCTCGTCAACACGATCCTCACGAACAACGGCTACACCGTGGTGGACCTCGGCAAGCAGGTCCCGGTCGACACGATCATCTCGGCCGCCCAGGAACATGAGGCCACCGCCATCGGCCTGTCAGCGCTGCTCGTGTCGACGTCGAAGCAGATGCCGCTGTGCGTCCAGGAGCTTCACCAGCGCGGGCTCGAGTACCCGGTTCTCGTGGGCGGCGCTGCGATCAACCGCGACTTCGGGCGCCGACTGCTCTACCCGCACGGGAAGGAGTCGGACGACGTCTACGAGCCGGGCGTCTTCTACTGCAAGGACGCCTTCCAGGGACTCGACACGATGGACCAGCTCGTGGAGCCCGACGCGCGCGAGGCCCTCGTCTCGAAGATGCGCGATGAGGCGCGCAAGCTGCGCGAGAAGCCCGAGGTCGTGGACGACTCGCCACCGGTGACCGACGACTCCGTTCGTTCGTCCGCGCGCACGGATACCCCGATCCCCGATCCGCCGTACTGGGGCGCGCGCCAGGTCGAGGTGGACCTCGATGAGGTCTTCCCCTACCTCGACCGGCACGTCCTCTTCAAGCTGCATTGGGGCGGCCGCGGCAAGAAGGGCGAGGAGTGGCAGCGGCTGCTCGAGGGCGACGGCGAGGACGAGGGCTTCGTGCCGAGGCTCGAGCGGATGTGGCGCGAGCAGGACTACATCGAGCCGCGCGCGAAGCTCGGCTACTTCCCGTGTAACGCGGACGGGAACGAGCTCGTGATCTTCGACCCGGAGGATTCGGACACCGAGATCGAGCGGCTCGGCTTCCCTCGCCAGCCGAAGCACGATCGCATCTGCCTCACTGACTTCTATCGCCCGCTCGATTCGGGGGAGCGCGACGTCGTCGCGCTCCAGGCAGTGACGGCGGGGCCGAAGTCAACGGATTTGCTCGCGCGGCTGGAGGCCGACGGTGAGTTCTCCGAGCAGCTCTTCGTGCACGGCCTTGCCGTGCAGGCCGCCGAGGGCATGGCCGAATGGCTCCATTCCGAGGTCCGCCGTGGGCTCGGCATCGACCTCGGCCAGGGCCGGCGCTACTCGTGGGGCTATCCCGCGTGCCCCGACCAGTCAGAGCACGAGAAGGTGTGGCGCCTGCTCGATCTCGAGGAGATCGGCATGACGCTCTCGGGCGGCTACGCCGTGATGCCCGAGCAGTCGACCGTGGCGGTAGTGGCGCATCATCCGCAGGCGGTCTACTTCGGCATGAAGTCCGGCTTCATCCCGAAGGAGACGGCCCCGGACGAGCTGATCGCCGGCACCGAGCGCGGCGGCGAGCTGCCACCGGCCGACGAGCCGCGCGAGGGCTCAGTCGAGGAAGAGGCCGTAGCGAGCTAAGGGAGTACGCGCCCTACGGGACTACGTGGAACTCGCCGCGCATGAAGGGGTGGATGCGGCAGAAGTAGGAGTACTTGCCGACCGGCATGTCCGCCGGCGTCGAGGCCAGCGGGTCGGGCGTTCCGCCGTCGATCGCGTCGTAGCCGAGCGTGCCCGAGTCCCACTTGCCGTTCGCACGCGGGTAGTTCGAGACGTACCGGCCGTTACACGGGTATTTGCACGTCGTAACCGAGTGGCGGATGTTCGCCTGCTGGTCGACGTTCACGAACTGGATCGATTGGCCCTGCTTCACGGTCGGCGGCTTGGCCTGGTCGCCGGGCGCGCCGCGGCCGCCCGGGAGGTACTGGAAGTTGGCGATCAGGACCCGGCTTGCCGCTGGGCCCGGCTCCGGCGCTTCGAACGGCGGCTCGCACGGGTCGAAGCCGAACTTGACGCCGCAGAAGGTGTCGTGCGCGTGCCCCCACTTGCGGTTCGGGACGCCCTCGCGTCGGGTCGATGCGGGTCTTGACGATTCGCGTGGCGCCGGCGCGGGTCTTCACCTTCTTGCGGATCCGCTTCTTCCTGTCCTTGCCGACGAGGTACGGCTTGCAGTGGCCCTTCGGCGGCTGCTTCTCGTCGATGTAGAAGCCGTTGTGGGTCATCGCCGTGTACCACGCGAACTTCTTGTTCCGGTAGTAGCCGGTGATGCGAATCCGGTCGCCCTTGTGGACCGGCGCGCGCCACGACGGTCTCGTGACCTCGGTCTGGTAGTCCTCGGACATCGGCGCCTTGCGGTCGATGACGTCCGAGTCCAGGAGCAGGGTGCCGCCGGTCCCACGCCCGTCGTCCCGACAAGGGTTCTCCTCGGAGCCGAAGTTCTCGGTGAGCACCTTGTAGCCGCCCGGATGGAGGTGGGAGCCCGTCCCGATCATGGTGCCGTCGACGGTCGAGGTCCATTCGATGGGGCGCGGCTTGCCGTCCTCCGTGCGCATGTCCTTCGTCGTGTTCCAGGACCCGTCGCCCTTGGCCTGACGCGGGACGTCGAACGTGCGCCCGAACAGGACTCCCGAGAGATCCCTGTGCTCGCGACCGGTGGCGTTCAGCTGCTCCATCGTGCCGTACTTGAACGTCACGTTGAGCACGACGTAGCCGACCATCGTCTGCGCGGTCTTGTTGTGAAGCATGTAGATCATCGCCTGCGGGCCGGCGAGCCCGATGTACTCGCCGTAGAAGGGGCCCTTCTTCTGCGCGTTCGAGCGCTGCATGAAGTCGGCCCTCGTCTCCTCGTCGCCGTTGCCGAAGATCCACTCGGTGTTGCCGGCTGTGTAGTTGTCCTCCTGGTTGCCGGGATCGAGCGCGAACCAGTGGGCGTGGTGGATGTGGGCGACCTGGTGGCTCGGCACCGACCAGTCGGGATTGACCCGCAGCTCCGGCTCGACCTGGAGGATCATCCCGTTGTGGACCGGGATGTCGACGTCGACCCGGTTTGCGTCCCAGCCTGCAGGCATGACGTACGGGCCGTACCAGAAGCGCATCTTCTTGACGGTCCCGGGCGGCTCGGCGACGTAGCGGTCGCCGCGGTTGGCGATCGGGTCGTCGCCGGCCTCGTCCTCCGGCGGCTGGCCGCCCTCGTGCTCTTGTGCGAACGCCGCGGCCGAGGCGATCGCGAGGCACGCGAAAGCAAGCGCGAACACGCGCAGCAACCCCCGTCTGCCCTCCCGCAAAGGCACCACGGGAAAGATAACGCACTACGGCGCCGAAACTGGCACTAGTTCGCGGATGGCGCGAGCTAGGTCTTCGCTTCGATCGCGCTGCGCAGGTCGACCGGCGCCGCGTGAATGGCCCTCAGGCGCATGTCCTTCCAGGTCATCCCCTCATGCAGAAGAGCGGGCATGCCCATCGCGAACGCCGTGCCCATCTCGACGGCCTGCAGGATGATCCCGTACGCGAACGCGTCCGAATGGCCGACGCCGTATGCCGACAGCACGGCCACACAGGCGGCCTGGAAGACGCCGAGGTTGGACGGCGTCGCCGGCAGGACGGCGGTGACGTTCACCGCGAAGAGGACGGCGGCGGCCGCCCCGATCCCCGCGCGCTCGTCGAGCCCGAGCGCCACCAACAGCACGTAGCAGGCGATCCACTGAACGCCCCAGGCCGCGAGCTGCGTGGTCGCAGCCCACGCCCCAAGGCGCGGGTTGCGGAACACCTGGAGCCCCGATCGCACCTGCACCAGCGCTCCGCGCGCGGCCATCACGGCATTGCGGAGCCGGACGAAGCGCGACGGGCGTCCGCGGCGGAGCAGGGCGGGCGCCGCGATCAGGACCGCGATCAGGATCACCGGCGCGAGCGTGGCCGCGGCGAGCTTGTCCTCGTTGCCCTGGAAGAGGCCGATCGTCGAGAACATCACGATGCCGAGCACGACGAGCGCGACGAGGTTGAGGAACGTCTGCGCCACGAGCGTGCCGAGCACCACCGGGAGCCGCTCGCGCACGCGGCCCACGCGGCGCGCGACGATGATCGCGCGCGACGGCTCACCGAGCCGGGCGGGCAAGGTGGCCGACATCAGCACTCCGATCATCGTGCCCCGCGCTGCGTCGCGCCTTCGTACGCGCGCGTTCGGAAGTGCCGCCCGCAAGATGGCGTGCCACGCCTCGGCGCGGATCAGCATCGAGGCGCACATGAGCGCGAACGCCACCAGCACCCAAACGGGCGTGGCGGCGAGCAACGCGTTGCCGATCGGCTTCAGCCCGATGTGGTCCAGCGCGAGCGCGGTCAGGCCGATGCCCAGCGCTGCGCAGCCGACGACCGCCGCCCTGCGCAGGGCGCGGAACGCCCGCCGCCGTCCGGCGCCGGGGTCAGCGGGCTCGAGCGAGGGGATCCGCCGGGCGGGCGCGCGCGGCCCGAGGTCGGCGCTTCGAACTCCGGTGCGCACAGCGACGCGCTGGATCGCCGAGGACGGCTCCGGCGTCGCCGCGGCCTGTTCGTAGACGGAGACGAGGTCGCTGGCGACGCGCGGCCAGGCGAAGCGCTCTGCGCGCTCGCGCGCCTGCAAGCTCATCGCAGCGCGCCGCTCGGGATCGCCCGCGAGTGAATGCAGGGCCTCGCCGAGCGCGAACGGCACGCCCGGCGGCACCAGCACGCCGTCGACACCATCGCGCACGACGTCGCGGTAGCCGGCGATGTTCGAGGCGACGGCGGGAGTGCCCGAGGCGAACGCCTCGGTAAGGACCATCCCGAAGCTCTCGCCACCGAGCGAGGGCGCGCAGAGCAGGTCGGCCCGCGCGAGCAGCGACCACTTCTCGTCGTCGGTCACCCGGCCCGCGATCTCGATGCCTTCGGTGTCGAGCAGGAACGGCTGGACCTCCTCCGCCGTCGCGCCCGCGACCGTGAGCCGCGCGTCGACGCCGATCGCTCGGAGTCCTTCGTACGCGCGCAGCAGCACCGGGAGGCCCTTGCGCTCCTCTGCACGGCCGAGGAAGAGAAGCTGGAGCGGGGCGTCCGGACGCGCGTCCTCACGCGGACGAGCCGCGGTCAGGTCGACCCCGTTCGGGACGATCCGGTAGCGGCCGCCGTAGAAACGCTGCGCCGTCCATTGGGCGGCCTCGGATACGGCCACGCGCACGTGCAGCTTGTTGTAGAGCCGGCGCGCGCCAATCAGCGCGGCGGCGTTGTTCGACAGCCGGCTCGTCGAATAGCAGTGGAACGTGCCCACCACCGGCGCGCGAGCAGCCTCGGTCGCATACCAGCTCACGATCGGCGCGTTCGGCTCGTGCACGTGAACCACGTCGTAGCCGCCGTGGCGAAGCTCACGGCCGAGCGTCGCGACCGCATAAGGGGTGACGGACACGTTCGACACCGCGCCGTTCATGGGCAGCCCGACCGTTCGCCCGAGCGAAATCAGGTAGTCGGGCGCCGGCCGCGCATCCGGGCGCGCGCCGCGATGGCTCACGCGGGCAAGCCTGTCGTCCGGGTCGTATGGGGCAAGCAAGCGGACGTCGTGCCCCGCGTGGAGTAACTCGTGGGCCAGAGCTTCGACGTGCCGCCCGACCCCGCCCGGATACGTATACGAATAGGGCGAGACAAGCGCTATGCGCACCGGGCTAGGTTAGAACACCCGTCCTCGGTTTTCCTGTGACGTAGGCAGCCGCAAGGACGAGTGCAGCCGCGCCAATCAGGAAGATCGTGGGGCCCGAATCGTTCGCCAGCGCGCCAACCACGGTTGCGGCCAGCGCGCCCCACATCCCGGCCGCGAAGGCGCGGTCTCCGTTCAGAGGCCTGAACAGCTCCCGCCGGCGAATGACGCCGTAGGCGAGCAGGACGGCGAACAACCCCACGCTCAGCGGCGTGGTGCCCTGCTGCAGGTTGTCCCACGAAATGTCGAACCTCCGCTCCGCCACGTCCACGAGCTCGCCGGGGGACTCCGCCGCAAGGACAGAGCGCGTCAGGTGCGCGTCGCCGCCGGTGACGACGTCGATCAGCGCCAGCGCGGCGACCGCCAGCGCCGGGACCAGGAGCGCGATCAGCACCGCGCGGCGGCTGATCCCGCCCGGAAGCGAAGCGAGCACGGCTGCCGCGGCGCCTGCGGCGAGCGTGATCACGCCGCCGACGTCCGCCCCCAGCCGGCCCGCTCCGATGAAGATCGCCGCGCCCGCGCAGACGAGCGCGAACCAGAGCGGGACTCGGTGCGCGTCGCGGCGGACGAGCAGCGCGCCGGCGCCCAGCAGCACCATCACCGCGAGGATCGCCTCGAGCTCGTTGCCGATCCCGAAGAACCGGGCGCCGAAGCCCGGGTTCGGGCCGGCGAGCGAGCGAACGATCAAGGGCGAGCCCGCCACGAGGTCGACGGCATGAGCGAGCAGCACGGCCGCGGCCGGCACGGCCGGAGCACGCGGCCAGCGGACGGCGCGGTCGGTGGCGAACGCGAGCGCGAGCGAGCCCACCGCGAGCGTCGCGGCCTCTACACCGCGGCTCGGGTCGATCGCGCCGGTCACGAGCGCGACCCCTGGGAGCCACATGCCCGTGAGCAGACCGAGCCGGAGGCCCAGGCGAGCGCGGCCGAAGAGGGAGAGCCCGGCGAAGACGAGCAGCCACAGGCCGAACGTGAGCTCGAGCGCAGGACCGCGGCGCGACTTCACATGCGCGAGCCGGTCGACGAGCGACTGCACGTCGTCCGCGTCTCCCTCTTCCACCTCCATGACGTGCCCGTCCATGTCGCCGGGCTCCGCGAGACCGAGCTGGTCGAGGATCGTCGGCGCGTAGTCGGTGGCCGCGACCATCCCGTCGCGGCGCGTCGTGCGCGAGGTCAGGACGCCATCGCCGAGGGACGCGGCGGTCGGAAGCTGCTCGAGTGGGCCCGGTACCGGGGCCCGTACGACGATCGTGAACGCGTCCGTCCCGAGCTGCTCGATCAGTTCGAGGCCGGAGCCGGCGGGCAGCCGCGTGACGACGAGCTCGTGTTCGGCGAGGGCTGCGTCAAGCCGCGAGCCGAAGCCGCGCGCGCCGCCGAGGTCGACCGTGTCGACGAACCCCGACCGGTCCGCGGCGGCGACAGCCTCGTCGTGGGTCAGGCCCTCGATGCCCACGTAGGCCGTGCGCCCGCCTCCATTCTGGACCGCCTGGCCCAAGAGCCCGGGCACGACGTCGCCAGGCGCGTCGTCCGCGCGCACGACCGCGGCCTCCCAGCCGGCGATCCGGCCGCTCGGCAGGAGCCGCAACGACGGGATCTCGTCGTCATAGACGCGCGTCGAAACGCGCGCGCCCTGGCTGATGTCGAGGAACATCTGGCGCGGGTCGTAGCCGCCGACCGTCGGGCTCGTGACCGCGACGGCTCCGAGTCCGCGCTGCTCCATGCGCTCGAGGAGCGCTGCATCGTCTGCTGCAGGCACGAACGCGAGCAGCACGTGCGCCACGCAGCACGCGGTGAGCATTCGCCACACTCTATGGCCGGTGGCCACAGCGCAACTTCGTCAAGTTCAGCTTCTTCAAGGTCCGGCCCGAATGGCGGCGCCGGAGCGCCGACGAGCGCGCGCAGGACAAGCGCGAGTTCGCCGCGGCGCTCGAGGACTTCGCCCGCGACCACTTCCTGCGCACCTATTCGCTCGTCGGTACGCGGGGCGACGCCGACCTGATGGTCCGGGCGGTCGCCTCGAGCCTCGATCCGATCCACGAGCTACACGTGCTCATCAACCAGAGCGGGCTGATGCGCTGGGCGGATACCCCCTACTCGTACCTCGCGATGACGAAAGAGTCCGTCTACTCGGACGAGCCCCAGCCGCTCGAGCCGCGGCCCGGGTCGGACAGCCGCTACCTCTTCGTCTATCCGATGTGGAAGAAGCGCGAGTGGTACACGCTCGCGTCCGATGAGCGGATGCGGATCATGAAGGGCCACATCGAAACCGGGCGGCGCTACGGCGGGATCGAGATCAACACCGCCTACTCTTATGGCCTGGACGATCAGGAGTTCGTGGTGTCTTTCAACGGAGATGACCCGGGCGAGTTCCTGGATCTCGTCCAGGAGCTGCGGGGTACGGAGTCGAGCACCTACACGCTCTCGGAGACCCCCATCTTCACGTGCATCTCGTCGTCCACCGAGAAGGCTCTCGACGCACTGTGAACGAGGAAATCAAGGACATCACGATCATCGGCGCCGGCCCCGTCGGCCTGGTCACCGCCTTCTGGGCGGGCATGCGCGAGGCCAGCTCGCAGATCGTCGAGTCGCTGCCGGAGCTCGGCGGACAGCTCACCACGCTCTACCCCGAGAAGTGGATCTTCGACGTGCCTGGCTTCCCGCGGATCATCGCGAAGGACTTCGTCGAGGAGCTGCGCAAGCAGTCGCTCGAGCAGTTCGATGTGCCGGTATCGCTCGAGACCACGGCCGACCGAGTCGAATACGAAGACATCGACGGCGAGCGCGTCCTCCGTCTCGTCACCGACAAGGGCGACTTCCTCAGCCGCACGATCATCATCGCCGGCGGCCACGGCGCGTTCGAGCCGAAGAAGCTTCCCGGCTACGACATGACGCCGTGGGAGGGCAAGGGCGCCTACTACCTGGTCGGCGAGAAGTCGGAGTTCGAGGGCAAGGACGTCGTGATCATCGGCGGCGGCGATTCGGCGTGCGACTGGGTGCTGAACCTGCTCGACACCGCCAGCTCGATCACGCTCGTCCACCGGCGCGAGGGCTTCCGCGCACACGAGGTCACCGTCAAGGAGATCATGGAGGCGGCCGAAGCCGGCAAGGTCGACCTGAAGACGCCGTACCAGGTCCAGGAGGTCTCGGGCAACGGCAACGGCTGGATCGAGAAGCTCAGGATCTTCCACTCGGAGGACGAGGAGGTCGTGCACGAGCTGGCATGCGACGCCGTCCTGCTGCAGCTCGGGTTCAAGACGGCACTTGGGCCGCTGAAGGAGTGGCCGCTCGAGGTCGAGAAGGGCTCGATCAAGGTCGACCCGCTGATGAAGACCTCGATGGAAGCCGTCTGGGCCGCGGGAGACATCACGATCTTCGACGGCAAGCTGAAGCTGATCGCCACCGGCTTCGCAGAGTCGGCGATCGCCGTCGCGCAGGCGGTACACCACATCCGGCCGGAGATGAAGATCCAGCCGAAGTACTCGACCAACACCGGCGTGCCCGGCTCGGTCGAGGGCCAGCCCTAAGCGCCGAAGCGCAACGAGACCGAGCCGACGCCCTCGACCGTGAGCTCGGCGACGTCGCCGGCCGCGACCGGCGCCGCCGGAGCGAGGGCACCCGCGATCACGAGCTCGCCGGGCCGCAGCTCCTCGCCGAGCTCGCGGAGGAAGCGCGCGACGAACGCCAGCGTCTCGGCCGGCGGATCGAACTCGGTAACTCGCATTCGCTCCTCGCCGTTCAGCGAAAACACGGCCTGGCCGGGTTCGATGACCGGCCCGAGCTCGCCCAACGCGACCGCGCGGTGGAACACGTTGCCGCCGATCACCTCCTCGACCTCCTGGAGCGGCTTGTCGAGATCGACGACCTCGAGCGCGACGCCCATACGTGCGACACCGCCGCCCTCCCCGGCCTCGAGCAGCAGCTCCGGCTCGACGGCGGGATTCGCGCTGCCCGCCAGCGAGTGCTCGCCGGTCGCGACGCGCTCGCGCGAAAGCCATCCCAGCGCCGGCTCGGGCAGGCCGAGCGCCTCCATGATCGCCGGGGCGTTCAACGCCATCTTCCAGCCCATCCGGTCGTCCGGGGCCGCGGCGAGCTGGCGGCGCATGCCGCGCTCGACACGCTCGTCCATCAGCCGATCGTGGTGCGCAGCTCGCCGAGCGTCGGCGACGAGATCACGACCTCGTCGCCAGCCTTGAGCCAGACCTGCGGGTCGCGCACGCCGCCCACGCCGGACGGCGTGCCGGTGGCGATGATGTCGCCGGGCTCGAGTGTCATCAGCTCGGACAGATGCGCGACCAGCTCGGGCACCGAGTGGATGAGGTCGCCCGTGGAGGCGTCCTGCATGACCTCGCCGTTCAGCTCCAGCTTGAACTCGATCGCGTCGTGCGCGCCGGCCTCGTCCTGCGTGACGAGCGCGGGGCCGCAGGGGGCCGACCCGTCGAAGACCTTCCCGGGCATCCACTGCGGCGTGGCGAACTGCCAGTCGCGCGCGGACAGGTCGTTGAAGAGCATGTAGCCGGCCACGTGGTCGAGCGCGGTGTCCGGCGAGACGCGGCTGCACCGTGCGCCCACGACCACCGCGATCTCGGCCTCGAAGTCGATCTTGTCGCTCCCCTGCGGCAGCGCCACCGTGGCGCCGGGCCGGGCGAGTGCGTTCGCGAACTTGCCGAAGAACGTCGGCCGCTCCGGTGCGTCGATTCCCGCCTCGACCGCATGCGAGCGGTAGTTCAGCCCGATGCAGATGATCTTGCCCGGGTCTCCGATCGGCGGCCGGAGCGTGACCGAGTCGACCGGGATGCCGTCGCCGGGCGCCGGCTCGAGCTCAGAGAGGAGCCCCCCGCGCACGAGACCGGACAGGGTTCGGTCCTGCTCGCGGATCGGCTCGCCGGCGCCCCAGACGTCGAAGATCGCGTCCCCGCGCAGCTCGCCCGCCCGCCCGCCCTCGCCTGCGTCGTACGTGACGAGCCTCATGCCGGGCAGCCTATTCCGCGCGTACGCTGCCCTGATGCCCGACCCACTCGATCAGCTGCGGAGCGCCGACCCCGTGATGCGCCGGCTGGTCGACGAGCACGGCCCGCTCGACGAGGAGGAGCGCCGCCGCGGCCGCCCGCTCGAGGCCTACGGCGCGCTCGTCCGGTCGATAGTCGGGCAGCAGCTCTCGACCAAGGCGGCGCGCACGATCTACGGCCGGCTGACCGATCTGTTCGGTGGCAAGACCCCGACCCCGGCCGAGCTGCTGGCCGCCGACCCGGAGGAGGTGCGGGCCGCGGGTCTCTCGCGCCCGAAGGTCTCCTACCTGCGTTCGCTCGCCGAGCACGTGCAGTCCGGGGAGCTCGAGCTCGACCGGCTGTCGGAGCTTCCCGACGACGAGGTGTCCGCCCAGCTCACGGCGGTGAAAGGACTCGGCCAGTGGACGGCCGACATGTTCCTGATCTTCCACCTCGGCCGGCCCGACGTCCTGCCGGTGGGCGACCTCGGGATCAGGCGGGCGGTCGAGCGCGCGTACGGCCTGGACGAGATACCTGACGCCGCCCGGCTACTCGAGATCGGCGAGCCGTGGCGCCCTCAGCGCTCGCTGGCGTCGCTCTACCTCTGGCGCTCGCTCGACAACGAGCCCGTCTAACGGACGCGGCAGACGAAGCCCCAGCCCGGGGCGGACTTCCCGAAGCTGCTCTCGCCCGCCGTCCACGACGGGAGGATCGGCGCCTCGGCGGGCTGCTTGGCACCGCGCCGCACGCGGAGAACGTCGACTCCGCGTTTGTTGTCGATCACATACACGACGTTGTGCGCGGTGGGCGACCAGTACGCACCCCAGGCTGCGCCGCCCGGAGGCAGCCAGTAGCCGACCTGCTGGATGTCGCTCGGATTCGTCGATGTCGAGCAGCCGCACTCCTTGCTCGTACCAGCCGACCGCGACGAGGTCTTACGCTCGTCGAAGTAATGCGACGAGCAGAGGCCCATAGTCGGGACGACATCGCCGCCCCATGGGTCCTCGTCGCCCTCGATCGAGCTTCGTTGAACTCGGTCTTCCAGCTGTCGAGCGGCGTGATCTTGCCGCCGTCGAGCCGCCACGTCTGGAACGAGCCCTGGACCTCGCAGCCGCCGGGTGAGGTGGTGGTGCGGCGGTTGTAGAGGTCCTCCTCGGTGATCAGGACGGTCTTGCCGGCGTCAGGCCGCAGGGCGTTGTGGTGGATGAAGTCGTTGACGGTGTCCTTGTTGTTCTCGGGATCCGGCTCCCGGCCCGTCAGCAGCGGGTTGTCGAACGCGTCGCCGTCACTTCGCGCCTCGTCGCCGGTCCGAGCGAACACGGGCGGGTTCAGCGGATCGCCCGACTGGCCGTAGCGGCTCACGTCGAAGCCGATCGTCCCCTCCATGCCGGCGACCCACGCGATGCCGGCCTGGTCGACGTGCACGTCGTGCGTGACGCCGCCGAACTCCTCGTAGCCCGTGATGTCGCCGACGACCACGGCGGGCGTGGTCCCGGGAACCCGGAAGCCGAAGAAGCTGACATCGGCATCGGCCGCGCCCGCCTGGGCCGCCTTGTCGAGATCGAGCACCGTAATGCCCGGCGTGAGCTGGTCGCCCGCGACCCACACCCAGCGGCAGTCGGCGTCGATGCAGCTGGCCGTGTGACCCTCGCCGAGGATCTCCATCTTGATGACGCGGCTGATCGTCGGCGTCGTGGGATTCGAGATGTCGATGACGACGAGGTACGAGCCCGTCTGTCCGTCCGTCGAGACCAGCAGCTTGTCGCCGCCGATCGAGACGTCCTCGTTCTGGAAATGCGGCAGCGGAAGTGCCCCCGCCGGCTGCGGCGAGGCCCCGTCGGTGACGTCGTAGACGTAGATCCCCGATAGCGCGCTGACGAACATGTACGTCTTCTTGGCCTTGCCCTTCCCGTAGGTCTTGAAGTTCGCGCTCACGCCCGCGGGGGCGGGGAGCGTGGCGAGGTGCTCGACCGCGACCGAGCGGTCCTTCTTGCCCTTGGGCGGCTTGTCCTTGGCCGCGTGGGCAGGCGTGAGTAGAAGAGCGAAGGCGAGGACGGTCAGGAGGGCGCGCATTACCACATGCAACGCGCCAAACGGCTGTTTCTGGTGGCGCTACTTAGTCGAGGCGCAGGCCGCGGCGTCCTCGTCGTCCTTCACACGGAAGGACGAGCCACAGCCGCACGAGGCGACGACATTGGGGTTCTGCACCTCAAAACCGGAGCCCATCAGGCTCTCGGTGTAGTCCACCGTCGAGCCGTCGACGTAGCGCAGGCTCGCCGGGTCGACGAGCACCTTGATGCCCTCGTGCTCGAACACCTGGTCATCGTCGCGCTGCTCGTCGAGAGCGAGCGAGTACTGGAACCCCGAACAGCCGCCGCCGCGCACGCCCACGCGCAGCCCGGCACCGGACTCGGCCGCGTTCTCGGACTCGAGAAAGGACTTCACCTTCTCGGTCGCGATGTCGGTCAGGGTCACCATTACTTCAAAGATTGTAGTAGCTACCATCGACTGCCTGAATGCCGACTCCCGATGAGCTCAAGACCCGCATCGAAGAGGCGATTCCGGGCTCCCAGGCCCAGGTCGAGGACCTGACCGGGGGCGGTGACCACTTCCGCGCCGAGGTGGTCTCGGACCGCTTCGGCGGCCTCTCGCGCATCGACCAGCACAAGCTCGTCTATGACGTGTTCGGCGACGAGGTGGGCGGCCCGATTCACGCCCTGTCCCTGAAGACTTCGACTCCTGGAGGAACCTGATGACGAACGACGAGATCCACGCATTCCTCGAGGAGGCGATCAAGGACAACCCCGTGATGCTCTTCATGAAGGGGACGCCGGACCAGCCCGCGTGCGGCTTCTCGATGCGCACCTCCGCGGCGCTCAACTCGCTCGGCGTGAAGTACGCCGCGCTCGACATCCTGCCCGACCCCCGAATCCGCCAGGAGCTCTCGGCGATCTCCGACTGGCCGACGATCCCGCAGCTCTTCGTCGACGGCAAGCTCGTGGGCGGTTGCGACATCGTCACGGAGATGTACGAGTCGGGCGAGCTGGCCGAGCTGCTCGGCGTGGAGCAGCCCGAGGACGAGCCCGAGGCGCCGGTGCACGGCGGAGCGGGCGACGAGCAGCCGGCCTCGAGCCCGCCGCTAGGCATCGAGAACCGCCTGAGCTAGAGCCGGTCGAGGTATTCCACGATCCGGTTCGAGTCGTGGATGACCTCTTCGCCGTGAACCAGCACCGGGACGCGGCGCTGCTTCGTCAGGTCCTCGATCTCCGGGCGCTGGGACTTCCGGTAGGGGACCCGGACCTGGTCGAAGTCGATCCCCTTCGCATTGAGCGCCCGCGCAGCCTTGCCGCATGCGCACAGGTAGTTCGTGGGCGTCGGGCAGCGGTAGAGGACCGTCATGGGCGTCCCGGCCTCCTCACTATCCCCAGCATCGCGGCGGCCAGCTTGTACTGAATCGGCTGCGAGCGCTTCGACCGCTTGAAGCGCTCGCCCTCACGGTCGATGTACCAGTTCACGGTGGCCTCGATCGTGTCCTCGTGCGGCGACGTCGTCCAGCCGAGCTCGCGCTTCGCCTTCGTCGTCTTGTACGTCCACCACTCGCCGGCCGACTTGACCTCGTCGACGGTGATCGGCGGGCGCCCGGGGGCCACCTCGAGCGCCTGCGCAAGACGCAGGGCGATCGCCGGCGGCAGCTTCAGAGCGGGCGGCTCGACGCCGGACACCCGGCCGAGGTCGGCGAACAGGCGGTCGAGGGTGTAGTTGCGGTTGCCGAGGATGTAGCGCTCGCCCACCGATCCGCGCTCGTCGGCAAGCAGGTGCCCGCGCGCGACGTCCTGCACGTCGACGATGTTGACCCCGCCGTCGACGTAGGCCGGGATTCGTCCCAGCATGAAGCGCCGCACGATCGACGTGGAGCTGCCGTAGATATCGCCCTCGCCGAAGACGACGCACGGGTTGACGCATACGAGCGGCAGGCCCTGCGCCGCGAGGCGGAGCGCCTCCACCTCGGCCTCGTGCTTCGAGTTGACGTACGGAATCCCGAGCTTGCCGGCCGTGAACAACTGGTTCTCGTCGGCCCGACCGCCGACCGGCGCCGGGCCGATGGCCGCGACGCTGGACGTGTACACGACGCGCTCGACGCCCGCTCGCAGGCACTCCTCGAGCAGGTTGCGTGTGGCAATGACGTTCACCTCGAACAGGCGCTCCGCGTCGCTGGCGCGGAGCGACGTCATCCCGGCGCAGTGGAAGACGCGGTCGACATCGCGCAGCGCGCGCCGAACCTGGCGGCGGTCGAGCAGGTCGCACTTGACCTCCTCGTGCTCGAGCCCGGCGAGGTTTTCCTTGTTCGTCGAATCGCGAACGGTCAGCCGCAGCTCGTCGCCCCGCTCGGCAAGCGCGTGCGTTACGTGCGAGCCGATGAACCCGGCCCCGCCGGTGACCAACGTCTTCGCCATGAATCGAGTCTAGGTAGGCGGTCCGGCCTGCTCCGCCGAGCGCTGGCAGTGGAGGCAGCGTGTAGCGGCCGGCATCGCGCGCAGCCGCCGGGCCGCGATCTCCGCCCCGCACTCATGGCAGCGACGAGCTGACGAAACGCGACCGGCTTCGGCCGACGCCGACACCGGTGGCTCGAAGAGCTGAACCGGCGCGGACCGGCTGCGACGTCGCCGGCGGGCGAGGCCCATGTCCTCGGAACGAGCCTGCAGCAGGCCCTCCAGATGATCCTTGTAGGTCTCTTCCAACCGGGCTCCCCGGCGGGAGTCTACGACGGCTGCGGCTGTAGGCTCACCCCGGCATGCCGCGGACCGCCGTTGTCACGGACTCGACCACATACCTTCCGCCTGAACTCGTCTCCGGGAACTCGATCGGGATCGTGTCCCTGTACGTCAACTTCGGCCCCGAGCGGGCCGAGCGCGAGACCGATCTGATGAAGGACCTCGACGCGTTCTACGACGACGTCCGGTCCGCCGAGCAGTGGCCGACGACCTCGCAGCCCTCGGTGGGGGACTTCGTGGAGACGTGGGAACCGCTGCTCTCGGACGGCGGCGAGGTGGTCTCGATCCATATCTCGGAGGGGATCTCGGGCACCTGCGACTCCGCCCGCCAGGCGGCCGACCTGCTGGAGAAGGAGGGCAAGGGCGGCGAGCGCGTACGGGTCGTGAACTCGCAGAGCACCGCCGGCGGGATGGGCATGATCGTCCTGGGCGCCGCCAGGGCGGCCGCGCGCGGCGCCGACGCCGACGCCGTAGTCGCACGTGCGGAGGACCTGCGCGAGGCGCTCAAGATGTGGTTCGCGGTCGACACGCTCGAGTTCCTGAAACGCAGCGGCCGGATCGGCGCGGCGAGCGCGTGGATCGGCTCGACGCTGAAGATCAAGCCGATCCTGACGCTCGAACAGGAGATCACGCCGATAGAGCGCGTGCGCACCAGCAGTCGCGCCTTCGAGCGGATGGTCGCCTATGCCGAGGAGCGCCACGAGGCGGGGGCGAACGGCTGGGTCGTGCAGCACATCCAGTCGCGCGACGAGGCCGAGCGCCTGGCCGAGCGCTGCCGTCAGATCTTCGAGAGCGATCCCGTCTTCGTGTCCGAGGTCGGCCCCGTCCTCGGCGTGCACACGGGCCCCGGCCTGCTCGGGGTCGGCGGAGTGCCGGCCGACCTGCTGACCTAGCCGTCCGAGCGCGCTCGGAGAATCCGCGCGAACCGGATGGCCGCGCGAGATACCCCGAGCCCAAGGGCCGTCGCAATGACGGTCCTGACCGCCGTGCTGGTGGTCCTGGCGCTGTACCTGATCTACCTGCTGCGCAAGCCCATCGGCTGGCTCTTGATCGCCACGTTCCTGGCCATCGCCCTCTCGGGCCCCGTGAACTTCCTGAACCGCCGCATGAAACGCGGGTTCGCGATCACGCTCGTCTACCTGGGGCTGCTGCTCGTGCCGGTCGGCATAGGCGCGATCGTCGTGCCACCCATCATCGACGGCGGGAACGACCTGGCCGAGAACGCACCCGAGTATGCGCGCGACGTCACCGACTTCGTGAACGACAACGAGACCCTGCGCGACATCAACGAGGACTACGACGTAACTGAGAAGGTGGAAGAGGAAGCCGCCAAGCTGCCCTCCAAGGTCGATGACGCCGCGGTCGTGCTGCGCGACGTGGGATTCGGGCTCGTCAACTCGATCTTCGCGCTGATCACCATCCTGATCATGACGGCGTTCATACTCGGCGGCGGACGTCGATGGCTCCACTACGGGCTGCGCTTCGTGCCCGAGGATCGCGCCCGGCGACTCGAGCGCGTCTTCGACCGCGTCGGGCGCGCAGTGGGCAACTACGTGGCGGGCGCGTTGGCACAGGCGACGATCGCGGGCCTGACGGCCTACCTCGTGCTGACGATCCTCGGTGTCCCGTTCGCGGCGCCACTCGCGCTGATCATCTTCTTCCTGGACCTGATCCCGCTGGTAGGCGCGACGATCGGCGCGGTGGTCGTCGGCCTGGTCACGCTGTTCCAGGACTTTCCAACCGCCACGATCGTCTGGGTGATCTTCTCGATCGTCTACCAACAGGTCGAGAACAACCTGATCCAGCCGCAGATCCAGAAGCGGGCTGTGGAGATCAACCCATTCCTGGTGATCGTCTCCGTCCTCTTCGGTGCCGCGCTACTCGGAGTGCTGGGCGCGCTGGTGGCCGTGCCGGTGGCCGCGTCGATCCAGATCGGCGTACGCGAGTACATGGACTACAGAGGGGTCCGGCCGCGGCCCGACCCCGAGGACGAGCCACCCCCTCCGCCAGAGACGCCGGAGCCGGCGCCGGCGTGAGCGGCTAGCGCCGGCGGCGGAGCAGGCTGACGGTGGCGGCGATCCCGCCGCCGATGACGAACCCGGCCACGGCTGCGCCGACGATCGCCGCTTGGCGGTTCTCGACGAGCGGGCGGCGCCAGTCGGTGAGAGCGCTCACCTTGGTGCGCAGGTCATTGACCGAGAACGCCAACTCCTGGCGCGTCGTCTCGATCGACGTCCTGATCTCGGTCGGCGAGCGCTCCGGCATCAGGGCTGATCCCAGGGCGTGACCTGCGTGGGTCGCGCTGTCGGCGGCGGATACGCCTGAGCCGTCGGCTCCTCGAGCATGTGGCGCGTGCGCTTGGCCTCTTCGATCGCGAGGTCGGGCGTGGGCGGCGCCCCGCCCTGCAGCCAGCGGTAACCCAGGAAGCCCAGCAGCGCGCCGCCGGCGATGATGATGAAGAACGTGACGAGGTAACCGGGCCAGACGGTGCCGCCCCAGTTGAACGCGTCGTTGATGAACCACGCGAGCGCGTGGAAGAAGAAGGTCAGGGCGAACACCGCGAGCGCGCCCGCCGCTGCCAGCGCGCCCGCGCCCTTGCCCAGCTTCGTGACCTTCTCGGTGACCTCGGCCTTGGCGAGCTCGATCTCCTCGCGGACGAGGAGCGAGGCCTTCTCGGTGACCTCGGTGACGACGTCGCCGAGAGATTTGTCGGTGCCGTTCGTGGCCATCAGTCGTCTGCCCCGAGGCGCTTCAGCACCTGCGCAAGGATGATCCCGCCGATGAGCGCGGCCCCCACGAGGATCTCGGGGCGCTCGGTCGTCTTGGGGGGAGTGGGCTGGCTAGCTTCCATCAGTGGTCGGGCGGGTCCTCGTCGAAGACCTTTACCCAGATGTAGGTGGCGACCCGGTTGGCGACGATCGTCGCCAGCGCCCCTACGCCGGCGAGCATGCCGCTCCAGATGAGCCGCTTCGTCAGGTCATTGCCCATGTGCCGGGAACTTAACCAGAGATGGGCGCGGACTCGATCTCGAGCCCGCCGCAGATCGTCTCGACCACGAGCTCCTTCGCGCTCTCGAACTCGTCGTCACCCTTCGGCAGGAGGTCGAAGATCCATCCCGAGAGCAGCTGCTCGATCGCGCCGTAGAAGCACATCGCGGCCCAGTCCGAGCTGATCTGAGGCTTGAACGACCCATCCGCGCGAGCGTCCTCGACGATCTTCGCGATCCCGTCGTAGGCCTCCCGGATGGTGGCGAGGTGGGCGCGTCCGAACGAGTTGGCCGCGCGCGTGACCTCGACGATGATCACCTTCATCAGGTCGGGGTCGTTGCGATACGAATCGATGATGAACGACGCGACCAGGTACAGCTTGTCGCGCGCCGGCACGTCCTGCTTGGCGTCGATCTCGGCGATCGCGTCGAGCATCACCTGCCAGCGCTCGGTGAACAGCGTGTTGAGGATCTCCTCCTTGGACCCGAAGTAGTGGTAGACGAGCCCGTAGGCGACCCCGGCCTCGTCCGCGATGTCCGAAACGCGGCACGCGTGGAAGCCCTGGCGCGCGAACACGCGGATCGCGGCGTCGAGGATCAGGCGGCGCTTGTCGACGCTGGCGGGCATCAGGCGGTCACCTCTTCCGGCCAGCGGTAGGCGCTCGCCACGCGGTTGGCCAGGCTCGGCAGCTGGTCGCGCACCTCGTCCTGGCGGGCGAAGTCGAGGTTCGCCGCGATGAAGCACTCCTCGTCGGGCGCGCGCGCGAGCACCTCGCCCCACGGGTCGACGATCATCGACCCGCCGAAGCTCTCCTTGTCCGGCGGGTGCGTGCCGATCTGATCGGCCGCCACTACGAACGCCTGGTTCTCGATCGCGCGAGCGCGGATCAGGATCTCCCAGTGAGCCCGGCCGGTGACCTTCGTGAACGCGGCGGGCAAAGTGATCACACGCGCGCCGCGGATCGCGAGGATCCGGAAGAGCTCCGGGAAGCGAAGGTCGTAACACACGGTCAGCCCGAGCGGGACTCCTTCGGCCGCTTCGGAGATGACGATCTCGTCGCCGGGCTCCTCCGAGGCGGACTCGCGGTACTCGATTCCGCCGACCACCACGTCGAACATGTGGATCTTGCGGTAGACGGCGCGAAGCGCTCCGTCGGGGCCGACGTGGACAGAGGTGTTGCCGAGCTTCTCGCGTCCTTCGCGCCGCTCGACGATCGAGCCTGCGACCAGGTCGACGCCGAGCTCGCGCGCGACGTCGCGTGCCCACGTGATCGTCGGCCCGTCGAGCGTCTCGGCACCGCGCACGTAGTCGTCGTGCTCGCCGAGCACGTTGAACTTCTCCGGTAGGACGATCAGGTCTGCACCATCCGCCGCCGCGTCCCGTACCAGCCGGTCCGCCGTGGCCATGTTCCGCTCCTTGTCGTCCGTGGAGTTGAGCTGTACGGCCGCTGTCCGCATCTCTCCCCTCTGCGGTTGACTGACCAGTCAATCCAAAGATTACCTCTGCGGCGGCCGCCTTACGATGGATGGGTGGCCCTTCCCGCTCGCGGTGACGCAGTCCGCACGCTCGCGTTGCCGCTCCCGCCCGCGCGGATGCCGCGCTTCCAAGGGCTGCGGCCGCTCAAGCGGTGGCGCTATGTCGGGGTCTTCGGGCCGGATCTCCAGCTTTGCGTGGGCGACGCGCGCATCGGTCCGGCTCCGGTGCGGTGGTGGGCGATCGCCGAGCCCGGCAAGCCGCTGCGCGAGGGCCGCCGGGGCATCGAGCTCGCGCCCGGCGCCGTGCGCGTGCGCGACGGCGGCGTCGAGATCGCCGTCGAGATCGACGAGCGTGCGCCGGTCGAGACGGCGACGGCGTACGGGCGCAGCTTCGCGTGGACCGCGAAACAGGCGGACGTGCCCGCGCGCGGCACGGTGCGACTGGACGGGCACACGATCGACGTGGACGCGCGCGCCGTCGTCGACGTGAGCGCCGGGTATCACCCGCGCCACACGGCGTGGAAGTGGAGTGCCGGCGTCGGCACGCTGAGCGACGGGCGTAGCTTCGGATGGAATCTCGTCTCCGGGATCCACGACTCCGCGGAAGCGAGTGAGCGAACCATCTGGCTCGAAGGGGAACCCGTAGAGGTGGAACCGGTCGTGTTCGGCGGCGGCCTCGAGAGCATTCGCTTCAGCGACGGGCACGAGCTGCGGTTCCGCGAGTGGGCGGCGCGCACGCACAGCACCAACGTGCTCTTGATGCGCAACTACTACCGGCAACCCTTCGGGACCTTCGAGGGCGCGCTGCCGGGCGGGTTAGCGGTGGCGCGGGCCTACGGCGTGATGGAAGAGCACGAGGTTTGGTGGTGACGCCACATCAGCCATAGCGGCGGGCCGCCGCGGGGCATTCGGACAACCTCGGTCGTGCTGAAGCCATGGCGCTCGTACAGGGCGCGGCTGCGCTCGGTCGAGGACTCGAGATAGGCCGGTGTCCGCTCGCGGTCGCACCTCTCGAGGACCTCGAACATCAGCTTCGAGCCGTAGCCCCGCCCCTGGCTCTGCGGGCGGACGCCCAGCTCGGACAGGTACCAGTGCTCGGCGCTCGGGTGGCGGCGCTCTATCCGCCGCATCGCGATGCTCGCGATCGGCACCCGCAGGCCGAGGCGCGGCAGGACGTAGCGCGTGGTCTGCATCTCGACGCGCGGCGGGAAGCGCCACCCGCCGGGCGGCGCCCACATCGAGCAGCCGGCGATCTCGCCGTCCTCCTCGGCGACCAACACCTCGCCGTGCGGGAGGTAGTGCTCCCTCGCGACGAGCTCGTACCAGCCCGTGATGTACTCGCGGCGTCCGTGCGGCTTGTTCCAGAACCACGACGCGACCGGGTCGTCCTCGAACGCGGCTCCCATCGCCGCGGCGATGCCCGGCACGTCCTCGGGGCGCGCGCGCCTGATCACTCCCGTCCGGCGCGTTGCTGCTTGAGCTCGGCGACGAGCGCCTTCGAGTGGAGCGCCGAGATCAGGTCGCGTAGTGGCTCCGCCCCCGTTTCGATCAGCTCGGCCGCACGCTGGGCGTCCTTCTCGCCGCCAAGCCGCTCCATGAACACCTCGACCTCCTCCTTCACGAGCTCCTCCATCGCACGCTTGTAACGGAGCGTGTCGTAGACGGTGAAGCCGATCTTCTCGTCGTATCCGCCGGCGCGGAAGCGGCTGATCGCCTCGACGATCCTCACGTCACTGGCTCCGTACCCGCGCGAGGTCGGCGTGATGACCTCGAGCTCGGCGAGCCGGTCGAGCACCTCCTGAGGGACGGCGTAGCGGCGCTTCAGCTCCGCGGCCGAGATGCGGGTGGCCTCGCCCTCGAGGTCGAGGATGCCCTTGATCGCCTTGAGCGGCATGAAGCGCCGCTCCTGCAGGTCCTTGATCAGCTGGATCCGCTCGACGAACTCAGGCGGGTACCACGCCATGTTGCGGCTGGTCTTGACGGGCTCCGGCAGGAGCCCCTCGCGCAGGTAGTGCTTGATCGTGCCGGCGCTGACGCCGCTCGCCTCGGCGAGCTCGGCCATCTTGAGCATGCCGTTGCGCTCCGGTGCGCTCATCCCATGAACGACCCCTGGACGCCGGCCGCCGGACCGCCGACCGCGCCGGCCCCCTCCAGCTCCGCGATCTCCGCGTCGGAATAGCCCGCGGCCGCCAACGCCTCGTGCGTGTGCTCGCCGAGCACAGGGCCGGGCGCGCGCAGGCCACCGGGCGTGCGCGACATCTTCACCGGCACGCCGAGCTGCTTGACCCCCGACGTTCCGGGCTGGTCGAGCTCGACGACCATCTCGCGCGCGCGCGCGAGCTCCGAATCGAGCGCCTCGTCCAGATCCAGGACCGGCTCGAGGCAGCAGTCGTGCCGGGACGCGAACTCGCTCCACTCGTCCCGGGTCCGCTCGAGGAACATGCGCTCGATCTCGGCGTGCGCCTCGGAGCCCGGCGGCTCGAATTGCTTCTCGATCAGGTCGTCGCGCCCGACGCCCTTGCACCACGCCTGGAAGAACTTCGGCTCGAGCGCGCCGAGGGTGACCCAGCCGTCCTTGCACGCGTACGGCCGGTAGCAGACGAACCTGCCGGCGAGGTCGAGCTCCCCGCGCTGTGGCACCTGGCCGTCGGCGAAGTAGCGCCCCGCGACCATCGCCAGCCATGCGAGCGCGCCGTCCGCCATCGACACGTCGACGAGCTGCCCCTCGCCGGAGCGCTCGCGTTCGTGAAGCGCGGCGAGCACCCCGAACGCAGCCATCAACGCGCCCCCGCCCAGGTCGGCGATCTGGCCGGCCGACTGGATCGGCGGCCCGCCCTGCTCGCCGGTCAGGCCGAGCAGCCCGATCAGGCCGAGGTAGTTCATGTCGTGGCCCGAGCGGTCGCGGTATGGACCGTCCTGTCCGTAGCCCGTGATCGCGCAGTAGATGACGCGTGGGTTCTCCTCCCGCAGCCGCTCGTACCCGACGCCCAGCCTGTCGAGCACGCCGGGACGGAAGGACTCGATGACGACGTCGTACTCCTTCACGAGCCGCAGCAGCACCTCGCGCCCGCGCTCCTCCTTCAGGTTGATCCGGATCGAGCGCTTGTTGCGGTTGAGCGCCAGGAACAGCGACGACTTGGCCGAGTCCTCCGCACCCTCGTGATACGGCGGCGCCCAGCGCACGTAGTCGCCCATGCCGGTGTCCTCGACCTTGAGGACATCGGCGCCGAAGTCGGCGAGCAGGAGCGTGCAGAAGCCGCCGGGCAAGAGGCGGGTGAGGTCGAGGACCTTGACGCCCTCGAGGGCGCTCACGCGGACGCCTCCGCGGAGTCGATCGGGTGCGCCAGCATCTCGCGGCGCGAGACCTCGCCGTCGCGCTTCGGCGTGCCCATCATCGCCTGGCCTCCTGGACGGTCGCCACGCGCCGGCCCGCGTTCTCGACCATCTCGCGCGCCTTGGCGACGAGCTCACCGTTCGACTTCGCCATCTCGCCGTTCGGGAGGTAGAAGTTGTCCTCGAGACCGACCCGCACGTTGCCGCCATGCGAGAGGGCCGCGCCGACGAGCATCCACTGGTCGCGGCTGATCCCGATCACGCCCCAGTTGTTCGGGCCGTCGGGACCGCCCGGGATCTGCTCGGACATGAACGCGAGGTTCTTCGCCGTCGGGCGGATGCCACCGGTCACGCCCATCACGCACGAGATCTGGAGCGGCTCCTTCAGGATGCCCATGTCGATCAGCGGGTCGAGGTTCGCGACGTGGCCGGCGTCGAAGCACTCGTGCTCGGCCTTGATGCCGAGCTCGTTCATGACGGTGAGGAACTCGATGATCGTGTCGAACGAGTTCTCGAAGACGGCCTTGAACACGAACTCCTTGCGCTTCTTCGAGTACTTCGCGTAGTTCATCGAGCTCATGTTCAGCGCGGCGACGTCGGGCTTGAGCTCGCGCAGGTACTCGATCCGCTTCTCGATCGGGACGCCGATCGCACCGGTCGAGTAGTTGATGACCACGTCGTCCACCGCGCCGAGGATCGCCTCCGTGATCGCGCGGAAGTCCTCGACCTCGTACGAAGGAACGCCGTCGGGCGTGCGTGCGTGGATGTGGATGTGCGTGCAGCCCTCGTCGACCGCGCGCCGCGCCTCCTCGGCGTACTCCTCCGGCGTGTAGGGGATCGCCGGACACTGGTCGCGGTTCGCGACCGCACCCGAGATCGAGTTGGTGATGATTACGGGGTCCTCGACGCTCACCGGCGCCCCTTTCGTGCGAAGTAGGAAGTGCTACTTCCTACCCTAACCCGCTACTGGGCGACTTGGAGGACCAGCTTGCCGAGAGCGCGGCGCTCGTCGATGTCCTTCAGCGCCTGCGGCACGTCGTCGAACCCGTAGGTCTTGCCGATGATCGGCTTCACGAAGCCCTCGCGCGCCATACGGTCGAGGTCCTCCTGCGTCTCGCGGGCGTAGTCCGGCCGCGGTATCGCGAAGGCGCCCCAGCCGGCGCCGACCACGCTCACGTTGCGCAGCAGTAGCCGGTTGACGGCGATCTCGGGGATCGAGCCCTCGGTGAAGCCGATCACGACGACCCGTCCCTCGTCCGTCAATGACCGGACGCTGTCAGGGAAGCGGTCGCCCCCGACCGGGTCGAACACCATGTTCACGCCGCCGCCGGAGATCTCCTTCGCCTGGTCCTTCCACGGACCGTCGCTGCGGACGACCTCGTCTGCGCCGGCCTCGCGTGCGACGCGCTCCTTTTCGTCGTTCGACACGACGGCGATCACCTTCGCCCCACTCGCCTTGGCGACCTGGATCGTCGCGGTGCCCACACCGCCTGCCGCGCCGTGCACGAGCACCCACTCGCCCTCCTTCAGCTGACCTCGCTTCAGCAGCCCGAAGTGAGCGGTGTGGTAGTTGAGGATGTAGGCGGCGCCCTCCTCGAACGACAGCTCGTCGATCAGCTTGAAGGCCATCTGCGGCATCACGGCGACACGCTCGGCGAAGCAGTTGCCCAAGGTCATGAAGGCGACTCTGTCTCCCTCACTGAACCCGGAACCGTCGGGTGAAGACGAGACAACCCCCGCTCCCTCCGAGCCGAGAACGAAAGGCGGCTCGGGCTTGTACTGGTAGAGCCCGCGCGTCATCAGGAGATCGGGGAACGCGATCCCGGCCGACTTGACCTCGACGGTCATCGCGCCGTCGATCTGCGGCTCGGGGGCATCGTCGACGACGTTCGCCGAGTCGGGTCCATTCAGTTCGGCTACTTGGATTGCTTTCACCGCGTTGACCGTTGGTCGTTGACCGTTGACCGGGGAGATTCTGGGCGGGGCTGATCTTCGGTAATCGTGAACTCCTCGTTTAGGGATCTACGCGTGTATGCGGCGGCCGCAACACTGGCTGACGAACTGCAACAGGTAGTTGCGACATGGCCCTCTTTCGAGCGATGGAGTACAGGCATCCAGTTGGTGCGAGCGGCTGATTCGATCGGTGCGAACATCGCAGAGGCGGCGGGGCGCTGGCACGAGGCTGACAAGCGGCGGTTGCTAATCATCGCGCGCGGATCGCTCTACGAAACGGAGCATTGGCTGGTGAGAGCGGCGAGCCGCAACCTGGTCGCGAAGTCGTACGACGGGCAAATCGCTGAGATAGCGCGGATGCTCTCCGGCTTGATTACGCGGCCGAGCCCCAGATAAACGGTCAACGGTCAACGGTCAACGTGCTCAGACCGGCATCACCCCGTGCTTCTTATACGGCCGCTCGACGTGCTTGTTGTGTGCCAGCTCGAGTGCGCGGATCACGGTCGGGCGTGTCTCGCGGGGGTCGATGACGTCGTCGATCAGCGCGTTGCCGGCGGCGACGTAGGGATCGATCGACTTGCGGATCCCCTCGATCATCTCGGCGCGGGTCGTGTCCGGGTCCTCGGACGCCTCGATCTGCTTGCGGAAGATGATGTTCACCGCGCCCTCCGGGCCCATCACCGAGATCTCGGCGCTCGGCCAGGCGACGATCAGGTCCGGCTCGTACGCCTTGCCGCACATCACGTAGTAGCCGGCTCCGTAGGCCTTTCGGACCACCACGGTGATCTTCGGGACGGTCGCGCGCGAGACGGCGTAGAGCATCTTCGCGCCGTGGCGGATGATGCCCTCCCGCTCCACCTTCGTCCCGACCATGAAGCCGGGGACGTCCTGCAGGAACAGCAGCGGGATCCCGTACGCGTCGCACAGGTTGATGAAGCGCGCCGCCTTGTCGGCCGAGTCGTTCTCGAGAATGCCGCCGAGGTGCTTCGGCTGGTTCGCGACGATCCCGATCGGCCGGCCACCCATGCGCGCGAAGCACGTGATCAGCGTGCGCGCGAACCGCGGCTTGAGGTCGAAGTAGAAGCCGTCGTCGACGATCCGGCGGATCACGTCGTACATGTCGTATGGCTTGCGCGGCGACTCCGGCAGTACGTCTAGAAGCTCGTCGTCCTGACGGTCGACAGGGTCCGAGGCCTCGCGCAGCGGCGGCCTCTCCTCGCAGTTCTGCGGCATGAACGACAGGTACGTCTTGATCGCCTCGATGCACTCCTCGTCGGAGTCGACCTCCAGGTCGCCGACGCCCGAGACGCGTGTGTGGATCTTCGAGCCGCCGAGCTCCTCCTGGGTGACGTCCTCGCCCGTGACGGCCTTCGTCAGATGCGGCCCGGCGAGCGCCATCGACCCGCGCCCCTTGACCATCGGCACGAAGTCCGCGAGCCCGGGGATGTACGCCGTGCCGGCCGCGCATGGGCCCATGAGCGCGGCGATCTGCGGGATGACCCCGCTCATGATCACCTCCTCGCGGAAGAGATGGCCCGACCCGGCGAAGAGCGAGCCGGCGGCCTCCTGGATCCGCGCCCCGGCGGAGTCGAGCAGCCAGATCAGCGGGATCCGCTTCGTCAGCGCGATCTCGCGCAGGCGCGTGACCTTCATCTCGCCGGTCATCCCCATCGAGCCGGCCATGACGGTGAAGTCGTAGGCGGCGACAGCGACCAGGCGCCCGTCGACTTTGCCGTAGCCGGTGATGACGCCGTCCGCCGGAGCCTCCTTGTCGCGCATCGCGGGCTGCGAGAAGTGCGGCCGCCCGTGGATGCCGAGTTCCACGAACGTGCCGTCGTCGATCAAGAGGGCGAGCCGCTCGCGCGCGGTCAGCTTGTCCTGCTCGTGCTGGCGCGCGATCTTCTCCTCGCCGCCGCCGAGCTTCGCCTTCGCGCGGCGCTCCTCGAGGTCCTCGACGAGCGATCGCAGTGACGGTCGCTCGACGAGCGTGTCCGCCTTGACGCCTTCCTTCACCGACCCTTCCACTGGGGCTCCCTCTTCTCGAAGAACGCGGTGACGCCCTCGATGGCGTCCTCGGTAGACAGCTCGATCGTGAGCTGCGCGCGCAGGTAGTCGAGCGCTTCCATCAGCGGCATGTCCATCTGACGCCACATCGCGTCCTTGCCGAGCTTCATGACGACCGGCGACTTCTTCGCCAGCGCCGCGGCCCACTCGGCTACGGCCGCGTCGAACTCGTCTGCCGGAACCACTTTGTTCACGATCCCGGCCGCGCGCGCCTCCTCAGCCGTCATCCGCTCGCCGAGCAGGAGCATCTCGTTCGCCGTCTTGCGCGGAACGTTGCGATAGATCAACGCCATGATCATGAATGGGAACAGCCCGACGTTGATCTCGGGCGTGCCGAAGCCGGCGCTGTCCTTGGCGATGATCAGGTCGCACGCGAGCGCGATGCCGAGCGAGCCCGCGAGGCAGTGCCCGTTGGCGGCGCAGATGGTGGGCTTGCCGAGCGTCCCGATCAGCTCGAACAGCTTCACGAAGCGCTCGTTGGCGAACTGCTTGTGGACGGTTGGGGTATCACCGGCGAACCCGGAGAGGTTGCCCCCCGACGAGAAGACCTTCTCGTGGGTCGAGGTGAGCACGACCACTCGTACCTCCTCGTCGTCGCGTGCCGCCTCGAAGCCGGCGGTGAGGTCGTTCAGCATCTCCCAGGACAGCGAGTTGCGCGTGTCGGCGTCGTCCATCGCGATCGTCGCGACGTGGTCTGAGACCTCGTAGGTGATCTTCTCGTAGGTTGCCAAGCGTGCGACACCGTATCGCCGCCGGAATCGTCACGTGCGCGGTGCTCGCCATTCCGGCCGCCGCGACGGCCTCCCCCTACCCGACGCGCGACCGGATGGACGCCGTGCGGAGCTACCTGAAGACCCGCGCCGGCGCGGTCGGCGTCGGCGTGATCGACAACCAAGGACGCGTGCGCGGCATCCACGACCGCCGCCGGTTCGTCACCGCGAGCGTCGTCAAGGCGATGCTGCTGGTGAGCTACCTGCGAAAGGTCGCGCACCAGGATCGCGGCCTGAGCAGATACGAGCGCAGTCGGCTGAGCCCGATGATCAGGGTCTCGTCGAACTCAGCGGCGGACTGGGCGTACCTCCACACGGGCGATGCGCGGCTCCGGCGGCTGGCACGGCGCGCCGACATGGACCAGTTCTCGATCTGCTGCTGGTGGACCCATGCGTACTTCAGCGCGCGTGACCAGGCGAAGTTCTTCTGGCGGCTCGAGAGGCTTACGCCCCGGCGCTTCCGCGACTACGCGATCAGGCTGCTGCGCTCGGTCGTCCCCGCGCAGAGCTGGGGGATCCCGAGCGTCGGCCGGCCGCGTGGCTTCTCGGTGTTTTTCAAAGGCGGCTGGCGCGGGACCGGTAGCGGTCAGCTCGTGCACCAGGCGTCGTTCATCCGCTACCGGGGCACCGGCTTCTCGCTCGCCGTGCTGACCGATGCAAACCCGTCGATGAGCTACGGCATCCGGACGATCGAGGGCGTGGCGCGCAGGATCCTGCGCGGCGGCCGGGGCTAGCGCCTTCTCCAGCTGCGCGTTGCCGGTGACGAGTCCACATTGCCGGCTGCGTCCTTCGCCCGCACATAGAACGTGTGCGTCGTACGGGAGACGTTCGAGTACGTCTTGGGCGACGTGCATGCTCCCCACGAGCCTCCGTCGAGCCGGCACTCGAAGGACGAGCCCGGCTCGGTCGCGGTGAAGGCGAACGTGGCCGTGCTCGACGAGACCGTGCCCGACGGGCCGCTCGTGATCGACGTGTTCGGCGCGACCCTGTCGACGGTCCACGTGCGCGTGGCGGGCGTCGCGTCGATGTTGCCCGCGGCGTCCTTGGCCCGCACCGAGAAGGTGTGCAGCCCGTCGGCGAGGCTCGCGTAGGACTTCGGCGACGTGCACGCCCCCCAGGCGCCGGCGTCGAGCTTGCACTCGAACGACGACCCTGCCTGGGTGGCGCTGAATCCAAACGATGCAGAGGCCGACTTGACCGTGCCGCTGGGCCCGCTCGCGATCGAGGTGTCCGGCGCGCTCGTGTCGACGGTCCACGTCCGCGTTGCAGGCGTCGCGTCGACGTTCCCGGGAGCGTCCTTGGCCCGGACAGAGAACGTGTGCGAGCCGTTCGACAGTCCGGAATACGCCCTGGGCGACGTGCACGCCTCGTAGGCCCCGCCGTCCAGCTTGCACTCGAACGAAGCGCCGGCCTCAGTCGCGCTGAAGGCGAACGACGCGGCCGCCGAGTTCACCGTGCCCGTCGGGCCCCCGCTGATCGAGGTGTCGGGCGCGGTCGCGTCCACGGTCCACGTGCGCGTTGCCGGCGTCGCGTCCACGTCGGTCGCCCCGTGCTTGGCGCGCACCGAGAACGTGTGCGAACCGTCGGCGAGGCTCGCGTAGGACTTCGGTGACGTGCACGCCTCCCAGGCACCGGCGTCGAGCTTGCACTCGAACGTCGACCCGCTGCGGGTCGAGGTGAACTGGAAGGACGCGTTCCTCGAGGCGACCGTCCCGGTCGGTCCCCCGGCGATCGACGTGTCCAGCGGGTCAGCCGGCGGCGTGTGATCCGTGCCGGTCAGCGCCGCGCGCATGGTCTTCACCGAGGTCCCGTTTGCGGAACGTGCGGCCAGCCAGTCGAACAACGCCGAGAGCGTGCTCGGGCGCACCCAGCCCTCACCGCAGATTGGCGACTCGCAGACGCCATGGAACACGAGCGGCACCCAGCCGCCGGTCGTCTCGGCCTGCATCACGACGTCCTGGACCGCGCTGAGGGTTATCTCGCCGATGCCGAACGACGGCGTGCGCACCACCAGCGGGTTCTCCGGCGGAAGCGACTCTGCAGCCGGCGAAAGGCAGGCCGGGCACCAGTTCGGCGACACGATTCCGCCTACCCGCCGGCCCAGGAGGTACCCGCACTCACTCAGGATCGACTGTGCGGTCGCGTCAGCCGCGCCGGTCGGATAAGCGAAGCTCACCGGGTCGTAGCCGCGCGCGACCAGGTTCTGGCGGTCGTCGCAGACCTCGGCGCGCTTCTGCGCATCTGTGAGCGCCGGATCCGTCAGGTTGGCGTGCGTGAGGGAGTGGCCAGCGATCTCGTTCCCATCGGCTGCGAGCGCATCGACCTGCGCCCAGCTCATGAAGAAGCCGCCGGTACCGATCCTCGGGCTGTTCACGTAGAACGTGGCCCGCATGCCGCGGCTCGCGAGCAGGTCCTTGACCTGGTACTGGGTGGCGTCGCCGTCGTCGAACGTGAACGAGACGATCGTTTGCGCATTCACCGTCCAGGTCCTCGTGGCCGGCGACGCGTCGACGGTGCCGAGGGCATCCTTGGCGCGCACGGAGAACGTGTGCGACCCGTTCGCGAGGCTCGAGTAGGCCTTCGGCGAAGTGCACGCCGCCCAATCCTCGGCGTCCAGCCTGCACTCGAACGTGGCACCCGCCTCGCTCGACGAGAACTCGAACGACGCAGCCCTCGACGTCGTGTTGCCGCTCGGGCCGCTGACGATCGAGGTGTCCGGCGGGATGCGCGGAGGCGCGCCCAGGCCGAGCGCTTCCCGAATCGTGCGCACGACCGTTCCCTGCGCGCTCCGGGCCGCGAGCCAATCCATGAGCGCCTCGAGCGTGCTCGGCTTCACCCAGCCGCCGCCGCAAGCCGTCTCGCACACGCCGTGGAACACGAGCGGGAGCCAGCCGCCCGCGAGCTCGGCCTGCATCACGGCGTCCTGGGCCGCGGCCAGCGTGATCTCGCCGCTGCCGAACGCCGGCGTCCGGACCATGAAGGGATTCTCTGGCGGCAGCGACTCGGCACGCGGCGAGCCGCAGCTCGGGCACCAGCCCGGCGACACGATCCCGCCGACCCGGCGTCCGGCCTGGTAGCCGCAGTCGCTGACGATCGACTCGGCCACCGCGTCGCCCCAGCCGCCCGGGTAGGCGAAGCTCACCGGGTCGTAGCCGCGCGCGATCAAGTTCTGGCGGTCCTCGCAGACCTGCCGGCGCTTCTCCGCCTCCGGCACGGTCGTGTCCATCAGGCTCACATTTGTCAGCGTGCGCCCGCCGATCTCATGCCCGGCCGACGAGAGCCCGTCCACCTGCGGCCACGTCATGTAGAAGCCGCTCGTCCCGATCCTGCCGCTGTTGACGAGGAAGGTCGCTCGCATCCCGCGGCTCGCGAGCATGTCCTTCACCTGCGCCTGCGAGGCCTCGCCGGCGTCGAAGGTCAGCGAGACGACGGTGTCGGCGCGTGCGGAAGCCGCGAATGCCGATACCAACGTGAAAAGGGCAAGGCTGAGAGTGATGACCCGCGTCCATGCGGGCACGCCGCGCGCTCCATGCATGAGGCTCAACCTAAGGAGGCCCCCGAAGCGCCGCCATCGTACAGACGTCCAGCGGAACCGATGCGTCCATCTCTAAGTGCTGCTACGTTGCGCCGCTAAGTCGGCTGAGGGGCAGCCGCCGGGGCGACGGGGAACCGCCCTGAAATACGGAGGAACTGAAGGGAGACGCCTTGAAACGGCTCCGACTTCTGTTGGTTTTTGCGTTGCTTTGCGCGCTTATGGGCGCTTCCGCGCCAACGACGGCCAGTGCTGCCAAAGCCCGCAAGGGCGCGGCAATGATGGACGCCATCAATTGGGCTCGCGCGAGCGCAGGGCTTGCGACCGCTGGCGCGTTCGCGCCGGCTCGTGCGCTCCTCGCAGGCTCGCGCGAAGCTGATGATGCGCGCCGACTTCTTCGCGCACCCGTCGTACCTGGCCGTGCCGTCCTTCGACCGTGTCGGCGAGGTGCTCGAGATCCACGGTGGCCGCCGGCCGCAGACGGGGGCCGTGATGCGCCGGTGGGCGAACTCGTACGGCCACCGCACGGTGATCATGTCGAGCCGCTACCGCTGGATGGGCGCCGCCCGCGCGATCGGGCGCTACGGCGGCGCGCGCGCGACGATCTGGGTGGTGCGCTTCGGGAAGCACTGAAAAGTAGGGAGTTGGACTTCCTACTTTCAGCTCGGTAGGGTCGCCGCATGGCCACCACCGAGAGCGTCCTGAAGCCCGACTTCAAGTCCAGCAAGAAGCACTTCATCTTCACGGACGAGCACGATCGGCTGCGCGAGTCGATCGGCTCCTTCGTGGAGAAGGAGCTTCAGCCCCACGCGGAGGAGTGGGAGGAAGAGAAGTACTTCGCGGACTGGATCTTCCCGCGCATGGGCGAGCTCGGCTTCCTCGGCCTCTCCTACCCCGAGGAGTACGGCGGCCAGGGCGGCGACTACTACTGCAACATCGTCCTCGCCGAGGAGATGGTGAAGGCGCATTGCGGCGGCCTCGCGATGGGTGTAGCCGTCCACACGGACATGGCGACGCCGCCCGTCTTCCTGTTCGGCACCGAGGAGCAGAAGCAGCGCTACCTCGTGCCGGCGATCAAGGGCGAGAAGGTCTCGTGCCTCGGCATCACCGAGCCGGACGCCGGCTCCGACGTCGCCGGCATCAAGACGCGCGCCGTCCGCGATGGCGACGAGTGGGTCATCAACGGGTCGAAGACCTACATCACGAACGGGCACCGGGCCGACTTCATCGTGCTCGTGACGAAGACGGATCCCGACGCCGGCTACGACGGCTTCACGCTGTTCCTCGTCGATATGGACTCGGAGGGCGTGATCCGCGAGAAGAAGCTCGAGAAGCTCGGCATGCACGCGTCCGACACGGCGCTGCTCGCGTTCCAGGATGTCCGCGTCCCGGCGGACGCCGTGCTCGGCCAGGAGGGCAAGGGCTTCTACCACATCATGTGGGAGCTCCAGGGCGAGCGCCTGATCGGCGCCGCGGGCTGCGTGGCCGGCGCCCAGCGCTGCTTCGACCGCACGCTTCAGTACGCGCAGGAGCGCAACGCGTTCGGCCGCCAGATCGGCAAGTTCCAGGTGATCCGGCACAAGTTCGCCGAGATGGCCACGAAGATCGAGTCGGCCCGCCAGCTCGTCTACATGACCGCGTGGCGGCACCAGAACGGCGAGTACCCGGTGCGTGAGATCTCGATGGCGAAGCTGTACGCGTCCCGCATCGCCGTCGAGGTCGCCGACGAGTGCATCCAGATCCACGGCGGCGCCGGCTACATGAAGGAGTACGGGATCGAGCGCGTGTGGCGCGACATGCGCCTCAATCGGATCGGGGCCGGCACCGACGAGGTGATGCTCGACGTGATCGGACGCTCGTATGGCCTCTGAGATCCCGGGCGCTCAGAAGCGCAAGGTCGAGAAGAAGCTCCTGTCCCCGACGATTGAGCCGGTCGCGGAAGGCGTCTGGATGCTTCGCGGCGGCGGGCCGCCGAAGCGGACGATGAACGTCTACCTGCTGCAGGACGGTGACGGGTTCACCGCATACGACGGCGGCATCGACGGCATGGCGGGCGCGATCAAGGAGGCGGCGCGGCAGCTCGGCGGTGAGGTCAAGCGGATGGTGCTCGGCCACGCGCACGAGGATCACCGCGGAGCGGCGCCGGACATGGGTGTCCCGATCCTCTGCCACCCGGACGAACGCCGCGACGCCGAGCGTGAGCTCGCCTGGAACGACGATCGCGGGATGGACCTGTCGAAGATGGAGAGCCCAATCGTGCGGTTCGCGATCAAGCGGCTGCTCGGCGTCTGGGACGGCGGCCCGGTCAAGATCGCCGACACGGTCTCCGAGGGCGACGAGGTCGCGGGCTTCAAGGTCGTGCCCACGCCGGGCCACGCGCCGGGACAGATCTCGCTCTGGCGCGAGTCCGACCGGCTCGCGCTCGTCAGCGACACCCTCTACACGCTCGACCCCGCGAAGGTCACCACTCCCTACGGTGGCCCGCGCATCCCCCACCCCGCCTTCACGCCCGACCGCGACTCGGCGCGCGACTCGATCCTCCGCATCGCGGCGCTCGAGCCGCAGGCCGTCTGGGCCGGCCACGCGGACCCGGTGACGGGCGACTGCAAGGCGCAGCTCGAGCGCGCAGCCGCGACGACGTACTGACAGTGGCCGCCACGCGCGAGTTCACGAAGGGGGTCCCGCCGGCGCGTCCGTCCGGCCGGATGCCGCCATTCACCGAGGAGCATGAGGAGCTGCGCGAGTCGATCCGGCGCTTCGTCCTGAAGGAGCTGCGGCCGCACGTCCAGCAGTGGGAGGACGACGAGTGGTTCCCGAACGAGGTCTTCGACAAGATGGCCGCCGTCGGCTTCCTCGGGCTGAAGTACCCGGAGGAATACGGCGGCGAGGGCGGCGACTACCTGCACGACGCCGTCCTGAGCGAGGAGCTCGCGCTGTGCGGCTCGGGCGGGCTGGCCGCCGGGATCGGCGCGCACATCGGCATCGCGACGCCGCCGGTGTGGAAGTTCGGCACCGACGAGCAGAAGCAGCGCTTCCTCGCGCCCGCCATCCGCGGCGAGAAGATCGCGGCGCTCGGCATCACCGAGCCCGGCGCAGGCTCGGACGTCGCGGGCATCCGCACCTTCGCGAAGAAGGTCGACGGCGGCTACGTCGTGAACGGCTCGAAGACCTTCATCACGAACGGCGTACGGGCGGACTTCCTCGTCACGGCGGTGAAGACCACTCAGGAGGGCGGCCACCACGGCCTGTCGTTCCTGATCCTCGAGAAGGACATGGAGGGCTACTCCGTGTCGCAGAAGCTGAAGAAGATGGGCTGGAACGCCTCCGACACGGGCGAGCTGGCATTCCAGGACGTCTTCGTCCCCGACGAGAACCTGCTCGGGGAGGAGAACAAGGGCTTCTACCTGATCATGGCCAACTTCCAGTGGGAGCGGCTGTTGATGGCGCTGGGCGCGGTCGGCTCGATGCAGCGCACGCTCGAGCGGACGATCGAGTACGCGCTCGAGCGCGAGGCGTTCGGGCGCCCGATCGCGAAGCACCAGGCGATCCGCCACAAGATCGCCGAGATGGCGCTCAAGTGCGAGACGGGCCGCGCCGTCACCTACAACGCGCTGCGGCTCTTCTACGAGGGAGGCGACGCGATCCAGCAGGTCACGATCGCGAAGCTGAAGACCCAGCGCGACGCCTTCGACGTGGCCGACGACGCGCTGCAGGTCTTCGGCGGCGCCGGCTACATGAAGGAGTACGAGATCGAGCGCGCGGTCCGCGACACGAGGCTCGGCCCGATCGGCGGCGGCACCGACGAGATCATGAGCGAGATCCTGGGCAAGCAGCTGGGGTTGTAAGAAACCGGCCCGCCGAACGTTGTCTTGAGCATGGGGTTCTTCCGCATCGCACTGGTCGCTGCGCTCGTGCTGGCGTTCGCGCGCCAGCGCACACGCGGTCAAGACCTGCTCCGAGCCCGGCCAGGACTGGAACCGCGCGACTCCAGAGGAGGCCGGGATGGACGCCGCCAAGCTGCAGGACGCGATCGACTACGGCTCGACGCAGGCGTCGTTCGCCATCCGCGTGTATCGCGGAGGCTGCCTGGTCGGCGAGGACCGGCTTGCCGACAGGAACCGGCACTCGCGCTACCAGAGCTGGTCGATGGCGAAGTCGGTGGTCTCGATGATCTTCGGCCGCGCGATGACGCTGGGCCTGATGTCACCGGACGACCCGGTGGGGTCGCTCGTCCCGGAGGCGGACAAGGCGCACGGCGAGATCACCGTCCACGACCTGCTCACGATGACCTCCGGCCTCAGGTGGAACGGCGTCCGCGACTACAACATCTTCACGATGCCCGACCGGGTCAGGGACGCGCTCACGCTCGAGGTCGTCAAGCCGCGCGGCACCTACTTCGAGTATGCGCAGAGCGCGGTCGCGCTGCTGGCCAAGGCGGTCGGCAACTCCGCGGACGAGGACGTGATGACCTTCGGGCAGCGCGAGCTGATGACGCCGATCGGCATCGAGGAGGGGACGTGGGACTGGACCCGCGACCGTGCCGGAAACATCCAGGGCTTCTACGGCGTCCAGATGACGCCCGACGACTACGGCCGGCTCGGCGACCTGATGCGCCGCGGCGGCGTCTGGAACGGGCAGCGGCTCCTGTCGCGTGAGTACATGCGGCGGGCGGTCGAGCCGTCGAAGACGAACGGCTGCTACGGCTGGCTGATCTGGGTGAACGCCGCAGCGCCGTGCATCGGCCCGACGGTGGAGGACCGGGGGATCGAGGACAGCCGCGACTTCCCGGAGCTGCCGGCCGACTTCTACAACTTCTCCGGCCTCTTCGGGCAGCGCGTGACGGTGTTCCCGACGCAGGACATCGTGATCGTCCGGACCGGCCAGGACCCGGGCATGGTGCCCACCGGTCAGCCGAACTGGGAGAACGAGCTTTACAAGCGCGTGCTCGCGGCGATGACGGACCAGGCCTACGAGCCGCCGTCCGACGCGCCGCGGGTGAACGAAGAGAACGAGGATCAGGACGTCGACTACGGCTTCGGCCAGGCTCTCTTCGAGCCCGACCAGTACTCGAAGGGTGCGCAGCAGGACGAGCTGCCTCCGGCCGGCCCGGCGCGCGCCCGCGCCGCGATCTTCGGGCGCGGCACGAAGAACGCGACTCGTCGCGGCGTCGTGCGCGTGAAGCTCGCCTGTCCGCCGCGGTGGCTTGCAGAGGGCCTCTCGGGATGCAGGGGCACGGCGAAGCTGACGGGCGCGAAGCGCGTCGCCTACTCGATCGCTCCGGGCGCGACGAAGAAGCTCCGCTTCCGGCTATCGGGTCGGACGCAGCGCAAGCTCCGCCGCATGGGCCCGCTCGTGCTCGCGGCAACCGCGAGCAACGCCGACGCGGCGGGTGGCACCGCCTCGCGGGCGGCAATCCGAGTGCTGCCCTAAAGCTCGGCCAGGACCTCGTCGGTGTGCTCGCCGAGCAACGGCCCGGGCACCAGCTTGTCCGGTCGCGCTAGCGAGACGACCGGCAGAGGGAAGTCGAACGGGCCGCCGTCGAGGTCTCGGACCAACCCGCGCTCGGCCAGCAGCGGATCGCGCCAGGCGTCGCCGACGCCGCGCAGCCGTTCGCACATCCCGCCCGCCCCGTTGATCCGCTCGACCCACTCGTCCGCTGGCGCCGTGGCGATCACCTGCGCGATGCGGTCGTGGACCAGGTCGCGGTTGGCGAGCCGCGCATCGCCCGTGGCACACCGCTCGTCGTCGATCCAATCGCGCCGGTCGAGCGCTTCGCACAGTCCCTCCCAGTGGCGGTCGTGGAGCGCCACGACCTGGACGTGCGCGCCGTCGGCCGTCTCGAAGACCGCGCTCGGCACGCGCACGTAGCTCTCCGACCCGATCCGCTCGGGCTCGAACTGGCCGCTGAGCGAGAAAAGCGCCAGCGGGCTCGTGAGAGCAGCCGCTGAATCGACGAGCGCGCAGTCGAGATGAGCGCCCTTGCCGGTCCGCTCGGCCTGCCACAGCGCGGCGATGATCGACTGGGCCGCGTACATCCCGGTCATGAAGTCGATCAGCGCCACGGGCACGCGCTGCGGCGGCCCATCCCGCTCGCCGGTCAGCTCCATCAGCCCCATCGTCGCCTGCAAGCTGGGGTCCATCGCGCGACCACCGCGTTCGGCACCATGCCCCGTGATCGAGCACCAGACGAGCCGCTCGGGCATCTCCTGTGGCCCGAACCCGAGGCGCGCGCTGCCCACGTTGTCGATCACCGCGTCGGCGGACTCGACGAGCCGGCGCAGGTCGGCGCCCTCGACGACCGCGCTGCGCTTGCCGCGGTTCAGCGCATGGAAGTAGGCGCTCTCGCCGTTCGGCGCGAATGGCGGGAACGTCCGGCTGTCGTCACCGCGGGGCTGCTCGGCCTTGACGACGTCGGCGCCGAGGTCGGCCAGAGTCAGGCCGCAGAACGGCCCGGCGACGAGCGTCGCGAGCTCGACGACCCTGATCCCGTCGAGCAGCAGCGGCTCAGGCGGCGGCGTAGCGCTTCGCGGCGCGCTCGCGCAGCTTCGCCGCCTCCGCCTCGCGGTCCTTCGGGGGAGCGTTCGTCACGAGCGAGTCGAGCAGCCTCGAGGTGATCTCGGAGACCTCGTCGACGGCGCGGTCGAAGGCCTCCTCGTTCGCCTGCGACGGCTTCGTGGAGCCGCTCACCTTGCGCACATACTGGAGCGCTGAGGCGCGGATCTCCTCCTCGGTCGCGGGAGGCTCGAAGTTGTGAAGGGTTCGGATGTTGCGGCACATGCCGCCAAGCGTACTCGCGCTAGCGCAGGCGGACACCCACGCTCGCGCGGCGTTTGGTGCAGCCGAGCTGCTTCGCGACCCGCGCGCGACGCGCCTTGCCGATCTTCACGCGCATGCGCGCGACACCCTTCGCGTTCGTCCGCTTGCGCCTGGCCTTGAAGCGGACGACGGCGCCCTTCACCGGCTGTCCCGCGCTCCGCACGCGGAACCGGAGCCGCGTTCGCCGGTCTTCCCGCAGGCGGCGCGGCTTCACTCGCAACCGCAGCTTCGGATCCGCCGGGCGTTTCGAGCGCGGGTCGTCGAGCAGAAGCTCCACGTTGCGGTCGGTCGCCTCGCCGGGCGCGTTCGCGACGGCCTGAGGGTCGTTGTAGGTGAGCACGCGGCCGATCGAGGCCAGCTCCGCCGCGCTGAAGCCCGCCGCCGGGCCGGGCTGCGGCGCGTCAATGGGCGCGTCGCCGTCGAGCATCGTCCCGAAGACCGACAGCGTCCCATCGCAGTTCTCCATCAGCTCGACAAGGCGCTGCTGCGGAGGCCAGTCCGAGATCGCCGGGCTCTTGATCTCCCAGAAGCCGGAGCCGCCCTCGGCCTTGAAGGGCTCGACGCGGTTGTTGTGCGAGTGCCCCGCGACGTAGGCGACGACGTGCGGGTGCGCGAGGAAGAGCTCCTTCAGCTCGTCGCCCAGATGGATCGGCTCGGACGAGCGCGGATCGCGGTCGCAGCCGGGGTTCGTGTCGTGGCCGTGCTCGTCCTGGGAGCTGCAGTCGCTGGCCTCCTCGTCCGCCAGGTCCGCCGTGAGCGAGCCCGTTGCGTGATGGCCGAACACGACGATCAGCTCGTTTCGCGACGTGGCTGTGTCGAGCTCCTTCTCGAGCCACTTCCACTGCGGGTCGTCGATGTTGCCGTCCGCCGACACCGCCACGGTCCCGCCCTCGGAGAGCGTGTCGAGCACGATGAAGCGCACGTTCGGGAGCGGCAACCACGAGTAGTACGCGGCCGCTCCGTGCGAGGCCTCGATCTCCTCCTGGGGCACGAGCGCGAAGCCGTGCGCGTCGGGCTGCTTGCCCGTGGCGTGCAGCGCCTTGAACTGAGCCTTGTCGACCAGCTGCCGGTTCACGTCCGGTGGCACGCGGAGCGAGGTCGGGCCGATCGACGTGAGGAAGCCCGGGTTCAGGGCGGATGCCAGGTCGGTCGAGGCGGAGCTGTACGGCTTTACGCAGCCGAGCGCCAGGTCCTCGAACTGGCGGACCCCGTCCTCGTTGCCCTGCACGAGCCCGTCGTGGTTGCCGAACATCGAGTACGACGGCACCTTCAGCCCCTCGGCCTCGAACGGCGCCTGCGCGCGGTCCATCAGGCCCGGGTACGCCGGCCAGTTCGCGTACTGGCCGATCGGCTTGTCGGGGTCGTAGAAGGCGCCCGACTCGAAGTAGTCGTCGTAGTCCTGTACGCCCGTGTAGTTCCGCGGGTCGTCGAGCGGCGTGCCCGGCGGGCAAGAGGTCCCGCTCAGGTCGCCGGTCCCGCTGTTCGGGTCGATCGTCCCTCCCTCGAGGAGCTGCACGACCCACTGGGTCTCGTTGCGCTGCATGTTGTCGGCGAGATCGCCGGTCATGACGGCGTTGACCATCTGCGCGCGAGTGCCGTCTCCCTGCGGCACGGGGCTCGCGAGGAACCGGTTCATCGCGCGGATCGACTGATCGACCGCGTGGATGACGAACGCCTCCTGCGGGCGCCACGCTGCGGACGCGGTGCCACTCGGGTCCTGATCGAGGAACTCGACGCGGAGCGGCGACTCCTCGTCGGCGAGCTGGAAGTCGGTGATCTGGCCGAAGTACGCCAGCGAGACGCGTTTGCGCGCACGCCCGGCCTGCGGCGCCAGTAGATCGGCGCGTACCGCGTAGGGCTCGCCGGGGCCGATCTGCAGGAACTGGAAAGCCTCGGCAGGATCGCCGCCGGTGATCGTCTGATCGAGCGTCGTCTTGCCGTTGTGGCCGAGCGCCGCCGGAGCGAGGATGAGCGGCAGGGCCAGAGCCAGAAGCGTCCCCTTCATGACACGACTGTACGAGAGGTATTCACATCCCGGGGGCGGAACCGTGGTATGCATCGCAGCGTTGATGCGACGGATCGGACTCGGCCTGGTCGTCCTCGCCTTACTCGCGGCGGGAGTCGTCGTTGCGCAGGTGAACGACCCCAAGAAGGAGGGCCGCACGTCCACCTCCAAGCTCCTCCTCGGGAGCGGGCGCGACCTGAACCCGGTCGGGAAGATGACCCAGCTCGGAAACTTCCCTGCGGGCGGCGCGCTCACCACGAACGGCCGCTTCCTCTGGACCCTGTCGGCTGGGCGCGGCAAGAACGACATCCGGATCGTCCGCGTCGAGACCGGAAAGCGTTGCCGCGAGGGCGAGCGGGGCAAGCGGTGCCGGCGCCGAAACGCAAAGAAGGTCGGACGCGTCGTGCAGACCATCCCGATGCCGGGGGTGAACGGCGGCATCGCGATGGCGCCCGACGGCCGCACCGCGTACGTGTCGGGAACGCCGGAATCGTCCACGGACTACGACAAGCCACCGGAGGGCACGCCGGGGCTCGCGGGCGACGTCATCCACGTGTTCCGCTACAACGCGAAGAAGGGAACGGCGACGCGTGACGGCGTGATCGAGGTCCCCGCCCCCGACGACACGCCGCCCCCGCAGGACTTCCCGCCCACCCGCACCGACCGCGTCTCCTGGCCGCGCGACCTGGCTGTCAGCCCGGACGGGAAGACGCTCCTGGCCGCGCTCAACCTCGCTCATAGCGCCGCGATCATCGACACGGAGTCGAAGGCGGTCGAGTACGTGAAGACCGGGCGCTACCCGTACGGCGCGGCGATCACGCGCGACGGCGAGAAGGGACTCGTCTCCAACGAGGCCGACGGCACCGTCTCGGTCATCGACCTCGCCGGCGCAACCGAGGAGAAGGAGATCACGGTCGGGCCGCACCTCTCCCATCCCGAGGGCATGGCCACCGACCCGAAGGCGGATCGCGTCTACGTCGCGGTGACCCACCAGGACCTCGTTCGCGTCATCAACACGAAGACGATGGAGGAAGAGCGCGCCCTCTCGGTCGAGCGGCCGCAGGGTCTCGGCACGGCGCCGGTCGCCGTCAGCGTCACGCCGAACGGCCGGCGGCTCATCGTCAGCAACTCCGGCGAGGACGCGCTCGCAGTCTTCGCGTTGCCCGGCCGGGCAGCGAAGAGCTCGCGGCTGGCGCGGCGCGCGGACGCCGTCCTCCAGCACGAGGGCCGGCGCAACGTCGAGCAGGCCGAGATCGAGCGCGAGGAGGCCGCCGAGATCTACGGCGAGGAGGCCGAGGAGAAGGTCGAGGCCGAGAAGGCCGCGCGGCCGGTGAAGCGCAAGCCGAAGGACTGGGCGCTGATCGGCCGCGTGCCGACGGCGTCGTATCCGACCTGGGCCGGCGCGACGCGGCGAAGCCTCGTGTGGGTCACCGCCGAGGGCGCCGGGTCCGGTCCGAACTCGCTCAAGCCGGGAGAGACGGTGCCGCGCGACCCCGGTTCGGCAACGGGCGGCTCACCGGAGTCCTTCTGGTTCAAGTACCTCCCCTCGTACACGTTCGGGCGCTCCGGCGTGCTGAAGTTCCCGACGGACCGCCGGCTCCGGAAGCTCACGCCGCGTGCGTCGCGCCAGATCCGCCCGAGCAACTCCCAGGACCCGCCGGCGCAAACCCCGCTAAGGACGCCCCAGCAGGGCGGGAAGTTCAAGCACGTCTTCTACATCGTCCGCGAGAACCGCACCTACGACCAGATCTTCGGCGCCGAGCCCCGCGGCGACGGCGACCCCAAGCTCGAGCTCTTCGGCGAGGACATCACGCCGAACGCGCACGCGCTCGCCGAGCGGTTCCCGCTGCTCGACCACGTGTACGCCAACTCGGAGGCGTCTATCGACGGACACTTCTGGACGTCCGCGGCCGCCGTCTCCGACTACGTCTCGAAGAACTGGCATGCGAACTACGGCGGACGAACGCGCCCGTACGACTTCGGCACATACTCGGTCACCTGGCCCGCCGCCGGCTTCCTGTTCGACCAAGCCGAGAAGCAGGGGATCTCCTGGTTCAACTTCGGTGAGGCGATCGCCGGTGTCGTCCCGCTCAAGGACGACGACCGCACCCCCGAGGAGACGCAGCGGGTCGTCGCGAAGTTCCGCAAGTCCGACCTTGGGACCACGCCCGGGTTCCTGCGCCCCTTCCTCGTCGTCGATGACACGGGTGCCGGCTGCTTCCCGAACGACGCCTCGTCCGGCGGCGTCGACGTGGTGCTGTCCGCCGGCCCGGGGCCGGACATCGAGGTGTACGACTCGACACTGCCGCAGCCGGGCCACGGCCAGACCCAGGAAGCGCCCGATCCGACCGCCCAGTCGCGCTTCGACTGCTTCAAGCAGAAGTTCGAGCAGCAGGTCGCGAACGACGCCGTTCCGCAGTTCACCTACATCACCTACGCGAACGACCACACGGCCGGCACCACGCCCGGCCGGCGCACCCCCAACGCGATGATCGCCGAGAACGACTGGGCGCTAGGCGAGACGGTCGAGCTGATCTCGAAGTCGCCGATCTGGCAGGACTCGCTGATCCTCGTGATCGAGGACGACTCCCAAGACGGCGCCGACCACGTCGATGCGCACCGGATCCCGGCGTTCGCGATCAGCCCGTACGCGGAGCGCGGCGCGGTCGTGCACACGCGCTACGACTTCCTGTCGTTCATCCGGACGCTCGAGATCGCCGTCGGCATGGATCCGCTCAACCTGTTCGACGCGGTCGCCGTGCCGATGTACGACGTCTTCACTCCTGATCCGGACAACGGCGAGCCGTACGAGGCGATCGTGCCGAACGTGAACCTGACCGAGAGGAACACCGAGGCGGCAGCGAACGCGCGATTCTCGAAGCGCCTGCCGCTCGACTTCACCGACCGGACGCCGCAGCGGTTCCTCGACCGGATCCTGTGGCAGTACGTGCACGGCGAGGGCTCCGAGCCTCCGCCACCGGGCCCGAACGCGTCAGGCATCGACGAGGCGCGCTGGCGCCGCTCCGGTGGCCTCTCGAAGGAGGAGGCGCTCGAAGAGGCACGCGCCCGCTGGGGACTCGGCGAAGAAGAAGACGAGTAAATAGGCTCCCCGCTCCTAGCGCAGCGACAAAGGAGCGACAGTGGGAGTACTGGACGGAAAGTCGGCGATCGTCACGGGCTCGGCCCGCGGAATCGGCCGGGCGACAGCCGAGCTGCTGGCCGAGCAGGGCGCGCAAGTCCTGATCAACGACCTCGACGGCGACGTCGCCGAGGAAGCGGCGAACGAGATCAAGGGCGAGACGGCCGTCTTCTCCGGCGACCTCACCAAGGAGGGCGCCTGCGACAAGCTGATCGAGACGGCGGTCGACGCCTTCGGGAAGATCGACATCATCGTCAACAACGCCGGCTACACGTGGGACGGCCCGATCCACAAGATGTCGGACGAGCAGTTCCAGGCGATGGTCGACATCCACAACGTCGTCCCGTTCCGCGTCCTGCGCGCGGCCGCTCCGCACCTGCGCGAGCCCGCAAAGAAGGAGAAGGAGGAGGGCAAGGAGGTCTTCCGCAAGATCGTGAACATCTCCTCGATCTCGGGCACGATGGGCAACGCCGGCCAGGTCAACTACTCGTCCGGCAAGGCGGGCGTGGTCGGTCTCACGAAGACACTCGCCAAGGAATGGGGCCAGTTCAAGATCAACGTGAACGCGGTCGCGTTCGGCTTCGTCGAGACGCGCCTCACCGCCTCCAAGGAGGAGGGCGGCACGATCCAGAAGGACGGCCAGGAGATCAAGCTCGGGATTCCCGAGCAGATGCGCGCGATGGCGGCGATGATCATCCCGCTCGGCCGCCCCGCCACTCCCGAGGAGGCCGCCGGCCCGGTCTTCTTCCTCTGCTCGCCGTGGGCCGACTACGTCCACGGCCAGGTCATCAACGTGACCGGCGGGCAGTTCGGCGGCATGTTCACGTAATGGGCCTGGCGTAGGAGACCAGGCGCCCGAGTTCGAGCTCGATGGCACGGAGGGGCGCTTCCGCCTCTCCGACCATCGGGGCAAGCGGGTCGTCCTGCTCTTCTACCCCGGCGACTTCACGCCGGTGTGCACGAAGCAGTTCTGCTCCTACGCCGAGCGAGCCGAGGACATGTCGGCACTCGACGCGACCGTCGTCGGCATCTCGGCGCAGGACATCGACTCACACTCGAAGTTCGTGACCGAGAACGGCATCCCGGTCCCGCTACTGACCGACCCCGACAAGAAGGTGGCGAAGGCGTATGGCGCGAGCGCGCCGGTCGTCGGGACGCGCCGCGCCGTAGTAATCGTGGACGAGGACGGGAAGGTCGCCTACAAGCACGTCCACACGCTCGGCCTCGACTTCCAGACCGTCGACGAGATCCGCGACGCGTCTGGCGAAGGTCTAGGGCTTCGGCCGGCGCTCTTCGGCCAGCGGCTTGCCGCCCTCGTCGACGAGACCGGGCGGCGGCCACGGGCCGAACCAGTTGTCGCGCGCGCCGTCGATCGTGAACACGCAGCCGGAGTAGTAGTCGCCCGCGGGCGACGCGAGGTAGGCCACGAGCCACGCCTGCTCCTGGGGCTCGCCGAGCCGCTGAAGCGGCACCGTCCGCGCAACCCCCTCGTAAACCGGCCGCGGGTACTTCTTAAGCGCCTCCGTTGCGAAGTGGCCGGAGGCGATCGCCGTCAGCTTGATCTGGAAGCGCGCCCACTCGATCGAGAGAACCCGCGTGAGGTTCTCGACCGCCGCACGCGCGGCCGACGAGTGCGCCATGCCGGGCAGGCCGTGGTGGGGCGACAGCGTGACGTTCACGATCTTGCCGCCCTCGGCCGGGATCATCGCCTTGGTCGCGACCGCGTGCGTCATGAGCCACGTGCCGATCAGGTTGAGGCGCACGACCGTGTCGAACCCCTTCGAGGTGATGTCCTCGGCCGGCGTCATGTACTGGCCGCCGGCGTTGTTGACGAGGACGTCGATCTTGCCGTGGCGCGCGAGCACGTCGTCAACGAGCGCGTTCACCTCGTCCTCCTCGCGGATGTCGCACGGGCGCGCGTGCGCGGGCGTCTCACAGGCGGCCACGGTCTCCTCGAGCGGCTCCGGCTTGCGCCCGGCCACGACGACGGTGGCGCCCAGCGCGCTCAGCTCGAGAGCGGTCGCACGGCCGAGGCCCGAGCCACCGCCCGTGACCACGGCGACCTGGCCGTCGAGCAGGTTCGGGGCGAATATCCGCGAGGGCACGCGCGGCAGGCTAACGCCACCGGCCGGTAGCCTCGCGCCCGTGATCGCCGAGGCACAGCCCGCGCAGCTGCCGTTGCCAGGCGGCCGCGAAGGGGCGACGGTCCGGCTCCACCCCCTGCTCACCGGCGAGATACCCGGTCCGGCGGCGTGGCTCGAACGCGAGGAGGGCCGGATGGCTGCTCCACACGCCTTGGGCCTCGGAGTGGATCGCTCGGACTTCGTCCGAATGCCGGTACCGGCCTTTCTCGTCGAGCATCCAGGCGCCGGGCCGGTGATGATCGACACGGGCCTCCATCCGTCGGTGGCGGTCGACCCGAAGCAGAACTTCGGCCGTCTCCTGGCATTCGCCTCTCGCGGACTGGAGATGACGCAGGAGCAGGCAGCGCCGGCGCAGCTTCGGGCGCGAGGGCTCGACGCCGCCGACATCCGCACCGTGCTGATGACGCACATGCACTTCGACCACGCGAGCGCGATCTCGGAGTTCCCCAGCTCGACGTTCGTCTTGTCGAAGCAGGAGTGGAACGCCGTTGCGGACGGGAAGCCGACGGACGGGTACGTCAAGAGCCAGTACGACTTCGGCTTCGACTACCGCACGTTCGACTTCGACTCGCCCGGCACCGAGTCGTTCGCGACCTTCGGCCGGTCGTTCGATCTGTTCGGCGACGGAAGTGTGCGCGCGGTCTTCACCCCAGGGCACACGCACGGCCACACCTCGTACGTCCTACGGCTACGGGACCGCGAGGTGCTCGTCGCCGGCGATGCGATCTACACGATGCGAACGCTCGACGAGGGCGTGCTGCCGTACAAGATGGCCGACGAGCACCACTTCGAACGCTCGCTGAAGGAGATCCAGCGCTACCGCGAGCGGACGCCCGGGGCATTGATCATCCCCGGGCACGACTCCGAGAGCTTCAGCGCACTGGATCCGGCGTACGCGTAGCCGCCTCGGCGGCCTGGCGTGCGGCGCGGCGCGCCGAGCGGGCGGCGGCGATCGCCTTCTTGCGCCCGTCCGCTTCGCGCAGCTTGCCGTGAAGCGCCTTGATCTCCGTGAACACGGCGTCGGCAGCCGCCTGTGACTGCTCGCGCGTCGGCTCCTCGACCTTCTGGAAGCGGAGCGGGTCGCCGTACTGAATCGTGACCTTCGGGAACTGGAGCCGCTTCCAGTTGCGGGCGCGCTCGGTGCCGACGATCGCAGTGGGCACCACGACGGCTCCCGTCTCGAGCGCGAGCCGGCCGACGCCGGATTTCGCCTCTCCGAGCTCGCCGGTGCGCGAACGGCCGCCCTCGGCGTACATCACGATCAGGTCGCCCCGGCCGAGGATCGCGTCAGCGGTCGCGAACGACTTCAGGTCGCGATGGCCGCGCCGGACCGGGAACACGCCCCCGTGCGTGTAGATGAACTGCATCGGGCGCTTGAAGAGCTGCGACTTCGCCATGAAATGCACCTTGCGACGCATGTAGACGGCCACGAAGAAGTGGTCGAGGAACGAGAAGTGGTTGGGCGCCACGATCACGGGCCCCTCGCGCGGGATCTTGTCCGAGTCGATGCAGCGTGCCCGGAACACGAAGAGGAGGTACGGGGTGAGGACCAGCCGGACTACCTCGTACATCCAGTCGGGACGCCGCCGCGCCGGCCGCTCGTAGAAGCGATCGAAGTACTCGGCGGGGCGCGGGTCCTTGTAGACCTGCGGCTTCATCTTGGAGAGCTCTTCAGCCACTGGCCTCCTGCCTACCCAAGCGATTCGATTTGGTTACGTCAATCGCCGCCCGCCACTCGGAAAGCAGCGTTTCGCGCTCGTCCTCCGACATCTTCGGCTCGTAACGCGCTGCCTCGCGCCACATCCCGCGCACGTCCTCCTCGCTCCACTGGCCCACGGCCACCCCCGCGAGGTAAGCAGCGCCAAGTGCGGTCGTCTCCGACACCTCCGGCACCACAACCGGGACGCCCAGGACGTCCGCTTGGAACTGCATCAGCCAGCCGTTCACGACCGCTCCGCCGTCGGCCTTCAGCTCCTCCAGCCTCACGCCGGACGCGTCCTCCATCGCGCGCACGGCGTCGACCGTCTGGTAGGCGATTGCCTCGAGCGCCGCGCGCGCCAGGTGGGCGCGCCCGTTGCCGCGCGTCAGCCCGACGATCGTTCCACGGGCGTAGGGATCCCAGTGCGGCGAGCCGAGCCCTGTCAGCGCCGGGACGAAGTACACGCCGTCGTTCGAGTCGAGCGAGCGGGCGAGCTCCTCCGTTTCGCCCGCGGCCGCGATGATGCCGAGCCCGTCGCGCAGCCACTGGACCGCGGCGCCGGTGACGAAGATCGCCGCCTCGAGCGCGTAGTCGACGCGGTCCTCGACCCCCCACGCGACCGTGGTCAGGAGCCCCTCGTGCGGGTCCGGCGCGCTCTCGCCCGCGTTCTCCAGCACGAAGCTGCCGGTGCCGTAGGTGTTCTTGCCGAGCCCGGGCGTGTGGCAAGCCTGCCCGTACAGTGCGGCCTGCTGGTCGCCGGCGATGCCCGCCACCGGCACGCTGCCCCCGAACTCCGTCGTCTCTCCGTACACGTGCGCGCTCGGGAGTGGCTCGGGCATGGAGTCCGGCGAGACGCCGAGCACGTCGCATAGCTCCGGGTCCCACGCGAGCTTGCGGATGTCGAACAGGAGCGTTCGCGACGCGTTCGTGTAGTCGGTGACGTGGCGGCCCGTCAGCTTCTGAAGCAGCCAGGAGTCGATCGTGCCGAAGGCCGCGCCCGCGTCCACTCCTCCCTCCTTGAGCAGCCACTCGATCTTCGTCCCGGAGAAGTACGGGTCGAGGACGAGCCCCGTCCGCTCGCGGAACAGCGGCTCGCGCCCCTCGGCCTTCAGCTCATCGCAACGCGCTGCCGTGCGACGGTCCTGCCAGACGAGCGCGTGGTGCAGCGGCTCACCGGTGTCGGGATCCCACGCGACGACGGTCTCGCGCTGGTTGGTGATGCCGATCCCCGCGAGGTCGGCACCGTCGACGCCGGCGTCCGCGAGCGCCTTCGCCGCCACCTCACGCGTGACGTCCCAGATCTCCGCCGCGTCGTGCTCGACCCAGCCCGGCCGCGGGAAGTGCTGCTCGAACTCGCTGTAGGCCCGCCCGCACGGCTGTCCCGCTTCGTCGAAGACGATGCAGGTGGTGCCCGTGGTGCCCTGGTCGATGGCGAGGATCACGGCGCGCGGCATTCTCCAACTTTTTGGTGAGTAGACGCGTTGGACGGGGTACTACCTAGGGGAAGCAACGGAGGAGGAACCAAGGATGATCGGGATACTGATTGCCGTTGTGGTCGCTGCGCTGGTCTACATGATCTGCGTGGCGCTGGGGCTGCCCGCAATTGTCGGCATCATCGCCGCGATCCTGGTGCTGCTGGCGGGAATACCGTCGGCCGGCTTCGGGTTCGGCAGGCGTTACTAGCCGCGCCGGCTGAGATAGACACGTAGGAAATCGCGCAGCTGCCGCGCCCGGTGAAGGAACCCGGGCGCGGTTCTGCCGGTTGCGCGATGCTCGAGGTCGAGCTCGACCTCGGTCAGGCGCAGCCCGGCCCTGTGCGCGTCGACCGTCATGCCGATCTCCATCCCGAACCCGGGGGCGAATGGCGTGACGGCCGCGGCCGCCTCGGCGCTCAGGTATCGCTGCCCTGAGATCGGCGCTTGCGTTTCGAGACCCGTGAGGCGCCTGATCACCCACGCGGCGAACCCGAGTGCGATCCCGAAGCCTCCGCCCACGCGCCTCGAGAAGACGGCAACGACGAACTCGCCCTTGCCGACGAGGCTCGCCAGCTGCCCCGCCGAGGCTCCCAGGTCCCCGTCGGCGATGACAAGGTCGGGCAGTGGCCCGTCCGCGCGCAGTCGCTCGACCGCCAGGTTCGCCACGCCGCCCTTCCCCAGGCGCGCGGGCGCGCGCACGAGCTCGGCGCTCTCCTGAAGGGCGATGTGCGGCGTCGAGTCGGTCGACGCGTCGTCGGCAACCACGATGCGAGCGTCCGGGAAGGCCTGCTTCAACGCCCGTAGCGTGTCGCCGAGCCTCTCCGCCTCGTTCCAGGCGGTCACGATTACCGCGGGCACGAGGGGTATCTTGCCCGGACCCAGCTACCAGGAGGTCGTTTCGTTGCCCGACGTCGAGGCCCACATCACCGGAACCGTCTGGAAGGTCGAGTGCCAGGTCGGCCAGGAGGTCGAGGAAGGCGACACGCTCGTGATCCTCGAGTCGATGAAGATGGAGATGCCGGTCGAGGCCGAGGACGACGGAAAGGTCAAGGAGATCAAGTGCGAGGAGGGCCAGTCGGTCTCCGAAGGGGACACGCTGGTCGTCCTTGAGTAGCTCGCCCCAGGAGCTCGCCTCCGGGAAGCTCCTGCTCGACGAGCCGGCGGAGCACGTCGCGCGGCTTCGGATCTCGAACCCCGAGAAGCGCGGGGCGCTCGACCACGAGCTGCTCGACGCGCTCGCGGACACGGTGCGCGGGCTCGACGCGCGCTGCCTGCTGCTCACCGGCGAGGGAAAGATGTTCTCGGCGGGCTACGACATCGGCACCTTCGACGACTCCCATTTCGAAGAGCAGGCGGAGAAGCTCGTCGCGCACCCCTTCCACGCCGCGATCGAGGCGCTCGAGGCGTTCCCGTATCCGTCGGTGGCGGCGCTCAACGGCCACGCGATCGGGGGCGGCCTCGAGGTCGCGCTGTCGTGCGACATCCGGGTCGCGGCGCGCGGGATCAAGCTGGGCATGCCGCCGGCGAAGCTCGGCCTCATCTACTCGCATACGGGGCTGCAGAAGTTCATCGAGGTATGCGGACTCGCGAACACGAACGAGCTCTTCTACGTCGGCCGCAACGTCGACGCCGACCGCGGCTACGAGATGGGGCTCGTGAACGCCGTCGTCGAGCCCGACGAGCTGGAGCAGGCCGGGCTCGACCTGGCCGCGGAGATCGGCGCGAATGCGCCGCTGTCGCTGGCCGGCAACAAGCGCGTGATCAACGAGCTGCGCGCGCATCCCGGGAAGCTCCCCGAGGACTTGGAGCGCGAGCTCGTCGAGCTACGCGAGTCATGCTTCCGCAGCGAGGACTTCCGCGAAGGCGTTCAGGCGTTCGGCGAGAAGCGCAAGCCCGACTGGAAAGGCCGCTAGCCGCAGCCGAAGGCTGAGAGGTCCGTCCCGCTCGGCGGGCGGTTCTCGCTGCCCCACTCCTCGTTCGGCGGTCGTCGAGCGCTCGAGGCGGAGCGTGCTGCCGCCCATCTCGGAATGGCGGATCCAGGCGCGGTCGAGTGGCTGCGCGTTGAGAGATGCGTTCGCGACGTACGGGCCGGTGCCCGGCGACTCGATCGTGAACGTGCCGTCGGCGGTGTCGATCTCGGCGTGCTCGAAGGCCGGCGAGCCGAGCGCGAAGTAGGGCGCCCCCGGCACCAGCGCGCCCAGGCCGAGCATGTCGAGCAGGTGCCACGAGGAGAGCCCGCCGAGGTCGTCGTTGCCCGGGAGGCCGTCGATGGTCGGGCGGTAGAGGTGGCGCGCGTCGGCGAGCTCGGCTGCCGCGCGCCATGGCTGGCCGGCGAAGTGGTACATCCACGGCACCTGCAGATCGTGCTCGTTCCCCGGCGCCCACTGCGGGAACCGGTAGACGATCCCGAATGCCGTGAGCCGGTTCTGCGCCTCGGCCGGAAGGCTGAACATCTGGTCGAGCCGCTCGATCGCCGCGTCGTCGCCGCCCATCCGCTGCATGAGCTCGCGACCGTCGTGCATCGCCAGCCACGAGTACTGCCACGAGTTCCCCTCCTGGAAGCCGCGTCCGGTCGTCTGCTCGGGTGACTCGCCTCCGGCCGGGTCGAACGGCGTCGCCCAGTTGCCGTCCGCGTCGCGCCCGCGGATCCAGCGCGTCTCCGGGTCGAGGATGTTGCGGTAGTTGAGCGAGCGCTCCAGATGCTTCGCCGCCTCCGCCTTCTTGCCGAGCCGGTGGGCGAGCAGCGCCAGCGCGAAATCGGCGACGCCGTATTCGAGCGTCGTGCCCGGCCGGTCGGGCAGCCAGCCGAGTTCGAGCAGCTCCGGGTCGCGCCGCGTGACCAGGTTCTTGGCCGCGCCGTAGAGACCCGACGCGTCCGTCCTCGTCAGCACGCCGCGGCAGACGCCGTCGGCGATCATCGGGATCGCCGGGTCGCCCGACATGTGAGCCGCGTCGATCGACTGCTCCTTCCAGCGCGGGATAAAGCCGCCGTGGCGGTAGTCGGCCAGCAGGGTGAGCAGCATGTCCCGGTAGCGCTCGGGCTGGATCGTCACGGCGAGTTGGTGCCATGACTTGTAGAGGTCCCACGACGAGAAGTTCGAGTAGTGGATGCGGCCCTTCGCCTGGTGGACCTGGTCGTCCATGCCGCGGTAGCGCCCATCGACGTCGGTGAACGTGTTCGGGTGAAGCTGCGAGCGGTAGAGCGCCGTGTAGAACGACTTCAGGTCGAGGTCGCTGCCGCCGGTGACGCGCACCTTCGACAGCTCGCGGTTCCACGCCGCGCGCGTCTCCGATCGCATGCGCTCGAAGTCGAGATCGGCCGCCTCCGCCTCGAGGTTGCGCCGCGCGCCGTCCTCGTCCACGAACGAGATGCCGAAGCTGACCGTCACCTCGCCGCCGTCGTCCCAGCCCACCCAGCCGCCGCTGCCGATCTCACCGCTCGAGTCGAACGGCCGGCTGAAGCGCGCGACGAAGAAGACCGGGTAGCGGCCGCGGCGCCAGCCGGCCACCTCGCTGTCGCCGATCACGCGGAAGCCGCCTTCGGCGACGCCCTCGACGCTGCGTGCCGGGTCGAATACGAGCTTCGGCCCGCCGGCCGGCGGGAACGTGTAGCGCTGCATCCCGGCGTGCTCGGAGGCGGTGAGCTCCACCTTCGTCGCGGGCTTCGCCAGGAGAACGCTGTAGTAGCCGGGCTCGGCCTCCTCGGTCGCGTGGTCGTAGGGCGACTGGATCAGGTTCGGGTCGAGCGACGGCTCGCCCAGCACCGGCATCACCGGGATGTCGCCAGCTTTCTTGACGCCCGGCCCCGAGAGGTGGACGAGGCTGAATGACTGGATGGCCGGGTCGGTCCACAGGTAGCCCGAGTAGGCGAACTCGCCGCGGGTGTCGGGCGAGTTCTGGACCATCCCGAACGGGGCGGCCGCGCCGGGGAAGATGAACCCGGGCGCGGAGGTGCCGATCATCGGGTCGACGTGGCGGGCGAGGTCCTCCTCCTGCGCGTTCGCGGGCGCTGCCGCGGCTAGCGCGAGCGCGCACAGCGGCGACCAGGGACCAGATCCGCATACCCAAGACAACGCACGCGGGTACGAGTTACTTGCTCTCGCGCAGCTCGATCCAGAGCGCGCGCCCGGCCGCGCAGACGTTGCCGGCGGCGTCCCACAGCGCGACGCCCGAGAAGCACTTGCGCCCGTCGCGCTCGATCTGCCACGACCCGATCACATGCGGCTCGCCCACCACGACGGGTGCGCGCAGCTCCGCGGCGAGGCTCGCGAGCACGATCGTGGCGCCGCTCATGGCGGGCGCGGAGCTCGGGCAGTCGAGCGCGGTCCACACGAAGATCGGATCGACCGCGTGGCCGTCGGCGGCGAACTCCCCGGCGGGCGTCCAGGCCGTGGCGAACAGATCCCGCCCGTTCGACCTTCCCGGCGAACAGGCGCAGGCCCTCGCCCTCCGCCCGCCTGGGGCCGCACGCGAAGCAGGTGGGAAACGGATGCGAGTCGTCGAGGAAGGGAGAGTCCTTCTCCGCCGCCTCGGCGTCCTCGAACTGTGACCGCATCGGGCACGTCGACGTCCACCGTCGCGCGCGCGGGCCTCGAGGACCACGCGGTCCCCGTCGAGCAGCGCAACGGAGCCGTCGTCCCGACGGTCGACGGTGAACGGGGTCTCGAGCGGAGGCGGCGCTCGGAGCGCCACCTCCGCGGGCCCCTCGACGAGCGAGGCGGCCAGCCCGGCGCTGTAGCCGCCGTGCCCGGAATCGGGCGGCCCGTTGAAGCGGGCCGGAATCGCGAGCGAGTCCGCCAACAGAGCGGAATCTAACCGTCCGGGCGCGCTCGTACCTTCGCGCCCCAACAACCCGGCCGAAAGGACCAGCTTGCCGCCTCTCATCACCCGCGAGGAAGCCCTCACACTCGGAGAGATCGAGGACCACGCCGAGATCGAGGCGCTGGTCGAGCGGGCATGGCAGGCACGCACGGACCGCTTCGGCGACTCCACCGACCTCTGCTCACTCGTGAACGCGAAGTCGGGCGGCTGCGCCGAGGACTGCGGGTTCTGCGCGCAGTCGAAGTACGCCGAGGCCGACACGCCCATGCACGCGATGATGTCGCCTGAGCAGATCCTCGAGCACGCCCGTGCCGCCGAGGCCGCCGGGGCGCACCGCTTCTGCATGGTCACGCAGGGCCAGGGGCTCTCCAAGCGCGATTTCCAGAACATCGTCGAGGGCGCGAAGCTCGTGGCCGAGCACACCAACCTCAAGCGGTGCGCGTCGATCGGCCACATGTCCGTCGCGCGCGCGAAGGCGCTGAAGGAGGCGGGCATCCAGCGCGTCCACCACAACGTCGAGACCGCCGAGAGCTACTACGACGAGGTCTCGACCACGGTCCGCTACGACGGTCGGGTCCGCACGATCGAGGCGGTCAAGGAGGCCGAGCTCGAGACATGCGTGGGCGGCATCCTGAACCTGGGCGAGACGCGCGAGCAGCGCGTCGAGATGGCCTTCCAGCTCGCCGAGATCGACCCCACCAGCGTGCCGATCAACCTGCTCAACCCGCGCCCGGGCACGAAGTTCGGCGACCGCGAGTTCATGGACCCGTGGGAAGCGGTCAAGTGGATCGCGATCTTCCGGCTGATCCTGCCTGACGCGCTTTTCCGACTTTGCGGAGGACGCGTGGAAAACCTTGGCGAGCTGCAGCCGATGGCGGTCAAGGCCGGGCTGAACGGCGTCATGATGGGCAACTTCCTTACGACACTCGGCTCCGAGCCGGAGGAGGACCGCGCGATGTTCGAGGACCTGGGGCTGAACGTGGCACGCCAGCCCGACAACGGCAGCAACCCGCGGCCGGACAACCGGTCCGGATGGCTCGAAGGCGACGCCCCCGGCACGCCGATCGACGACCTGATCAAGAGCCAGTCGGAGGCGAACTTCTGGAACCCCGCCCGCCAGTTGCGGCACAAGAAGAAGAGCTCCGTGCCGCGCGCGCCCGGACGGCGCGCCGAACCGCGGCCTCGAGGTGGTGCAGGTCGAGCCGGACGACCCGTCCGAGCAGCCCACGATCGAGTTCCAGGCGGTGGCGTCATGAACGAGATCGAGGAGCGGCTCGAGGAGATCCGCGAGCTTGGCCTCTACCGGAAGCTGCGGCTGATCTCGGGGCCCCAGGGCCCGCGCGTCCTGGTCGACGGGCGTCCCGTGCTCCTCCTGTGCTCGAACAACTACCTCGGGCTCGCCGACCACCCGCGCGTGCGCGAGGCGGCCGCCGAGGCCGCCATGCGCTACGGCGTCGGCGCGGGCGCGTCGCGGCTCGTGTCGGGCAACATGACGATCCACCGCCGGCTCGAGGAGCAGCTCGCCGACTTCAAGGGAACCCCGGCGTGCGTCCTGTTCGGGTCCGGCTACCTCGCCAACACGGGAGTCGTGTCCGCGCTCGCGCACGAGGGGGACGTCGTGTTCTCGGACGCGCTCAACCACGCCAGCATCGTCGACGGCTGCCGGCTCGCTCGCGCGGAGACGTTCGTCTACGACCACTGCGACATGGAGCACCTCGAGTGGGGGCTTCAGGAGGCGGACGGCCGGGGGAGCCTGATCGTCACGGACGGCGTCTTCTCGATGGACGGGGATATCGCGCCGCTGCCCGAGATCGTCGAGCTCGCGCAGCGCTACGACGCCCGCGTGATGGTGGACGACGCCCACGGCGTCGGCGCGCTCGGCCCCGAGGGCCGCGGCGCGGTGGCCGACGCGAGCGTCGAGGACGAGGTGGACGTCGTGGTCGGCACGCTCGGCAAGTCGCTCGGCTCGTACGGGGCGTACGTCTGCTGCGACACGACGATGGCCAAGTACCTCGTGAACACCGCCCGCTCGCTGATCTTCTCGACCGCCTTGCCGCCGCCGGCCGTGGCCGGCGCGATGGCCGCACTCGAACTGCTCGTCGAGCAGCCGCAGCGCGTCCTCAAGCTGCAGCGGAACGCCCGCCTCCTGGCGGACGCGCTCGCGGACGAGGGCATCGAGACCGGGTCGGAGACGCAGATCATGCCGGTGGTGATCGGCTCGGCGTCAGCCGCCGTCAAGGCCTCGGAGCGCCTGCTCGAGCGCGGCATCTTCGCGCAGGCGATCAGGCCGCCCACCGTGCCGGACGGCACGTCGCGGCTCAGGCTCGCCGTCATGGCGTCGCATTCGGCGTCCGAGCTGCGCCCGGCCGCGCGCGAGATCGCGAAGATCGTGCACGCGGAGGCGCCGCAGCGCGGCGAAGTCGCCTTCGATTTCGGAAGGCCGGCGATGGACGAGCCGCCCGCGCGCGTGTTCGACCGTGTGAGCGAAGCCGCGTAGCCTCGCCGCGTGCGCGGCCTGTTCGTCACGGGAACCGACACGGGCGTCGGCAAGTCGGTCGTCGCCGCCGCGATCTGCGCCGGCCTTGCCGAGCGCGGCCTGCGGGTCGCCGCGTTCAAGCCGGTCGTCACGGGCCTCGACGATCCGCCGGCGGAGTGGCCGCCCGACCACGAGCTGCTCGCCTCCGTCACCGGCCAGGAGCCGAGCGCGGTGGCGCCGTGGCTGTTCGGCCCGCCGGCATCCCCTCACCTGGCGGCGGAGCTCGACGGCGTGACGCTGGAGCCGCCCGAGCTGCTCGCCGCCGCCCGGCGCGCCGGGGCATGGGCGGACGCGCTCGTGTGCGAGGGGGTCGGCGGCCTGATGGTGCCGCTGACGCCGGGCTATCTGGTGCGCGACCTCGCGCTCGACATGCGCATGCCGCTCGTCGTGGCTGCCCGGCCGGGGCTCGGGACGATCAACCACACGCTGCTCACGCTGGAGGCCGCACGCGCCGCCGGGCTCGAGCCACTGGCGTCGTGATGACGCCATGGCCGTCGGCGCCAAGCCGGTTGGAGCAGTCGAACCGCGAGACGGTCGCGCGCCTCGGCGGCGTGCCCGTCGAGGCCCTGCCGGAGTGCACGCCGGCGTCGCTCGCCGAAGCGGGCGCGTCACTGCCGCTGGACGCCTGGCTGCCCTAGCTACGCGCCAGGCTCAGCGTGTTCAGGCCGTAGCCGCCGTCCACGCGGATCACGTTGCCGGTGATGTAGGCGCCGGCCGGGGACAGGAGGAACGCGACCGTGCCGGCCACCTCTGACGGCTCGCCGATCCGGCCGAGCGGCAGCGACGCCGCAATGCCGTGCTTGACGGGGTCGGGCAGCGCCTTCACCTTCGGCGTCGCGATCACGCCCGGCATCACCACGTTGACGCGGATGCCGCGCGACCCCCACTCCGCGGCCAGCGTCTTCGCCATTCCGACGAGTCCCGCCTTCGCGGCGGTGTAGGCGACCTGGCCGGGAAGCCCTGTCTCCGCCGACGCGGACGAGATCACGACGATGCGCCCGTCGCCCGACTCCGCGAGCGCGTCGAAGGCGGCGCGGATGACGTTGAACGGCCCGGTCAGGTTCGTCTCGATGTCCTTCTCCCACTCCTCGTGCGGAAAGCGCTCGGCGCGATGGATCGTGTCCACCACGCCTGCGTTGGCGACCACGGCGTCGCAGCCGCCGAGGCCCTCGATCAGCTTCGCGACGCCGGCATCGACGGCGTCGCGGTCGCGCACGTCGAAGTCGCCGATGTCGCAGCCGGCGACGGCCCAGCCGGCCTGTTCGAGCTCGGCAACGATCGCCCGGCCGATGCCGCCCTCAGCGCCGGTTACGAGTGCTCTCATACCGCTCCCAGTGCTCGTCCGGGATGTCAGCCGGGTCCTTGTACCAGTACCAAGTGCACGGATCGTGGTCGAAGTCGCCGGGCGGCTTGCTCGGATAGACCGGGTAGCCGATCCACTGGATCGGGAGCATCTCGTTCATGAACGTGCAGTGCGTGCAGTAGATCGGGAAGCCCTTGCGGTTGTAGGACCAGTCGTACTCGCCTTCCATGACCGCGAAGGCGTCCTCGCCCTCGTAGCGGCCGTTGCGCCAGAGGCGCTGGCCCGAGCCGCACGGGTTCATCCGGAACGTGACCTTCTCGTCGTCCTCCTCGATCTCGAACGCGCCCGGGTTGGGCCCGACGCCGCTCGTCGAGTGCGCCCGCCAGGTGGCGGCAAGGAGTTGGACGATCTCCTTGCGCGGCCGGCTGTCGATCGCCTCGACGCTGCGCTTCCAGTAGCGCTCCATCGCCCACTTCTGCGACTCGCCGACGGCCTCCTCGCCGCAGTTCTCCTTCACCCACGTCATCGAGGCCGCGATCCCGTCGACCATCATGTCGTGGAGGAAGCGCCACTCGTGCTTCATCTCCTCGCAGAGGCGTTTCGCGCCGTCGAGATCGCCCGCGTCGATCGCCTCGATCACGCGGTCCATCGTGGGCCGCGACATCTCCTGCAACTCCTCGTCTGTGAACCAACGCTCGCTCATAGCGGCGAGCCTAACCCGAGGTCAGTCCTCGTCGCCGGCGGCGTACTCGACGATCGACTTGTCGATCAGCCACTCGACGGGCGCCTTGTCGTCCGTGTAGACCTCGCCGCCCTCGAGCCGCGGGGCGAGCCGCGCGGCCTCGGTGCGCGCGAGCGAGCGGATCCCGCGCGGCAACGCGGGACGGCGCGGCGCAGGTTCTCCGCCGACACCGGCGCCTCGCTCGCGACGAGCAGGGTGTTCGTGTCCTCGATCGGGTCGCGCAGCACGTTGGGGAAGACCTCAGCCATCGTCGCGCCCAGCACCTTCTCGAGGTCGTCCTGGTCCTCCGGGTGGCCGGCGTTCACGATCAGCACGCCGCCGTCGGCAAGCCGGTCGCGACAGAGCTCGAAGAACTCCTCGGTCGCGAGGTAGAACGGGATGTAGGGCTGGCGGTAGGCGTCGACTGAGATGACGTCGTACTCGGCGTCGATCCGGCGCAGGAACGGGCGCGCGTCCTCGTGGTAGAGGTGCAGGTTGCGGGTTGTTCATGTCGAAATAGCGGCGGCCGATCTCCGACAGCTCACCGTCGATCTCGACGCCGTCGATCCGCGTCTCCGGGAAGAACTCCTCGTAGGCGCGCGCGGTCGTGCCGGCCGCGTTGCCCAAGATCGCAACCCGTTCGGGCGGCTCGTCCAGCGCGGTGAACGGCAGCACCAGATGGCCGTCCCAGACGTCGCCCGTGAGCACTCCGTCCGGCTCGTAGATCGAGTGCTGAGCCTGCCCCTCGTTCAGCTCGAGCGCGCGGCTGCCGTCGTCGCGCTCGACGACGCGCGCGTACTGGTATTCGGTCTCCGCCTCGTAGATGACCTTGCCGTCGTCGCTCGCCTTCAGCGTCCCGACGGGCAGGGCGATCAGCACGCAGATCGCGACCGGCGCCAGCGCGTAGCGGCGGACGGGGCGCAGTCCCCAGACCGCGACGATCGCGATCGCGAGCGCGAAGACGAGGAACGTGCGCCGGGTCCCGACGAGCGGGATCAGGAGAAGCGCCGAGGCGAGCGTGCCGAACAGGCTGCCCGCGGTCGAGAGCGCGTAGAGCCGGCCGGCGATCTGTCCCGCGTTCTCGACCCGGTCCACGGCCAGCCGCAACGCCCATGGCGAGACCGCGCCCAGCAGCAGCACGGGTATCGCGACGAGCACGAGCACGGCGACGAGCGAGCCGAAGAAGGCGCCGGCCGAGATCTCGTCGAGCGCCTCCACGGCGAGATCGAGCAGCGGATCCGCGGCGAACGGGACGATCGCCAGCAGCGCGGCGGCGGCGAGGGTGACGAGACAGAGGCCGCGCATCGTCGGGTTGCGATCGGCCCATTTCCCGCCGAGCCAGTAGCCGACCGAGAGCGCGACGAGCACGACGCCGATCGTGTTCGCCCACACCACAGTCGAGGCGCCGAAGTACGGAGCGAGCAGCCGGACGGCGGCGATCTCCGCCCCCAGCGAGCCCGTCCCGACGACGAACACGAGCAGCGGGAGCGGTGGCATTCCGACCTGCACGATAGCTAGCGTCGGGCGCGTGTCGAATCCGCTCAGGGAGGCCGATCGCAAGCACGTCTGGCACCCGTTCACGCAGCAGCTCGGGTGGTCGTCGGAGGACGCTCCGATCATCGAGAGCGCGGAGGGCACCGACCTGATCGACGTCGACGGCAAGCGCTACATCGACGGCGTCTCGTCGCTGTGGTGCAACGTCCACGGCCACCGGCATCCGGACATCGACGCCGCCGTTCGCGCCCAGCTCGACCGCGTCGCCCACTCGACCATGCTGGGGCTCACGCACCCGGCCGCTATCGAGCTGGCCGAGCGTCTCGTGGGGATAGCTCCGCCCGGGCCTCCACCGCGTCTTCTACTCGGACAGCGGCTCGACTGCCACCGAGATCGCGCTCAAGATGGCGTTCCAGTACTGGCAGCAGCAGGGCGGCGACTCGCGGCGCAAGACGCGCTTCGTGTCACTGCGCCACGCCTACCACGGCGACACGGTCGGCTCCGTGTCGGTCGGCGGCATCGACCTCTTCCACGAGATGTACCGGCCGCTCCTGTTCGACACCATCAAGGTCGACCCCGGCGACGCGAACGAGCTCGACTTCGTGCTCGCGGGATACGAGGGCGAGGTCGCCGCGGTGATCATCGAGCCGCTCGTCCAGGGCGCGGCGGGGATGATCATGCAACCGGACGGCTATCTGACACAGGTTCGTGAGCTGTGCGACCGCCATGGGGCGCTCCTGATCTGCGACGAGGTCGCCACCGGGTTCGGACGCACCGGCCGGATGTTCGCCTGCGAGCACGAAGGCGTGAGCCCCGACCTGCTCTGCGTCGCCAAGGGCCTTACGGGCGGGTACATGCCGCTGGCGGCCACGCTCGCCACAGAGCAGATCTACGACGGCTTCCTTGGCGACTTCCACGAGTTCCGGACGTTCTTCCACGGCCACACCTACACAGGCAACCCGCTCGCCTGCGCCGCCGCCCTGGCCACGCTGGACGTGTTCGAGAAGGAACGCACGCTCGAGCGCCTGCAGCCGAAGATCGAGCTGCTCGAGCGGATGCTCGCCGACGTGGCCGCCCTTCCCACCGTGCGCGAGGTTCGCCAGCGCGGATTCATGGTTGGAATCGAGCTCGCCGAGTTCCCGCTCGAAGCGCGCATGGGCCACCGCGTCACGCTCGAGGCACGGGTGCGGGGAGCGATCGTGCGGCCCCTCGGCGACGTGATCGTCCTGATGCCCCCGCTATCGATCTCCGAGCGCGAGCTCGTGCGTCTCGTGGCGCTCACGGCGGACGCGATCGCAGCGGCCACGGGCGCGCCAGAAGTCGCCGCCGCCGCCTGAGTTGTTACGGTGCTGAGCGCTTTGTAGGACAGCCGAGTCCCTGCCTTCCAAGGGCAGGGAACGGGGGAACCAAGGGCCGCCACGGCGGCCGGGGCGAATCGCGACACAGCCGTCGCGTAGCGCACTCTTTCAGCGCGAGCCCGTCAGCTAACCCCGTAGGCGCGGAAAGAGAAGGGGTACGAAACTTCATGACAGCCCGTGTGCGCCTCGGCGCGCTCGCCATCACCGCCATCGCGGCGACCGCCGCTCCGGCCACCGCCGCCGCCGATTACGGCTCGCGCACGATGCGCGAGGGCACGAGCGGCGACGACGTCCGCAAGCTGCAGCGCTACCTGTCCCGTGCGGGCTTTCCGACCGCCGCCGATGGCGCGTTCGGGCCCAAGACCGCGGGCAGTGTGCGCGCCTTCGAGCGCTCCGACGACCGGCCCGTGAACGGCGTCGTCCCGCCCGGTGACGCGCGCGCGATCAAGACGGCCGCCGCCGAGGCGACCACCGAGGAGCCCGTCGAGCCCACGGAGCCCACCGAGACAGGCGAGGCGCGAATCACGAGTGACGGCCTGGCGGTCGCACCGGCGGATGCGCCCGAGGCCGTGAAGCAGGTGATCGAGGCCGGCAATGAGATCGCCACGAAGCCGTACAAGTACGGCGGCGGGCACGGCAGCTGGAAGGACTCCGGTTACGACTGCTCGGGCTCGGTCTCATACGCGCTGCACGGCGCCGGCCTCGTCAACCGGCCGAGGGACTCCGGCGAGTTCATGAGCTGGGGCGCGTCCGGGCGCGGTGACTGGATCACCGTCTACGCCCACGGCGGGCACGTCTACATGATGGTCGCGGGCCTCCGCTTCGACACGAGCGGACGGGCCGAGGATGGCACCCGCTGGCACGACACGCGGGCGAGCCGTGACGGGTACACAATCCGCCACCCAAGCGGCCTCTGAGCGCATAACCGCTGGAAACTGACGGTTTTTCGGCGCCGGCTGCTACTCTGCCGCGCTTCGTTCGTAAGCCACCTGCCGAGTCTCCGGCCGCCGCCGGCCGGAGAGCGGGGGAACCAAAGGTCGTCCGAGGACGGCCGCGGGGCGAATCGCGACACAGCCGTTGCGTAGCGCAGCTCTTTCAGCGCGAGCCCGTCAGCTAACCCCGTAGGCGCCGGAAAGAGAGGGGTACGACACGCATGTCAACCCAGCGGATTGCCGTTTTCGGCCTGACCGGGCTGCTGATGCTCACCGGGCTTCCAACCGACGATGCAGACGCGAGGCGCAAGGGCCTCCGGCAGGGCGCCGACGGCCCCGCCGTCGAGCGCTTGCAGCGGAACCTCAGCCGCGCGGGCTTCGGCTGCGCGGTCGACGGTGCGTTCGGCCCCGCCACGAAAGCCTCGCTGATGCGGTGGGAGCGATGGAAGCATCGCCGCGCCGACGGCATCGCCACCCGCCGCGACCGGCGCGCGCTGCGCCGCTCGGCCCGCTTCGGCACCCGGCTTCTCCATTTGGGCATGCGCGGACGCGACGTGCGCGGCCTCCAGTGGCACCTGGGCCGCGTCGGCTTCGGCACCTCGATCGACGGCGCGTTCGGGCCGCTGACGAAGGCGGCCGTCATGCGCTGGGAGCGCTCGCGCAGCCGCCACGTGAACGGCGTTGCCAGCCGCGGCGATCAGAACGCGCTGAAGCACACGCGCCGCAACCGCACGCGCCGCACGTCGCGGCCGCGGGCCCGCGCGTGGATCTCACGGCGGGGCTTCGCACACATCTCGCCGAGCGCACCGAACAAGGTGCGCCGCCTGATCCGCGCCGGCAACCGGATCGCGAAGGCGCCGTACAAGTACGGCGGCGGCCACGGCAGCTGGAACGACTCGGGCTACGACTGCTCGGGCTCGGTCAGCTACGTGCTCCACCACGCCGGGCTGCTCGGCGGGCCGGCACGGGCGTCAGGCGGCTTCACGTCGTGGCGCTTCGGCGGCCGCGGCAAGTGGGTGACCGTGTACGCGCACGGCGGGCACATGTTCCTGACGGTCGCCGGGCTGCGGTTCGACACGACCGACCGCGAGCGCGACGGCACCCGCTGGCACCGCGACATGCGCTCGACGGCGGGTTACGCGGTTAGGCACCCAGGCGGTATCGGGTAGGTAAGAGGCGGCCGAAGGCCGCCGGTCACTGGCGGCAGGATGCCGCCCTTGCCATCAGAGGCGAGCCAAGGACGGCGGAGCCTGGTTCAACCCTCGTAAGGGGTGAAGTCGCGCTTCCGAGCGCCGCAGACGGGGCAGAACCAGTCGTCCGGGATGTCCTCGAACGCGGTGCCCGGGGGCACGCCCCCGTCGGGGTCGCCCTCGGCGGGGTCGTAGATGAACCCGCACGACTCGCAGATCCACATCTGTTGGGTCACGGTCTCGCTCACGCGGCGGCGAAGGTTAATAGGGTGCCGCCGTGCACGCAGACCGTCCCGCGCCCGGCGAGGAGCTCAACACCGGTGAGGTGACAGAGCCTCGGCCGGCGTGCACCGTCATACCGGTCCGCGACGGCGAGAACGGGCTCGAGCTCCTGCTCGTCCAGCGCAATCCGGAGGCCCGGTTCATGGGCGGCGCTTGGGTTTTCCCGGGCGGCGCCGTGCACGAGGGCGAGACCGAGGTGGAGACCGCCGTGCGGGAGGCCGAGGAGGAAGCGGCGCTGAAGCTCGACACCGGCACGCTCGTCCCGTTCTCGCGCTGGATCACCCCGGCCCAGGTCAAGGTCCGCTTCGACACCCACTTCTTCGTCGCCCCCACTCCCGACGACGCCGATCCGCGCTGCGACGGCGAGGAGTGCGTCGACCTTCGCTGGATCGGACCGGCCGAGGCGCTCGAGGCCGGCCAGCGGGACGAGCTCTCGCTGGTCTTCCCCACGATCAAGCACCTGGAGCAGCTCGCCGAGTTCGGATCGGTCGAAGAAGTGCTCGAGCACGCTCGTTCACGGCGCGTGCAGCCGGTCGAGCCGCGCGTGCTCGTCGACGGGGGCGTCGCGCAGGTGCTCCTGCCGGGCGAGCCCGGCTACGACGACGCCTAGCCGTAGCCTTCGCCGCCCATGTCCTTCGGCGTTCAGCTCGGGCTCGCGTTCGCCCTGCTCACGGCGTTCGCGTCGGTGGTCGGCTTCCTGTTCAAGCACCGCGGCGCGGTCGAGTCTCCGGCGGTCGAGGCACGGCGTCCCGTCAGGACGTCGCTCGCGCTGTTCCGGTCGCGCTGGTACACGATCGGGATCCTGGTTGCGACGGCGTCGTGGGGCTTCCACGTCGCGGCGCTGGCACTCGCCCCGATCTCGCTCGTGCAGTCGGTCATCGCCGGCGGGCTCGTCCTTCTGACGGTCGTCGCCGACCGGCTGTTCGCCCACGAGGTGACGCGGCGCGAGTGGATCGGCGTGGCGCTGACGGCGGCCGGCCTCGCGTTCCTCGCGGCCACCCTCGACGGCGGCGGCGACAGCGCCCACAGCGACTACCAGACCTCGACGCTCGTGCTCTATGCCGGCTTCGCTGCAGCGCTCGGGCTCGGCGCCGCGGTGGCCGGGCGGAACGGATACCGGCAGGGGATCCCGCTGGCGCTGAGCGCCGGGTTGCTCTGGGGCGCGTCCGATGTCTCGATCAAGGCGCTGAGCGACCACCTCGACGATGACGGCCTGCTCGTCCTGCTGCACCCACTGGCATTCACGATCGCGACGCTTTCCTTGATCGGGCTGGCAGTGTCCGCGCGCAGCCTCCAGGTGGGCAAGGCGGTGCCGGTCATCGCCGTCACGAGCGCCGCGGCAAACGTGTGCACGATCGCCTCGGGGCCGATCGTGTTCGGTGAGCCGCTCCCAGACGATCCTGCCGCGCTTGCCTTGCGCATAGCCGCGTTCGCGCTCGTGATCGTCGCGGCCGCGCTCACCCCCGCGCCGGTGCGCCTCGCCGAGCCGGAACCAGAGCCCGCTTAGCGGGGAACGGGCACGCGCTCCATCGAGAAGCGAACGCCGACCTCGGTCTCGCACGAGAAGGAGTCGCCGCCCGGATCCGGTCCCGCGTCGATCACGACCTCGTAGCCGGCGAACAGGTCGACGAGCGCCTCCTCGAGCAGAACCGGCACTCCTTCAACCTCGCCGACGTGGCGCTCGGCGGGGCCGGCCATGTAGGTGGCGAACAGAAACGGCGCGGTCGAGTCGCAGCAGCCGTTTCCGATCACGAACGTGAGGTCGTCTCCGCGCTCGGCACGGGTGCGCTCGAGCGCGTCAAGCGCGGCCGGCGTTAGCACGACTGCGACGCTGGACATGGGATAAGCATGGCGAAACATGAAGCCGGGTGGGCGGTTACACCAGTCGTGAAGCGAACCGCAGCCCCAATCCTGGCGATCGTGCTTGCCGCCGTGCTCGCGTCAGCGGCAGCGGCCGAGAACTTCGTCGGCGACGACACGTCCGAGACGCTGACCGGCACAGGCGAGCCCGACCAGATCTACGCCGAGGCGGGCGATGACACGGTCGCCGGCCTCGAGTCGAACGACTACCTGGAGGGTGGCCCCGGCGCCGATGGCGTCGACGGCGGCCCCGGGATCGACCTGATCATCGGCGGCACCGGCAACGACCGGATCGTGGGAGCAGGCGGCAATGACGTGGTCTACGCGGGCGCGGACGACGACGAGGTGATCGGCGGAGCCGGAGCCGACCACCTCTTCGGCCAGGTCGGTGACGACCGCCTGTTCGGCGGGCCCGAGGACGACCGCATCTACGCCGGCGCGGGCACCGACTTCGCCGACGGCGGATCAGGCTCGGACCGGATGACGAGCGACGGTGACGCGACGCTCGTCGGCGGCCCGGGCTCCGAGGCGATCGACGCGGACGGTGGTGACGCGAACATCGATGCGGGCCCGGATGCGGACCGTGTGCGAACCGGCGCCGGCAAGGACGACGTCACCGGCGGCACAGGTGCCGACTGGATCGGGACGGGCCGTGGCCGCGACTCGGTCGACGCGCTCGACGGCGAGCGGGACGTCATCCAGTGCGGCAAGGGCCGCGACCGCGTGAACGCCGACCCCGTCGACCGCGTCGAGGGCTGCGAGATACGCGAGTAGCCGCGCTATAGGCTGCCCTCATGGCGGCGGACGGCCTGACAGTCACGGTTACCGGCCCGACCGGCGATCTCGGGATCGCGCTTGTCGACTCGCTCGAGCGCTCACGCAACGTGAAGAAGATCGTCGGCATGGCGCGGCGTCCGTTCGACCCCGCATCGCAGGGATGGAAGAAGACGGAGTACCGCGAGGGCGACGTCCAGGACAGAAAGAGCGTCGACGACGCCGTGAAGGGCGCCGACGTGGTCGTCCACCTGGCGTTCGCGATCCTCGCGTCGAGCGATCGCACCCGGGGGGTGAACATCGACGGCTCGCGGAACGTGTTCGAGGCCGCGGTCGCCACCGGTGCTGAGCGCATCTGTTACGCGTCGAGCGTCGCCGCATACGGCTTCCACGAGGACAACCCGAACTGGCTCCACGAGGAGGTCCCGCCGCGCGGCAGCGACGCCCACTTCTATTCGGCCCAGAAGGCGGAGGTCGAGGGGGTGCTGGGCGAGGTGCTGCTGAAGACCGAGCGGACCAAGGCGTGGGTCTTCCGCCCCTGCATCGTCGCCGGCCCGAAGGCGCAGACGCTGATGGAGGAGATCCCCTACGTCCGGATGTCGCAGGCGATGCCTGACCCGGTGCGGCGGCTGCTCAGCGGGCTGCCGGTCCTGAGACCGGTGATCCCCGATCCGGGCGTACCGTTCCAGCTCGTCCACGAGGACGACGTCGCACAGGCCTTTGTCGCCGGGGTTCAGGGCAAGGGCGAGCCGGGCCCGTACAACCTCGCGGGCAACGGGAAGCTGATGATGTCCGACCTGGCCGACGCGCTCGGCTGGTACACGATCCCGATCCCGGACCTCGCGGTCGACGCGACGGCTGAGGTGATCGCGCGCCTACCGGCGAAGCCGCCCGCCCTCTCCTGGGTCGAGAGCCTCCGCAAGCCCGTCCTGATGAAGACGGACAGGGCGAAGAAGCTGCTCGGCTGGAAGCCGAAGCACACCTCGAAGGGAACGCTGAAGGAGCTCGTCGAGGCCTACCGCGGCGAGCAGCGCTTCTAGCCGCCGACGTCCTCCGGCCCGAGCGGCTCCTCGGACAGGAGCACGCCGAACATCTTCCCCTCGGGGTTGCGCGTGAGGTCCACGTGCACGTGCTTGACCTCGGTGTACTCGTTCAGGCCGTAGGAGCCGAGCTCGCGGCCGTTGCCTGACTGCTTGTAGCCGCCGAACGGGGCGATGCAGTTGATCAGGTGGTGGTCGTTGATCCAGACCGTGCCCGCGCGGATCTTCTTGGCCGTCTCGAGGCAGCGGTCGTAGTCCTCGGACCACACCGCCGCGGCCAGGCCGTAGATCGTGTCGTTCGCGATCCGAATCGCCTCGGCGTCCGACTTGAACTTGATGACGGACAGCACCGGCCCGAAGATCTCCTCCTGGGCGATCGTCATCGAGTTGTCGACCTCGGTGAAGATCGTGGGCTCGAAGAAGTAACCGCCTTCGGGGGCGCCCTCAGGCCGGCCGCCGCCGAGCACGAGCTTCGCGCCCTCCTCCTTGCCGATCCGGACGTAGTTCTCGACGGTGTCGAGCTGAGCCTGTGACACGAGCGGGCCCATGTCCGTGTCGTAGTCGAGCGCATCGCCGATCTTGATCTGCTTCGCTCGCGCGACGAGCCGCTCCACGAAGTCGTCGTGGATCGACTCCGGCACGAGCAGGCGTGTACCCGACTCGCAGACCTGGCCCTGGTGGAAGAACGTCGCCCACAGCGCGCCGTCCACGGCGGCGTCCAGGTTCGCATCCTCGTAGACGATGTTCGGCGACTTGCCGCCCAGCTCGAGCGTGCACTTCTTGATCGTCGAGGAGGCGAGCTGCATGATCCGCCGGCCGACCACCGTCGAGCCGGTGAACGACACCTTGTCGACGTCCGGGTGCGACGCGAGCTCCTCGCCGACCGTCGCGCCGCCGCCGGTGATGATGTTGACCACGCCCTTAGGCAGCTCGGTCTCGTCGAGCAGCTCCGCGAGCCGCAGAGCGGTGAGCGGCGTGTCCGACGCCGGCTTGAGCACGCACGAGTTGCCCATCGCGAGCGCCGGGGCGAGCTTCCACACGGCCATCACCAGCGGGAAGTTCCACGGGATGATCCCGGCGCAGACACCTACCGGCTCGCGCAGGACGAAGTTGTACGAGTGGGTGGGGAACTCGACCGGCTCGAGCGGCTCCTGGCGCGGCCGGTCCGCGTGGCGGGCGAAGTACTCCCAGTGGTTGATGCAGTAGCCGATGACCACGGTCGCCGTGGCGCGCATCGTCATGCCGGCCTGCAGCGACTCGAGCTCAGCCAGCTCGTCCTCGTGCTCGGTGAACTTCTGTACGACCGAGCGCATGATGCGCACGCGCTCATCGGGATCCATGTCCGCCCACACGCCGGCCTCGAAGCTCTCCTTCGCCGCCCCGATCGCGGCTTGCGCGTCCTCGCGCCCGCCCTTGGGGACCGCGGCCACCACCTCGCCGTTCGAGGGGTTGATCACCTCGAACGTGTCGCCGGACGAGGCTTCGACCCACTCACCCCCGATGTAGTTCTTCCAGACCTTTACGTCCTGCGTGGGTGCGACGGCCATCCGCTCTTCTCCTCCTCGTAGGTCTAGGGAAGCTTACGCCCGGCGGCGAGCGCCCAGGCGATGAACAGGATCTGCACGGGCAGGCGCCCGTAGAGCGCGGTCCGGCCGCCCGGGACCTTGTACTTGTCCGGGTGAAGCGCCATGTGCAGGTTCGCGGGGAACACCGCGATCAGCGTGGCGACGCTCCACCAGCTGGCCAACACGGCGCGTCCGCGGGTGCATCACGCCGAGCCCGCCGACGATCTCGGCCACGCCGCTCGCCTGCACCAACTCGCTTATGCGCCGGCAGGTAGTCAGGCACGATCGCCTCATACGTGCGCGGCACGACGAAGTGCATGATCCCGGCGAAGACGAAGAATGGACCGAAGAGACGCGCGAGCATCGCGGCTAGAGCGCCTGCTTGTAGAGCTCTTCGTAGTCCTCTTCGCCGGGCTCGCGCGGGTTGAGCAGCGTGGTGCCGTCGCCCATCGCGCCCTCCACTAGCGCCGGGATGCCCGACTCCGGCACCCCGACCTCGGACAGCCGTGTCGGCAGGCCCATCCGCGACGTGATCCCGGACACGTGGTCGGCGAGCGCGTCGCCCACCGTGTCGTCGGCCCCGCCCGACTCGACTCCGAAGAGCTCGTTGATGTCGCGGTAGCGGTTCGCGATGTCAGAGCCACCGCGCGCGTTGAAGCGGATCACGTGCGGCAGGTGAATCGCATTCGCCACGCCATGCGGCACGCCGAAGTGCGCGCCTGCCGGGTGCGACATCGCGTGGACCGAGCCGAGCTGGATCGTGATCGCGAGTGATGCGGCCACCAGCATGTTCCCGCGCGCCTCCTCGTCCGACGTGTCCTCGACCGCGCGCTCGAGGTTGTCTCGGATCAGGCGCAGCGCGTGCAGCGCTCGAGCGTCGCCGTGCGGATTCCACTCGGCCGAGACGTAGCCCTCGATCGCGTGCGTCATCGCATCCATCCCGGTCGCGGCCGCGATCGGCGCGGGCAGCGTGCGCGTGGACTCGGGATCGAGGATGGCGAGCCGCGGGAAGAGCGGGAAGTCGGCGATCTCGAGCTTGACCTTCTCCTCGTGGTCCTTGATCACAGCGGCCATCGACACCTCGGAGCCGGTGCCGGCGGTCGTGGGGATGCACGCGAGCGGGGCGATCGGCTCCGGCGCGCCCATGCCGTCGGCCCCGCGCGGCATGAGGAAGAACCCCTCCTGCTCCCGAGCGGTGCCGCCTTGCGTGAAGACGGCGTCGGCCACCTTCGCGGTGTCCATGACCGACCCGCCGCCGACCGCGAGGAACGAGTCGGCGCCCGCCTCCTTCGCGGCGGCCGCGCACTCCTCGACCACCACGGTGGAAGAGTCCTGCGGCACGCCGTCGAAGATCCCGGCCACCTCGAGGCCGCCGTCCTCCACGCCGGCTTGGACCTTGTCGACCAGGCCGGTGCCGCGGATCACCTCGTCGGTGACGATGAAGACGCGCTCCGCGCCCTCCTTCATGAATTCGAAGCCGGTGCTCTCGAGCAAGCCGCGGCCGGCAATCACGCGCGTGTGGTCTACGTACTGGTAGAAGTCCTTGAAGCCCGCCATCTGGCGGGCATCCAGCGCGCTCGGCTCCGAGCTCACGCGTCGAGCAGGTCCTGGCGCCCGGAGTCCTCGAGCATCTTCCGGTAGCGCGGGAAGACCGGCTTGACCAGGGGAACGAGCTTGAGGATCTTCGCCACCGGGCCCTTCGCCTTCATCTGACCGCGGGCGAGCGCGACGGTGACGTTGACATTGCCGAGCCAGAACTTGTGGGCGGTGTCGGCCTCCATCGTCATGACGACCTCGGGCTCCATCGATGTGTCGCCGCAGTCCACGACCCCGTCCTCGCCCTCGATCATCTTCACCGTGATCTGGGACTCGGGGTTGCGGTACTGGTACTGGACGATCGTGTTCGCCTTGCGGAACTTCGGCGCGAGCTCGTCATCGACCGAGAGGTCCTCGAAGAGCTTGCCGATGTACTGGTAGACCTCTTGGTCGTCTTTGAAGAAGGCCACGGACGCGATCCTAACTGCGCCCGATGAGCATTGCTATGCCCTGGCCGCCGCCTATGCAGAGCGTGACGAGGCCCACGTCGTGGTTCTCGCGCTCCATCTCGCCGAGGATCTTCGTCGTGATGACCGAGCCGGTCGCGGCGACGGGATGGCCGAGAGCGATCGCGCCGCCGTTGGGATTGACCTTGGCCGGGTCGAGCTCGAGATCCTTCATCACCGCGAGCGCTTGCGCGGCGAACGCCTCGTTCAGCTCGATCACGTCCACGTCGTCGAGCGACATGCCCGCCTTGTCGAGCGCCTTGCGCGTGGCCGGCACCGGGCCGATCCCCATCGTCGCCGGATCGACGCCGCAGTACGCGTAGGACAGGATCCGCCCGCGCACGGTCGCGCCCAGCTCCTCCGCCTTCTCGGCCGACATCAGCACAACGGCCGAGCCGGCGTCGTTCATGCCCGATGCGTTCCCGGCGGTGACCGTGCCGTCCGGCTTGAAGACCGGCTTCAACTTCGCCATCGACTCCATCGACGCCTCCGGACGCACATGCTCGTCGCGGGTGAACGGCACCTTCTCCTTCTTCACCTTGACCTCGACCGGGACGACCTCGTCGTCGAACCTGCCGGCCTCCTGTGCGGCGTGCGCGCGGCGATGCGACTCGAGGGCGAACTCGTCCTGCTTCTCGCGGCTGATGTCGTGTGACTCGGCGAGGTTCTCGGCCGTGATGCCCATGTGCACGCGGTGGAAGGGGTCGGTGAGGCCGCCCACCACCGGGTCGACCATCTTCGCCTCGCCCATGCGCGCGCCCCAGCGCACGTTCGGCATCCAGTAGGGGCCGCGGCTCATCGACTCGGCGCCGCCGGCGACGACGACGTCCGCCTCGCCCGTCTGGATCGTCTGCGCGGCGGACACGATCGCCTGGACGCCCGTGCCGCACAGCCGGTTCACGGTGAAGGCGGGCGTCTCCTTCGGGATCCCGGCCTTGATGCCCACGACGCGCGCCATGTACATGTCCTCGGGGGCCGAGTGGATTACGTTGCCGAAGACGACCTGCTCGACCTGCTCCGGCTCGACCCCGGCGCGCTCCATCGCGGCTGTCACCGCCGTCGCGCCCAGTTCCGTAGTGGGGATGTCCTTGAGGCTCTTGCCGTAGGAGCCCACGGCGGTCCTGGCGGCAGAGGTGATCACTACTTCTTGCACTGGGCGGCGTCCTTTCGCGGGGTTTCGATCGTCGGCGAACTCTAGGCTGTCGCCCATGCCCCGCGCCGTCACAGCGCTCGCGGTGGCGCTGCTGGCCCTGGCCGGGGTGGCGGCGCTCGCGCTCGCCCAGGGTGGCTCCAAGCCGCCCGCCCGCGACGTGCCGAGCCGCGGCGCGCTGTACCAGGACGGACACATGGGGCGCTTCATGCTCGACGGCACCTGGTACTTCCGGCTCGATCCGACCGACCAGGGCGAGGCCGAGGGGCTCCCCACGGACCCGGCACTCGACGGCTGGAGGCCGACGCGCATCCCGAACGCCTGGAACGCGACGGACGAGTCGGAAGCGAGCCAGCGCGGAACCGTCGGCTGGTACCGGAAGGACTTCGTGCTCCCTTCGCGCGAGAGCGCGCTCGGCTGGAAGCTGCGCTTCGAGTCGGTGAACTACCGCGCGAAGGTGTGGCTGAACGGCCGGCTGCTCGGCGAGCACGAGGGGGCCTATCTGCCCTGGGAGCTCTCACCGCTCGGCCTCGCCCGCAAAGGCGTGAACCGGCTGGTCATCCGCGTCGACAACCGCCGCGGACGAGGCGACGTGCCGAGGGGCGGTGACCGCGCGAACGGCCGCCCGGGCGGCGGCTGGTGGAACTACGGCGGCATCCTGCGCGAGGTCTACCTCCGCCGCTTCGAGGCGGTGGACGTCGAGTCGGTCCGCGTTCGCACCGAGATCGCCGAGTCGCAGCGGCGTGCGTGGCTCCGGTTCCGCGTCCAGGTAGTGAACCCGACCGCCGAGAACGCCCGCTTCATCCTGAGGACGAAGGTCGGCGAGATCGACCAGCTCTCGCAAGAGCACATCAGGGTCGATGCCGGAGAGAGCCGCACACTCTCCTACACGGTCCCCGTGCCCGAGCCCCGTCTTTGGAACCCCGGCGCCCCGCAGCTCTATCCGGTCCTCGTCGAGGCGCGGCACGGAGCCCACAGGCTCGCCGGGTACCGGCTCAATGTGGGCATCCGTGAGATCCGCGTCGCGGACGACGGCATCTTGCTCGTCAACGGCCACCGCGCGAAGCTGCTCGGCGCAAGCATCCACGAGGACCATCCGCGCCGCGGGGCCGCGCTTCGCCCGCGCCACCGCGAACGCGATATGCGGCTCGTGGGCGAGCTCGGCGCCACGATCATCAGGTCCCACTACCCGCTCCACCCCCAGTACCTGGAGCTCGCCGACCAGATGGGAGTGATGGTGTGGGACCAGGTTCCCGTCTACTCGCAGGGCTACAAGGGCTTCGACGTGCCGGGGGTGACGGAGAAGGGCCTGGCCTACGTCCAGGCGATGATCGAGCGCGACCAGAACCACGCGTCGGTGCTCGCCTGGAGCGTCGCCAACGAGCTGTCCGCGCGCATGACGGACAACCAGCTCGACTACCTTCAACGCGCGGCGCGCCTCGTGGACGACCTGGACCCCACGCGTCTGCGCACCGTGGACATCTTCGGCTGGCCACAGGCCCCGCCCGACGACGTCTATCACCGGTTCGACGCGCTCGGGATCAACAGCTACTTCGGCTGGTACCCCGGCCCGAACGGCCAGACGGAGGACCGGCAGCGCCTCGGCCCGTTCCTCGACCAGATGCGGGAGTACTACCCGGAGCTCGCCCTGTTCGTGACCGAGTTCGGCGCGGAGGCGAACCGCAAGGGCTCGGTTGAACGGAAGGGCACCTACGCGTTCCAGTCCGAGCTCATGCGCGACCACGTCCGCACCTACATCAAGAAGCGGTACCTGAACGGGGCGATGGCGTGGATCCTCCGCAACTTCCGCGTCCGTCCCGACTGGGAGGGCGGCAACCCGGCGCCGCGGCCCCCTTGGAACCAGAAGGGGCTCGCCGACGCACGCGGCAACAAGAAGCCGGCGTTCAAGGCCGTGGCGAAGCTCTACAGGACGGTGCCGCCGGTGGCGGAGTCGCCCTACCCGCTGCCCGCCAGCCGGTAGACCGCGCCGTCGAGCGAGGCGGCGTAGACGCGCCCGCGCGCGTCCTCGCCGAATGAGGACAGGCTCGGCACGTCGACGCTGAACCGGCGCCGGCCCGTCGCCCTGCCCGGCCCGAGCCGGGCGCCGCGCACCACGCCCTCGCACAGGTCGCCGTAGACGTAGGTGCCACGCAGCTCGCCGTAGGAGCGGTGCCTGAGGACGTAACCGCCTGTGATCGAGCAGAAGCCGGAGTTGTGGGAGTGCTCGATCACAGGCCTGACATGGCCGGGGGCCGACCCGCCGTCATAGGCGTGGTTGCCCTCGAACTCGTTCCAGCCGAAGTTCCTGCCTCTGCCGCTGCGTACGAAGTTGACCTCCTCCCACGCGTTCTGGCCGACGTCGGCAATGACCAGGTCGCGCGTCTGGCGGTCGAAGGAGAACCTCCACGGGTTGCGCAAGCCGTACGAGTAGACGGCCGGCCGTGCGCCGCGACGGCCGCGGAACGGGTTCGAGCGCGGGATGCGCGGCTTGCCGTGCGGCCTGATGCGCAGGATCTTGCCGAGGTGCGTCCCAAGGTCCTGGCCCGACTCGAAGGGATCGCCGCCTCCCCCTCCGTCCCCGGTCCCGATGTAGAGGAAGCCGTCCGGCCCGAATTGGAGCTGGCCGCCGTTGTGGTTGCCGTAGGTCGAGTGATCCTGCACCAGCACGGTGCGCGCGCTTCGCTTCCGGGCGCGATTGCGCCGCCCCTTGAACTCGACGACGCGGATGTCGCCTCCATTGTCCGTGTAATAGACGTAGAAGCGCCGGTTCTCGCGGTAGTTCGGCGCGAAGGCCATCGACAGCAGGCCGCGCTCCCCGCCGGCCTCGACACGGCCCCGGATGTCGAGGTATGGACGGGCGAGCTTTCGCCCGCGATGCACCACGCGGATGGTTCCGCCCTGCTCGACCACGAACAGCCGCCGGCGGTCGCCGGGGGGCGCCGTGACGTACGTGGGCTCCGAGAACGTCCCGACGCGCCGGCGCCTGAGGTCGGAGACGGCCGGCTGCGCTCGCGTGTGGTCCTGCGGCTCGCCAGCGGCGGCGGGCTCGGTGACGGCCATCGGCGACTCGTCGTCGGAGCCGTTGCACGACACGAGCGCGGGCAGGGCGAGAAGCAGCGCGACGCGAGCCCGGGAGGTCACGCGGCGCAGGATGCCAGAGTGCTGCGTGGTGAAAGCACTCGTGACAGGGGCGACCGGCTTCATCGGGGGCCGGCTCGCCGGAACGCTCGCTGCTGACGGGATCGAAGTCAGGTGCCTTGTGCGCGACCGCGACCGGGCCCGACACCTTGCGGAGACGGGATACGAAGTGCACGAGGGCGACGTGACGCGCCCGGAGACGTTGCGCGGCGCGGGCGCCGGCGTGGACATCACCTACTACCTCGTGCACGGGATGGGGCGCGGGTCGAGCGACGACTTCGAGGAAGGGGAGCGCCGCGCCGCCCAAGCATTCGGAGAGATGGCGAAGCGTGAGGGCATCGGCCGCGTCGTGTATCTAGGCGGCCTCGGCGATGAGCCGGGATCGAAGCACCTCCGCAGCCGGCACCAGACCGCGCTGACGCTGCGCGAGGCTGGCCCACCCCTCACCTATTTCCGCGCGGCGATGGTCGTCGGCGCCGGCAGCGAGTCCTATCGGACGCTTCGATACCTCGTGGAGCGGCTGCCGGCGATGATTGCCCCGCGCTGGCTCAAGACCAAGACTCAGCCGGTCGCGATCGACGACGTCCTCGGCTACCTCGCCGCGGCGCCCCACGTCGAGCCCTCGAGCGGACGCGAGGTCCAGCTCGGAGGTCCCGACGTCCTCTCCTACGGCGACATGCTCGATCGGATGTCGGATGCGCTCGGCAAGTATCGGCGGCCGAAGCTTCCGGTCCCGTTGCTCACGCCCTGGCTTTCGTCGCTCTGGATAGGGCTCATCACGCCCGTTGACGCCGGGGTGGCGCGCCCGCTCGTCGAGGGGCTCTCCACCGAGACGGTCGTGACCGACCCCTCCGGGATGGCGCTGTTCGACCTCAAGCCCACGCCTTTCGACGACGCGCTGCGCGCCGCGATCGCGGAGGACGAGTGAAAATCGGGCTGCCCAGATTCGAACTGGGGACCTCTCCGACCCGAACGGAGCGCGCTACCAGACTGCGCCACAGCCCGAAGGGCCTCAGCGTAGCGACTAGGTCAGGACGCCACTGCCTTGTAGTAGCGCACCGCCAGGCCGGTGAGGAGCGTCTGGAAGCACTCCTCGACGGTGAGGCCGTTGTCCTCGGCGTAGCCCGCCAGGCCGCGGTCCTCGATCGCCACGCTTTGCTCGATCACGTCGTCGATCAGCTCGGGATGGCGGTCGGAGAAGTAAGCGCCCATGGAGTACAGGTTTGTGTCCATGAGCGACTCGAGAAACGGGTCGCGCTTCTTCTTTGCCGCCATAGGCGGCGCAGGCTATCTACGCAGCGGCCTCGGCCCGCGCGTACTCCTGCTGGAGACGCCGGCGGGCGCGGAAGAGCGCGCTCTCGACCGCGGGGCGGGTCATGTCCATCCTCTGCGCGATCTCGCGGTAGGAAAGCCCCTCGAACTCGCGCAGCACGAGCACGCGGTGGTGGTTCGTCGAGAGCCCGGCGAACGCGCCGCGTAGCTGGTCGAACCGCTCCTTGTTGAGGACAGCCTGCTCCGGACGCGAGTGGGCCCAGCCGACCAGCCGCAGCTGGTCCGCCGGCCGGAGTGCCTCGTCCGCGTGGATCGAGACCTCCTCGGTACGGCTGGTACGCCGGTAGTGATCGATCGCCGCGTTCTTCGCGATCTCGAAGATCCACGGCCGGAACGTGATATCGCTGTCAGTCGCGCGCAGGCGGCGCAGCGCGGACAGGAAGATCTCCTGCACGAGGTCCTCGGCGCGACCGCGGTCTCGCACGCGCGAGACGACGAATCGCTCGATCGAGGCGCTGTAGCGCCGGTACAGCTGCTCGAACGCGTGGTCGTTGCCGCGGCGGACAGCAGCAATCAGCTGAGCGTCGCTCGCGGCGTCCCCCGCGGACGCCATACGGCTTGTCATTCCCCCTGCAGCCTCCCGTCGGTTCCCCTACCTGCCCTGCTCGCCCTGCGCCTTCCTCCTCAAGACACAGCCTCCGGCGAGGGCGGTACCGTAACGTACCGCGGGTTATGTTTCAAGCATGACCCGTCGCGACGAGCTAATCGCCTTTCTCGACGGTCTGCTCGCGTCTCCCGGCCGCCCCGACTACGGCCCGAACGGGCTCCAGGTGCCGGGGGCAGACGAGGTCGAGCTGGTGGTGACCGGCGTATCCGCTCACCGCGAGCTGTTCGAGCGGGCGGCCGCCGAGGGAGCGCAGTTCGTGCTCTGCCACCACGGGATCTTCTGGGGCGACTCGGCCGGGCCCGTGACAGAGCAGCTCAAGGCGCGCCTGAAGGTCCTGTTCGACAACGACATGACGCTCGCGGCGTACCACCTCCCGCTCGACGCCCATCCCGAGGTGGGTAACAACGCCCTGATCTGCGAGGGCCTCGGCCTGCAACGGCGGGAGCCCTTCGGCGAGGCCAAGGGCGAATCGATCGGCTGGGTCGGCGAGGCCACGGAGCCGCTCGCGCTCCCCGACCTCGTCGGGCGCGCGAGGGCGCTCTTCGGCTCCGACCCGCTCGTGTTCGACTCTGGTCCCGCCGAGATCAGCCGCGTCGGCATCGTCTCGGGTGGCGGCAGCTCGGCGCTCGGGGAGGCGATCGCGCTGGGCCTCGACGCCTTCGTGACGGGCGAGCCGACCGAGCACGTGATGGCGGACGCCCGGGAGGGCGGGATCCACTTCATCGCCGGCGGCCACTACGCGAGCGAGACCTTCGGGGTCAGGCGGCTGGGAGAGCTGCTCGAGGAGAAGTTCGGGGTCCGTCACACATTTGTCGAGATTCCCAACCCGATTTAGTCCGTTATCTACGCAAATTGCAGGGAAACAGTTGCGCCGTCCGGGGTGAGGCGTAAAACTGAAGTACGACGATTCCGGCCAACGGGAGGAGTTAATAGATGGCGATCCACCTGACCCCCACGGAGCTCGCACGCGAAGCTGGCATGCACCGTCGCGAAGTCATCATGAAGTGCATGGAGCTCGGGGTGCCGATCTTCCAGGGCCGGATCGACAAGACTCTCTTCACCGAGTCGTTGAAGGACGCGCAGCGCCGAGCCGTACCCGCCAAGGCGTAGCCGCCATACACTTCCTCCCGGTCAGGCCATAAACCGGGGAGAAGAGATAAGTGGAAGCAGGAACCGTCAGCGCCGCTGACGCGAGCACCGGCTCACAGACGATCGCCGACATCGTCAAGCTCGCCGCCGAGCGAGCGCCCGAGAGCACCGCGCTGAAGCACAAGGTCGGCGACGAGTGGCGGGACATCAGCTACGGCGAGCTCGGCGAGGTCGTCAAGGAGATCGCGCTCGGCCTGGTCGACCTCGGCATCGAGAAGGGCGACCGCGTGTCGATCCTCAGCCACACGCGGCCGGAGTGGACGTTCGCGAACTTCGGCATCCTCGCCTCCGGCGCCGCTTCCGTCTCGATCTACCAGACGAACTCCCCCGAGGAGGTCCACTACGTGGCCGACCACTCGGAGTCCACGGCGATCTTCGCCGAGGACGCCGAGCAGCTCGACAAGGTCCGCCAGATCCGCGGCGACCTGCCCGCATCTCGAGCACGTGATCGCGTTCGAGTCGGACGGCAAGGACGACCACATCTCGCTCGACGACCTGCGCGAGCGCGGCCGGCAGCACTCGGACGAGGAGTACGAGGAGCGCATCGCCGACGTCACCCCCGACGACGTCTGCCTCTACATCTACACGTCGGGCACCACCGGCCCGCCCAAGGGCTGCATCCTCACCCACGGCAACTACCGCCGCGTCTGCGACATGACGCAGGAGATGGGGATCCTCGGCGACGACGAGCTCGTCTACCTCTTCCTCCCGCTCGCGCACGCCTTCGCGGTGCTGATCCAGTTCGGCGCGATCGACCTCGGCTCGACGATCGCCTACTGGGAGAAGGACCCGCAGAAGATCGTGCCCAACCTGATGGAGGTGAAGCCGACGTACTTCCCGTCGGTGCCGCGGATCTTCGAGAAGATCTACCAGCTGGCCACGAGCAACGCGCCCGACAAGGAGCAGCTCGAAGCAGGCGGTCCAGCTCGGCCTGAAGGTGCGGCAGGCGCAGCAGCGCGGCGAGGAAGTGCCGGCCGAGCTGATGGAGAAGTTCGAGGAGGCCGACGAGGCGCTCTACCAGAACGTCCGCAACATCTTCGGCGGCCGGATCCGCCAGTGCGTAACGGGCGCGGCGCCGATCGCACCGGAGATCCTCGAGTTCTTCTACGCCTGCGGCGTGCCGGTGATGGAGGGCTACGGCATGACGGAGACCTCAACCGTCGCCACCGGGCAGACGCCCGGAGGACTTCCGCTTCGGCTCGATCGGGAAGCCGCTGCCGGGCGTCGAGATCAAGATCGCCGACGACGGGGAGATCCTGCTCCGCGGCGACAACATCTTCCAGGGCTACTACAAGAACGAGGAGGCCTCGAAGGAGGCGCTCGACGGCGGCTGGCTGCACACCGGCGACCTCGGCCGGATCGACGAGGACGGCTTCGTCTACATCTCCGGCCGCAAGAAGGACATCATCATCACGGCCGGCGGCAAGAACATCACGCCGGCGAACCTCGAGAACGGGATCAAGCAGAACCAGTACGTCTCGCAGTGCGTGGTGGTGGGCGACCGCCGGCCGTACCTGGTCGCGCTCGTCACGCTCGACCCCGAGGTCGCGACGGAGGAGACGGCCGAGATCCGCGAGTCGATCCAGCAGACGATCGACGAGGTCAACTCGAAGGTCGGGCCGGTCGAGCAGATCAAGTACTTCACGATCCTGCCGCAGGACCTCTCGCAGGAGACGGGCGAGCTGACGCCGACGATGAAGGTCAAGCGCAACGTCGTCCACGAGAAGTTCGCGGACGTGATCGATTCGCTCTACGAGCAGGGCCAAACGAGGCAAGCGGGATAGCGGTCCCGCCCTCTGGGGGTAAGCTCTCCCTGAATGGCCAGTAACGACCCGACGGATACGGGCGGGCTGTTCGTCGGGCGAAGGCCCGGGACCGCGCCTCTCAAGTACCGCGCACAGCCCGTCACGGCCGGGCAGGGTCGCCGCACGGCCGACAAGGTCCTCTCCGGCCTGATCCTCACGCTCGAGACGCTCCTGTGCCTGACGCTTTGGGGGCCGCAGCCGCCGCCTGGCTGTGGGTGGGCTCCCAGGTCGACTACAAGACGGGCTCCGTCGCGCTCGGGATCGTCGTCGCCTTCGCGGGCATGCTCACGACGCTGTTCATGACGCTGGCGCTCGCCGCGCCGGCTCGACTACGCCTGGAGGCTCGACCCGGCGCGCAGCCGGCTACGAGCAGAAGAAGGGCGCGCTCGAGTGGATCTTCGTGATCTCGCTGGCGATCGCGGGCACGGCCTTCATGATCTGGTTCTTCATCATCGAGGGACCCGGCTCGTCCGTCTTCTCCGGCCAGACCGAGTAGCCCTCCCCACCTTGGGCCTGCTCGACTACTACCGGCAGTTCGACGACATGGACCAGGAGGAGGTCAACCAGCGCCTGCGCGAGAAGCGGCGCCGCGGAGAAGGAGATGGAGCTCCAGGTCGTCCCGAACCTCGACCTGTCGAGCACCGAGTGGCCCGACTTCCCGAACTCCGAGGTGATGAACGCAGGCGATCTTCGCCGCGCGAGGCCGCGTGAACGGCTACCCGGACCGCCACGCGGCGAATCTCCGCCGGGCTCTGGCGGAGCGCCACGGCGTCGATCCGGAGCAGATCGTGTTCGGCAACGGCGCGACCGAGCTGCTCCAAGAGGCCGCCCATCTGCTGCTGGGCCCCGGGCGACGAGCTGGTCACGCACTGGCCGTCGTATCCGCTCTTCCCGCTGATGGCCGCGCGCGCGGGCGCGCGGCCGGTGGCCGTGGACTCCGCCGGCGGCGCGGCCGATCCCGAGGCGCATGCTGGCGGCGGTCACCGACCGCACGCAGCGTGATGGTGGTCTGCAACCCGAACGACCCCACCGGGCGACTACCTCCCGTCCGCAGTCGCTGCGCTGGCTGCTCGGCGAGCTGCCCGAGCACGTGCACGTGCTGCTCGACGAGGCCTACGTCCACTTCCAGGACATCGAGCCGCTCGACTCGTGCCTGAGGCTCGTGAACGAGTTCCCGCGCTCCTCGTCTTCCGGACGTTCTCGAAGGTGTACGGCATGGCCGGCCTGCGGGCGGGCTACGTGGTTGGCTCGACCGAGGCCTCGCGCGAGCTCGAGGCGATCGCGCCGCCGCTGGGCGTGAACGCGCTCACCCAGGCGGGCAGTCGAGCACGCGCTCAAGCTCGGCGACGGCGAGGTCGACCGGCGCCGCAACCTCGTCATCGAGCAGCGCAAGCGGATCCTGGCCGCGCTCCCCGAGCCTGCCCGTGGACGCCCGCCCAGCCAGGGCAACTTCGTCTGGCTGTCCTCACCGGGCCTGAACGCGACGCACGCTCGCCTCGCGGCTCGAGAAGGAGGGCGTGATCGTGGCGCCCGGCGGTCCGCTCGGGGCGAGCGACCACGTCCGCGTGTCGGTTCGGGGCGCCGCCGCCACGCGAGCGGCTGCTCGCCGCGCTCGAGAAGCTGGCCTAGCCGGGCAGGCATCCGCTCGATCGCAGTGCGCGCGCGGGCGAACGCGCGCTCGTCGCCGAACAGCTGGTAGGCGGCGTTTGCGCCTTGGACGAGCGAGGAGACCTCGAAGACGAGCTGCTCCGGGTCGTCGGCGCCGGCGAGCTTCGCCTGCTTCGCGAGCTCGGCGAGCCACGCCTGCTGCCCGTCGCGCAGCTTGTCGCGCACGGGCCCGGGCCGGCCGTCGAACTCCGTCGATGCCGCGGCGAAGAAGCAGCCGCCGCTGAACACCTTGCGCTCGAGGTAGCCGACCCAGCGGTCGCAGTACGCGCGCAGGCGCGCGCGCGCCCTCGGGCTCCGAGAGCGCCGGCTCGATCACCTCGCGCACGAAGATCGCGTTGGCGGCGTCGACAGCGGCGAGCTGGAGCTCCTCCTTCGAGCCGAAGTGGCCGAAGAGCCCGCTCTTCGACAGCCCGAGCTCGGACGACAGGCGCCCGATCGTGAGGCCCTCGAGGCCCTCTTCGGAGGCGACCTCGACAGCGCGCTCGAGGATGGCGTCCCTTCTGCTCACGACCTGTATGCTAACGAACGTTCGTGCGGTAACTACGAAGGAGGCCCACAGTGGCGGACGTGACGATCAAGCAGGTGGACGACATGGAGGCGATCTTCTACGGGTCGTTCAAGCGGGCGGGCGCCGCGCTCGAGGTGGGCTCGTTCGGCATGAACGTGGTCGACTTCCCGCCCGACGCCGGCGAGGGCGTGTATCCCGACCACGACCACGCGGACGTGGGCGAGGAGGAGGTCTACCTCGCCTGGAAGGGCTCCGGGATCCTCACGGTCGAGGGCGAGCAGGAGATCACGCTCGACCAGGACACGATGGTCCGCGTGGGGCCTGAGACGAAGCGGAAGGTGCGCTCGGGACCGGACGGCCTGCGGCTGATCGTGCTCGGCGGCGTGCCGGGCGAGGTCTACGAGCGGCGCGAGCGCTACCGCCTGGGAGCGCCCGACCCCGCGGCAGCAGCCGGCCTAGCCCTCTTCGGAAGCGGACTGCCGGAGCAACGCTCCGGTGGTCTGCTCGAGCACGCGGCGCCAGGCGCGCGTCTTCTCGCGCTCGCGCTCCATGTGCTTGAGCACCTTGCGCACGCGGGTGGCGGAGATCTCGATGCCGTGCTTGGCGCAGATCGTGCGCAGCTCGTTGTAGTCCTTCGCCAGCCGCAGCGTCACGGACTCGAACCCGTGGCGCGCGATCTCGAGCCGCTTCGTGTAGTTGAGGATGTTCGTGTGGAACATCAGCTCGTCGTTCGGCTCGGGCTCGATGAGGATGATGTCCACGCCCGGGTACTTGTCCTGCCAGTTGCGGACCGCCTCGTGCAGGCGCTGGTGCGCGAGCAGCTTGAACGCCTGGTAGCCGACCTGCGGGAAGCCCATGTCGGCGACGCGGCGCACGCGGCTCCCCCACATCGTGGGGATCACCTTCTGGAAGTCGTTGACGTACGGGACGAGCGGGTTCACCACGATGATGAACTTCGCGCCCTGCTCGACCGCCACGTCCACGTTCGTGGTGGAGCGGATGCCGCCGTCGACGAGATGGCGGCCCTTGATCTCGACCGGCTTGTAGACCATCGGCAGCGCGGTCGAGGCCGCCACGGCGCGGGAGATCGGGACGTCGTCCCAGTCCTCGCCGCCGAGCACGATCCGCTCGCACGTGTCGAGGTCGGTGGCCGTCAGGAAGAGCTCGTTCTGGAGCAGCCGGAAGTCGTTCACGCGGTCCGGGTCCGAGAGCACGTCCTCGATGTAGCCCTGGAGGCTGCCGCCGTCGTAGAGGCCCGGCGGCAGGCCCTCGGCCAGCCCCACGGCCAGGTCCATGACGGAGACCTGGCCGATGTTCTGGAGCATCGTGCGCGCCACGCCGAGGCTGCGCAGCGGCAGCAGCGCGAGCGAGCGGACGAAGTCGAGGTAGTTCGGGCGCAGCAGCGTGCCGAGGTCGATGTCGCGGAATGGCGTCGGCACCTGCTGGTTGACGACGCGCATCATCTCCTCGGGCGTCACGCCGTTGGCCGTCAGGCTGGCGACGAACGAGCCCGCGCTCGTGCCGACGTAGATGTCGAACTGGTTGACGGTCCGGTTGACGGCGAGCAGGTCGAGCGCCCGCAGCGCCCCGATCTCGTAGACGCCGCCCGTGAAGCCGCCGCCGCCGAGCACGAGGGCCGTGCGCGACTGGCGCGGCCGGCGACGCTGAGTGGTGCTGCGCTGCGGCTGCGCCTTGCGACCGCTCTTCGTCGGCCGTTCGAGTTTTACTACCTTGGCCATCTTGGCTCGGACGACGATCTTAGTGGCGCAGGCGGCCGCGGCCGCACTCCTGTTCGCCCCCCAGACCGCTCTGGCCGCGGAAAACGACGCGCGCCTCGAGCGGCGGCTCGACGCTGCGATGAACCAGGCGAGCGCGCGATCTGGCGCATACGTGTACGACCTGAGCGACCGCGAGGGGCCTGTACTCGCGCCGGGCGACGAAGCGGCGCATCCTCGCCTCGAACACGAAGCTGTTCACCACCGCTGCGGCGCTCGGCAGGTTCGGCTCCGCGGGACGGTTCACGACCGAGGTCCTGGGCGACCGGCTCCCGAACCGGCAACGGCGTCGTGCGCGGCGACCTCTACCTCGTGGGCGGCGGCGACCCGATCTTCGGCAGCAGCCTCGTTCGCCGAGCGCGCTTACGGGGGCGGCGGTGCCACGCTCGAGCGGGCTCGCGCGCGCGGTCCAGCGCGCCGGCGTGCGGCGGGTCACCGGGCAGCGTGCTCGGCGACGAGAGCCTGTTCGACTCCCTGCGCGGCGGGCCCGACTCCGGCTACGGCGTCTCGACCTGGGTCGGCCCGCTCAGCGCGCTGTCCTACAACCGCGGCCTGGCGCGGGAGAACGGCAGCGCGTTCCAGACGCGTCCGCCCGAGTTCGCCGCGAAGAAGCTGACCGCGGCGCTGAAGCGCAGGGGGATCCGCATCGAGGGGTCGGCGGGCGTCAGCCAGCGCGGGGGCCCGGCGCGAGGGAGATCGCCGAGGTCGAGTCGATCACGGTCGGCCGCCTGATCCGCCTGACCAACCAGATCTCCGACAACTTCTTCGCCGAGATCCTCGCGAAGCACCTCGACGCGACCCCGACCCACCCGGGCACGACGACTGGCGGCGCGGCGGCGTCCGAGCGGTTCGCGGCGCGGTTCGGCGCGCGGCGCGCACCTGGTGGACGGATCGGGCCTCGCGCGCGGCAACCGCGCCGCCCCGCGCGCAGTCGTGCGGCTGCTGCGCGGGATGTACCGGCATCGCGGCTTCGAGCCCTACTACGAGTCGCTCGCGCGCGCCAGCGAGCCGCGGCACGCTCGACGAGCGGAACACCAACCGCCGCTGCCGCGCGAAGACCGGCACGATCAGCGGCGTGAGCGCCCTGTCGGGCTACTGCCGCGCGGTCTCCGGCGACCTGATCGCGTTCTCGATCCTGATGAACGGCGTCGGCTACAACTACGACGGCGCCCGCCGGATCCAGGACGCGATGACGCAGATCATCGCGAAGTACGGCTAGCCGAGCAGCTTCAGCAGCTTCGGCTCGTCGATCACCTCGGTGCCGATCTCCTGCGCCTTGTTCCACTTCGAGCCGCCCGGGATCGGCGCCGGCCACCAGGTAGTCGGTCTTCTTCGACACCGAGCCCGTGACCTTGCCGCCGGCCGCCTCGATCCGCTCGGTGGCCTCCTCGCGCGACATCCCGGGCAGGGTGCCCGTGATCACGAACGTCTTCCCCGCGAGCGGGCCCACGGTGCCCGGCGCCGGGCCCTTCTCCTCGAACTGAGCCCGTGTCGCCGCAGGCGATCGATGATCGCGCGCGTGCGCTCCTCGGCGAGCGTGGCGGCGAGCTGCTCGGCCAGGATCGGGCCGATGCCCTCGGTCTCGGCGATCGCCTCCGGGTCGGCGTCGAGCAGCGCGTCGACCGTGCGGAACTGCGCGGTCAGCTTGCGCGCGTTCACGCCGCCGATGCCGGCGATGCCGAGCGCGGACGAGCACGCGGTAGAACGGCTGCTTCTTCGACGCCTCGATCGCGTCGAGCAGGTTCTGCGCGGAGATCTCGCCGAAGCCCTCGAGCTCGACGAGCTTCTCCACCGTCAGGTCGTAGATGTCGGCGACGTTCTCGATCAGCCCCTCCTTGAGGAACTGGCCCGCACGCTCCTCGCCGAGCCCGTCGATGTCCATCGCCATCACGAAGTGCTTGACGCGCCTGGAACACCTGGCCGGGGCACGACTCGCGGTTGGGGCAGATCGTCCAGACGCCGCCGTCGGGCTTCACCGTGGGCGTCCCGCACGCGGGGCACTTCTTCGGGCGGCCGCGGCGTGCGCGAGCGCTTCTTCCTGCGCTGCGCCTTCGGCGTCGGGCGACACGACCTGCGGGATCACGTCGCCCGCCCTCATCACGATCACCTCGTCGCCGTCGCGCACGTCCTTGCGCTTCAGGTCCTCCTCGTTGTGCAGCGTGGCGAGCTTCACCGTCACACCCGACACCTGCACCGGCTCGAGGTTCGCGAACGGGACCATGTGCCCCGTCCGCCCCACGTTCCACATCACCTTGTTGCAGCGTGGTGGTGGCCGTCATCGGCGCGAACTTCCACGCGATCGCCCCGCGCGGCTCGCGGCCGACGACGCCGAGCCGCCGCTGGAGCGCGAGGTCGTTCACCTTCACGACCACCCCGTCGGTCTCGTAGTCGAGCTTCTCGCGCCGCTCCTCCCACCCGCGGCAGATGGCCACGACCTTCTCGATCTCGTCGTGGACCTCGATCTCGGGGTTCACCTGGAAGCCGCGCTCCCTCAGCCACATGAGCGACTCGTGGTGCTCGTCGAAGTCGACCCCGTCCCGTGCGCCGATGCTGTAGCACCACATCGCCAGCGGCCGCGCGCGCGCGATCTCGGGATCGAGCTGGCGGATCGAGCCGGCCGCGGCGTTGCGCGGGTTGGCGAACGTCGGCTCGCCGGCGGCGGCGCGCTGCTCGTTCAGCTCGGCGAACGTCGAGCGCGCCATGTAGATCTCGCCGCGGACCTCGACGAGCCGAGGCGGGTCGCCTGCCCCCCGGATGGGGGGTCGAAGCGGAGCGGCACGGTCTTGATCTGGCGAACGTTCTGCGTGACGTCCTCGCCGATCTCGCCGTCGCCGCGCGTGGCGCCGCGGACGAGCACGCCGTCCTCGTAGACGAGCGAGATCGCGAGCCCGTCGATCTTCGGCTCGGTCACGTACTGGATCCGCGCGTCCTCGACGCCCTCCTTCTGCAGCCGCCTGTCGGTGCGCGTGACCCAAGCCTGCAACTCCTCCTCGTTGCGGGCGTTCGCCAGCGACAGCATCGGCTCGAGGTGCTCGACCTGCTCGAACTTCTCGAGCGGCTTGCCGCCCACGCGCTGCGTCGGCGAGTCGGGCGTGCGCAGCTCGGGGTTCTCCTCCTCGATCGCCCGCAGCTCGTCCAGCAGCGCGTCGTACTCGTCGTCCCCGATCTCCGGCTCGTCGAGGACGTAGTAGCGGTGGTTGTGGTGCTCGAGGACCCGCCGCAGCTCGGCGGCGCGGTCGGCCGCGGCGCTCAAACCTCTTCCGCGGCCGGCTGCAGCAGCCGGTCGAGGTCGAAGTCGCCGAGCTCCTCTAGACCCGGATGGTGGGTGAGGTCGAAGTGCAGCGGCGTCACGGCGATGTAGCCGTCGGCGATCGCGGCGAAGTCGGAGCCGTCCTCGTGGTGGTAGCTCGGATCGTCGCCATAGATCCGGTAGAGGCGGCGCTTCCCCTCCTCCTCGGCAAGGTGCAGCTCGTCCCGGTAGATCCGCTTGCCGAGCTTGCAGACCTTGGCGCCCTTGACGTCGCCGTGGGGGCAGTTGACGTTGAGCAGCGTGCCCTTCGGGATCGGGACGTCGTCCAGCTCGTCCACGACGCGAGCGACGAACGCCGCCGCCTGCTCGAAGTCGAACCGGTCGCCGAGGCGGAAGTCCATCTCGCCCTTGCGCGACTGCTGGGAGACGGCGATCGCCGGGATGCCCAGCACGACGCCCTCGAGCGCGGCGGCGACCGTGCCCGAGTAGGTGATGTCGTCGCCGAGGTTCGCGCCGTGGTTGATGCCCGGAGATGATCAGCTCGGGCTGGAACTCCACGAGGCCGAGCGCCGCGAAGCGGACGCAGTCCACCGGTGTCCCATCGGTGGCGAAACCGGTCGTGCCGTCGCCGAAGTCGATCTCCTCCACCCACAGCGGCCGGCGGGTCGTGATGCTGCGGGCGGTGGCGCTGCGGTTCGAGTCGGGCGCGATCACGGCAAGCTCGATGTCGGGCACCTCGAGCAGCGCCCGGCGCATGTGGTTGAGCCCCGTGGCCTGGATGCCGTCGTCGTTTGTGAGCAGGACTTTCACGAGTCGTACCTCACTCTTACAAGGTAGAGACCGAGTGGAGGCGCGGTCCGCCCCGCCGCGCTGCGCGGACGGCCGGTGAACAGCTCGCGGAAGTCGTCGACGCTGCGCCGCCCCTGGCCGACCTCGAGCATCGTGCCGACGAGGATGCGCACCTGGTTCCGCATGAAGCTGGGCGCCTCGATCCGGAACTCGAGCACGTGCTCGCCGGCGTCCGCCCACTCGGCGTAGTCGATGTTTCGCTCGAACAGCACGTGCTCCGCCTGCGCAGGCGTGAAGGCGGTGAGGTCGTGCTTCCCGGGCAGGACTGCGGCGCATTCGTCGAGAGCGTCGCGGTCGAGCGGATGCGGCCAGTGGAGCGCGCGCCAGCGCTCGAAGGGAGCCATTGGGTTGCGCGTGTAGACGCGGTACGCGTAGGAGCGCGAAACGGCATCGCGGCGGGCGTCGAAGCCGTCGGGAGCCGGCTCGCTCGCCAGCACGCGTATGTCGCCGGGAAGCTTGCCGTTCCAGGCGCCGAGCGGGAGCGGCTCGCCGGCGTGGCTCGCGACCTGCCCGAGCGCGTGGACGCCGGCATCGGTCCTCCCCGCGACGGTCAGCCCGACGGGTTCGCCGCGAACCGTCTCGAGCACCTCCTCCATGGCGCCCTGAATCGTGCTGCGCCCGTCCTGCCGCGCCCACCCTGCAAAGCGCAGGCCGTCGTACTCGATGAGAAGCCGGGCGGTCAGCCGCGCTTCCGCGCCACGACGAGCAGGTACTCGCTCTCGATGCGGACACTGCCGTCGTCGGCTTTGTTGAACTCGTCCGTGATCTCCCGGAACCGCCTGAGCGCCTCGTCGTAGAGCTCTGGGCCAAGCGCCTCCTTCGCCGCGACCTGCGGGCCGGCGTTCTCGAAGAACGCAATCAGCGCGTCGACCGACTCGAACTCGAGCGGCGCGTGCCGGCGGGTCGAGCTCGAGCGTGCCCGCGAGACCGTCGAAGCGCTGCCGAACCGCCTCCTCCGAGCCCCATTCGATCGGCGGGGGCACGCCCTCGGCCCGCGGCACGAACTCGGCCATCATCTGGAAAACGCGCCCGTTGAACCCCTCTGGGGTCCAGTTCGCCATGCCCACCGTGTTGCCCGGACGCGTCACGCGGAACATCTCCTCGGCAGCGACCCGCGGCCGCGGCGCGAACATCGCGCCGAAGACCGAGGCCGTGCAGTCGAAGCGCTCGTCGTCGAACGGCAGGTCCTCGGCGTCTGCCTCGACCCACTCGATATCGACGCCCTCCTCCGCGGTCCGCTGCTTCCCGCGCTCAATCAGGTGCGGCGTCAGGTCGGAGGCGACGACGCTCGCTCCCTCCGCGGCGGCGAGCAGGGCGAAGTTGCCGGTCCCGGCAGCCACGTCCAGCACCTCCTGACCGGCCGAGACGGCGCAGGCGTCCAGCAGCGCCTGGCTCGCCGTGAGGGTGAACTTCTCGATCTGCGAGTAGTCGCCGAGGCTCCAGAGGGCCTTGGTGCCCTCCTTCATCGCCGCGTAGTCCGGCTCGCTCATGGGGCGAACCTATCGCAGCCGTCTGAGACCATGGCCCCATGACCCCAGCGGTGATCGCCGGGACGATGTGGCTCATGGTCAGCCTCGCCTTCATCCTGAATGCCTTGCACGCGCCGCGCTGGCTGATCCGAATTCCACTCGGCGTCCTTGCCGTTGAATTCGTGTTGTCGATCGTCGCCGTTGCCGGCGCCGAATGCACCGGCGGCCCTTGTGCGGGCACGCAGGGCCTGGGTGGTGCGTCGCTGACGGCGATCCAGTACGTGCTCCCTGGAGCTGCGGTCGCGTTCACCCTCTACGTGATCGCCTACGGCCTGCTGCGCCACAGGGGCGCGAGGAGCTAGACCAGCTCGAGGAAGACCATCTCGGTCGCGTCCGACTGGCGCGGGCCGAGCTTCAGAATCCGCGTGTAGCCGCCCTGGCGTTCCGCGTAGCGGGGGCCGATCTCCTCGAACAGCTTGTACACGATGAACTTGTCCTGGCCGAGCTTCGACATCGCAAGGCGGCGGGCGTGCTGGTCACCGCGCTTCGCGAGCGTGATCAGCTTCTCCACCTCGGGCTTGACGGCCTTGGCCTTCGCCTCGGTCGTCTTGATCCGCTCGTGGTCGATCACCTCGCGAGCGAGGTTCATGAACAGCGCCTTGCGGTGCGAGGCGCTGCGCGACAGCTTTCTGCGGTCCTGCCTGTGGCGCATCGGGCCGCAGACTACCCGGGACGAAGGGACATGCCCCGTGCCTCGAGCGTCTCGATCACCTCTTCGATCGACTTGCGCCCGAAGTTCGGGATGGCGTTGAGCTCGGACTCCGACTTCTGGAGCAGGTCGCCGACGGTCTGGATGCCGGCCCGCTTCAGGCAGTTGTAGGAGCGCACGCCCAGCTCGAGCTCCTCGATCAGGATCTCGTCCATGCCGTCGGGCGCGCGCCCGCCGGCGGCACCGGCAACCGCCACTCCGTCGCCGGCGAGAGCGGCCGCGGCCCCGTCGCCACGGAGAGCCTCGACGCGGTCCGGGTCGCTGAAGATCGCCAGCGACTTGATCAGGATCTCCGCCGCCTCGCGGAGCGCGGCGTGCGGGTCCACCGAGCCGTCGGTCTCGATGTCGAGCGTGAGCTTGTCGTAATCGGTCCGCTGGCCGACACGCGCCGCCTCGACGTTGTACGCCACGCGCTTCACGGGCGAGAAGATCGAGTCGATCGGGATCACGCCGATCGGCTGGTCGTCGGTCTTGTTGTCCTCCGCCGGCGAGTACCCGCGGCCGTGGCCGATCGTCAGGTACATCTCGAGCTTCGTCTTCTTCTCGAGCGTCGCGACGTGCGCCTCCGGATTGAGGATCTCGACGCCCGAGGGCAGGTCGATGTCCTTCGCGGTGATCTCGCCCGGGCCGCTCGCCACGAGCGGCGCCTCGATCTCGGCCGCGTCCGAGTGCATGCGGCAGACGATCTCCTTGAGGTTGAGGACGATGTCGGTGACGTCCTCGGTCACCCCGGAGATCGTCGAGAACTCGTGGGCCACGCCCTCGATCCGGACGCTCGTCACGGCCGCGCCGGCGAGCGAGGAGAGGAGCACGCGGCGCAGCGAGGCGCCGAACGTGTAGCCGAAGCCGCGATCGAGCGGCTCGATCGTGAAGCTGCCACGCGTATCGCTGACTTCCTCGGCGGTGATTTGGGGTGTCTGAAACTCGAGCATTTGTGTTTCCTTCGCGTCGGGTACCGCCGCGCCGCCTCCGGGGCGCGGACTGGCGATTACTTCGAGTAGAGCTCGACGATCAGCTGCTCCTGCACCGGAGCCGCGATTTCCTCGCGCTCCGGAAGGCGCAGCACCTTCGCGGTGAGACCGTCGTGGTCGGCCTGTAGCCAGGCCGGGACTGCAGATGTGAGGTCGGTGGCCTCGCGGATGACGTTGTCCGCACCGGACCCGGCCTTGACGGCGATCACGTCGTCGGGGCGGACCTGGTACGAGGGGATGTTCACGCGGCGGCCGTTGACCGTCCAGTGGCCGTGGAGAACGAGCTGGCGCGCCTGCCGCCGCGAAGCCGCGAAGCCGAGCCGGACGAGCACGTTGTCGAGCCGCGTCTCGAGCAGCCTCAGCAGGTTCTCGCCGGTGACGCCCGGCTGGCGGGACGCCTTCGAGTAGTAGCCGCGGAACTGCTTCTCGAGGATTCCGTAGTAGCGGCGCGCCTTCTGCTTCTCGCGCAGCTGCACGCGGTACTCGGACTGCTTCTGGCGGCCGCGCCCGTGGTCACCGGGCGGGTAGTTGCGCCGCTCGACGGCGCACTTGTCGGTAAGGCAGCGCTCGCCCTTGAGGAACAGCTTCTGCCCCTCGCGGCGGCACTGCTTGCACTGCGGGCTGGAGTCGCGCGCCACGTCTACACCCGTCGCCTTTTCCGCGGCCGGCAGCCGTTGTGCGCCTGGGGCGTCACGTCGCGGATCGACGTGATCTCGAGCCCGGCCGCCTGCAGCGACCGGATGGCCGTCTCGCGCCCGGACCCGGGGCCCTTCACGAACACCTCCACCTTCTGGAGCCCCTGCTCCATGCCCTTGCGGGCGGCGGCGTCCGCGGTGACCTGGGCGGCGAACGGGGTCGACTTGCGCGAGCCCTTGAAGCCGGCGCCGCCGGCGGACTCCCAAGCGATGACGTTCCCCTCCCTGTCCGTCAGCGAGACGATCGTGTTGTTGAAGCTCGTCTTGATGTGCGCCTGGCCGAAGGGGACGTTCTTGCGAACCTTTCGCCTTCCGCCGCGCCGAGCGGGTCTCTGAGCAGCCATTACTTCTTGGTGACCTTCTTCTTGCCCGCGATCGACATGCGCTTCGGACCCTTCCGCGAGCGGGCGTTCGTCTTCGTGCGCTGGCCGTTGACCGGCAGGCCGCGACGGTGCCGCACCCCGCGGTAGGCGCCGATCTCCATCAGGCGCTTGACGTCCTGGGAGCGCTCCCGGCGCAGGTCGCCCTCGACCGCGAGCTCGTTGTCGATCGTCTCGCGCAGCTTCACGACCTCGTCGTCCGTCAGGTCCTTCACGTAGGTGTTGGGGTCGACCCCGGTCTTCTTGAGCATCTCGTTCGCCTTGGAGCGACCGATGCCGTAGATGTAGGTGAGGCCGATCTCGACACGCTTGTTGAGGGGGATGTTTATCCCTGCAATTCGCGCCATTTAGCCCTGCTTTTGCTTATGCCGCGGGTTCTGGCAGATGACGAGGACCGCGCCGTGGCGGCGGATGATCTTGCACTTCTCGCACATCGGCTTGACTGAGGCTCGGACCTTCATCGCTCCGCGGGATCGGGACTTTCAGAGATTGCAGCGCAGAGCCCAGGAAACGGCCCCACGCGCGAGCAGGAAAAGATAGCAGGCGTCAAGCGGCCCTTCTGGCCTCCTCCAGGTGCCACGGAGTCAGGATTCTGGGCCCCTCGGCCGTGATCGCGACGGTGTGCTCGAAATGCGCCGCCAGCGACCCGTCCTGCGAGTAGACGGACCAGTTGTCGGCAGCCATCCGGATGGGGTGGGCCCCGGCGTTGACCATGGGCTCCACGGCGAAAACCATGCCCTCCTCGAGCTCCGGCCCGGTGCCGGGCTTGCCGAAGTTGGGGATCTGCGGGTCCTCGTGCATCTCGCGCCCGATGCCGTGCCCGACCAGCGACCTGATCACGGCGAAGCCGTGCGCCTCGACGTGGTTCTGGACCGCGAACGAGACGTCGCCCAGGCGGTTCCCCACCCGGCACGCGTCCACGGCATGGAACAGGGCCTCGCGCGTGACCTTGAGCAGCCGGCCCGCGATCGGCGTGACCGAGCCGATCGGCAGCGTCACGGCGGCGTCGGCCACCCAGCCCTCGTAGACGACGCCGACGTCGATCGAGAGGATGTCGCCCCGCATCAGCTTGTAGGTGCCGGGGATGCCGTGCACGACCATCGAGTTCGGACTGGCGCAGATCGAGCCCGGAAAGCCGCGGTAGCCCTTGAAGGCGGGCTCCGCGCCCTGCGAGCGGATGAACTTCTCGGCGGCCGCGTCGAGGTCGGCGGTGGTCACACCCGCGCGCGCCTTGCTCTTCAGGAGCTTGTGACACCGAGCGAGGATGTCGCCCGCGGCTGCAATGCGGTCGATCTCCTCGGGTGTCTTCTTGATGATCAAAGCGTCTCCTCGAGCTTCAGCGTTGCGAGCGTCGCCCGGATGTGCCCGTTCACCTCTTCGGGCGCTCGGGTCCCGTCGAATCTTCGCAGCAGGCCACGGCTCTCATACCAGTCGATCAGCGGCGTTGTCTGCTCGTGGTAGACGCCCAGCCGGTGCTTGACCGTCTCAGGCTTGTCGTCGTCGCGCTGGATCAGTGGTGAGCCGTCCTGGTCGCAGAAGCCCTCGTGCTTCGGCGGGTCGAAGTCGACGTGGTAGAGGTGGCCCTGCTTGGTGCAGATGCGGCGGCCTGAGAGGCGGCGAACCACCTCCTCGTCGGGAGCCTCGATCAGGAGTGCGGCCGTGAGGTGCCGCCCGCGCCGCTCGAGCGCGTTCTCGAGCACCTCGGCCTGCGGGACGGTGCGCGGGAACCCGTCGAGGAGGAAGCCGTCGTCGGCCTCGGAGCTGTCCACGCGCTCCATGATCACGCGGCAGATCAGCTCGTCCGGGACGAGGTCCCCCTTCTCGACGTACTCCTTGGCCTCCTTGCCAACGTCGGTTTCCTCCTTTACCGCGAGCCGGAGAATGTCGCCGGTCGCGTAGTAGGGCAGCCCGAAGTCGTCGACGAGCCGCTCGGCCTGCGTGCCCTTGCCCGCTCCCGGGGGCCCGAGAAGGATGAGGTTTTGCTCGCTCACAGAGGACGCGCAGGCTACCTGCTACCGGAGGGCGTCGAACTCGTCGTCGGTCAATTCGATCTCGGCGGCGGCCACGTTCTCCCGTACGTGATCCAGCGACAGGCTGCCGGGGATCGGCAGCGTCGCGGGAGACCGTCGCAGTAACCACGCGAGCGCAACCTGCTCGGTGGCTACCCCATGCCGCGCCGCGATCTCTGCCGCCACGGGGCCGCCGGCGCCCAACGGGTAGTAGGGCACAAAAACGATGTCGTTGTCTGCGCAGAAGTCGACGACGTCCTCGTGCGTGCGCTCGGAAAGGTTGTACTCGTTCTGGACAGCGGCGATGGGGACGATCTCCCTGGCCCTCTCGATCTGGTCCACCGACACATTCGAGACTCCGACGTTCCGGATCCTGCCGCGGTCCCTTTGCTCCGCGATCACCCCGAGGCTCTCCTCGAGCGGCGTCTCTGGGTCGGGCCGGTGGAGGTAGTAAAGGTCGATGCTGTCGGTCCGCAGCCGGCGCAGGCTCTCCTCGATCTGCACGCTGAGCACGTCGGGCCGGCCGTTCCCGGTCCCGTAGCCACCCTTCGTCGCAACGAGGCAGCGCTCGGGGAGCGACGAGAGCGCAGCGCCGATCGTGTCCTCGCTGTCCCCGCCCGTGTAGACATGCGCCGTGTCGATCAGGCTGACGCCGGCGGCGACGGCCTCGCGAATGAACGCGACATTCCCGCGGGTGTGGGTGAGGCGATTGGTTCCGAGCCCGATCCGGGCAAGCGGCGTCTCACCGAGCGTGAGCGGTGGCCGAGCGCTTACTTCAAGAACCCCTCGTAGTTCCGCATCATCATCTGCGCCTCGAGCTGCTTCATCGTGTCGAGCGCGACCCCGACGACGATCAGGATCGACGTTCCGCCGAAGTAGAAGTTCGCTGCTGTCTGGTTGATGAGGATGGTCGGCAGGGCGGCCACGGCGGCCAGGTAGAGCGCCCCGGGGAACGTGAGCCGCGCCAGGATCCGGTCCAGGTATTCGGCCGTGGGTCTGCCTGGCCTCACCCCCGGTATGAAGCCGCCGTACTTCTTCAGGTTGTCCGCCTGCTCCACCGGGTTGAACGTGACCGCGGTGTAGAAGTAGGTGAAGAGGATGATGAAGATGGACTCGCCGATCAGGTAGGCGGCGCCGTTCGGTGAGAAGAACGTCGAGAAGTCCTGAGCCCAGCCCGCCTGCGACAGCTCGCCGATCGTCGGCGGGAACGCCATCAGCGAAGCCGCGAAGATCACCGGGATGACGCCGGCCATGTTCACGCGCAGCGGCAGGTAGGTGGAGCCACCGCCGGCCATCCGGCGCCCGACCACTCGCTTCGCGTACTGGATCGGGATCCGCCGCTGGCCCTCCTGCATGAACACGATGGCAGCGATGCACAGCAGCGCGATGAAGGGCATCATCACCTTGAAGATCTGATCCGGGTTCGTCCACCACGCCTGGATGCCGTTGGGCAGCCCGGCGACGATCGACGCGAAGATCATCAGCGAGATCCCGTTCCCGATCCCGCGCTGGGTGATCAGCTCACCGAACCACATGATCATCACGCAGCCCGCCGTGAGGCACGAGACGATCAGGAAGACGCGGCCGAAGGTGAAGTTGGTGACGACCTCGTCGGTGCCGGTGCTGAAGGAGCGGAAGAGGAAGACGTAGCCGACGGACTGGCCGAACGCGAGGCCGACGGTGAGGTAGCGCGTGTACTGCGTGATCTTCTGCTGCCCGACCTCGCCTTCCTTGCGCAGCTTCTCGAGCGACGGCAGTACGACCGTCATCAGCTGCAGGATGATCGAGGCCGTGATGTAGGGCATGATCCCGAGCGCGAAGATCGCGAAGCGCTGGAGCGATCCGCCCGAGAACAGGTTCAGGAAGCCGAGGACGTTCGAGCCGCTGAAGTTCTCCGAGATCGACTCGACCGCGTCGACGTTGATGCCGGGCGCCGGGATGTAGGCGCCCACGCGGTACAGCAGCAGCATGCCGGCCGTGAAGGCCAGCTTCTTGCGAATCTCGGGAACGCGGAACGAGTTCGCGAGAATCGCGAGCACGGCCTACTCCTCCTCGGAGGCGGCCTCCGGCTCAGCGGCCTCCGGCTCAGCGGCGTCGGACTCTTCAGCTTCCTCCGGCTCGGCGGCCTTCGGCTCGGCCGGAGGCGCGGGCTTCTGCTTCGGGGCCTTCGGCTTCTTCGGCTCGACGAGTAGCTCGATCGTGCCGCCGGCACCCTCGATCTTCTCGCGCGCAGCCTGCGAGGCGAAGTGGACCTTGACGGTCAGCTTCTTGCCGAGGTCGCCCTGTCCGAGGATCTTCACCGGCACGTCCTTGCGCGTGGCGAGCCCCTTCTCGCGGAGGGAGTCCGGGGTGACCTCGGCGCCCGAGTCGAAGCGCGCGTCGATGTCCTTCAGGTTCACGGGCTGAGTCTTGGTGCGGCCGAACTGCTCGAAGGGCATCGACTTCTTCATGTGCGGCCCACGGAGCTTCCGCATCCGCATGTGGATCGGCATCTGGCCGCCCTCGAAGTTCGGGCGCTTCTTGCTGCCCGAGCGTGCGCCCGCGCCGTTCTCGCCGCGACCGGAGGTCTTGCCGAAGCCGGAGCCCTCGCCGCGCCCGACCCGCTTCTTGCGGTGGCGCGAGCCGTCCTTCGGCTTCAGGTTGTGCAGCCCGATTTCCTGAGCCATCAGTCCTCCACCTTCACGAGATGGCGGACCGAGTGGACGGCGCCCTTGACCGTGGGGTCGTCAGGGCGCTCGACGCTCTTGCCGATCTTCCCCAGGCCAAGCGTGCGAAGCGCGCCGCGCTGCTTCGGATTGGCTCCGATCGAGGACTTGACCTGCGTGATCTTCACGACGCAGGCGCTTCCTCGGCAGCGGGAGCTTCCTCTGCGGCGGGCTTGTCCTCCTTGATCCCCAGCACTTCACGCACCGTCAGCCCACGCAGCTCGGCCACCTCGTCCGGCGCGCGCAGCTGCTGGAGCGCCGTGACGGTCGCCTTCACGAGGTTGATCGGGTTCTGCGATCCGAGCGACTTCGACAGGACGTCGCGGATGCCCGCGAGCTCGAGCACGGCACGCACGCCGCCGCCGGCGATCACGCCCGTACCTTCGGAGGCCGGCTTCAGGAAGACCCGTGCCGCGCCAAACACGCCCGTCGTCTGGTGCGTGATCGTCGCGCCGTGCATGGGCACCTCGAAAAGGTTCTTGCGGGCGCGCTCGACGCCCTTCTGTATCGCGAGCGGAACCTCGTTGGCCTTGCCGTAGCCGACGCCGACGCGCGAACGCTCATCGCCGACCACCACCAGCGCGGTGAACGAGAAGCGCCGTCCGCCCTTGACGACCTTCGCCACGCGGTTGATCTCGACGACCCGCTCCTGCAGGTCCTGGCCGGGCTGGCCTCCTCTGTCTCTACGGTCGCGTCCCATCGCGTCAGAACCTTAGGCCACCCTCGCGTGCGCCCTCGGCGAGCGCCTTGACGCGGCCGTGGTAGCGGTAGCCGCCGCGATCGAAGACCACGGCCTCGACACCCGCCGCCTTCGCCCGCTCGGCGATCAGCGCGCCGACCCGCTTGGCCTGCTCCATCGACTGGAGTCCCTTGATGTCGGATTCGGTCCAGTTGACGGCGGCAAGCGTGCGACCGGCGACGTCGTCGATCAGCTGGGCGTTCATGCCGCGATTCGAGCGGAACACCGACAGCCGCGGCCGCTCTGCGTTGCCGCGAATCTTCGCGCGAACGCGGCGGCGGCGGCGCAGCCTCTGCTTCGGCTTGGTGGCAACCGTCATGCGCGCTTCCCGACCTTGCGCTGGACGTACTCGCCGACGTAGCGGATCCCCTTGCCCTTGTAGGGCTCGGGCGGGCGCACCTTGCGGATCTGCGCGGCGATCTCGCCGACGGCCTGCTTCGAGCTGCCCTTGACGATGACCTGAGTGGGTTGCGGCACCTCGAACTCGACCCCGTCCGGCGCCTCGATCTGGACCGGGTGCGAGTAGCCCACCGACAACTCGATGTTCTTGCCGCGCAACGCCGCGCGGTAGCCGACGCCCTGGATCTCGAGCCGCTTCTCGAAGCCCGAGGTGACGCCCTCGATCATGTTCGCGATCAGCGAGCGCGTGAGGCCGTGCAGCGCGCGGTGCTCCTTGCGGTCGGTCGGGCGCGTGACGACTATGTCGCTGTCCTGCTGCTCGACCGCGATCTCGCGGCTCTTGCGCTCGGACAGCTCGCCGCGCGGGCCGTTCACCCGCACGAGCTCGGGCTCGATCTGCACCTGCACCCCCTCGGGCACAGCGATGGGCTGCTTGCCGATGCGGCTCACCAGACGTACGCCACGACCTCGCCACCGACGCCCTCGTGGCGCGCCTGGTGTCCGGTCATGACGCCCCTCGACGTCGAGACGATCACCGTGCCCATGCCGCCGAGCACCTTCGGCACCTCGCGCGAGTCCGTGTAGGTGCGGCGGCCCGGCCGCGAGACGCGCTTCAGCCCCGAGATGACCGAGCGGCGGTCATCCGTGTACTTCAGCTTCACGCGCAGGACCTCGCCGACGCGCGCGGGCTCGACGCTGTAGCTCTCGATGTAACCCTGCTCGTCGAGGATGCGCGCGATCTCGGCCTTGAACTTCGAGGCGGGGATCTCGGCGTACTCGTGGTCCGCCGCGATCGCGTTGCGGATCCGGGTCAGCAGGTCGGCTATCGGGTCGGTCATGGACATGGGCGCGCGCCTGTTGTTACCAGCTCGACTTCGTGAGTCCGGGGACGTAGCCCTCGTGGGCCACCTCGCGGAGGCAGATCCGGCACAGGCCGAACTTGCGGAAGTACGCGCGCGGGCGTCCGCAGCGCTTGCAGCGGTTGTAGTTGCGGGTCTTGTACTTCGACTGGCGCTTTTGGCGCACGACCTGGGACGTCTTTGCCACTAGGACTCCTCCTGGGGAGTTTCGGCGCCTTCGCCGCCTTCGCCCTCTTCGCCCTCTTCGGGCGTGGGCTCCGGCTTGGCGTACGCCTCCGGGTTCTCTTCCTTCAAAGCTTCGAGTGCGGCCTGCTCGGCCTCGGCCTTCATCCGCGCCTCCTCCTTGCGCCGCTCCTCCTCCGCGTCGGCCTCCGCCTCGGCGTCGCCCGAGCCGGGCCGGCCCTCGGCCTGGAACGGCATTCCGAAGGCGAGCAGCAGCGCGAACGCCTCCTCGTCGGACTTCGCGGTGGTGGTGAACGTGATGTCGAGCCCGCGCACCTGGTCGATCGCGTCGTAGTCGATCTCCGGGAAGATGATCTGCTCGCGCACGCCCATCGAGTAGTTGCCGCGCCCGTCGAACGAGCGCGGGGTGAGGCCGCGAAAGTCGCGCACGCGCGGCAGCGCGATCGACGTGAGCCGGTCGAGGAACTCGTACATGCGCGCATCGCGGAGGGTCACCGAGACGCCGACCGGCATCTGCTCGCGCAGCTTGAACGCGGCGATCGACTTGCGCGCGCGCCGGATGTTCGGCTGCTGGCCCGCGATCGTGGCGAGCTGCTCCTGGGCGGCCTCCATCATGCGCGCGTCCTGCTTGGCCTCACCCACGCCCATGTTGAGCGTGATCTTGATGAGCCGCGGCGCCTCCATCGAGCTCGTGTAGTTGAACTGCTTGATGAGCTGCGGCCGGATCTCCTCGAGGTAGAGGGTCTTCAGGCGCGGCGTGACCTTTGCCTCGACTACCGCCATCAGTCGACCTCCTGCCCGGACCGCTTCGCGATGCGGACGCGGCGGCCACCCTCGCGCTTGATGCCCACGCGCGTCGGGTCGCCGGTCTTCGGGTCGACCAGCATGACGTTCGAGATGTGGATCGGACCCTCGCGCTCGATCACGCCGCCCTCGGTGCTCTGCGTGCGCTGGGTGTCGCGCAGCATCATCGGCCGCTGGTGGCGCTTCTGGATGTTCAGCCCCTCGACGAAGACCTTGTGCTTTGTCATGTCCACGCGCAAGACCTTGCCGGTCTTGCCCTTGTCCTTGCCGGCGATCACCTTGACCAGGTCGTCGCGGCGGATCTTCGGCCGGTGAGACATCAGAGGACCTCCGGCGCCAGCGAGACGATCTTCATGAAGTTGCGCTCGCGCAATTCGCGCGCGACCGGCCCGAAGATCCGCGTGCCGCGCGGGTTGTTCTGCGGGTCGATCAGCACGGCGGCGTTCTCGTCGAACGCGATGTACGTGCCGTCGTCGCGGCCGAACTGCTTGCGCGTGCGGACGACCACGGCGGTGACCACCTCGCCCTTCTTGACGGCGCCCTGGGGCGTGGCCTGCTTGACGGTGCCGACGATGATGTCGCCGACGCCGGCATAGCGGCGCTTCGACCCGCCGCGCACACGGATGCACAGCAGCTCACGCGCGCCCGTGTTGTCGGCGACGCGAAGACGTGTCTCCGCCTGGATCACCTGGCTCGCTCCAGGATCTCGACCAGCCGCCAGCGCTTGCTGCGGCTGATCGGGCGGCTCTCGACCACGCGGACGGTGTCTCCCGTGTGGGCCTCGTTGCGCTCGTCGTGAGCGTGCAGCGTCGACGACGAGCGGACGATCTTCTTGTACACGCGGTGGCTGCGGGTGATGTCGATCCGGACCGTGATCGTCTTGTCCGCCTTGTCGGAGACGACGATGCCCTGGCGCACCCGGGCGCGGCCGGGCCCGTGCTCGGGGCCGGATAGCGGCTCGGTCTTGGGGCGCGCGCGGCGGCGCTCGCGCGAGCGCTGGCGCCAGCGACTGCGCTCGGCGGCCTTCTTCTTGCGCGCCTCGGCGCGCTCGGTGGCGCGCTCCTCGGCGGACCGCTGCGGGCGGGCCTCGCCGGTGTGCTGAGAACGGGTTCGGCGGCGTCGCTCCTTCGGGCCGAGCTCTTCCTCGGGCTCTGCCTCGGCCTCGGCGGCGGGAGCAGCCGCCTCGCCTTCTGCGGCGGGCTCGGCGGCCGGCTCCTCGGCGGGCGGAGCCTCTCTCAGGCGCGGGAGCCTCCTCCTCGGCCGGAGGAGCCTCTTCCTCGGCGGCAGGGGCCTCTTCCTCGGCGGGAGGCGCGTCCTCTACCGGGGTCTCCTCGGTCTCCTCGTTCTTCTCTTCCTCGATCACTCTGTCTCGTCCTTCTGGTGCTTGATCTCGACGTCGGGGTCGATTCCGCGCTGGCGCGCGGCCGTCAGGCCGCGGGCGAGGTCCTTCTTTGCCGCGTTCAGCCCGGCCGTGTTCTCGAGCTGGCCGGTCGCATGTTGGAAGCGCAGGTTGAACAGGGACTGCCGCGCATCCGCGACGAACTCGACGAGCTGCGTGTCGTCCAGGTTGTGCACCTCGACGGCCTTCACTGCTGGCCGGCTCCCTCGCGCGCGACGAACTTGGTCTTGACGGGGAGCTTGTGGCCGGCGAGGCGCATGGCCTCGCGCGCCAGCGGCTCCGGCACGCCGGCGAGCTCGAACATCACGCGGCCCGGCTTGACGACGGCGACCCACCCCTCGGGGTTTCCCTTGCCCGAGCCCATGCGGGTCTCGGCCGGCTTTTGCGTGGTCGGCTTGTCGGGGAAGATGTTGATCCAGACCTTCCCCCCGCGCTTGATCTTGCGGGTCATCGCGATACGGGCTGCCTCGATCTGGCGGTTGGTGATCCAGCCGCGCTCGAGCGTCTTCAGCCCGTATTCGCCGAACTGGACCGTCGTGCCGCCGCGGGACATGCCCGCCCGCCTGCCGCGGTGCTGCTTGCGGTGCTTGACGCGCTTGGGCATCAGCATGGCCTAGGGCCTCCCTCTCGGTGCGCCGCCGCCCTGTGGGCCACGACCGCCGCCTCGACCGCCGCCACCGCCACGGCCGCCCGATCCACCTCGGCCACCGCCCGGTCCGCCGCCTCGGCCTCCGCGGTCGCGCCCGCCGCCGCCACCGCCGCCGCTCGCCTGCTGGGGCGCGTCGAGCTGGGTGAGGTCGGAGGCGAAGCCCTTGGGCATGATCTCGCCCTTGTTGATCCAGACCTTCACGCCGATGCGGCCGAAGGTCGTGCGCGCCTCGTGGAAGCCGTAGTCGATGTCGGCCCGCATCGTGTGGAGCGGGACACGGCCGTCCGAATATCCCTCGGTACGGGCCATCTCGGCGCCGCCCAGCCGTCCCGAGACCTGAACCTTCACGCCCTTGGCGCCGGAGCGCATGGCGGACGTCAGCGAGCGCTTCATCGCGCGCCTGAAGGCGACACGGTTCTGCAGCTGCTCGGCGATCGACTGCGCCACGAGCTTGGCGTCGAGCTCGGGCCGCTTGATCTCGAGGATGTTCACCTTGACGGCCTTGCTCGTCAGCTTGTGCAGGTCGCGCCGCAGGGCGTCCACCTCGCTGCCCGACTTGCCGATCACGATGCCCGGGCGCGCGGTGTGGATGTTGACCTCGATCTCGTTCGCGTTCTTCTTGATCGTGATGTCCGACAGGCCGGCGTGCGAGAGCTTGTTCACGATGTGGTCGCGAATGCGGATGTCCTCGAGCAGGTAGTCGTCGAAGGTGCGCTCGTTGAACCAGCTCGACTTCCAGTCGTGGATGTAGCCGACGCGAATGGACTCGGGGTGGACCTTCTGTCCCATGTTCTCTAGAGCTCTTCCTTGGTTGTGAGCAGGATGGTCATGTGGCTGGTTCGCTTGCGGATCCGCGTGGCGCGGCCCTGGGCGCGCGGCTGGAACCGCTTGAGCGTGGGCCCCTCGTCCACGAAGACCTTCTTGATCTGCAGCTCGTCCGCGACGAGCTCGTGGTTGTTCTCCGCGTTGGCGACCGCGGAGTCGAGGAGCTTCAGCACGTCGCGGGCGGCCGCCCGCGGCGTGGTGGCCAGGATGGCACGTGCGTCGTCGACGGACTTCCCGCGGATGTGATCGACCACGAGCCGGGCCTTTCGCGGAGCGCAGCGGACGTACTTGGCCTGAGCGCGCACGGAGACGCGGCCCTCGCTGTCGCGCGGCGCCGCGACCGTCTCGCGCTTGGCCGTGGTGGTCGTCTCAGCGGAGCCGCGGCGCTTCTTTGCGGGCTTCTCCTCCTTGCCCTCCGGCTTCGCCTCCTCGGCGCCCTCGTGCTCGGGCGTCTCCGCCTCGTTCTCGAGCTTTTCGTCCTTCTCGTCGCTCATCGCATCTTCGCCTTGTCACCGCCGGCGTGGCCGCGGAACATCCGCGTGGGCGCGAACTCGCCGAGCTTGTGGCCGACCATCGACTCCGAGACGAAGACCGGCACGTGCTTGCGGCCGTCGTGCACGGCGATCGTGTGCCCGACCATGTCGGGGAAGATCGTCGAGGTCCGCGACCAGGTCTTCACCATCTGCTTGTTGCCGGACTCGTTCATGGCCTGGACACGCGCCATGAGGCGCTCCTCGACCCACGGGCCCTTCTTGGACGAACGGCTCATCTCTTCTTGCCCCTCCGGCGTCCGCGCACGATGTAGCGGTCCGACTGCTTGTTCTTCTTGCGGGTCCGGTAGCCGAGGGTCGGCACACCCCACGGCGTGACCGGATGCCGGCCGGCCGTGGTGGAGCCCTCGCCACCGCCGTGCGGATGGTCGACCGGGTTCATGGCTGTGCCGCGCGTCTGCGGACGCTTGCCCTTGTGGCGGTTGCGACCCGCCTTGCCGATGTCGATGTTCTGGTGCTCGACGTTGCCGATCGTGCCCACGGTGGCGCGGCAGTCGGTGAGCACCATCCGCATCTCGCCCGACGGCAGGCGGAGCGTCGCGTAGCGGCCCTCCTTCGCCATGAGCTGGATGGCGGCGCCGGCGGATCGCGCCATCTGGCCGCCGCGGCCCGGCGTCAGCTCGACGTTGTGAATCACCGTGCCCGTCGGGATGCGAGCCAGCGGCAGCGCGTTGCCGAGCGACGGCTCCACTGTGGGCCCCGACATCACGGTCGCCCCCACGCGCAGGCGCTGCGGCGCGAGGATGTAGCGCTTCTCACCGTCGGCGTAGTGGAGCAGGGCGATGTGCGCCGAGCGGTTGGGGTCGTACTCGATCGCCGCGACCTTGGCGGGCACGCCGTCCTTCTGGCGCTTGAAGTCGATCTTGCGGTACTTGCGCTTGGCGCCGCCGCCGCGGTGGCGCGAGGTAATCCGGCCGTGCGTGTTGCGCCCGCCGGACTTCTTGAGGCCCTCGACGAGCGCCTTATCCGGCTCGGCCTTCGTGACCTCGGCGTTGTCGTTCCACGTCGCGAAGCGACGGCCGGGAGAGGTGGGCTTGTGCTTCTTGATCGCCATTACTCGATGTCCTGGCCCTCGAAGAGCTCGATCGAGTCCTCGGGGTGGAGCTGGACGATCGCCTTCTTCCAGCGGCGTGTCTTGCCGCTCGACCAGCCGCGGCGCTTGGGCTTCGACTTCACCCACGAGGTCCGCACGCCCTCTACCCGGACGCCGAAGACCTCCTCGATCGCCTGGCGGACCTGCGTCTTGTGCGCGTCGTCGTGGACCCGGAACGTGTACTTGTTGGCCGCCAGGAGCGCGTAGCTCTTCTCGCTGACGACCGGACGGATGACCACCTCGCGGGCTGTCATGCCGCCCTCCTGGTGAGCTCCTCGAGCGCGGCCGTCGACAGGACGAGCCGCTCGGCGCCGATCACGTCGGCGACGCCGACCGAGTCGACGGGCAGGACCGTGACGTCGCGGATGTTCCGGAAGGACTTGACCGCGTTGTCGTCGTCCTCGCGCGCGCACACGACGAGCGCGCGGCCCTCGCCGAACTTCGCAAGCGCGTCCGCCGCCTGCTTCGTGGCGGGCTTGTCGTAGTCGCCCGGCTCGAAGACGGCGAGCGTGCCCCGGTCGGCGTGCACGGAGAGCGCGGCGCGAAGCGCCTTGCGGAAGGCCTTCTTGTTGACCTTGACGGTGTAGTGGCGCGGCTTGGGGCCGAACGCGACGCCGCCGCCGTACCGCTGCGGAGTGGAGAGCGCTCCGGCGCGGGCGCGGCCGGTGCCCTTCTGGCGCCATGCCTTTGCGCCGGTCATCGCGACCTCTCCGCGCGTCTTCGTGGAAGCGGTACCGCGCCGCCGGGCATTGAGCTCGGCGCGCGCCGCCTCGTGCACGAGCGACATGTGGAACTTCTCCCCGAAAACGGCCGCATCGACGTCGGTCTTCGTGCTCTTGCCGAGCGTGGCCGCCTTCACGAGGTGGTCCTTATCTCGACGACCGCGCCCTTGGGTCCCGGGACGGAGCCGCGCACGAGCAGCAGGTTGTCCTCCGGGATCACGTCCACGACGGTGAGCCCGCGCTGCGTAACCCGCTTGTTGCCCATCTGGCCCGGGCCGCGGATGCCCTTGAAGACACGCGAAGGCGTGGCCGACGCGCCGATCGAGCCCGGCGCGCGCACGTTGTGCGAGCCGTGCGTGACCGGCCCGCGGCTGAAGTTGTGGCGCTTGATCGTGCCCTGGAAGCCCTTGCCCTTCGAGACGCCGGACACCTTGACCTCCTGGCCCTTCTCGAAGACGTCGACCTTCACGTCCTCGCCGACCTGCAGCTCGCCGGCCTCGTCGCGGAACTCGCGGACGTGGCGGAGCGGCCCGGCGTCGGCCTTCTTCAGATGGCCCAGCAGCGGCTTGTTGAGCGCCTTCGCGGGCACCTCGCCGAACGCGAGCTGGACGGCCTCGTAGCCGTCGCGGTCGTGGGTGCGGATGCCGGTGACCCGGCAGGGCCCCGCCTCGAGCACGGTGACGCGCTGGACCTGCCCATCCTCGGCGAAGACCTGGGTCATCCCGAGCTTTCTGCCGAGCAACGCAGCCATCAGACGAGTTGGATCTGGATGTCCACGCCCGCCGGGAGATGGTCGAGCCGCTGGAGCGAGTCGACCGTCTTCGGCGTCGGCTGATGGATGTCGATCAGCCGCTTGTGGGTGCGGATCTCGAAATGCTCACGGGAGTCCTTGTCCTTGAACGGCGAGCGGATCACGCAGTAGATGTTCTTCTCGGTGGGCAGCGGAACAGGCCCGGCGACGGTCGCGCCGGTGCGCTCGGCCGTGTCCACGATCTCCTTCGCCGCCGTCTCGATGGCGGAGTGGTCGTAGGCCTTGAGCCTGATTCGGATCTTGTTTTGCGTAATCGCTGCCAACTAGGTGGGTCCTTTGGACACGGCGAGGGCGGGCCTTGAACGCGACCCGCCCCCAGTACCGCTTGTCCTTTGAGCTTTCTCTACTCGACGATCTCCGTCACCACGCCCGAGCCGACGGTGCGGCCACCTTCGCGGATCGCGAAGCGGAGGCCCTGGTCCATGGCGATCGGCTGGATCAGCTCGATCGTCATCTGGACGTTGTCGCCCGGCATGACCATCTCCGTGCCCTCGGGCAGGTTGGCCACGCCGGTGACGTCGGTCGTGCGGAAGTAGAACTGTGGCCGGTAGCCGTTGAAGAACGGGGTGTGGCGCCCACCCTCTTCCTTCTTGAGGCAGTAGACCTCGGCCTTGAACTTGGTATGCGGGGTGATCGACCCCGGCTTGCACAGCACCTGGCCGCGCTCGATCTCCTCGCGCTTGGTGCCGCGGAGCAGGCAGCCGACGTTGTCGCCAGCCTGGCCCTGGTCGAGGATCTTCCGGAACATCTCGACGCCCGTTACGACGGTCTTGTCGGTCTGCTCCTTGATACCGACGACCTCGACCTCGTCGCCGGTGTTGACGATGCCCTGCTCGATGCGGCCGGTTGCCACCGTGCCGCGGCCCGTGATCGAGAACACGTCCTCGACCGGCATCAGGAACGGCTTGTCGAGCTCGCGCTCCGGCTCCGGGATGTACGAATCCAGCGCCTCGGCGAGCTCGACGATCTTCGCCTTCGCCTCCTCGTCACCCTCGAGCGCCTTCAGCGCCGAGCCGGTGATGAAGGGGATGTCGTCGCCAGGGAAGTCGTACTCGGAGAGGAGGTCACGCACCTCCACCTCGACGAGCTCGAGGAGCTCGTCGTCATCGACCATGTCCGCCTTGTTGAGGAACACGACGATGTAGGGCACGCCTACCTGGCGAGCGAGCAGGATGTGCTCGCGGGTCTGCGGCATCGGGCCGTCGGCGGCCGACACCACGAGGATCGCGCCGTCCATCTGGGCGGCACCCGTGATCATGTTCTTGACGTAGTCCGCGTGGCCCGGGCAGTCGACGTGGGCGTAGTGGCGGTTTTCGGTCTGGTACTCGACGTGCGAAGTGGCGATCGTGATCCCGCGCTCCTTCTCCTCGGGCGCGTTGTCGATCTCGTCGAAGCTCTTCGCCTCGCCACCCATCTTCTCGGACAGGACCTGGGTGATCGCCGCGGTGAGGGTCGTCTTCCCGTGGTCGATATGCCCGATCGTGCCGACGTTCACGTGCGGCTTGTCGCGCTCGAACTTCTCCTTTGCCACTTTCTAGTCGCTCCTTTGCGTGTAGAACCGGAAAAACATACTCGTTATGCCGCCGCAGACCCGGGCTCGCCGGTGCGGTGCTCGGTGATCTCCTGCGCGATGTTCGGCGGCACTTCCTCATAGCGGTCGAACTGCATGGAATAGGCGGCGCGACCCTGTGTGTTCGAGCGCAGATCCGTTGCATAGCCGAACATCTCGCCGAGGGGAACGCGGGCCGCTACGGCGAGGGCGTTCCCGCGCGGCTCCTGGCCCTCGACCCGGCCACGGCGCTTCGAGAGATCGCCGATCACGTCGCCGAGGAACTCCTGCGGCGTGACCACCTCGACGGACATGACCGGCTCCAGCAGCACCGGCTTGGCGCGCTTGGCGGCCTCCTTGAGCGCCAGCGAGCCGGCGATCTTGAAGGCGACCTCCGAGGAGTCGGTGTCGTGGTACTTGCCGTCGACCAGCGTGGCGCGGACGTCCACCATCGGGAAGCCGGCCTTGACGCCGGACTCGAGCGCCTCCTCGATGCCCTTTTCGACGGCGGGGATGAACTCCGACGGGACGGACCCGCCCTTGATCTTGTTCACGAAGTCGAAGCCCTCGCCCGGGCACGGCTCGAGGTCGATGTAGACCACGCCGTACTGGCCCGAGCCGCCGGTCTGGCGGATGAACTTGCCCTCGACCTTTTTCGCCTCACCGCGAATCGTCTCGCGGTAGGCCACCTGCGGGCGGCCGACGCCGGCCTCGACGTTGAACTCGCGCTTCATGCGGTCGACGATCACCTCAAGGTGGAGCTCGCCCATGCTCGAGATGACGGTCTGGCCGGTCTCCTCGTCGGTGCGGACCTGGAACGTCGGGTCCTCCTCGGCGAGCCGCGAGAGCGCGGTGGCCATCTTCTCCTGATCGACCTTGGTCTTCGGCTCGATCGAGACGTGCACGACGGGCTCGGGGAACTCGATCGTCTCGAGCTTGATCGGCGCGTCGGGAGCGCAGAGCGTGTCGCCGGTCGAGGTCTGCTTGAGGCCGACCGCAGCGGCGATGTCGCCCGCGTAGATCTCCTGCTGCTCCTCGCGGTCGTTCGCATGCATCATCAGGATGCGGCCGGCGCGCTCCGTGCGGCCGGTGCTCACGTTCAGCACGCGCCCGCCGGCCTCGAGCTTGCCCGAGTACACGCGGAAGTAGGTGAGCTTGCCGACGAACGGGTCGGACATGACCTTGAACGCGAGCGCGGAGAACGGAGCGTCGTCCTTCGGCTCGCGCACAGACGGGGTGTCCTCCTCCTCGCCCTTCTTCGCGGGCTCCATCCCCTCGACCGGCGGGACGTCGAGCGGGCTCGGCAGGTAGTCGAGGACCGCGTCGAGCAGCGGCTCACGCCCTTGTTCTTGAAGCTCGAACCGCAGAGGACGGGCGTGAGCGCGGGGCGCTCGCCGCCGTGGAAGTCGAGCGTGGCCTTGGGATGTCGGCCTTCAGGCGGTCCACCTCGATGTCCTTGCCCTCGAGGTAGTCCTCCATCAGCTCGTCGTCGTACTCGGCGACGGCCTCGATCAGCGCGGTGCGGCCGGCCTCGGCGGCCTCCTGGTGCTCGGCCGGGATGTCGGTCTCCTCCCACTCCGTGCCGAGGTCATCCTTGTAGACGACGGCCTTCATGGAGACGAGGTCGATGATCCCTGTGAAGTCCGCCTCAGCGCCGATCGGCGCTGGATGGGGACCGGGACCGCACCCAGGCGGTCGACCATCGTCTGCACGCCCTGGTGAAGTTCGCCCCGACGCGGTCCATCTTGTTGATGTAGGCGATCCGGGGAACGCGGTACTTGTCGGCCTGGCGCCAGACGGTCTCGGACTGCGGCTCGACGCCGGCTACGGAGTCGAACAGGGCGATCGCGCCGTCGAGCACGCGCAGCGAGCGCTCGACCTCGACGGTGAAGTCGACGTGGCCCGGCGTGTCGATGATGTTGATCCGGTAGTCCTTCCAGGACGCCGTGGTCGCGGCCGACGTGATCGTGATGCCGCGCTCTTGCTCCTGCTCCATC